>JBBINS010000019.1:0-31164 GCA_037443765.1 Gammaproteobacteria bacterium
GAGAAGGGACACGCAATCATATCAGTATGCTGCATTACTTATGTCGGTGTGTTTAGTCGGCTGCTGCTGCGCGATCGTCTCGGTGTACGGCGGCTTCGCGACGGTACGGGCGTGTCGTGCCGACCTGCTCGGGACGACGATGAACGGCCTAATCCGTGGCCGCCCGCGGCCGACCGGGTCCATGACCGTGTCCTCGGCCCGGTACGCGCCGCTCACCTTCGCGAGTGCCCGCTGGAGCGCGGAGTCGCATTGACTCCGGCGTGAAACGTCACGATGCACATCCTCGCCGGACGTTGGTTGTCGGGCCCCCTGCGCCAGGGCGGTCGGGCCGCTGGCGGGCCGCAAAGACGGCGGTGCGGCTCGGGCGGAGTAGAAGCCCGCCGCCGATACGGACCGACACGGCATCACGCACGTGGCAAGTCCGTCGAGCGAGGCACTGCAGTCTCGCACCGTCCCGCCCGCGTGGCGCGCGATCTGGAATCCGCTCGGCCCGGGCGTCCGGGCGACGCCGCGCAAGGCGGTGGTGCTCTTTCGCTGATCCTCGTCGCGGGGCCCGCCGATCCGGCGGGCCCCGCGTGGGCCCGATTCAAACTATGCCGCGCGCCTCAATGCGGCATCGGCGCATGGTCGTCGTGGTGTGCTCCGCCATGCTCCCCGTCCGGCCCGTCGTGACCGAACTGCATGAGCCTCTGGCGCTGTTCCGGCGTGAGGACGTCAAAGATCTGGCGGTGCGTGCGCGCGTGCAGTAGCGCCTCGTCGGCGACCGCCTTGCCGAGCGCGTCGGTCAACGACTTGGCCTTCGCATCGTCGAAGCTCGCCGCGGTCGCGAGCTCATGCAGCGCGCCGTGGGCCTTGTGGATGGCCTTGCCGAACTCGCGCGCCTGCGGCGCCTGTGCGTGCAGGATCGTGAAGAGCTTGTCCTGCTGCGCGTCGCTCAGCTGCAAGTGTCGAAGCATCGGCGGCAGCGGCCCGCCTTCGGCGAACATCCCGATGCCTTGGTGCATGCCAACTTCGCGGCCATGCTCCATCATGCAGCCGCCCATTTCGTGCCCGTGTCCATGGCCGTCCATGGCGTGCTCCGGCGGCATGCCGGGTCCCGGGTCTGCCAGCGCGCCGAGCGGGGCGGCAAGGGCGAGGCCGGCGACCAGGATCAGAGGCTTTAGACTTCTCAGCGTGTTCATGCGTGTGGTCCCGTGAGTGAGAGCGCGCCACCGTGGGTCGCGCTGTGGGACGAATTATCCGGCGCCGGACTGCGGTTCGCCGTCACGGATCTGCAAATAAGTGCAAATTCCGGCCCTGCGGGCCACGTGACGGTGCTCGAACCGACCACTTCCGCAACCGGGCTTCGCTTTGCACCGCAACGCGGCCCGTACGCCTACCGCACGCTGTAGCCGCGGCCCTCGAGGCAGGCGGCGAGCGCCTTGGCGTAGGCCTCTCCGGCCTTTGGCGTCGCCTTGCCGGCCGCGACGTCGGGATCGACGCCGCCCCGCGCCGCGGCAGTCGTCTCGCACTCGGCCCGGTCCTTCGCCTGCTGCGCCGCGCTCTGGCCCCGCTTCGGGTAGGCGAAGACATGGGCCGGGCCCGCCGATGCGGCTGCCGGCGTCGGCGCACCCGGGGCCTGCGCGAAGGTCTCGAACCGGAGGCTGATGTCGGAGCCGGACTCCTGATGCGGGACGCAGGTCGTGGAGTCGTCGACGTTGCGGATGGTGAACATCTTCTTGAGGACGCTGTCGCGGAACTGTTCGACGAGCTCGCAATCGCCGGACAGCAACTCGATCGGGTGGCGATTGCTCAGCGCCACGGGGCGCCACTGGCCGACGCCCGGCTCGCCGCCCTTTGCGCCCGTTGCGGAGGGCGCGAGCGTATAGAAGACGAGCGTCGCGCGGGCGAAGCGGTCCGGGCGTCCGAACGGGCTCGCGCATGCGCCGGGGCTTGCTTTCGCGTCGGCGCGGGCGCCGGAGAGCAGCAGCAGGCGCTGCAGCTGGTCGGCAAGGCCGTCGCAGGAGTATGTGGAGGTGAATCCCATGAATTCGAAGGAGTATTCGTGCTTCTGCCAGATGCCGGGCTCGGTGTTCGCAGCCGGCTCGTCGGCGGCCGAGGCGCCGGGGACAGCAATGGCGGCGCATAGGCCGCCCACGCAGGCGATCAGGAGCTTCAAGCTGGCACGCATGACGAATCTCCGAAGCAGGCATCCGGCGGCGCCGGCGCAGCCTGAAGAATAACGGACCGGGGGGCCGGACGGTTGACCGCGGGTCGTCGCGGCCTACCCGGCGGGGTGCCCGCCGATCAGGGGTTCTGATCGTCCGCGCAGGCGTAGTAGTTGACGCAGACTGGCGATCCGCCGCGGTCGGTTTCACAGCGTTCCCTGGCGGTGTGGCAGGCGGCGCCATCCCCGCCTGGACGGCCGAGCGCCGTCAGCGCGCCGCTTCGGAGACCGATCCACGCGCTGGCGTCGATCGTCTGCAGCAGCACAAAGTCACCGTCGCGCACGAGCGCGTCGCAAGTGGTCGGTCGATTCGGACTCGGCGTGTCGGCCTTCAGGAGGTGAAACGCCGTCAACCCCGCCGCCGCACTCGCGCCGGCGCCGGCGCCGGCCGACGCGGTGCCGAGGCGCACGATGCTGCCATCGCGGACTGGCACGAGCGGTGCAGTTCGTCCGTCCACGGCCGCGATCGTGAGGACCGGGCCGTCGCCGCCACGCGGCGTCCCGCGCAGGATGATCGGGGTACTCACGTGGATTCCTCGATCGCCGGGCTCGCGGTCGGCGAGCGTGATGGTGAGCGGTTCGCCGACTCGGTTGGCCAGCAGTGCGCCGCTCTCGGCCTTGCGTGCCTCCGCAAGGTCCAGCGTGCACGCCGCCGATCCCGCGATTTGCGGCGGCGGCAGGGACGGCTTCGGCAGGACCCAGGCGCAGCCGTGAAGGATGAACGCGAGGGCGAGGGCGGCGATGCGCCGGCGGGACAACGGTGCTCCCCGAGTCTCGGCGGCGCGCAACGCCGGGTTTGGAACCCGTCGGAGGGCGCGTACCGACCGGTCATCCGGGCAAGGTGTCATCGGACGCTGTAATTCCGGCCCTCGAGACAGGCGGCCTCGGCGCGCAGAAGATCCTGATGCTTCGCCGCAGCAGCCTGCTGATCGTCGCCGCTCGGAGCCTGGGCGTCGGGCCGGGCCTGCGCCTGGCCTTCGGCCCACGAGCGACAGTCGCTACGATCGCGCGCTTGCTGCTCGGCGGACTGATTCGCCTTCGGGTACGCGAACAGTTCCGAGCTTAGCGGGCGAGACGCCGCAGGGGCCGCCGACCCCGAGTTCAATCCGGCCGGCGGTTCGACGGTCCGATACTCACCGACCTGGTCGTCCCAAGTGTAGTACGCGTCATCCGCATAGTAGTACGGCACGCCATTCCACCAGTAAGTGTCGTAATACCAAGGGAGAAACGGCACGTAGAAGCCCAGGCCGAAGCCTCCCCAGCCTCCCCATCCTCCCCAGCCGCCGCGCCAACCGCCGCGCCAGCCGCCGTAACCGCCACCGTAATAGCCGCGGCCGCCGTAGCGGCCGCCGTAGTAACCGCGGCCGCCGTACGCGCCGCCCCGGTAGTAGCCGCCGCGGGACGACGCAAACCCGTGCCCCGCCCCTCCGTAACCGCCATGACCCCCACCGCCACCTCCGCCGTGACCGCCGCCGCCACCGTGGCCGCCGCCTCCGGGTCCGGCGAGCGCGGGACCGGCGGCGCACAGCATCGCCACGGCGAGAACCGTGATGAGCATCCGCGCGCGGGTCAGTGGTATCGCAGTCATGGCGGCATCCTCCAATTCACGGCCGTGGCGCAAAGACAGGCGCGTTGCTCGCGCAACGCTTGGCCGGGCGACCCGCCCCGCCGCTGCGCTTCGAGGAAGCGCTGCCGGCAGACGAGCGATCACACGCCACGGCGCCTACCTCCATCCCTAAGCCCGCGTGAGCGCGCGGGCGTTGCAGTCGTTCTGTACAACCATTGGACCCTCACCGCTGGCCGCAAGTTCAGCGGGCCACGCCAAGACGCGTGCCGCACGCCGCTCGGCGCGCCGGCAACGACGCTGGCGCCGGGGCCGCCACCCGCGTCGCGTCGCGTCAAGGCACACGCAGCATAAGCGAAGGTTGCCCCGTCTCGGCTTCTGTATCGGAGTGTGTCGATCCGCACCAACAGGAATGAAGTGCCGCGCGATGCGGTGAACTTCGCCGGCGGTCCGGCGCTCCAATACTTCATCGCAGTGCTGTCGAACTGGCACGGCAGTAGGAGAGCGTGGCGCGCATGTGTCCAGGACTCGCCAACCACCCGTCGCGAATCAAGCGCGCCCACAGCTCCGCCGGGGTCGCGCCCTTTGAGGGCGGAGCGCGCGGACGACGGTGCCCGGCAGAACTCCTGCCAACGGGCCGTCGCGCTACGGTAACTCGCGGACGGGCCCGGCCACGACGGTCCCGTCGGCGTGAACCCGTGGCGCGGCGGGCTTGCTCATGAACTGCGTCATCGACGTGCGCGGTGCGCCGCGCGTCCGGGACACAGAGCGACCGCCGCTGCGCTTCCGGCCCGCGCCCGCCGAGGGTGTGCTCGACGACATCGCGGCTGCGGGCTGGGTGCAGGCGTTCGACGCCGCATGGCTCGGGCAGGACTGGCGGCGCCTCGAGGGCTATCTCGCGCCCGACGTCGAGTTCGTGCCGCAAGGCGCGGGCGAGGTGATCGCCGGCCGTGCGGTCGTGCTCGCGCACCTACGTCGCTGTCTCGACGGTGTCGCCGTGCATGAGTACAGTGCGACCGACCTGCGCGGCCGCGTGTCGTGCTCGCTCAGCATCGTGACGTACCGCTGGCAGCTGGACCGGACGGTGAACGGCGTGCGGTCGGTCAGCGACGGGCGCGATATGCTCGCGTTGCGCGCCGTGCGCGACGACTGGCAGCTCGGCTGGCGGATCCAGCTGTCGCCGTGAGCACGGCGTACGGGCGAATCATCCGTCGGCGGCGGGACCTCACGTCGTCACTTGGCGCGGGTGGCCGGTCGAGGGCATCGACGATCTGGGAGACCTAGCATGAGAAGCGGATCGGCGTATTCCCCGTTGCGTGTCGTCCTCGTTGCCTCCCTGGCGCTGGCCGGTTGCGCCGCTGGCATCCCACGGACTGCGGCGCAGCGTGCCGCGGACGAGGACGTTGCCGCGCGGGTCGACCGGGCGCTGCTCGGGGACCCGGACATCTATGCCCGGCACATCGATGTCGACGTGACGCGCGGCGTCGTGCGCCTGTCGGGTTTCGTGTGGACGAGTGACGATCTCTACGAGGCCCAGCGGGTCGCCGCGAACGTCCCGGGAGTCACGAAGGTCGTCGATCAGCTCGAGCTGATGGTGGGCGGGCGCGCCGGCGCGCGCTGACGGTGTCGGGGGCGCCGTGCCGATGCGCGTTCAGCCACCGCCGCGGCGTGCGGTCACGATCCAGGCCGACGACGGCATCCGGACGCCGCGCGGCGTCACGTGGTGTGCGAGCACCGCCCGCACCGGCTCGGTGAGCACGTCCTTGTACGACGGGTTGTCGCGCAATGCCGCGCCCAGCGGCCCGACGCGCAGCGTCAGCTCGAGCGCCGCCTCGAGGTCGCCGCCACCGATGCCTGCGTCGAATGCACGGATTCCAATGTCGCCGAACCCCGCGGCGTCGAGAATCGAGCGCACGCGACGGTCGTCGGCGAACGCGAACGGTCCCGGTGCGGTCGGATCCGGCGGTGGCAGCGGCGGCAGGAAGGGGCGCGCGGCCTCGAGCGGGTCGCGCATCCATGGGTTGAGGCCGAGCGCGCGCCAGCACACGAAGCTCAGGCGCCCTTCCGGCCGCAGGCTGCCGAGCAGGTTGGCGAAAGCGGCGACCGGGTCGCCGAAGAACATCACGCCAAAGCGGGAGTAGGCGACGTCGTAGCCGCCGCGCCCGAGGTCGGCCACCTGGGCGTCGGCCTCGCGGAATTCGATGCGACCACTGTCCGGCGGCAGCGATCGGGCCCGCGCGATCTCGAGCATCGGCACGGAGATGTCGACGCCGGTGACCGTACCGCGAGGGCCGACACGGGTGGCGATGTCGCACGTCGTGTGGCCGCAGCCGCAGCCGATGTCGAGCGCGCGCTCGCCCGGCGCGGGCGCGAGCGCCTCGAGCGCCTCGGCCCCGTGCGGCGCGATCTGGCAGTCGAGCCGGTCGTGATACCGGGCCCAGGTCGCACCGGCGGCGGCGTTCCAGTATTCCTTCTGCGCGGCGTTCGGCGACGCCGCTCGATCCTCTGCCATCGACATCCCTCCAGCGGCGAACCCGTTGCGCTGCGGCCAGCCGCCTGCCGCGGCGCGCGCGGTTCGAATGCTCCCGCGTAGCCCGCTCCGGCCTCAGGTCGCGAAGAACTTGAGCGTGCCGAAGTCCTGATCCAGCGGTCGGGCCGTCGTCGTCGCCGTGGCTGCGAGTGCGGCGGCGCGCCCGTGCGCCGCCTCCAGGTACGATGCGTACAGCCGCGCGCGCGCGTCGACGGGCAGGGCCGTCTCGCGGCAGTCCGCGGCCTTGAGCGCGTCCTCGAGGGAAAACGCCTGGAACGATTCCTCGAAGCCGCGGCAGGCCCAAAGGCCCGTGCGCGCATCGAAGTCGTACAACGGCAGGAACCGGTGGCCGTGCTCTGCAACGAAGTTCACGGCCTCGACGATGTAGTCGGCCTCGGCGTCGTCCATCACGAAATGAAACCCGATACGGCACCAGCCGGGCTTGATGCCCTGGAAACCTTTGCGCACCCAGTCGCGGAATTGCTCCGACACGTCGGGCCCGATGCGCAGCAGCCGGTGGCCGTACGGGCCGGCGCACGAACAGCCCGCGCGCGACTGGATGCCGAACAGGTCGTTGAGAAGCGCGGTCACGAACTTCGGGTGCAGGTACGAGCCCGCCGGATCGCGCAGGTTGAACGACACGATCGAGATCCGGCGGGCGGCGTCGGCGTTGCCGAGGATCTCGATGCGCGGGTTGCTGCTCCAGCGCTCGAGTGCTCGGCGCAGCAGCCGGGCTTCGCGCTCCTCGATCCGGGCGGGGGTGATGGCCGCCTTGAGCTCGAAGACGAGCGCCGCCTTGAGCGTCTGCAGCACGCCCGGTGTTCCCGAGCGCTCCCGCGCCTCGACGTCGGCGACGAAGTCTTCGTCCACCTCGCTCACGTAGTCGACGGTGCCGCCACCACAGACAGTGGGCGGCAGCTCGCGGTGGTAGAGGCGCTCGTTGAAGACGAGCACGCCGCACGCTCCCGGTCCGCCCAGGAACTTGTGCGGCGAGACGAACACCGCATCGAGCGACGAATCGCCGCCCGCGGGCCCGGCGGGCGGGTTCATGTCGATTTCGACGTACGGCGCCGAGGCGGCGAAGTCGAAGCACGCGAAGGCCCCGTTCGCATGCAGGAGGCGCGCGATCTCGCCGATCGGGGAGCGCATGCCGGTCACGTTGGAGGCGGCGGAGAACGAGCCGATCCGCAGTCGGTCGCGGTATTGCGGGTCCTGTAGCAGCATCTCGAGGTGCCCGAGGTCGACGCCGCCGTCCGGGGCCAGCCGTACCTCGACGACGGTCGCGAAACCGTGGCGCCACGACACTTCGTTGGAGTGATGCTCGTACGGCCCGACGAAGACCACGGGCTGGCGCTCCCGCTGCCGGGCGCCGAAGGCCGCGACCTGCTCGGGGCCGATGAACTCCGTGAGTTCGTCGAGCAGCGTCTGGCGCGTCGCGGGCGGGATCGCGACGCCGACGATTTCCTGCAACTTGTGGATCGCGCCGGTCGCGCCGGTGCCGCACGCCACGATCCGGCCGGCAGGCCCGGCATGGACGGCCCGCTTGATGGCGCTTTCTGCCTCGTGCAGCAGCTGCGTCATGCTGCGGCCGGTGATGTCGTCCTCGGTGTGCGTGTTCGCATAGAGCCGTTGCAGCCCGAGCAGATAGCGCTCGATGAACAGCAGGCATCGTCCCGAGGCGGTGTAGTCGCAGTAGACCAGCAGGCGCCGGCCGAACGGCGTCTCGATCGGCGCGTCGATGCCGACGACCTGCGAGCGAAGCCAGCCGAAGTCGATTAGCGGGAGGTTCATGGACGTTTCCGGTCGTGCCCGTACGGGCGTGCGGCCGCGGATCCGGCCAGCCGGCAATCTAGTGCATTGGCGCGGGCTGCGACACTGCCGGCGGGCCCTTGACAAATAGTAAGCATAAACTTACGGTAAGACATGACTTACGGAAGCGCGCTGAGCTGCCTCGCAGACCCTACCCGCCGCAGGATCTTCGAGCGGCTGCGCTCGGGGCCCGCCGCAGTCAGCGTCGTGGCCCGCGGCCTGCCGGTCAGCCGGCCCGCCGTATCCCAGCACCTCAAGGTGCTGAAGGACGCCGGACTCGTGAACGATCGGCCCGACGGTACGCGACGCGTGTACTACATCGATCCCGATGGCCTCGGCGAGCTGCGGGCGTGGCTCGACCAGTTCTGGGGCGCGGCGCTCGATTCCTTCAAGAACGACCTTGAACCCCAGCTAGCGAGTCGGCCGAGGAGAAAACCATGAACCGTACCGTTCCGATCGCCCCCGTGCGCAAGAGCGTCGTAGTCGACGCGACTCCGGACCAGGCGTTTGAGGCGTTCAGCGCCCGGATCGACCGCTGGTGGCCAAAGACGCATGGGATCGGCGCGGCGCCGGTGCGCGAGTCCGTGATCGAGCCCTACGTCGGCGGTCGCTGGTACACGCGCTGCGAGGACGGCTCGGACGTCACCGTCGGCCACGTGCGCGCTTGGGAGCCCGGCCGGCGGCTCGTGTTCAGCTGGGAGATCAGCGCCGACTGGAAGCCCGATGCCCGGGCCGCCTTCGCCTCGGAGGTCCAGGTGACGTTCACCGCCCAGGCCGACGGCCAGACCCGCGTCGACCTCGAGCATCGCGACTTCGAGCGCATGGACGCGCCCGGCGGCGAGACGATGCGCAACGCCGTCGACGGCGGCTGGCCGGCGCTGCTCGCGCTCTTTGCGGCGGAGGTGGCGCGTGGCGCCGGTGCGCCATGAGCGCATTCGTCGTCCACAGCATCCCGGGCAGCCCGTTCGGCCGAGCGGTGCTGGCGACGCTGGAGGAGAAGCGCGCGCCCTACCGCCTGGCGGCGGTCGCCCCGGGCACCCTGCGTGCCCGGGAGCACGTCGCGCGCCACGCGTTCGGCCGGATCCCGGTCCTCGATCACGGCGACTTCAGCCTGTACGAGACGCAGGCGATCCTGCGCTACGTCGACCGCGTCGTGCCCGAGCCGGCGCTGACGCCGGCGGACCCACGCGCGGCCGGGCGCATGGATCAGCTGATGAACATCAACGACTGGTACCTCTTTCAGGGGGTGGCCAACGTGATCGCTTTCCAGCGGATCGTCGGACCACGCCTATTCGGCCTCACCTGCGACGAGGCCGCAATCGCGGCCGCGATGCCGAAGGGACGCGTCGTGTTCGACGAGCTCGCCCGCCACGTCGGCAGGGGGCCGTTCTTCGCGGGCGACGCCCTCAGCCTCGCGGACCTGCTGCTCGCCCCCCAGCTCGACTTCCTGAGCGAAACGCCGGAATGGCCCGCGCTGGTCGCCGGCAACACGGCACTCGTGCGCTGGCTCGACCGGATGAACGCGCGGCCCAGCATGGCTGCCACCACCTGGGAGCGTGTCGCTGCCATGGCACAGGGCGGCCAGCCGACTGAACCGCGGCCAGGCGCCGGCGCCTGACATGCTCGAACCCCTGAGGATCGGCGGCGCACCGGGCGGGCGACGGCCCGCTGGATCGCGCTAGGTTCGGGCTGCGCTCGCGGGGCACGGGAGCT
Organism: Gammaproteobacteria bacterium; assembly: GCA_037443765.1. Lineage (GTDB taxonomy): Bacteria > Pseudomonadota > Gammaproteobacteria > Steroidobacterales > Steroidobacteraceae > CAIKZZ01. The sequence goes on from JBBINS010000019.1 coordinate 9,823, forward strand.
GCACGCGGATGCGTGCCCCGCCACGTGCGAGCCGCTCGACGTCGACCGATCCGCGCAGGCGCCGCACGCGGTGCACGACGTTCCGCATCAGATCGCAGTCCTCGCCCGCCGGGTCGGGTGCCAGGTGGTCGCCGTTGCCCTCGATCGCGATGCGCATCTCCTCGCCGACGACGCGCAGCTCAATGTCGACCTGCGTGCAGCTCGCGTCCCGCGAGGCCCGGGTCAACGCCGCCTGCACGATCCGGTAGGCGTCCTCGCGCAGCGTCTCCGGCACCATGTCGTCGAGCAGCCGCGACGCCGTCGCGACGCGCAGCCGGCCGCCGGCGGCAGTCTCCGCGGCAAGATTTTGTACGGCCTGCGAAAGCGACCCGCGGGCGACGCGCACCGGCGACAGTGTCGCCGCGAGGCGGCGCACGCCGCCGATCGTGTGCGCGAGTTCGTTGAGGATCGTACGGAGCGCCTGGACGCTGCTCTCGTCCTGCGCGTCGGCGGCGCGGTGCAAGCTCTTCACCAGCATCGAGATGCCGGCGAGCTCCTGTGCGATGCCCTCGTGGGCCTCACTCGACAGCGCCCGCCGCTCCCGGGCGTCGTCGTCGATCATCGCCCGCTCGGTGCGCCGGTCGCTGGTCGTGTCCGCGAGCGTCAGTGCGATGCCGCCGATCACGGCGGTCGAGCGCTCGTCGCTGCCGACGACGGTCACGATGCGGCGCTCGCCGGAGGGCAGGATGATCTCGAAATCGATCTCCGCGACGTCGCTGCGGCCGGCGCTCAGCGCGTCGATGAACGCCGTCATGCGCGCCGCGTTCGCGGCGCCGACGAGCGAGGTCGCGGGCCCGCCGACGAGCGCATCGGGTCCGAGCCCGAGCACGCGCGAGGCGGCGGGGCTGACGTAGGACAGGCGGCCGTCGGACCCGACGACGGCAATCACGTCCCGGGAGCGGCGGACGAGCTCCGTGAGCCTCGCCTCGGCCTCCCGCACGGCGCGCTCGCGGTGCCGCTCGTGCACTTCGTAGCGCGTCGAGATCTCGCGGCCCGTGACGAGCAGCGCTCCGAGCAGAGCGACGCCGACGGTCGCCCACGTGTCGGCACCCTGCGGGTGGACGTGCAGGATGATCAGCGTCGTGACCGCGAGCAGGATGGCGAGTGCCGGCAGCGTGCTCGTCGCCGTCTCGGAGCGGACCGTCGCTGGCGGCGACGTGTCGCGGCGCCGGCTCTCGGCGATGACCGCGGCGACGACCAGCGTGTCGGCGAGCAGGTAAGCGGTCGTGTAGGCGAGGGTGGCCGCCAGCGTTGCCGGGGTTTCGCCGCCGCTGAAGCACTCGGCGAGCACGTTGGCGAGCGAGGCGGCGAACAGCAGCACGAGCGAGCGCTCGCTCTTCCAATCGGTCACCTGCATGTAGGCCAGGGCCGCGAGCGCCGTCGACAGTACGAACGAGGCCGCGTAGACGGTGGCCGCCAGCGCCGCGCCCGGCTGCGTGACGGTTGCCACCAGTATCGGGCGGACGACGAACTCCCACATCGCGACCCCAATGGCGATCATGAGCGTCGCGAGGTCGAGCCAGACGATCGGCCGGCGGAACGAGCCGCCGAACGCGCCGAAGAAGAGCGCCATTGCGAGCGCGGCGAGAGGGAACGAGACCCAGTAGATCAGGTCACCGAGGCCGCCGACGACGTCGGTGCCGGTCGCGACCTCGAACGCCCAGATCGCGGAGCCGAGGAGGATGAAGCACAGGGAGCCGAGCAGGGCGAGCCACGCGCGCCGCCGCCGCGCCGGGGTCCGGCGCCCTCGCAGCATCCAGGCGACCGCACCGACGGCGATCGCGACTGCCGGAATCGGAGCCCAGGCGCCGAGCGCAGTCATCGTCGCGTGCGAGGCGCCCCACCGCAGGGCGATCCAGGCGTCGATCAGGAGGGTGTAGGCGCTGACGGCCAGCACAGGCCACCAGGCCTCGATCCAGCCCGAGGTCGCCGCGGAACCGGTCGCGGCGGGAGCCGGACCGCCGGGGTCGGTCGCGGGCACGCCGATCACCGGGCGGCTTCCCCTGCGGGGAGACCGCCGCGCCGTTCGCGGTCCGTCTTGGACGCGATCATCGGTACCCTCGGCACGGGTCTCTTGCGTGCCCGTTGCGGTTTTTCCCTAGACGATTGATCCGCAGCCGGATCATCCCTGTCCGGCCTATTGGATAGCACAGCCGTCGGCGGACCGACAGTGCGAAGAATCCCCTGGGTTCGTCGGCCGCGGCGATTGACGGCCCAGACGCCTGGCGCCGCGCGCGGCCGGGAGGACGGCCCGCTACGGGGTCGTGGCGGTCCCGTGCCGCCGGAACACCCGGTGTACGGCGACGTAGAACACCGGGATGAAGAGCACGCCGAGCGCGGTGCCCGCGAACACGCCGCCGACGACGCCGGTGCCGATGGCGCGCTGAGCGCCGGCGCCCGCGCCGGTGGCGAGCGCGAGCGGCAGCACGCCGAAGCCGAACGCCAGCGAGGTCATCAGAATCGGCCGCAGCCGGTCACGGATCGCGTGCAGCGTCGCGGTCACGAGATCGGCACCGGCCCGGACGTTGGCCTCCGCGAATTGCACGATCAGGATCGCGTTCTTGCTCGTCAATCCCACGGTCGTCAGCATGCCGACCTTGAAGTAGATGTCGCTCTCGAGACCGCGGACGCTCGTCGCGAGCACCGCGCCGACGATGCCGAGCGGCACGGCGAGCAGGATCGCGGTCGGCACGAGCCAGCTCTCGTAGAGCGCTGCGAGGCACAGGAACACGACCGCGAGCGAGAGCGCATAGAGAGCCGGCGTCTGGGTGCCGGCGGAGCGCTCCTCGTAGGACTGTCCGGCCCAGCCGACGCTGAATCCGGGCGGCAGCGTCGCGACGATGCGTTCGATCTCCCCCATGGCCGCGCCGGAGCTGACCCCGGGCGCCGCGTCGCCGTTGATCTCCATCGCCGAGGCGCCGTTGAAGCGCACGAGCTGCAGCGGGCCGTAGTCCCAACGCGACGTCGCGATCGCCGATACCGGCACCATTGCGCCGGCGCCGTTGCGTACGTACCAGCGTGCGAAGTCCTCCGGCTGCATCCGGAACGGCGCGTCGGCCTGCAGGAAGACGCGCTTGACGCGCCCGCGGTCCATGAAGTCATCGATGTAGCGGCCACCCCACGCGGTGCCGAGCGTGTCGTTGAGGTCGGCGACCGACACGCCGAGCGCCCCGGCCTTCGCGTTGTCGATGTCCAACCGAAACAGCGGCGCGTCCTCCTGGCCGTTCGGCCGTACGCCGGCGAGCAGCTTGCTCTGCGCCGCCGCGCCGAGCAGCTGGTTGCGCGCCGCGAGCAACGCCGCATGGCCCTGGCCGTTGTCGTCGCGCAGGTAGAAGTCGAAGCCGCCGATACGGCCGAGCTCGGTGACCGCGGGCGGCGCGACCGGGAACACGAACGCATCCTTGATCTGCGACAGCGCGCCGAAGGCCCGGCCGACGACCGCATTGACGCCCTGCGCGGCCGACGGGCGCTCATCCCAGTCCTTCATGTGGATGAAGGCCATGCCGTTGTTCTGGCCGCCGCCGTTGAAGCTGAAGCCCGCGACCGTGAAGACGTCGTTGACCGCCCCCTGCTCGTGGTCGAGGAAGTAGGCCTCGACCTGGTCGAGCGCCCTGATCGTCCGGGCCTGGGTTGCGCCGGTCGGTCCCTGCACCAGCGTGAACAGGAAGCCCTGGTCCTCCGACGGCAGGAACGCGGTCGGCAGTCGCCAGAACAGGAACGCCATCGCGAGCGCGATCCCGCCAAACACCAGCATCGAGCGCGGCGTGCGCCCGATCATGCGCGCCACGAGGTCACGGTAGCGGTTATTGCCGCGATCAAAGGCGCGATTGAAGCGACCGAAGAAGCCGGCCTCGGTCACGTGCTCGCCCTTGGCGACGGGCTTCAGCAACGTCGCGCACAGCGCCGGCGTCAGGATCAACGCGACCAGCACCGACAGCACCATCGCCGAGGCGATCGTGACCGAGAACTGGCGGTAGATGACGCCGCTCGACCCCTGCAGGAACGCCATCGGCAGGAACACCGCAGCGAGCACGGTCGCGATGCCGACGAGCGCACCGGTGATCTGGTCCATCGAGACGCGCGTGGCCTCGAGCGGCGACAGGCCCTGCTCGCTCATGACGCGCTCGACGTTCTCGACGACGACGATCGCGTCGTCGACCAGCAGGCCGATCGCCAGCACCATCGCGAACATCGTCAGCATGTTCACCGAGTAGCCGAAGATGGCGAGCACGCCGAAGGTGCCGAACAGCACGATCGGCACCGCGATCGTCGGGATCAGCGTCGCGCGGAAGTTCTGCAGGAAGAGGTAGATGACGAGGAACACGAGGACGATCGCCTCGGCCAGCGTCTTCAGCACCTCGCGGATCGAGGCGCGCACGAACGGCGTCGTGTCGACCGGGATCACGGCCTTCAGGCCGCGGGGAAACGACGGCTCCATCTTCTTGAGCAGCGCTTCGACGCCCTGCGCGGTCGTGAGCGCGTTGGCGTTCGCGGCGAGCGAGATGCCCATGCCGGCGGCGGGGTGGCGATTGAACCGCGACACGAAGCTGTAGTCGGCACTGCCGAGCTCGACCCGCGCCACGTCGCCGAGCCGCAACAGCGAGCCGGACGGCAGCGTGCGCAGCACGATACCGCGGAACTGCTCCGCGGTCTGCAGGCGGCCATGGGTCGCGATGCTCGCGTTGAGCTGCTGGCCCGGGACCGCCGGCGTGCCGCCGAGCTGGCCCAGGGACAGCTGCGCGTTCTGGGCGTTGACGGCGCTCGCGACGTCCGACGGCGTGAGGCTGTAGGCCTTGAGGCGATCGGCGTCGAGCCAGATGCGCATCGCGTACTTGGCGCCGAACAGCTGCGCGGCGCCGACCCCGGGTACGCGGCTCAGCGGCTCGACCATGTTCGAGGCGGCGTAGTCGGCCATGTCGGACGCGCTCAGCGTGCCGTCCGGTGACACCAGGCCCACGACCATCAGGAAGCCGCTGGCCGACTTCGTGACGGTGACGCCCTGCTGCTGGACGATCGCGGGCAACAGCACGTTCGCCACTTGGAGCTTGTTCTGCACCTGGACCTGCGCGATGTCGGGGTTCGTCCCGCTCGCGAACGTCAGCGTGATCGCGACGTTGCCGGCGGAGTCGCTGGTCGAGGACATGTAGAGCAACCCATCGAGGCCCGTCATGTACTGCTCGATGATCTGCGTGACCGCCTCCTCAGCCGTCTGCGCGGACGCGCCCGGGTAGTTAGTGCTGATCGTCACGGTCGGCGGCGCGATGATCGGGTAGCGCGAGATCGGCAGCCGCGTCAGCGCGACGGCGCCGGCGAGCGTCACGAGGATCGCGATCACCCAGGCGAAGATCGGCCGGTCGATGAAGAAACGCGACATGGGCCCGCTCGCGCTAGCGGGCCGGCGCTGCGGGCGCGGCCGCGCCCGCCACTGCCGCGGCCTCGGCGGGCTGCACGACGTCGCCCGGGTGGACCTTCTGAATACCCTCGACGATCACCCGCTCACCGGCCTTGACCCCGGCCTCGGCGAGCCACTGGTCGCCGATCGCGCGGGTCACGGTGACCGGGCGCAGCTCGACCTTGTTGTCGGCGCCGACGACCAGCGTGGTTGCGCCGCCCTTCGGGTCGTGTGCCACCGCGACCTGGGGCACGAGCAGCCCGTCGGCGCGCGTGCCTTCGTCCAGGATGGCCCGCACGTACATGCCGGGCAGCAGCGTGCCGTTGGGGTTCGGAACCACGGCCCTGACGGCGAAGCTGCCCGTGCCGGTGTCGACCGTCACGTCCGAGAACTCGAGGCGCCCGTCCTGCGGATAGCGATGCCCATCCTCGAGCACCACGCTGACGCGCGTGCCTGCGCCGCCGGGTTTCAGCCGCCCGGCGTCGATCTCCGCTTTGAGCCCGAGCCACTCGCTGCTCGCCTGGCTCACCTCGACGTACATCGGGTCGATCTGCTGGATCGTCGCGAGCGCGGCGCTCTGGTTCGCGACGACCAGCGCGCCCGGCGTGACCATCGACTTGCCGATGCGGCCGGTGATCGGCGCCGTAATGCGCGAGTAGTCGAGGTTGACGCGGCTCGTCTCGACCGCCGCCTTCGAGACTCCGACGTCGGCCGCGGCCTGCCGCTCGGCGGCGACCGCGTTGTCGTTGTCCTGCGTGCTGATGAGGTGCGTCTTGACGAGCTCGCCCGCGCGGCGCGCCGCCAGCCGCGCCACCTCGTAGGCCGCCTCGGACTTGGCGAGCGCCGCCTCGCTGCTATGGTACTGCGCGCGATAGAGCGTGTCGTCGAGCTGATAGAGCGGCTGGCCGGCCTTGACGATCGCGCCCTCGGTGAAGAGCCGCGCCTTGACGATGCCGGTCGCCTGCGGCCGGACGTCGGCGACGAGAAACGCCGTCGTGCGGCCCGGCAGCTCGCGCGACAGCGTGACGGGCTGCGTCTTGAGCGTGACGACGACGACGGCTTGCGGCGGCATGCCGCCGGAGCCGCCTGTCCCATGCCCGCACGCGGTGACGAGGGCGCTCGCGACAAGCGCCGCGACCCGCACGGCGTGTCCGATGCGGTGGAGCGGTACGGCAGCCAGTCTCAGCACGGTGGAGCCTCGATCGGTTGGACGCCGCCGGCTCCTGCCGTCGAACCCGGCATCGCCGGGACCCAAGGAGGAATAGCCAGTCGGTTCAGTGGTTTGGGCAGGTGATGCGACGGTCGCCGCGCCGGTCCCGCCTCGCGGCGGGACCGGAGCGCATTCTACCTTGCGACGCTGCCGGTGCCACCACGCACTTCGTCCCGTGCGCGACCGCCGTCGCGGCCGGCCGCCCCCGCCGGCCGCCCCCATATTAGAGAGAGACCGGGGCGCTGCACCCGGCCACTGCCGACGGCGGGCGGTGCGTACGGATCCGGTCGTCGCGCCGGCGAACGGCCACGCGGTGCGGGCGTTGGCTTTCCTTTTCGGTCTTTCCGCGGTGACAATGCCGCACGCACCGGCGCGCCGTTCGGCCGCCTTGCCCCTGCGACCGGATTCAGTGGAGCCGCCGTGGATCTCAACCTGTCCCCCGACGACGTCGCATTCCGCGACGAGCTGCGATCGTTTCTCGCGGCGAACCTGCCCGGCGACATGCGCGAACGCACGCTCGGCGGCTACGGCTTCGAGGCGAGCGACATCCGACGCTGGCAGCAGATCCTCCATGGCCACGGCTGGGGCGCGGTTCACTGGCCGAAGGAGTTCGGCGGCCTCGGCGCGACGCCGCTGCAGCAGTACCTGTTCGAGCTCGAGTGCGCGCTCGCCGGCGCGCCGATCCAGCTGGCCTTCGGGCTGCGGATGCTCGGGCCGGTGCTGATGCGCTACGGCAGCCCCGCGCACCAGCAGTACTTCCTGCCCCGCATCCTGAGCGGCGAGCACTGGTGGTGCCAGGGCTACTCGGAGCCGGGGGCGGGTTCGGATCTCGCCTCGCTCAAGACGCAGGCGGTGCGCGACGGTGACCACTACGTCGTCAACGGCCAGAAGTGCTGGAACACGCTCGGCCAGTTCGCCGACTGGATCTTCTGCCTCGTGCGCACCGATCCGGCGGCGAAGCCGCAGCGCGGGATCTCGATGCTGCTGATCGATATGAAGACGCCGGGCATCACGGTGCGCCCGACGGTGCTGCTCGACGGCACGCCGGAGGTCAACGAGATCTGGCTCGAGAATGTCCACGTGCCGGTGGCCAACCGCGTCGGCGACGAGAACCTCGGCTGGACCTACGCAAAGTTCCTGCTCGGCCACGAGCGCGCGAACATCGCCGGCATCGGCAGCTCCAAGCGCGAGCTGCGGCGGCTGAAGGCGATCGCGACCGACGAGTCCCGCGGCGGTCGGGCGCTGATCGACGACGCAGAGTTCCGCCGCCGCCTCGCGCGCGTCGAGATCGACCTGCTGGCGCTCGAGTACACGAACCTGAGGATGCTGTCGGCGCCGCCGAACTCGCCATCGTCGGCGATCGCCGCGTCGATCCTCAAGATCCGCGGTTCGGAGGTGAGGCAGGCACTGTCGGAGCTGCTCGTCGAGGCCGTCGGCATCGGGGCGCTGCGCTTTGGAAGTCGCGACCCTGCCGGGGCGCCGGCCGGGCTGCCCGGCGCGGACCACGCCGCGGGCCTCACGGCCTCGTACCTCAACCTGCGCAAGCTCAGCATCTTCGGCGGATCCAACGAGATCCAGAAGAACATCATCTCGCAGGCGCTGATCGGACTCTAGGAGCGGGACGATGGACTTCGCGTTTACCTCGGAACAGCAGCTGCTCGCTGACAGCGCCCGTCGCTACATCACCGAGCAGTACGGCTTCGACCGGCGCAAGCGGATCGTGGCGTCCGGCGCGGGGCACTCGCAGGAGGTCTGGCGGGACTTCGCCGAGCTCGGCTTCCTCGGCCTCAACGTCCCGGAGGACGACGGCGGCCTGGGTGGCGGCCCGGTCGAGACCCTGCTGCTCGCGACGGCGATCGGCGAGGGGCTCGTCGTGGAGCCGTACCTGTCGAGCGCAGTGCTCGCGACCCGCGCGATCGCGCGGCTCGGCTCGCCGGCGCAACGCGCCGAGTGGCTGCCGAAGCTTGCGGCCGGTGAGCGGGTCGCCGTGGTGGCGAGCGACGCGTCGTATGGCTTGGCCGGCCGCGGCGACGGCGTACGTGCGACCGTGTCCGCCGGAGGCTGGGAGCTCAACGGCCGCGTGCCGGTCGTCTACCATGCGCCGCTCGCCCATCTGCTGCTCGTCGCCGCGCGCACCGACGCGACGGCCGGCGAGCCGAACGCGCTGTTCGCCGTGCCGGCCGGGACGTCCGGTATGACGCTCACCGGGTACGTCACGGTCGACTCACAGCTCGCGGCCGACGTCGAGTGTCGCGCGGTCCGTGTCGACAACGCGGTGCGCCTCGGCGGCGAGTCCGCGGCCGAGCTCGCCGCCGTCGTCGACTTCGGTCTGTTCGCGCTGTGCGCCGAGGCGCTTGGCGCTCTCGACCGGTGCCTCGCCCTCACGGTCGAGTACACCCGTACGCGTCACCAGTTCGGCGGCCCGATCGGCCGCTTCCAGGCGTTGCAGCACCGCATGGTCGACATGCTGACGCGGATCGAACAGGCGCGGTCGCTCGTGTACCTCGCCGCGGCGCGCGTCGAGGACCCGGACGCGCGCGTCCGCAGTGCGGCGTTGTCGGCGGCCAAGGTGCTGATCGCCGACGCGGCCCGCCACGTCGGCCAGCAGGCCGTGCAGCTCCACGGCGGCATGGGGGTCAGCGACGAGGTCGCCGTCAGCCACTACTTCAAGCGCCTGCTCGCCGCCGAGGTCCGCTTCGGCTCGGCCGACGCGCACCTGGCCCGCTACGCCCGCGGACTCACGGCGGACTGACCCCGGCCCGGGCTTCGTTCGCGCACCACGACCTTGATCGGGGAGGACCCCTGCCGCCATGAACTACATCGACACGTCGCGCCGGACCGCCGTGCGGCGCGCCTCGCCGGGTGCGCTACGCTTCGTGCTGCTCGCCGCCTGCCTGATCGGGATCCGCGCCGGGGCCGCCACTTCCACCGACACCGCCCGCGCGTTTTTCAAGGACGCATTCGAGGAGCGCCTGCGCGACAGTCCGGAGGGTGCGACCGCGATGGGCCGTCACGACTACGACGACCGCTGGACGGACTGGTCGGCGAGCGGGCGCGCCGCCGTGCGCAAGCATCTCGAGGCGCGCCTGAAACAGGCCGCGGCGTTGCCGACCGTCGGCCTGGACGACGAGGATCGGCTGAGCATCCGGTTGTATCGCTACGTGGCCGAGCAGGATCTCGCCGCGGAGGACCTCGAGACGCACCTGCTGCGAGTGCAGCCGCTCTACGGCCTGCACAACCGGGTGTTCCTGACGTTCGACCGCATGCCGGCGCACTCGGTGCATGAGTACGAGAACCTGGTCGCCCGCCTGCACGCGGTGCCACGCTATGTCGATCAGCAGATCGAGATCCTCAACGAGGCCACTGCCCGCGAGCTGACGCAGCCGCTCGTCGTCGTCGACGTCGTCGTGAGCCAGATCGACAAGCAGCTGTCGCAGGATGCGCAGCACTCGGCGTTGCTCGCCCCGTTCGCGCGCTTCCCGACCAACATTCCGGCGACCGATCGGGAGCGGCTGCGCGCGGCGGCGGTTGCCGCCTACAACGCCGACCTCCTGCCGGCGTGGAAGCGCCTGCGTGACTACGTTGCCGGCCCGTACCGGGCGAAGGCGCGTGCGCAGGTCGGAATCGGCAGCCTCACCGACGGCCGCGCCGCCTACCAGGTCCTGATCCGCAGGCTCACCACGACCGACCGCACGCCCGAGGAGATCCACGCGCTCGGCATCCACGAGGTCGAGCGCATCGAGGCCGCGATGGCGGCCGCCATGCGGGAGACCGGCTTCCAGGGAACGCTGGCGGAGTTCGGCAAGCATCTGGAGGAGTCGCCGGAGCAGCACTTCGCGAGCAAGGAGGAGATGCTCGCGTACTGCCGCAACATCGCCAAGATCGTCGAGCCGGAACTGCCGAACCAGTTCAAGCGGATCCCGGTGCTGCTGTTCGGCGTACGCGCGATCCCCGAGGACCGCGAGCAGGCGATGGCAAGCAACGCTCAGGCGCCGACGCCCGACGGCAGCACGCCGGGCTGGTTCAACCTCAACACCTACCAGCCGGAGAAGCAGTTCCGGATGGACAAGCAGGCGCTGACGCTGCACGAGGCGGTGCCAGGCCACGTGTTTCAGGGCGCGGTCGCGCGCTCGATCGCCGGGATTCCGGACTTCCGCAAGTACTACGGCAACAGCGCCTACAACGAGGGCTGGGCGCTGTACGCCGAGTCGCTGGGCGCGGACCTCGGCCTCTACAAGGACCCCTACAGCCGCTACGGCCAGCTGAGCAGCGAGCGGTTTCGCGCGGTCCGGCTCGTGGTCGACACCGGTATCCACGCCTACGGCTGGACGCGCGAGCAGGCGCTCGAGTACTTCAAGGTGCACGCGCCCGAGGAGACGCCGGCCGAGATCGATCGCTACATCTCCTGGCCGGCGCAGGCACTGGCCTACAAGCTCGGCCAGCTCGAGATCCGCGAGCTTCGCGCCGAGGCGGAGTCGACGCTTGGGGCGCGCTTCGACGTGCGCGAGTTCCACGACGCCGTGCTTCGGGACGGCGTGCTGCCGCTCGCGCTGCTGCACGAGCAGGTGGGGCGCTACATCCACGGCGCGCACTGACGCGCGCCCGGGCGGCGCGCGCTAGGCGGCCTCGGCGGCCGGCCGGCGCCGCGCGGTGCGCGAAAGGTCGGCCCGCTCGAGACCGTGGCCGCGCGGGCCGACCTCGCGCCGCCACAGGAGCAGCACGGACGTCAGCGCGAGCAGGCTCACGACGCCGAAGAACCACAGCATCGTGACGTAGCCCTCCGGATGGTCGGGCCCGGCGGCCGAGCGGTCCGCGAGCCAGCCGGCGATCCGGTTCGAGCCCCACAGGCCGAGCGCCTGCAGGAGCGTGATGACGCCGAGCGCCGTGCCTAGCCTGCGCGGCTCGACGATGAGGGCCGTCGACGGCCAGATGACGGCGGGCACCAGCGACCAGCTGATCCCCATCAGCACCGTCGAGAACCAGGGATGCAGGTGCGTCGCGCCGAGGATCAGCAGTGTGATCGGCAGCAGGGCCGTGCCGACGATCAGCATCAGAGCGCGGTGGCCGACGCGGTCCGCGAGCAGGCCGAACAGCGGCGTCGCGAAGATCGCGGCGAAGAAGACGCCGGCGTTCGCCTGGCTCGCCTGCTCGAGCGTCAGCCCCTTGGCGTGCTGCAGGTACTCGATGGCGTAGGTCTGCCGGAACGGGAAGAACACCGCCGCGTAAAGCACGTGCAGCGCGCAGATGCACCAGTACGACAGGTCGAAGGTCCAGACCTCGGACCACTTGATCGGCTGGGCCTTCGCGGCCGCTGCCGACGGGTGCGGCCGCCGCCGGCTCTCGAGCACCCGCAGGCCCGTCGCTGCCGCGAGACCTGCCGCGGTCAGGCCGGCGCCGAGCCACAGCGGCGCCTGCCATCCGGACGCGTAGAGCGCGTGGGCCCACGTCGGCGACATGTCGAGCGAAAACGAGCCGACGCGGGCGAAGCTGAGGAACAGCGCCGTCGCGACCGCGATGCCGCTGCGCGGAAACCACGTTGCGAGTCCCGCGATCAGCGACATGAAGATCGCCCCTTCGCTGACGCCGAAGACCAGGCGGCCGCACCACATGACTGCGTAGGGCTCGCCGATCGCAGTCAGCACCGCGCCGACGAAGCCGATCAGTGCCGCCCACACCGTGACCCGCGTCGCCCCGAAGCGGTCGATCATCAGGCCGATGAACAGTGCGAGCGCCACGTTCGGCAGGCTGATGATGGCGTTGAGGTCGCCGATCTGGGATTGCGTGAAGGCGCGCTGGCGTCCGAGCAGGTCGGCGATCGGGCCGATGACGTCCGATTCGTAGTAGCTGGTGAAGATCGCGAGCGCCGACAGCGCGAGCGCCCACCAGCGCAGCGGCGAGACGACGTGATCGCCGTCGGACGGCGTCGACGGGGCCGCGGCGGTCACTGGAAGCGCGCGCCCTGGCGCGCGAGTTCCTTCTGCACGGCGGCGATGTTCAGCCGGTCGAAGGCCTCGTCGCGCCGCAGCGAAACGGCGGCCGCGACTCCCGCGCCCTGCCCGCTGACGGCACAGCACATCATGTTGCGGGCGGAGGCGTGCGAAATGTTGTCGCCGCCGATGCAGCGCCCGGCAACCAGCAGGTTGCCGACCCCCTTCGGGACCAGCGCCCGGTAGGGCACGTGCCAGTAGCGGCCGGTGGTTGGCAGGATGAGCACGCCGTAGCCGTCTATGAACTCCGGGAAGATGCCGATGGCGTCGTCGAACCGCGCCTGCTCCCGGACGTCGGTGCCGGTCAGGTTGTAGAGCGCGTCGATCTTGCGGGTGTCGCGGATGCCGAGCGTCATCCCGAAGTTGCGCAGTTTGGCGTCCTCGCATCCCGGCATGAACCGGCGCAGTGCCTCCAGTGCGTAGATCGCCTCGCGCCGGCCGCGGATCTCGCCGAGCGTCAGGTCGTTCGGGTCGGTGCCGTCGATCTCGGGCACGTGGACGAGGTTGAGGTAGGTCAGGTCTCCCTGGTCGGTCACGGTGCCCCAGGTGCCGGCGATCGTCTTCAGGTGCGGCGGAATGATCCCGGCATCGAGCGCCTTCTGGAACGGCTTGCGCAGGAACGGCGAGAACAGCTTGTCCTCCTTGCCGGTGGTCTCGTAGTCCCACTCGCCATTGCCCGACCAGTCCGCGTAGGTCTGCGGGTCGGCCTTCACCGCGTCGATGAAACGCTGCTTGTTGACGCCGGACATCGAGAACATGACGGACGCCGCCATCATCTTCTCGCGGGGTGTCTTGTGCACCGGTGCGCCGGCGCGCGTCGCGAGGTCGGCGTCGCCGGTCGCGTCGATGACCCGGCGGGCGAGAATGGCCTCGCGACCGGCCTTGCTCTCGGTGATGACGCCGCGGACGGTGCCGTTGTCCACGATCGGCGCGACGCACAGCCGGTGCAGCAGTGGTTGGACGCCTGCCTCCTCGACGAGGACGTCGGCGACCCACTTGAACATTTCCGCGTCGAGCGCGTGGCTGAGCGACTGCGGCTCGGGCATCGCCGCGCCCATCTCCTTGGCGCGCGTCTCGAACTCGATGCCGATGCCCTCGCAGTCGATCGTGTGCTCGTGGCGGTACCAGGCGAATCCCTCGACGCCGACCTGCGTGATGTTGCCGCCGAAGCAGCCGTTGCGGTCGATCAGGGCCGTGCGCGCTCCGGCGCGCGCCGCGGCGAGCGCCGCGGCGAGCCCGCCGGGACCGCTGCCGACGACGAGTACGTCGGTTTCGAGGATGACGTTCACGGAGCGGGCGGGTTCGGCGATCTGCTTCATATCGGCTCTTGCTGCCTGGAAACGCGCCGATGGTACCGGATCACGCCGGCCGGCTGCGCGCCCGCGCCCGGCCGCGATCGCGTGGTCGGCGGGGCCCGCCTGCGGCCGGCGCGGGTGGCATCGGGTGCGGTCGATTCGCTACGATCGGCCCCGGTTCCCCAGCCGAGCCCGAAGCCCATGCCGAGCTACGATTACCACTGCCCGTCGAACGGCCGCGTCGTCGAGGTCGAGCACCGGATGGCCGAGACCGTCGCGACCTGGGGCGAGGTCTGCCGGCGCGCTGGAATCGAGACCGGCGAGACGCCTGCCAGTGCAGCGGTCGAGCGGCTGATCAGCGGCGGCAACGTCATCCGCGCCGGTTCGCTCGGCAGCAAGCGCGAACTGCCGTGCGACACGGGCCCCTGCGGCGCACCCGCCTGCGGCAGCGGAGCGTGCGGGTCCTAGGCGTCCGGTGGCCGTCCGCCGCCGATTGCCCCGGCCGCCCCGGCCTGCGACCGCCGCTGTCGTCGAGCCGCCGGACCGGCGGTGCGCGTGGCACACTGCAGGCGGAAAGGGGCGTGGCGATGCCGTCAGTTCGCACGAGACCGGGAGCCGCGACGGCATGCGCGCTGCTGCTGGCGTCCGCCTGCTGGACGGGCGGAGCGGTTGCCGCCGGCGCGGCACCTGCGCCGCATGCACCGACCCATGGGGACGCCGCGCTGATCCTGATCAACGGCGTCGTCCGCACGCAGACGCGTCGCCAGCCCATCGCGCAGGCCGTGGCCGTCTCTGCCGGGGCGATCGTCTACGTGGGCAGCAACGCCGGCGCGCTGGCCTGGCGGGGTCCCGGGACCCGGGTCGTCGACCTCCATGGCAAGACCATGCTGCCGGGTCTCGCGGATACGCACGTGCATCCGGCTCTCGGCGAGTTCCTCAACCATCGGCTGTGTGACGTGCACGGGTACAGCGTCGAGGAAGGATTCGCCAGGCTCAGGCACTGCGCCGAGGTCGCGCCGGCCGGCGACTGGGTCGTCGGCTACGGCTGGTACGACCTCGACAACGCCGCCTTCGACGGCATCACGCGGGCGCAACTCGATGCGCTGGTGCCGGATCGCAAGCTCGCGGTGATCTCCAAGGACATCCATACGCTGTGGGTCAATTCGAAGACCCTCCAGGAGTTCGGCATCGGCCGCGACACCCCGTCGCCGGCGGGCGGCGAGATCGTCCACGACGCGGCGACGGGCGAGCCGACCGGGATGCTGATCGACGCGGCGAACCACGCCGTGGCCGATCGCATCCAGCACGACTCACCCTATGCGCAATCGACCGCCGAGATCTGCCGGTCGGCGATGGCGCATCTCAACAGCCTCGGGATCACGTCGATCCTCGACGCCTTCGTGGACGACGACGCGGCCGAGGTCTATCGCAGCCTCGACCTCGAAGGCCGGCTGACGATGCGGGTGTCGCTCGCCGTGCCGGTGCTGCCGAGCAACTACCGGACCGAGATCCCGCGAATCGCAGCGAATCGCGCTAAGTGGCGCTCGCCTCACGTACGCCTCGACTTCATCAAGGTCATCGCCGACGGCAACCCGGAGGTCGGTCTCAGCAGCCTGCTCAACCATGACGGCCCGCCCGAGACCGCGACGCCGGGCTACTACACGCAGGCGCAGATGACCGAGCTCGTCGCTCTCGCCGAAAGGTCGGGCCTCAGTGTGTTCGTGCACGCGATCGGCGACGGCGCGGCGCGCGAGGTGCTCGACGCCGTCGCGGCGGCACGCCGCTCCGCGCCGCACACGAAGCGCCGTCATACGCTGACGCACCTCGTGTGGGTCGCCGATTCGGACCTGCCGCGGTTCAGGCGCCTCGGAGTGATCGCCAACATCCAGGAGGGGTGGCTCGCGCCCGCCGCATTCGGCGGCCCGCCGGGTTACGACTACGCGCGCAGCACGGCCGCGGGGCCCATCGGGCCGTGGCTGGCGGGGCGGCTGATGCCGTACCGGCCGCTCCGGGAAGCCGGCGCGCGCCTCGCCGGCGGCAGCGACTGGTTCTACACCGAGGAGAATCCGTGGCGTGCGATGGAGTCGGGCGTGACCGGCAAGGACCCGGGCCGCGCCAGCGGCCCGCCGATGATCCCGAACCACACGCTCGACCTGCCGACGCTGATTCGCGCACGCACGGTCGATGCCGCATACCAGCTGTATCTCGAGGACCGGACCGGCGAAATTGCGCCGGGGATGCGCGCAGACCTCGTCGTCGTCGACCGTGACCCGCTGGGCACGCCGGTCGACGAACTCCACGCGACTTCGGTCGAGCTCACGCTGCTCGACGGCAAGGTGGTCTACCGTCGGGAGCCGGGGACGCCGGCTCGTGACTGAGGCGGCGCGGTCAGCGTCCCTCGGATGGCCATCGGCTGGGGCCGCAGGCGGCCGCCCGGCGCGACGCTCCCGGTGACGCGGCCTTCCAGTAGACTTCAGGTCCTCGCGCTCCGCGCCTCCCAGCTGAAGTAACGACATGGGCCATTCGAGCAGCGTCTCCCGGACCTGGACTTTCTATGCCGGCGACTGGCACGAGGGCGACGTCGCCCTGTTCGGGCCGCGCACCCACTCGCTCTGGCTCGGCTCGTCGGTTTTCGACGGCGCGCGGGCCTTCGAGGGCGTGACGCCCGACATCGAGCGCCACTGCACCCGGATCAACGACTCCGCGGCGAAGTTCAGCCTCAAGGCCTCCGTCGCACCCGACACCTGGCTCGGGCTCGTCCGGGACGGCCTCAAGCGCTTCGGCGGCACGCCGGAGCTCTACATCCGGCCGATGTACTGGGCCGAGAGCGGCGGGCCGCTGTCGGTGCCACCCGACCCGGACTCCACCCGCTGGTGCCTGACGATGTACGACGCGCCGATGCCGGCGCCTGTCGACACGTCGATCACACTGTCACCGTTTCGCAGGCCGTCGATCGAAACGATGCCGGTCGACGCCAAGGCGGGCTGCCTGTACCCGAACAACGCGCGAGCACTGGTCGAGGCGGGCCGCCGGGGCTTCGACAACTGCCTGCTGTGCGACATGCTCGGCAACGTCGCGGAACTCGCCACCGCCAACGTCTTCATGGCGAAGGACGGCGTGGTCTTCACGCCGATCGCGAACGGCACGTTCCTGAACGGGATCACTCGCCAGCGCGTGATCGGTCTGATGCGCGGCGCCGGCGTCGAGGTCAGGGAGGCGGTGCTCCGGTACCCGGACTTCCAGCAGGCGGACGAGATCTGGAGTTGCGGCAACTGGGCGAAGGTTGCGCCGATCACGCGCATCGACGCCCGCACCGTCGCGCCGGGCCCGTTCTACCGCAAGGCTCGCGAACTCTACTGGGACTTCGCACACAGCCGGTGACCGGTGCGGCGCGCAGCAGGCAGCGGGGCGTCCGCGGGCGGCCGTTCGCCGGCGGCGTCGCTCGCGCGCCTCACCGACGAGGTCCGGGCGTGCACGCGCTGCGCGGCGCACCTGTCACTCGGGCCGCGACCGGTGCTGCAGGTCGACCTGCGGGCGCGCATCCTGATTGCGGGACAGGCTCCGGGCAGCAAGGTGCACGCGAGCGGCGTGCCATTTGAGGATGCGAGCGGCGACCGCCTGCGCGCGTGGATGGGTGTCGACGCCGCGACGTTCTACGACGCCCGGCGCATCGCGATCCTACCGATGGGGTTCTGCTATCCCGGCACCGGCAAGTCCGGCGACCTGCCACCGCGACCGGAATGCGCGGCGGCCTGGCGGGCGCAGCTGCTCGCGGCGCTTCGCAACGTCCAGCTGACGCTGCTCGTCGGCCAGTTCGCGCAGGCCTGGCACCTCGGCGATGCCGGCAGGCCGGCCCTGACCGACACGGTGCGCGCGTGGCGCGACCACTGGCCGGCCGCGGTTCCGTTGCCGCACCCGAGTCCGCGCAACAACCTCTGGTTGCGTCGCAACCCGTGGTTCGAGGCCGAGGTGCTGCCGCGGCTGCGCGGGCGCGTGCGGGAAATCATCGGGTTGTGAACGTGGCGGTCACCCCAACATTAAGCGGGTGACTTGGCTCACATTTGGGCGCGGCGAGCGCGTTTGCGAGATACGGGCCCATCGGCTATCCGTACAATCCACAGCGTCCGACGGACCGAAAGCCGTGAACGGGTGGTCGAGCCGTGGCAGCGTAGCACTATTGACCGGAGCACCCTCGCGCCCGGTCGGCTGGAGCGGGAACAGCGCATATGACGGCAACTGAATGGGAAATGGCGCGGCGCAACTGGACGACGACGCTGATGTTCGTGCTGACGGCTGCGGTCGCGCTCACGATCGTGCCGTGGTACGGCATCGCGCACGGCTACAGTGCTGCTGCGTGGATCTGGTTCGCCGTGATCCTGAGCGCGAACGAGCTCGCGATCACCTGCGGCTACCACCGGCTGTTCGCGCACGGGACGTACGAGGCGCATCCGGCGCTGCGGCTCGTGTACCTGCTGTTCGGCGCGATGGCGCTGCAGAACAGCGCGCTGATCTGGAGCGCCGGCCACCGGGTGCACCATCGTTACATCGATGACCCGGAGCGCGATCCGTACTGCGCGCGCCGCGGCTTCTGGTTCTCGCACATCGGCTGGATGCTGAGGAACTACCCGAGCGGTGAGCCGGACTTCAGCACCGTTCGCGACCTGCAGAACGACCCGCTCGTGATGTGGCAGCACCGGCATTACCTGCCGATCGCGCTCGGAATGAACTTCGGCGTGCCGCTGCTGCTCGGCTGGGCGAGCGGCGACGTCCTCGGCACGCTGCTGCTCGCAGGTGTCCTGCGGCTCGTCGTGAGCCACCACCTCACGTTCTGCATCAACTCGCTCGCTCACATCATTGGCACGCAGCCGTACACCGACGAGAACACCGCGCGCGACAACGCGGCGGTCGCGTTGCTCACGTTCGGCGAGGGTTACCACAACTTCCACCACATGTTCGCCCACGACTACCGCAACGGCGTGCGCTGGTGGCAGTGGGACCCGTCCAAGTGGTTCATCGCCTCGATGCACTGGCTCGGGCTCGCGACGAACCTGAAGACGGTGCCGTGGTTCCGGATCCAGCGCGCGATACTCGAGACGCAGTTCAAGCGCGCCGAGACCCAGCTCGCCCGGCAGCCAGACCGAATCCGGATGGAGCACCTCAGGCAACGCGTCGCGGAGGAGTATGCGGCGTTCCAGGCGGCCGTCGCCGCCTGGACGCAGGCGCGCGAGCAGTGGCTCGACGCGACCAAGCGGGCGATGGCCGAGCGCTGGGAGCAGTCCATTCTCCAGTCGCGCCTCAAGGAGCTCGAGTACGCGTTGCGCCTGCAGCGGCGGCGCATGCGGGTGCTGGGCGCCCAGCTCGGCTAGAGCCTGCGTCGCTCGCGGGCGCTACCCGCGCTCGCGGTTGCGGGTCAGGTAGCGCGCGCCGAGACGGACCATCTCGGCGATCCTGAAGTTGACGAGGTGCCGGGGCCAGAAAAGCTCGTCCTTGTCGCACACCGTCGAAATGCTGAACCGGGCGATATCGCCCTTGAGTGCCGACGATGGCGCCGGCGCGCCGGCAGGGCCCGGTTCGGCGTCGAGGCGCGCCCGCAGGGCCGTGGCCTCACGGATCCGGCCGGCCACCGCGCGGGCGCTTCGCTCCGAAATCCGCCCATAGCGACGCTTGAGTTCGTTCAGGCGTTCCGCCGCCTCGTAGGTCGCGTCGACCATTTCGCGGCGGGTCATCCAGCGCGTCTCGTAGTTCAGCATGTGTTCCCAGGTCGGCTGGACGAGCAGCTGGCGATGCTCCTCGAGTGTCCGGGCGAACAGCCGGTAGCCGAAGCGCTCCGGCTCCTCGAAGCCGCGGCTCGCCGGGTCGATGAACGGGCCCATCGGCGAGATGAAGCAGGCGAGGCGCTTGTCGTGCAGCTGAAACAGCTGCTCGCAGTAGTCGACCGTCGCCATCACCGACGCATGGGTCTGCTCGGGGAGGCCGATCATGAAGAAGACGTCGATGCGCCGGCAGCGCAGGCGCAGTGCCTCCGCGAACACCGCCTGCATCTCGTCGTTGGTGTAGCCGGGCCCGCCATCCTGGGCTTCGCGCACCTGCTGGTCGTGGCTGTCCGGGCTGAGCTCCATGCTCCAGCGGGACACGTGCCGGTCGATCTCGCTCAGAAACGGGACCGGTGGCAGGTCGAGGAACTCGAAGACGATCTCATTCGGCAGCGCGGCGTCGCGCAGGCGATCCAGGAGTTCGTGCGCGCGGTCGGCGCCGGCCTGCAGCACATCGCCGACCAGCACGATCGGCGCGCGCGACAGCCGGCTGATCGCGACCATGTTGGCGACGAGGCTCGCCGGTGAGCGGAATCCGGGCCCGTGTCGCCCCGTCAGCCCCGCGCACGCGGTGCGCGAGGCGCCGCACGTGACGCAGTCATGGCCGCAGCCCTTGACCGTGAACAGTGCAGTGATCGGATTGCGCCACCAGCGCCGCAAGGGCAGGGTGCTGTCGAGGTCCCGGTAGCGCAGCACCATGTCGGCGATGAGGTCGGGCCGCAGATCCACGTAGTCGAGCGACTGCGGTACGAACCGGCGCGGATTGACCCGGACGCCGCCGCCGGCCTTCCAGGTCAGATTCGGAATGCCGTCGAGTGGCTGGCCGCGCCGCAGGGCGACGAGCAGCTGATGCAGCGGCGGCTCCGTGCTGTCGCCGCGGAGCACGTAGTCGACGGCGGGGTAGCGGATCAGCTCCTCGTGGAAGTAGCTGGCCGACAGGCCGCCCATGATGATGGGCACGTCCGGATGCTGTTCCTTCGCGATCCGTGCGACCTCGATGGCACCGTGCGCGTGCGGGAGCCAGTGCAGGTCGATGCCGATCGCTCGCGGTCGCAGCCCGGCGAGGAAGCGGGGCACGTCGAAGCCGCGGTCGTTCATCATTCGCAGCGCGAGGTTGACGATCCGGACGCGGAGCCCCCGGTCGTGGAGGAAACTCGCGATCGTCAGGAAGCCGAGCGGGTACATCTCGAACACGGTCGAGGACGGCACCATGTCGCTGACCGGCCCGTACAGGATCGAGCGCTCGCGGAAATCGTAGACGCTCGGCGCGTGCAGCAGCAGCAGATCCACCGGTTCTTGCTGTATCGAGCCCGTCACGGCGGTCCTCAAGCTCGGCGAGCGCCGCGCCGGCATCGCGCCGACGGCGGGTCCGGCCGGCGCCTGGCGCCGGCGAACGCACCGAGGTTACGACACTACGTGGCGGCACGGCTGCGCCATCAGCGCACGCGGCTGCGAACGTGGGGCAAGGCGGGCGGGTGGTGCCGCCCGGCGACGGTCAGAACTCCTGCCAGTCGTCCCCGCCGCCGGCGGCGGCCGCCCTCTCCACGGGGGCGCTGGCTGCCCGGGCTTTCGGCGCCGCGGCCGGCCGCGCGGCAGGGCGCGCCCA
>JBBINS010000020.1:0-25196 GCA_037443765.1 Gammaproteobacteria bacterium
GAGCGCGCGCTGGAACGCGATCAGTCCGGAAACGGCGGTGTTGAAGATATCTGGCATGGGCCCCTCGCCTGCGCTCCCGGCCCGAAAGGCGGGAGCGGGCTCTCTGCGTCACCTAGAAGATCGGCGGCTCGGCCGGATCCTTGAGCGCCGCAACGGCGTTGCGGAACTGGCTTGAGCGTAGAACTGCGGCGATCTTCGTCGAATATGCTGGATCCGTCGCGTAACCTGCCGTCTGGAGCGCTGCGGCGAACCGCTCCGGGTCGCCACCCTGCCCGAGGGCGGCGCTGTACCGGTCGTGTCCCTTCAGGAGCGACACGTAGTCCTCGAACCCACGGGCGAGCGAGTCGTAGGCGCGGAACGGCTCGCGGCGCCGCTCGGCAACGCCGCCGGCGTACTCGACCGTGTCCTTGAGGACCCGACGGCCGGACCAGCCGGCGTCGGCCTTGATGCCGAACAGGTTGTAGCTCGAGCCGCTGTCGGCGGCCGGCACCTGCCGGCCCCAGTTGCTCTCGAGCGCGGCCTGGGCGACGAGCGCGAGCGGGTCGACGCCGAGGGCACTGCCGGCGGCCGTCGCCGACGGCATCACGAGCGCGACGAACTCCTCCGGGGTCGAGGCGACGGCCCCGTCGCCCGCCGGGACGGCGGGCGCGCCACCCGCGGCGTCCGGCCTGACCGTGTCCACCGCAGCGGCGGAGCCCGACACGGCCGCCGGCGACGCCGGCGCCGCCGAACGCCGCGTGATCTTGCCGTAGGCCCCCGGCGGCAGCCCAGCCGGCACGCCCGGCGGCGAGAGACTGCGGACCAGGAGGTCCGCAATGCCGAGGCCGCGCCCCTGCGACAGCGACACCGACAGCTGCTGGTCGAACATGTCCTGGTACAACCGGCTCTGGTCACTGTCAAACAGGCCGTCACCGAGCTTCGCGTCGCGCATCGACTTCAGCATCATGCCGATGAAGAGCGATTCGAACTGCTGCGCGACCGCGCGCAGGGTCTTCGGGTCGTTCGGCGTCTCGGCACTGGCGCGCTTGAGCGCATCGAGGCCCTGCACGTCGAGAACGCTGCGGGCCTCGGCGGCGGCCGCGGAGGGGTCGACCGTCGACGGCAGTGTTGCGATCGGGATGGCGGTGGTCATGGCGGCCTAGATGACGATCAGTTGCGCGTGCAGCGCGCCGGCCTGCTGCAGCGCCTCGAGAATCGCGACCAGGTCACCGGGTGCCGCGCCGACCTCGTTCACGGCGCGGACGATCTCGTCGAGCGACACGCCGGGCTCGAACAGGAACATCCGGCTCGCCTTCTGCTGCACGTCGATCGTCGAGTCGGGCACGGTCACGGTCGCGCCGCCCTGCGACAGCGCATTCGGCTGGCTGACGCGCAGGTCCTCCTTGATCGTGACGGTCAGCGAGCCGTGCGACACCGCCGCCGGGGTCACCCGGACGTGGTCGCCGATCACGACCGTGCCCGTTCGGGAATTGATGATCACGCGCGCCGGCGCCTCGCCCGGATCGACGTCGAGATTCTCCAGGGTCGACAGGAACGCGACGCGCTGGCCGGTGTCCGCCGGCGCACGCACCCGCACCGACACCGAGTCGACGGCCGCTGCCGTGTCCGCGCCGAATTCCTGGTTGACCCGCGCGGCGAGGCGGGTCGCGGTCGTGAAGTCCGCCGTGTGCAGGCTCAGCGTGACGCTGTCGCCCGCGGCGAAGGTCGATGGCACCGGCCGCTCGACCGTCGCACCGTTCGGCACCCGGCCGGCGGTCGGCACGTTGACCGTGACCTTCGAGCCGTCGTTCGCCTGGGCCCCGAAGCCGTTGACCATCAGGTTCCCCTGCGCGACCGCGTACACCTGGCCGTCGACGCCGCGCAATGGCGTGACCAGCAGCGACCCGCCGCGCAGGCTCTTGGCGTTGCCGACCGAGCTGACCGTCACGTCGATCGTCTGGCCGGGCTTGACGAAGGCCGGCAGCTCCGCCATGACGGCGACCGCCGCGACGTTGTTGAGCTGGGGATTGGTGCCGGCCGGCAGCGTGATGCCGAGCTGCTCGAGCCAGTTCTTGAGGCTCTGGATCGTGAACGGCGCCTGCGTGGTCTGGTCGCCCGTGCTGTTGAGCCCGACGACGAGGCCGTAGCCGACCAGCTGGTTCGTCCGCACGCCCTGCACCGCCGCGAGGTCCTTGACGCGCTGCGTGGCGGGGCCGTTGCCGAGCGCGGCGCCGGCGACGGCGAGACCGAGCAGGAGTGCGCCGAGGCGGCGGTGGATGGTGCTCATCGGGACCTCAGAACGGGGCGACGGGCGAGCCGAAGAAGCGCGCGAGCCAACCCTGCTTGTTGGAGGCGTCGATCACGCCCTGGCCGTTGTAGCTGATGCGCGCGTCGGCGATGCGGTCGGACGTCACCGAGTTGTCGGCCTGCACGTCGATGACCCGCACGACGCCCTGCACCCGCACGAACTCCTCGCCCTGGTTGAGCTGCAGCGCGCGCTCGCCCGAGATCAGCAGGTTGCCGTTCGGCAGAACCTCGGTGACGACGGCGGTGATGCTGCCGGTGAGGGCGTTCTGCTGCGTCGCCGTGCCGTTGCCGGTGAACGCGCGTTTCGCCGCGAGCGTCGTGTCGCCGTTGAGCGGCAGCTTGCCCGCGAACATCGGCGCCGTCAGCGTGGTCGAGTTGTCCTTCTGGGTCTGGGTGCTGGCGGTCTTGGAAGCGTTGAACGCCTCGGTCAGGCGGATGGTGATGACGTCACCGACGCGGTGCCCGCGGGGGTCCTCGAAGAACGCGACCGCGCGCGCCTGCATGTAGATCGCGCCGTCGCTGGCAGGCGCCGCGAGCTGGGCGGCACGGTACGCGGGGCCCTCGGCGGCCGGCGGCAGCTTGGCGTTCTTGATGAGCCCGGCACTGCACGCGGCGAGCGCCGCGGCTGCCGAGAGCGTCGCGGCGTGGCGGAGGGCGCGGCGTAGCATCGATCGGCGACGGTTCATCGCGGCTACCTCAGAGGTTCGTCGTCAGGTAGTTGAGCATCTGGTTCGTCGTCTCGATCGACTTCGAGTTCATCTCGTAGGCGCGCTGCGTCTCGATCATCGAGACGAGTTCCTGGACCACGTTGACGTTCGAGCCCTCGAGGTTGCCCTGCAAGAGCGTGCCGAGGCCGTTGAGCCCGGGCGTGCCGACCTGCGGCGCGCCGCTCGCCGCCGACTCGGCGAGAAGGTTCTGGCCGCGCGGCTCGAGTCCCGCGGTGTTCGCGAAGCTGACCAGCTGGATCTGGCCGACCGTCGTCGGCGCGCTCGTGCCGGGCAGCAGCACGCCGACGGTGCCGTCGGTGCCGACCGTCACCGACGTGGCATTCGGAGGGATCGTGATGGCCGGCTGCAGCTGGTAGCCCGCGCTCGTGACCATCTGCCCCTGCGCGTTCAGCTGGAAGGTGCCGTCGCGCGAGTAGGCGAGCGTGCCGTCCGGCATCAGCACCTGGAAGAAGCCGTTGCCCTGGACCGCGACGTCGAGCGAGTTGCCGGTATTGGTCAGGCTGCCCTGCGTGTAGACCTTCTCGGTCGCGACGACGCGTACGCCGGTGCCGAGGTACATGCCCGACGGCAGCTGCGTGTCCTGGGTGCTCTGCGAACCGACCTGGTGCACGTTCTGGTACATCAGGTCCTGGAACACCCCGCGGCTCTGCTTGTAGCCGGTGGTATTGACGTTGGCGATGTTGTTGGAGATCACGGCCATGCGCGTGTCCTGCGCATCGAGCCCGGTCTTCGCCGCCCACAGTGCTGGAGTCATTGCCGTCGTGCCTCTATATCGGTGTGTCTAGGGAGCTGTCGGGGCTGCCGCGGAGGATTCCGCTCACGCCGCCGACAGGAGCTTCTGCGCGCTGGCCCCGTTCTGGTCGGCCGAGCTCATGAGCCGTGTCTGCATGTCGAAGAGGCGCGCGAGCTCGATCATCTCCACGAGCGCGCGCGGCGCGTTGACGTTGCTGCCCTCGAGCGCCCCCGCCTGCAGCTGCACCGCGGCGTCGGCCGCCGCCGGCACGCCGTCCCTGGTGCGGATCAGGCCGTCGAGCCCCTTCACGAGCTGCGCCTCGGGCGGGTTGACGAGCTTGAGGCGCCCGATCGCGCTCGCGCCCTTGGCGCCGATGCCGAGCGGCACCACGGTGATCGTGCCGTCGCTGCCGATCGCGATGGTGTCGGACTGCGGGATCGTGATCGGGCCGCCGTCGCCGAGCACCGGCAGGCCCGTGGCCGTCACGAGCATGCCGTCCGGCGTCAGGTGCAGGTCGCCACCGCGCGTGTAGGCTTCGGTGCCGTCCTTCGCCTGCACCGCGAGCCAGCCGCTACCCATGACCGCGACGTCGAGCGGCGCACCCGTCTGGGACACGGGGCCGGTCTCGGTGGAGAACCCGTTCATGTTGGCGACCGCGTTGACGCGCGTGCCGAAGCCGGCACCGGTGATCGGCACGCCGGAGATCGAATACAGGTCCGTGCGAAATCCCGTCGTGCTGACGTTGGCGAGGTTCTGCGCGAGCACGGCCTGCGCCGCCATGATCTGCGAGGCGCCGGTCATTCCCACATACAGCGAACGGTCCATGGCGGGGTCCTGGGTGGCTGCGGTCAGCGGTCAGCGGATCTGAAGGATCGTCTGCGTGATCTGGTCGTCGGTCGTGATCATCTGCGCGTTGGCCTGGAAGGCGCGCTGCGCGGTGATCATGTCGACGAGCTCCTTCGTGAGGTCCACGTTCGAGGTCTCGAGCGCGCCCGACTGCACGAGGCCGATGTTCGAGGACCCAGCCGTGCCGCGGATGACGTTGCCGGACGCGAAGGTCTCCGACCAGTTCGAGTTGCCGAGCGGCGCGAGGCCCTGCGGGTTCGGGAAGTTCGAGATCGCGAGCTGGCCGAGGAGCAACGAGCGGCCATTCGTGTACTTGGCGGACACCTGGCCGGTGTTGTCGACGCTGATCGTCGTCAGCTGGCCGGTCGAGTAGCCGTCCTGAGTGACGGTGTTGACGGCGAACTGGTTGCCGTACTGGGTCGTGCCGGTGAAGTTCGTCTTCAGGTTCATGGCCGAGGCGCCGGTGGTCGGGGTGTAGGCCGGGAACGTGAACGTCGCGTTCGCAGGCGCAGTAATGGCGCCGCTCGAGTTGAAGGTCATCGCCTGCGGCGCGCCGACCTGCGTGCCGTCGACCGTCATCGCCACCGTCCAGGTGTTCGGTGCGGCGCCCGCGATGAAGTAGTAGCTCGCCGTGTGCTGGTAGCCGAGCGAGTCGTACACGGCCGTCGAGGTCGTGTTGGTGTAGCTCAGGGGATCGGTCGGGCTGAACGGCGTGTCGACCGGCGCGGTCGCGTTCGCGGGCAGGTTGATGTTGGCGGCGACGTTGGCGGTCTGCTGCGGCGCGCTCTGCGAGGTGTTGAGCTGCAGGTCCTGCAGGGCGCCGGTATTGAACGCGCCGTTCGGCAGCGCCGGATAGACCTGAACGCGCTGGCTCTGCGCGTTCACGACGTAGCCGGTGCGGTCGACGCTGAAGGTGCCGTTGCGGGTGTAGTAGTAGCCGCTCGCGTCGTGCAGCGTGAAGAACCCCTGGCCGCTGATCGCCATGTCGAGGTTGTTGCCCGTCTGCGAGATGTTGCCCTGCGTGAACTGCTGGTTGATTCCGGCGATCGTCACGCCTTCACCGCTCTGCAGTGAGCTCAGGTTCAGGGAGCCGGTCGCGTAGACGTCGGCGAAGGCGACGCGCGAGGTCTTGAAACCGGTGGTGTTCGAGTTGGCGATGTTGTTGGCGACGACGTCGAGGGCGCTGGAGGTGGCGTCGAGTCCGCTGAGCGAGATACGAAAGGGCATGTGAGGTCTCCGCTGTCTTTGAATGCGCGTCGATGAGCGCGTCAGTTGATCTGCTGGACGGCCGTGAACGGCACGTCGCCGAGCCCGGCGAGGTGCAACGTCAGGCCGCCGCCGCTGCCGTTGAGGGTGATGCTGCTCACCTGGGCCGATACCGAGGTCGCGAGCTGCTGGCCGGCGCCGCTGACGCTGCCGCCCGCGACCAGGCCGTAGGTGCCGGCCGGCGCCTTCGCGCCGCTGTCGGTGGTGCCATCCCAGGTGAAGTCGGTGAGCCCCGCGGCCGGGCTGCCGAGCGAGATCGTCTTGACGACCGCGCCCGTCGGGTCGACGACCTGGACGGTGACCGCGTTGGCGTTCGCCGGCACGGTGACCGCCGCCTGCACGGTGCCGCCCGCGGCGAGCGGCGCGACCGACCCTGCGACCATGACGTTGCGGCCGAGGAGGCTCGAGGCCTGCAGCGCCTGGTTCGAGACGAGCTGCGACGACAGGTTCGAGAAGGAGGTGTTGAGCTGCGTGATGCCGCTCACGGTGCCGAACTGCGCCAGCTGGCCCATGATCGCCGACTCGTCCATTGGCTTCGTCGGATCTTGGTTCTTGAGCTGCTGCATCATCAGGTTCAGGAAGTCGAGCTGGCTCATCGCCGAGCCGCCGGTGCCGGACGTGCCCGCGGTCGGGCTCGGGCTGCTGCCCGAGCTGCTCGTGCCGTTCAGCATCGCGAGCACCGAGGCCGGAATGGTGGTCGTCGTGGTCATTGCGGCTTACTCCTAGTGGCCGAGCGTCAGGGTCTTGAGGACGAGCTCGCGGGCGGTCGTCATCACCTCGACGTTGCCCTGGAAGGAGCGCGACGCCGAAATCATGTTGGTCAGCTCCTCGACCGGGTTCACGTTCGAGCCGTAGACGTAGCCGGTCGGATCCGCGAGCGGATGATCCGGCTGGTAGCGCTTGTTCGCCGGCGCGCCGGACTGGATGACGTCGAGCACCCGCACGCCGACGCCGGGCTCGTCGAAGTTCGGGTTCGTGCCGAACTCTCGCAGCTGCGTCGCGAACACCGGATGCCGCGACTTGTAGGCGGTCTGCGGCGTGGTCGCGACGGAATCGGCGTTCGCGAGGTTCGACGCCGTGACGTTGAGGCGCATCGACTCGGCATTCATGGCCGAACCGGAGATGTCGAAGATACCGAGGAGGGACATCGTTGAGTACTCGAGGTCTGGAGTGGGTGGGCGTTACTGGCCGGTCAGCGCCGTCGTCAGCGTGGCGATGCGGCGGTTGATGAAGTCGAGGCTCGTCTGGTAGCGGACTGCGTTCTCGGCGAACTTCGCCTGCTCGACCGGCGCCTCGACCGTGTTGCCGTCGAGGGACGGCTGGTACGGGATGCGGTACTTGAGGTCGGCGCTCGCCTCGCCGCCGGCGGCGAGCGGCAGATGGCCGACGTGGGTCCGCGTCAGCGTGAGGCCGTCGGACTCGGACGTGCCGGAGAGCACCGCGGCGAAGTCGTAGTCACGCGCCTTGTAGTTCGGCGTATCGACGTTGGCGATGTTGGTCGCGAGCACGCTGATGCGGTCTGCCGCCGCGTAGAGCGCGCGCTCGTGGATTCCGAAGAGGCTGTCGAACATCGTGTCGGTCTCGCAGTCAGGTCCTGCGGGACATAGAGCAAGACGCGTGCCAACCCTCCGTCGCCGCCATTTCGGCGCCGCCCGGCCCGCCGGCACCCCAAAGCGGCAATCCCGGGCCACCCGCCGACCCGGAGGCGGCAATATCTCGCCGCCCGCGGCGCCGCACGCGCCGGGCCGCACCGGCGGCCGGTCGCGGGCGACGGAGTTTTGACGCCCCGGCGCCGCGGATCCCTCGCCGGCACCGTCGCCGCGCGTCCGCATGCCTTCCGCCGGGATCAAAAACCACTGCCGGGCGGCCACTTAGCGGCTCGGCCGCCGGTGGCACGCATCGTGCACATTTGATGCCCATGAAGTGCCACCCGCCCCGCCGCCTGGCGATGCTGGTCCTCGCGGCCGTTGCCGCCGTCGCCGTTCCTCGGGGCGCGACCGCGAACGATGCCCTCGAGGACCCGGCTCGGATCACCGACGTCGCGCGTGCGGCGGCAGCGCGGGAGAGCGGCCGGCCGGCGACCGAGCTCGAGGTCGGGGTGATCGACCCGCGACTGCGCCTGCCGGCGTGCGCGGCGCCGCCGTCCGGTCACCTGACGCCGGGGACGCGCTCCTCGACCCAGCTCACCGTCGAGATTCGCTGCACGAGCCCGCCCTGGCGGCAGTTCGTCGCGGTCAAGATCCGCGCGCAGGAGCCGGTGGTCATCGCGGCGCGCCCGCTCGGTCGGCTGCAGGTCGTGACGGCCGAGGACATCGCGGTCGTCCCGCGCGAGCTCGCGAGCGTCCCCGCCGGCTATTTCCGCCGCGCCGAAGACGTCGTCGGCCGCATCGCGCAGCGGACGATCGGCTCCGGCGAAGTGCTCTTGCCCACCACGGTGCGCCCGCCGCCGCTCGTGCGCCGCGGCCAGTCGGTGACGGTCATCGCCCACGCCGGGAGCATGTCGGTTCGCACCGCCGGCTTCGTGCAGTCGGACGCCGGGCTTGCCGAGCGCGTCCACGTCAGAAACGCAGCGACGGGGCGCACGGTCGAGGGGGTGGTTCGCTCGAGCGACACCGTCGAGGTGTCGCTGGAATGACCCGCGGCAAGGCCTCAAGGATCGGCCGGACGGGCCGACTCACCCGGGTGGCGGCGCTTACGCCGCCCCGCCGCGATCGACCCTGCGTCACTTCACATATTTCTCTAAAGTTCGCCGCCGACCGACCGATACGATGGACGAGGAGCTACGTGCTCCGGGAGTTACGCACATGAGCACTAAAATCACGGGGTACGGCACCCCTTCGACCGTGGTGACGGGTTCGACCCGCACTGGCGGCGTCGAGCGTGTCGCCGGGGATGCCCCACAGGGCGGTCCCGCCGCGCCTGCCGGCGATTCGGTGACGCTGACCAATTCGGCCCGGACGCTGCAGAAGCTCGGGGACGCGGTCGCCGCGTCGCCGGTCGTCGACGGCAACCGCGTCGAGGCGGTCAAGAGCCAGATCGCGCAGAACACCTACAAGGTGGACTCGCTCAAGGTCGCGGCCAAGCTGCTCGCGTCGGACCAGGAACTGCCCTCGCACTGAGGCGACCATGGACCTGACGGATCTCACTGCCCTCAACACGCTGCTCGATCGGGAAATCCTGGTCGGCAACGCGTTGCTGCATGCCCTCGAGTCCGAGAAGGGCACGCTGACCGGCTTCGATCTTGCCGCGCTCGAGCGCTGCACGGCGGAGAAAGAGCGTCTGGTGGAGGAATTCGACCGGATCGACGCCGATCGCCGCCGCCTCGTCGCGCGCCTCGGCTTCGGCCCGTCCCGCGCCGCCATGGTGGAGCTGATCCGCACCGCCGAGGACCCGGCGTATCGCGAGGACTCGCGCCAGGCGGGTCCGCTCGCCACGCGCTGGCGCCGTCTCGTGTCGATCGCCGAACGCTGCCGCGACGCCAACGAACGCAACGGGCTGATCGTCAGCATGCACACGCGCCGGGTGACGCAGACGCTCAACGTGCTGCGGACCGGCCGCGCCGACGAACTCACCTACGGTCCGGGTCGCGCGGGTGCGTCGGGCTACGCCTCGCGCGCCTTGGGCCGCGTCTGAAGTCGCCCGGGGAAGGGGTCCATGCTGGTACTCAGCCGCAGAGCAGACGAGTCGATCGTGATCCAGCCGGCGGACGGCGCGGACACGAAGATGACGCTCGCGGAGCTCTTCGCCAATGGCCCGATCCAGATCACGCTCCTAGGCGGAACGGGAAAGCGTGTCAAGATGGGCATCAATGCCCCCGTCCAGCTCGCGATCCGCCGCAAAGACGACTGATCTAATCAATTCGTTGATTTAGATGTAATTTATTTCAGCGCGCGCTGGGCCTGGCGCGTGTTGCACTGCGATTTTTCGCTGCTCCGGCCGCTCCTTCATTTTTCGCCCGCCGGTGCTCAGGCATACTGAACACCGCGCTAGGGGCGATATAAGAATTTCGGAGACGGGGATCCCAATGGAGCGGCGGCTGCATACGCGTCATCGGGCGCGCACCACGGTCTACGTCCAGGTACCGGGTCGCCGCGGCAAGCTCTGCCGCGCGCGGAACCTGAGCGCCAACGGCGTGTTCGTCGAGACCGAGAACCTCGGCCTGCAGAAGGGCTCGGTCGTCGAACTCGCGTTCGCGATCAACCTCGGCAGCATCACCAAGATTCATCGCCGGACCGCGATCGTCGCGCACGTCTCGCGCGGCGGCACCGGCCTCAGAATGGAGAGCTACGCCGGGCGCTGACGCCCGCCTGGCCACAACGGAGTTCCATGTCGGTGGCGCCGCAGTCGCAAGGCTCGGCGCCTCTTTTATTTTGGGGCCAGGCGCCCCGCCCCCGAGGACCGTGAATGTCGACGCCCGGCAAGGTCGCGCACCCCGACCGCACCTACAAGTACTACGACTTCTGCATGGCGGCGTACGTCTGCATCCTGCTGTGCGCCAACCTGATCGGGCCGGCCAAGGTCGCCTCGGTCAATCTGCCGCTCCTCGGCGTCACCGACTACGTCGCCGGCGTGCTGTTCTTCCCGATCTCGTACTTCTTCGGCGACATCCTCACCGAGGTCTACGGCTATGGCCGCGACCGGCGCGTCGTCTGGGCGGGCTTCGGGGCGCTGGTGTTCGCCGCGATCATGACGTCGGTGATCGTCGCGCTGCCGGCAGCGGCGTGGTGGCACAACCAGGCGGCGGTCGAGACTATCTTCGGGTCGACGCCGCGCATCATCGCCGGCTCCATCATCGCGTTCTGGTGCGGCTCGTTCGTCAACAGCTTCGTGCTCGCGAAGATGAAGCTGCTGACCCGGGGCCGCTGGCTCTGGACCCGCACGATCGGCTCGACGATGTGCGGCGAGTTGGTCGACTCGGGGCTCTTCTACACGATCGCGTTCGTCGGCACGTGGGACACGCGCCACCTCGTCGCCGTCACGATGGCCCAGTACGTGTTCAAGGTGCTGTGGGAGGTCGCGGCGACGCCGCTGACGTACTGGATCGTCGGCTTCCTCAAGCGCGTCGAGCGCGAGGACTACTACGACCGCGACACGAACTTCACGCCGTTCTCGCTGCGGGGCTGACCCGGCGCCCGCTGCCCGCGGTTCCGGGGCCGTCCCGCCAGGCCTGCCGGTAGGCCGCCTCGACGTTGCGGGCGAACCGCCCGGCGTCCATGAGCGGTGAACGCTCCAGCCGGCCGCGCAGCTCCTGCCGCAGCGCCGCGAGCCGGGGCCAGTCGCATGCGAGCGCGACCGCGGCCGCGACGAACCCATCGTCGGTCTCCGCCGCGCAGTCGAGCAGCCCGACCTGGTGCAGCTGGCTGAGTCCGCCGCGACCGACCGAGGTGCGGCCGACGCGCGTCACGACCGGCACGCCCATCCAGAGCGCGTCCAGGCTCGTCGTGTGGCCGTTGTACGGCGAGGTGTCGAGGCACAGGTCGATGCCCGCGTACGTTGCGAGGTACTCGGCCCGCGGCCGGTATGGCACGAACTCGATGCGGCCCGCGTCGACGCCCCGGTGCGCGAAGCGGACCTGCAACCGCTCGCGGTATTCGCCGTGCGGCGCCAAGAGCACCAGCCGCGCGTCCGGCAGTCGCCTGAGCACCGCGCCCCACAGATCGAGCGTCGCGCCGGTCAGCTTGCAGGGATTGTTGAGGCAGCCGAGGGTCACGGTACCGCGCCCGAGCGCCGGCAACGCTCCAACCGGCGGCCCGGCCGCGAGTGGGTCGTAGCACCAGAACGAGTCCGGCAGTCGCAGCGTCCGCTCGGCGTAGTGCGCCTCGTACCCCGGCGGGTCGAGCCGCAGGTCGCTCAGGCGGTAGTCCATCGCCTCCATCCCGGTGGTTCCGGGATAGGCGAGCCAGGCGACCTGCACCGGCGCCGGGCGGCGTGCGAACAGCAGCGGGCGACCGTTCGCCATGTGCATCGTCAGGTCGACCAGGACGTCGATGCGGTCGTCGCGCACGACCTCGGCGAGTGCCGCGTCGTCGAGCAGGCGCACGTCGCGCCAGACGTCGACCGCGGCCGCGAGCCGGCCGGTGCACTCATCCGGCCGCGGCACGCTCGAGTAGGCGTAGATCTCGAACGCCGCGTGATCGTGATGCGTCAGCAATGGGATCGTGAACAGCGACTGGCAGTGCTCGCGGAAATCCGCCGAGACGTAGCCGACCCTGAGGCGCCGGTCCGGCGTCGGATCGGCGCTGGCGACACGCCACGAGGCCTTGAGCGGCGCCGCGAAGCGGTCGGCCCACCGTCGGCACTCCTCGAGCACGGGGCCCGGCTCGGCAGCCTGGAAGCTGAGCGCGTAGGCGAGGTTGCCGTGCGTCGCGGCGGCCGTCGGGTCGAGCGCGAGCGCGCGACGATAGGAATCGATCGCGGCGTCGAGCTCGCCGGCGTCCTTGAGCACGCTGCCGAGGTTGTCATGCAGCGCCGGGTTCGCGGGGTCGAAGGCCAGGCCGTCGCGCAGAACGGCTTCGGCCTGCGCGAGCCGGCCGAGCGTGCGCAGCAGGCAGCCCAGGTTGTTGCGCGCGACCGCCGAACCCGGCTCGGCCGCGATCGCGGCCTGGTACGCAGCCGCCGCCCTATCCGGCTCGCCGAGCTCGCGCCAGGCGTTGCCGAGATTGTTGAGCGCCGGGGCGTGGCCCGGCCGCAGCACCGCAGCCCGTCGGTACTCGCGCACCGCCTCGTGCAGACGTCCGAGGCCCTGCAGCGCGATGCCCAGGTTGTAGGCGACCTCGGCGTTGTCGGCGTCGCAGCGCTCGGCGTGTCGCAGGACCGCGAGCGCCGCCTCGTAGTCGCGGCGCCGGCAGAGCACGACGCCGAGGTTGACCGCGGACGATGCGGCCAGCGGCTCGCGCTCGAGCGCCGCCCGCAGCAGCGCAATCGCCTCTTCGAGGCGTCCGGCCTCGCCGAGCAGCACACCGAGGTTCGACAGCGCCGCGGCGTCGAGCGGCGCGAGCGCGAGCGCCTGCCGGTAGGCCGCTTCCGCGCCCGCGGGCCGCCCGGCGAGCTGCTCGCAGATGCCGAGGCCGACATACGCGCCCGCGAAGTCGGGCGCCAGATGGATCGCGGCCGAGTACGCCTCGATGGCGCCGGCGTTGTCCGCCTGCGACTGCAGCGCCACGCCGAGCGCGTGCTGCACGTCGGCGCGCGCCGGATCGGCCGCGAGCACTTGCCGGTAGGCGATCGCCGCCTCGGACCAGCGACCGAGCGTCGCGAGGACGTGCGCGTGGCCGAGCCGGTAGCGCAGTTCGCCGCCCTCGTCGCGCACCGTCGCCGCAATCAGCGCCAGCGCCTCCTCGGCGTGGCCATCCTGCAACTCGAGCAGACCGAGCGCGAAGCGCGCCGGCGCACTGTCCGGGGAGGCCGCCAGGAACTCTAGGTACAGCCGGCGGGCGTCGGGCAACGCGCCGCCGCGGTGCAGCTCGGTCGCGTGTGCGAGTCGTGCGTCGGTCGTCATGGCCTCGGGCTGCCCTCCCTCGGGCGCCGGTCGCCGCCACGGGCGCACGCCGGCTTCCGGATGCGGATGCGGGAAAGAACTCTCGGGAGCGGCGGACTCGTCCGCCGCGCACTTGACCGACTTATCGGCCGCGCTTGGCGCGCGCCCAGCGCGAGAGGCGGGGCCGTGACCGACGTCACACTCGGGGCGGACGGGCGCCCGCCGGCTATCCGCAGCTAGCCGGGCGTGCGGCTGCCCGGATACTGGGGCAGGCCGTCCGCGGGGCGGTCCCACGGCGGCGCGTCGGCCATCCAGATGTGGTCGACCGGTGCGGCGCGGCCGGGCTCGTCGAGCGTGCCGATCGTGACGTCGACTTCCTCCGGTCGCCGCGCGTTCCGGTACGTCAACGGCGCCCCGCAGCGACCGCAGAATGCGCGCCGGACGCCGGGCGACGACTCGATCTCGCGCGGCTCGCCAGCGGTGTAGCGCAGCGTGCCGGGACGGACCGTCAGCCAGCCGACCGCGTGCGTGCCCGAGGCGCGCCGGCACGACTCGCAGTGGCACAGGGTCGGCGGGTAGAGGCGCGCCCCGACCTCATAGCGTACGGCTCCGCACAGGCAGCGACCGGTCAGCGTCTCGTCCATGGCGTCCCTCCCCTTAGCTCGCGGCCCGGCCCGGCGGGCGTCGGGCGGCGATCAACTCGTCGACCCACTCGATCCAGTGGCGCACGGGCACGTCAGCGCCGGCCGCAAGGTGCGCGAGGCACCCGACGTTGGCCGACAGGATCGTCGCCGGCGTCCCGGCCGTGAGGCCGGCGAGCTTGCGCTCGCGCAGCGCCGAGGAGAGCCCCGGCTCGAGCAGCGAGTACGCTCCGGCCGAGCCGCAGCACAGGTGCGGGTCCCGGACCGGCGCAAGTTCGGCGCCGAGTGCCTCGAGGATCGCCTCGGCGCGGCCGCGGATCCGCTGGCCGTGCTGCAGCGTGCACGGCGCGTGGAAGGCGACCCGCGCGACCGGCGGCGGCGCGGCGAGCGGACGGAGCGCATCGAGCTGCGGCCAGAGCCATTCGGCGAGGTCCTGCGTGCGTTCGCTGATGCGCCGCGCGCGAGTGGCGTAGGCGGGATCGTCGGCCAGCATCCGCCCGTAGTCCTTGACGCGGATGCCGCAGCCTGAGGCCGTCATGACGAGCGCCTCGACGCCCGAGTCGAGGTGCGCGGACCACGCGTCGACGTTGCGGCGTGCCGCGGCGAGACCGCCTTCCGGGTCGCCGAGGTGCGCGCGGACGGCGCCGCAGCAGCCGGCGCGCGGCTCGGCGCGAGCCTCGACGCCGAGCGCCGCGAGCACGCGAGCCGTGGCGCGATCGATCGCCGGCAGCAATGCGTCCTGCGTGCAGCTCGTCAGCAGCAGCACCCGCCGCGACTGGCCACGCTGCGGCGCGCGGCCGGCGTCGCGCGGGCGGAGCACTTTCGCGCGGAGCTGCGTCGGCAGGAACGGCCGGACCGCGCGGCCTAGGCGCAGCGCGAACGCGAAGAGGGCCGGCCGCGACAGCCCGGCGCGCAGCGCCGCGCGCGCAGCTCGCTCCGGCCACGGACGCTCGACGCGCGCGTCGACGACGTGGCGACCGATTTCGAGCAGCCGGCCGTAGCGCACGCCCGACGGACACGTCGTCTCGCAGCCGAGGCAGGTCAGGCAGCGATCGAGGTGCACCTGGGTCGAGCGCGTCGGTTCCGCGCCCTCCAGCACCTGCTTGATCTGGTAGATGCGGCCGCGCGGCCCGTCGAGCTCGTCGCCGAGCAGCTGGTACGTCGGGCAGGTCGCGGTGCAGAAGCCGCAATGCACGCAGCTGCGCAGGATCGCGTCCGCCTCGCGGCCGTCCGGCGTGTCCCTGATCCAGTCGGCGAGGTGCGTCTCCATCCTGGGTCTCAGAGGCCGGGCACGAGCCGGCCGCGGTTGAAGATGCCCTGCGGGTCGAAGCCAGCCTTGAGGCGTCGATGGATCGCGAGCAGCGCCGGAGCCAGCGGCTCGAACACCGGCGCCACGCCGGCACCGTGCCAGAGCGCGGCGGAGCCCCCGGCACGCCGTGCGGCCTCGCGCACGTCCTCCGCGGCCGCCGAGGTCCTGAGCCAGCGAAGCGCGCCGGCCCACTCCACGAGCTTCGTGCCGGGCAGCCCGACGAGCGGCGCCGTCGCCGCGACCGACACGCGCCACAACGGTTCGCGCGCCGAGAGGAACGGGTGCTTGTGGTCCCTGAGTCCGGTCCACCATTGCGCGGCGGCGCCGGGATCGAGCGGCGCACCACCGAGCGTCGCGCACGCGGCGTCGACCGCCGACGGGACACCCGAGAGCCGGACGCGGGCGATGCCGTCGAACCAGCTGGTCGCCGACACCGGCAACGGTCGCCGGGACCAGCGATTGAAGGACTGGATCGCTTCCGCCGCGCCCATCTCGAACGCGAGCGTCGTCTCGGCGGCCGGCCGCGGCAGCACCTTGACCGACACCTCCAGGATCGCGCCGAGGATGCCGAACGAACCGCACAGGAGCCGCGCCACGTCGAAGCCGGCCACGTTCTTCATGACGCGCCCGCCGAAGGCGAGTCGCTCGCCGTCCGCCGCGAGCAGCTGGGCGCCGAGCACGAAGTCGCGCACCGACCCGACGCTCGCGCGCCGCGGGCCCGAGAGTCCCGCCGCGACGATGCCGCCGAGCGTCGGGTCGCCGCCGAATGCCGGCGGCTCGAAGGCCAGGAACTGGCCGTGCTCCGCGAGCAGCGACTCGAGCGCGGAGAGCCGCGTCCCGGCACGCGCGGTGACGACGAGCTCGGAGGGCTCGTAGTCGACGACCCCCGCGAGAGGCCGGATGTCGAGCAGCTCGCCCTCGAGCGCCTCGCCGAGGAAATCCTTGGTGCCGGCGCCGCGGATCCGGAGCCGGCCGCCGTGGCGGCCGGTGGCCAGCACCCGTTCGCGGAGTTCCTCGAGCGCGGCGTCCACGGCGGCGCTCAGAACCGCGGCAGGTCGGCGAACGGCAACGCGCCGCCGTGGACCCGCATCCGGCCGTACTCGGCGCAGCGGTGCAGGGTCGGGATCAGCTTGCCGGGGTTCAGGAGGCCCGGCGGATCGAAGGCCCGCTTGACCGCGAAGAACGCTGCGCGCTCGGCCGGCGTGAACTGCACGCACATCGAGTTGATCTTCTCGACACCCACGCCGTGCTCGCCGGTGATCGTACCGCCGAGGGCGACGCAGAGCTCGACGATCGCCGCGCCGAAGCGCTCGGCGCGCTCCCACTGGCCGGGCACGTTGGCGTCGAACAGGATCAGCGGGTGGAGGTTGCCGTCGCCCGCGTGGA
This sequence comes from Gammaproteobacteria bacterium, assembly GCA_037443765.1. Lineage (GTDB taxonomy): Bacteria > Pseudomonadota > Gammaproteobacteria > Steroidobacterales > Steroidobacteraceae > CAIKZZ01. The sequence goes on from JBBINS010000020.1 coordinate 16,673, forward strand.
ACACGTTCATGCACCTCAGCCCCTGCCGCTCCTCGAGCGCCGCGATCTCCTCGAGCACGCGGCCGATGTGCTTGCGGGGGATCGTGCCGTCCATGCAGTAGTAGTCGGGCGAGATCCGCCCCGCCGCCGGAAACGCATTCTTGCGGCCGGACCAGAACCGGAGCCGCTCGGCCTCCGACCGGGACACGGCGGTCGCCGTGGCGCCGGACGCGGTGACGATCTGTTCCAGCCGGGCGACCTCGGCGTCGACCTCCTCCGGCGTGCCGTCCGACTCGGCCAGCAGGATCGCGGCCGCCTCGAGGTCGTAGCCCGCCTTCACGAACGGCTCGACCGCGACGGTCGCCCGCCGGTCCATCATCTCGAGTCCGGCGGGGATGATGCCGGCGGCGATGATCGCGGCGACCGCGTCGCCGGCCTTGGCGACGTCGTCGAACGACGCCATGACGACGCGGGCGACCGCGGGTCGCGGCAGCAGGCGCACGGTGACCTCGGTCGCGATCGCGAGCAGGCCCTCGGAGCCGATGAATGCGGCCAGCAGGTCGAGGCCGGGCGTATCGAGCGCGAGGCTGCCGAGCTCGATCGGCTCGCCGTCGATCGTCAGCCCCCGGATGCGCAGCACGTTGTGCAGCGTGAGGCCGTACTTGAGGCAATGCACGCCGCCGGCGTTCTCGGCGACGTTGCCGCCGATCGTGCAGGCGATCTGCGAGGATGGATCCGGCGCGTAGTAAAGGCCGTGCGGCGCGGCCGCCTCGGAGATCGCGAGGTTGCGCACGCCCGGCTCGACGCGCGCGATCCCCGCCACCGGGTCGAGCTCCAGGATCCGGTTGAGGCGCGCGAGCGACAGCACGATGCCCGACGCGTGCGGCATCGCACCGCCGGAGAGCCCGGTGCCGGCGCCGCGCGCGACCACCGGGACGCCGAGCCGCGAACAGACGGCGAGCGCCGCCGCGACCTCGCGCTCGGACGCCGGCATCACGACCGCGAGCGGCAGCTCGCGGAAGTTCGCGAGGCCGTCGCATTCGTAGGCGCGAATGTCACTGTCCGCGGCGAGCACGGCTCCGGCCGGCAGCACCGCGCCGAGCGCCGCGATCACCTCGCGACGGCGGCCGGCGCCGGCGCGCTCACCGCAATCGCTGAAGCGCGGCTCGCCCGCGCCGCCGCCGGCGGCGCTCAAGGTGACCGTGCCCGGCGAGCGCAAGCCGTCCGGGGCGTCGTCGCGATCGCCTCGTGCCCGGCACGGGATTGACGCGGGGAAACCATGTGCCGCTCCGGCGCCGGGTGGCCATCGATCGAAGGGGGGAGTCGCGGCCCGGCGCCGCGCGGCAACAGCGTAGACCGGAAGCCCGGCGCTGGTCCACCACGCCGGCCCGCCGCTGCCACCGTCACCGGCGCAGCGCGCCCTGTAACGGGCCGGGTCGGGTCGGTCCGCAGCCGGCCGACGCACCGCAGCATGCATTTGCGGCGAACGATGCAATACTCTGCTGGCCACTCCAGATCGCCGCGCCATAGCGGTGCGGGGCGGGCCCGCAACGCGTCGCACGACGGTCATCGACGGGACGGGATGCGCGCCCGGCCGAATAAAGAAAGACACCGAGGGACAGCATGTACCAGCAGACTTACAACCCGATGGGGAACGCGGTTCTCTCCACCGTGGTCGCCGCGATCCCGATCCTGACGCTGCTCTACTTCATCGCCCTGCACCCCCATCGCGACGCGCGCGGCGTGCGCCACCTCGGCATCGCGGCCCCGTACGCCGCGTTCTACGGCGTCATCGCCGCGTTCCTGGTCTCGTGCGTGGCGTTCCAGATGCCGGTCGCCTCGGCGGTGTCGGCCTTCGCGCTCGGCACGCTGTCGGGATTCCTCGGCATCATCTGGATCGTGCTCGCGGCGATGTTCCTGTATTCGATGACGGTCATCTCCGGGAAATTCGAGGTCGTCAAGGAGTCGATCGTCCACATCTCCTTCGACCGCCGCTTGCAGTGCGTGCTGATCGCGTTCTCGTTCGGGGCGATCATCGAGGGCACCTCGGGATTCGGCACGCCGGTCGCGATCGCGGGCGCGGTCATGGTCGGTCTCGGCTTCAAGCCGTTCCAGTCGGCGGTGCTGAACCTGCTCGCGAACACGGCGCCGGTCGCGTGGGGCGCGATCGGCACGCCGATCGTCACGCTCGCGTCGGTGAGCGGCCTCGACCAGCTGAGCCTGTCGGCCATGGCCGGCCACCAGCTGCCGTTCGTGTCGGTGCTGGTGCCGTTCTGGCTGGTCGCGACCTTCGTGAAGATGGAAGGCGGCACGTGGAAGGAGGCCTTCGAGGTCTGGCCGGCAGCACTGTGCGCCGGGGCGTCGTTCGCGATCATGCAGTGGTTCGCCTCCGGAACCAACGAGTTCCACCTGATGACCGACGTCGTGTCGGGCGTGTTCTCGGTCGTCTGCACGGCACTGTTCCTGCGCTTCGTGTGGCACCCGAAGACGCGCTTCCTGCTGCGCGACGAGCGCGAGGCGCTGGCGCGCGCCGGCAAGAGCACGGCGACCGCGACCGCGGACCGCAGCGACTGGAAGTACAAGTACACCGCGGCGGAGACGGCCATCGCCTGGATGCCTTGGGTGATCCTGATCCTGTGCTGCGCGCTGTGGGGAATGCCGGCCTTCAAGAAGACGCTGAACGAGCTGTTCTCCGGCATCCAGTTCAGCACGACGCTGCTCGGCTCGAAGTTCGCCGGCACGCTGTCGCTGCCGGCGTGGGACATGCCGGCGCTGCACAACCTCGTGCAGCGGATGCCGCCGGTCGTCGCCGCCAACGCCAAGCCGGAGGCCGCCAAGTTCACGATCAACTGGCTGTCGGCCGCAGGCACCGGCGTGTTCGTCGCGGCGCTGCTCGCCGGGTTCGCGCTGCGGCTCGACGGGCGGCAGTGGCGCGAGGCGTTCGGCCAGACGCTGCACCGGATGAAGGTGCCGGTGCTCGTCATCGGCCAGGTCCTCGGCCTCGGCTTCCTGACGCGATATTCGGGCACCGACGCCGTGCTCGGGCTCGCGTTCACCGGCGCCGGCCCCCTGTACCCGTTCTTCGCCGCGTACCTCGGCTGGCTCGGCGTGTTCCTCACCGGCTCCGATACCGCCTCGAACGCACTGTTCGGCAGCCTGCAGCGCATTACCGCGCAGCAGCTCGGCCTGAACCCGATCCTGATCGTCGCCACGAACTCGACCGGCGGCGTCATGGGCAAGATGATCGACGCGCAGTCGATCATGGTCGCCTGCGCCGCCTGCTACGAGAAGCCCGAGGAACGGACCCGCGCGCTCGGTCCGATCTTCCGCACCGTGTTCTGGCACTCGCTCGCGGGAGCCGCGGTGATCGGCCTGATCGCGCTCCTCCAGGCCTACGTGTTCCCCGGCCTGATCCCGATCGCGCCGCTCGGGAAGTGACGGCGGCGGCGCCCCGCGCGGGCGCCGATCCGGACTGCCTGTTGCGCTGCAAGAGGGGTCGGCGACGGCGCCGCGCCGCACGCGTGGCCGCGTGCGCCGGGTTATGCTTCGGCCGGGTCCTGCGTCCGATAACAACAGGGCGGTACCGCCGCGGCGGCCGCACCGCCGCGTATGCCTGACGACTTCATCCTCGAAACGTACGACCTGACCAAGGAATTCCGCGGCTTCGTCGCCGTCAGCGACGTGGAGCTGCACGTCCGGCGCGGCCAGATCCACGCCCTGATCGGCCCGAACGGCGCCGGCAAGACGACGTTCTTCAACCTGCTGACGAAGTTCCTGAGCCCGACGCGCGGCCGGATCGTGTACGAGGGTGAGGACGTCACCGTCTCGAGCCCGGCCGAGATCGCGCGTCGCGGCATCGTCCGCTCATTCCAGATGTCGGCCGTGTTCCCGCACCTGACGGTGCTCGAGAACGTGCGCGTCGGCCTGCAGCGCGCGCTCGGCACGACCTTCCACTTCTGGAAGCGCGAATCGAGCCTCGCGGTGCTGGATGCGCGGGCGCTCGAGCTCCTCGAGGCCGTCGGCCTCGCGCCCTATGCGCGCATGGTCGCGGTCGAACTGCCGTACGGGCGCAAGCGGGCGCTCGAGATCGCGACCACGCTCGCGATGGACCCGCGGCTGATGCTGCTCGACGAGCCGACGCAGGGCATGGGTCACGAGGACGTCGACCGGGTCGCGGCGCTGATCAAGATGGCGGCGGCGAACCGCACGGTGCTGATGGTCGAGCACAACATGACCGTGGTCGCGAAGATCGCCGACACGATCACGGTCCTGCAGCGCGGCCAGGTGATCGCGGCCGGCGCCTACGCCGAGGTGTCCCGCAACCCGCTGGTCGTCGAGGCCTACATGGGCTCGGCCGCGGCCGAGCTCGGGGGCGCGCACCGATGACGGTCGAATTCCTGCGCGTCACGGACCTGCACGCCTTCTACGGCGAGTCGCACATCCTGCACGGCGTCGACTTCCGGGTGAACCGCGGCGAGGTGGTGACGCTGCTCGGCCGCAACGGCGCCGGGCGCACGACGACGCTCAAGGCCCTCCTCGGCCTGGTCGGCAGCCGCTCGGGGTCGGTGATGATCAACGGCCGCGAGGCGATCCGGCTGCCGCCGCACCGGATCGCCCACCTGGGCGTCGGCTACTGCCCGGAGGAGCGCGGCATCTATGCGTGCCTGACCGCCGAGGAGAACCTGCTGCTGCTGCCGCTCGTCGGCTCGGGCGGCCTCGCGGTCGAGGAGATCTACGCGATGTTCCCGAACCTGCGCGAGCGGCGCGCGACCCAGGGCACGCGGCTCTCCGGCGGCGAGCAGCAGATGCTCGCGGTGGCGCGGATCCTCAGGAGCGGCGCGCGGCTGCTGCTGCTCGACGAGATCTCCGAGGGCCTCGCGCCGGTGATCGTGCAGGCGCTCGCGCGGACCATCCAGGCGCTCCGCGAGCGCGGCTACACGATCGTGATGGTGGAGCAGAACTTCCGCTTCGCGGCGCCGCTCGCGGACCGCTTCTACGTGATGGAGCACGGCAGGATCGTCGAGGGCTTCGCGGCCGCCGAGCTGCCGGGCAAGATGGCGATGCTGCACGAATTTCTCGGCGTCTGAATTCCGGGCCACCGGTGGGGAAACGACCATGAACCTGAAGCTCTTCGCGATCGGACTCGCGGTCGCGCTCGCGGCGTCGCCGGCGGCGCGCGCCGCCGGCAACGACGTCGTGATCGGCGACATCGACGACCTGTCGGGCGTGTACGCGGACAACCTCGGTCCCGGCGGGGTCGAGGCCGTCAAGATGGCGATCGCCGACTTCGGCGGCACGGTGCTCGGCCGCAAGGTGACGACGCTGGTCGCCGATCACCAGAACAAGCCCGACATCGGCGCCTCGAAGTTCCGCGAGTGGGCCGACCAGAACGGCCTCAGCATGGTGCTCGGCGGCTCCAACACCGGCGTCAGCATCGCGATGTCCAAGGTCGCGGCGGCCAAGAAGGTCGTGTTCTTCGCCATCGGCGCGGGCGGCGCGTCGCTGACCAACGAGGACTGCACGCCGTACAGCATCCACTACGCCTACGACACGACCGCACTCGCGAACGGCACCGCGAGCGCGATCATCAAGGGCGGCGGCAAGAGCTGGTTCTACCTGACCGCGGACTATGCCTTCGGCACGCAGCTGCAGAACGCCGCCGCCAAGGTCGTCGAAACGAACGGCGGCAAGAACGTCGGTGCGGTGCGGGTGCCGCTCGGCGCCTCCGACTTCTCCTCGTTCCTGCTGCAGGCGCAGGGCTCGGGCGCGCAGGTGCTCGGCCTCGCGAACGCCGGCACCGACTTCACGAACTCGCTCAAGGCCGCCAACGAGTTCGGCATCACGAAGACGATGAAGCCGGCGGGGCTGCTGGTGTTCATCACCAACATCCACGCGCTCGGCCTCGCGACCTCGCAGGGGCTGTACCTGACGACCGGCTGGTACTGGGACACGAACGACGACACGCGGGCATTCAGCAGGCGCTACTTCGAGATCATGAAGAAGCAGCCGAGCATGGTGCAGGCGGCGTACTACTCGGCGACGCTGACCTACCTCAAGGCCGTCAAGGCCGCAGGCACCACGGACGCCGACAAGGTCATGGCGGAGATCAGGAAGGCCAGGATCAACGACATGTTCGCCAAGGGCGGCTACGTGCGCGCCGACGGCGTGATGATCCACGACATGTACGTCATGCAGGTCAAGTCGCCGCAGGAGTCGAAGTACCCGTGGGACTACTACAAGCTCGTGAAGGTCATGCCGGGCGAGGAGGCCTTCGGCCCGATCACCGGGCTGTGCCCGCTGGCGCCGAAGAAGTAGCGGCGACGGCGAGGCCGCCCGCGCCGTGACGCAGGTCTTCGGCATCCCCGTCGCCGTGATCCTGGGCCAGCTGATGCTCGGCCTCGTGAACGGCTCGTTCTACGCGATGCTGAGCCTCGGCCTCGCGGTGATCTTCGGGCTGATGCGGGTCGTGAACTTCGCACACGGCGCGTTCTACGCGCTCGGCGCGTTCGCGGCGCTGCTCGCGCTGCAGAAGCTCGGCATCGGCTACTGGCCGGCGCTCGTGCTCGCCCCGCTCGCCGTCGGCGTCCTCGGCGTCGTGGCGGAGCGCCTCTTCCTCCGCCACCTCTACCGGCTCGACCCGCTCTACGGGCTGCTGCTGACCTTCGGAATCGCGCTCGTGATCGAGGGCACGCTGCACCAGGTATTCGGCTCGTCCGGCGAGTCGTACCCGGTACCCGAGGCGCTGCAGGGCGTCCTCAACCTCGGCTTCATGATCCTGCCGATCTACCGGGCCTGGGTGATCGTCGCCTCGGTCGTCGTCTGCTTCAGCACCTGGTTCGTGATCGAGCGCACCCGGCTCGGCGCGACCTTGCGCGCGGCCACCGAGAACGCGCCGCTGCTGCAGGCCTTCGGCGTCAACGTGCCGCTGCTCATGGCGGCGACCTACGGCGGCGGCGTCGCGCTCGCGGCGCTCGCGGGGGTGCTCTCGGCGCCCGTGATCCTCGTGACTTCCGACATGGGCAGCTCGCTGGTCGTCGTCGTGTTCGCGGTGGTCGTGATCGGCGGCATGGGATCGATCCTCGGGTCGATCGTCAGCGGCCTCGCGCTCGGCGTGATCGAGGGCTTCACGAAGGTCATCTACCCCGAGGCCTCGAACATCGTCGTGTTCGTCATCATGGCCCTCGTGCTGATCCTGAGGCCCGCGGGCCTGTTCGGCCGGGAGTAGCGCGTGTACGTGAGCCTGACCCGCGCCTTCTACGTGCTCGCCTGCGCCTTCGCGCTCGCGGTGCCGCTGCTCGGGATCTACCCGGTCTTCATGATGAAGCTGCTGTGCTTCGCGATGTTCGCCTGCGCGTTCAACCTGCTGCTCGGCTTCAGCGGCATGCTCTCCTTCGGCCACGCGGCGTTCTTCGGCAGCGCCGGCTACGTCACGGGCTGGCTCGTGACCGCGCACGGCTGGGGCACGCTGCCCGCGATCGCGGTGGGCACGGCGGCCTCGGCACTGCTCGGGCTGGCGGTCGGGGCGCTCGCGATCCGGCGCCGCGGCATCTACTTCGCGATGATCACGATGGCGCTGGCGCAGCTCGTGTACTTCGTCTGCCTCGAGGCGCCGTTCACGGGCGGCGAGAACGGCCTGCAGGGATTGCCGCGCGGCGCGCTGCTCGGGGTCCTGCTGCTCAAGTCGGACGTCGGCATGTACTACTTCGTGCTCGCGGCGTTCGTCGCCGTGTTCGTCTTCATCCGCCGCGTCGTGCACTCGCCGTTCGGCCAGGTGCTGAAGGCGATCCGCGAGAACGAGCCTCGCGCGATCTCGCTCGGCTACGAGATCAACCGCTACAAGCTGGTCGCGTTCGTGCTGTCGGCGGCGCTCGCCGGGCTCGCGGGGTCGCTGAAGGCGCTCGTGCTCGGCTTCGCGACGCTCTCGGACGTGCTGCAGTCGAACTCGGGCGAAGTGATCCTGATGACGCTGGTCGGCGGCACCGGCACGTTCTTCGGCCCGGTCGCCGGCGCCGCGGTCGTCGTGACGCTGCAGGAGTACCTCTCCGACGTCGTCGGCGGCTGGGTCACCGTGATCATCGGTGCCGTGTTCGTCGCCTGCGTGCTGCTGTTTCGCCGTGGCATCGTGGGCGAGCTCGCCGCGCTGCGGCAACGCCGCTGACCGGCGGCGCGCCGGCGGCCGGAACGACGCCGCCGGGCGGGGGGCGCCGCAGCAGGGCGCTTGCCACCTGTTCTTTGCATCGGTTTTGCATTCCTTGACGGACGTCGCACCGTGGCGGCGCGGAGAATGGCGGCGGGTAATGCAGACGGACGGCGCCGATCGACGCGATCCCCCCCCCCACGCCGACCGCAAGCCAGGACGCGCTCGACGAGGCTCGGCGCCAGCGTGCGGCCGGGCGGCGGGACGTGGCCGCCGAGCTGTGCAGCCGGGCGCTCCTTGCGGATCCGCGCGACGCCGCGGCGCTGCATCTGCTCGGGATGATCGCCTTCGAATCGGGCCAGCCCGAGCAGGCAGCGGACCTGCTCGGACGGGCGCTCGCGCTCGACG
>JBBINS010000020.1:25296-29039 GCA_037443765.1 Gammaproteobacteria bacterium
TCGGGCCAGCCCGAGCAGGCAGCGGACCTGCTCGGACGGGCGCTCGCGCTCGACGTACCACGTCGACCTGGGTGCGGTGCTGCTGGCGCTCGAGCGGCCGGCGGAGGCGCACTCGAGCCTCGCCCGCGCCGTCGGTCTCGCGCCGGCCAATGCCGAGGCGCAAGACGGGCTCGGCGCTGCGCTCCGGGCGCTCGGCCGCCACGAGGAGGCGCTCGCGTGCTACGCGCGACGGCGGCGTCGCTACCGGCGCGCGAGCCCGAGGCGGCGCTCCTGCACCAGGCCGTGCTCCTGATGGAGCTCGGCCGATTCGGGCCATCGCGCGACTCGGCCGACCGGGCGCTCGCACGCAACCCGGGCTCCGCCGCCGTCTGGTACCTGCGCTCGGAGCTGCAGCGTTATTCGCGCGGCGATCCCGATCTTGTGCCTCTCGCGGCGCTGCTCGACGAGCCCGCCGCGGCGTCGCGACCCCGCGGCGACCTCTCCCTGCTGCACTTCGCCCTCGGCAAGGCGCTCCTGGATTCGGGCGACCACGACCAGGCTTTCGTCCACCTGCACGAGGGCAATCGGCTCGAGCGCGCCGCGTTCGCCTACGACGCGCAAGCCACGAGCGAGGCCCTGTTGGGCATCGTGAGAGCGTGCACCCCTGAATTCCTCCAGCGCCACGCCGGGAACGGCGACCCGGCCGAGACCCCGGTCTTCATCGTCGGCATGCCGCGCTCCGGCACGACGCTGCTCGAGCAGATCCTCGCATCGCACCCGGCGATCCATGGCGCCGGCGAACTCACGCTCCTTTCGGGTCTCGTGCGAAGGCTCTGCGGGCCGGATCTTCACCCGCTCGGGCATCCGCGGGCGCTCGCCGGCATTGCGCCGGATGGGTTCGCGCGCCTTGGACGCCGGTACGCGACGGAGCTCGCGGCGCTGGGCCCGGGCAGCGCTCGGATCGTCGACAAGATGCACGACAACTTCCTGTACGCCGGACTCATCCACCTGATCCTGCCGAACGCGCGGATCATCCACTGCCGGCGCGACCCCATCGACACGTGCCTGTCGTGCTACACGAAGCGGTTCAGCACGCGGGTCAGTTACGCCTACGACCTGCGGGAGCTCGGGCGCTTCTACCGTGGCTACGAGGCCGTGACGGCGCACTGGCGCGAGGTGCTGCCGGCGGAGTGCTACGCGGAAGTGCGCTACGAGGACATCGTCGACGACCTCGAGGGCGAGGCGCGACGGCTAGTCGCGTTCTGCGGACTCGGGTGGGACGCCGCGTGCCTCGAGTTCCACCGAACCGAACGTGCGGTGCGGACGGCGAGCGCGATGCAGGTGCGACAGCCGCTCTATCGCAGCAGCGTCGGGCGCTGGCGCGACGTCGCGGAGCACCTCGGACCGCTGCTCGAGACGCTCCACCCGGTCCCCGGCGCCGACCCGCTCCGCTAGGGCCGGCGGCCGTCGCCCGCTGCTGCGATGGCAGCGAGGTCGCCGGGTGGTGGATGGTGCGGAGATAGGCACCGCATTGGGCCCACTAAACCCTTATTTTAGCTTGAAAACGTGGATTCGGCAGGAGGGGTCGTACCCTTAGCCGTACCCGCAGCGCTTCGCCTCGGGGCACCGTGTGTATAATACACACGGTGCAAAGCCGGGAACTGATACGGATGCTCGAGGCCGGAGGCTGGCGCCTCGCGCGGGTGCGCGGCAGCCATCACCAGTTCAGGCACCCGGGCAGGCCCGGTACGGTGACCGTTCCACACCCGAAGAAGGACCTGGGCGTGGGATTGGTCCGGGCCATCCGCAAGCAGGCAGGCATCTAGCGAGGATCCAATGCGATATCCGATTGCCATCGAAGCAGGCGACAAGCAGCACGCCTATGGGGTCGTCGTCCCTGACCTGCCGGGGTGCTTCTCCGCGGGTGATACCCTCGAGGACGCCATCACGAATGCCCGCGAGGCCATCCTCCTGCACCTCGAAGGCCTGCTGGAGGACCAGGCGCCGTTGCCCAAGGCCTCGCCTCTTGCTGTCCTGCAGCGCAAGCGGAACTTCCGTGGCTGGACCTGGGCATTGGTGGACGTTGACCTGAGCGAGCTGGGCGAGAGGGCCACCCGAATCAACATCAGCCTGCCCCAGCGGGTGCTGCGTGCCATCGACACCCATGCCCGCAGGAGCGGGGAAACCCGTTCTGGGTTCCTGGCGCGTGCTGCGATCGATGCGATGCGGGTGCCGGCGGCGAAATAGCGGCGGATTGGGACAGCGGGAGCGTTGTCATACAAGAGCGGCCAACGGGCTATCCTGCCATTCGTCCCAAGTCGCTCCATCTTGTCTAACGTGTCTGACGACTTGCTCCAGTCACTCAGGGTGAACGGCAAACCGCGGCAGGCCTAAGCCACTCGCCCAATTCTTCCCAGGAAATATCGGTATCGGGCAGCGACTCACCCCGCGATCGCCCTCCGTGTCCGGCAATGCGCAGGCCATGGTCCGTCACCAACCAGCCATTCTCGACCCACGGGGCGAGGTCGGCATCCGTCAGCTCCGATGCCGCATCGGCAGCCGGACCCGACGCCAGGTGACCCCGGTAAAGCTTGAGCAAGCCAGCACGCCAATCGACGCCCGATGGAAACAAGTCCCCCGGTTGCAGCTCGCGTTCGGCAGATCGGTTCCAATTGAACTCGCCAAAATCCTCGTTCGGGTGTGCGCCGCCGCTATAGAGCGACTCATCGATGGTGGCAGACAGGTAGCAACTGTTCAGTGCCACCAGGCGGACATCGACAGACAGGCTCCAGCCACCGGCCGCCCAGGCCCGGATGCGCTGGTGCACGCGCTTCATCAAGGCAGCCTTTGCCTTCGGCGAAATAGGCGACGGATCCGCATCGACGCGCGGCCAGGTGACTTGAAGATCCCACCAGAAAGGGCGTTCCGCATCCTGGTCCATCAAATCGTCGTCCGCCCACTCGATGCCGTAGATCCCGGTCTCATAGACTTGCCAGGCGCCGACACGATATGAAGCGGAGGGCAATGCGGCGAGGTAATTGAAATAAATGGTAGTGAGGCAACTGCCCTGCCCCTCTGCAAGCACCCCGCGGGCGGGAATGGAGCCGCAATGTGCGCCTGCGTAATCGTGGAGTCTCTGGACTGAAGCCAGGAAAATCTTCTGGCCCGCAGGCGTCAGTCCCTTGGCCAACGTGGCTGCATTGCGATCCACCCGTGAACGCCAGGCCCTCGCCTCGTCGGCTGTGCGTGGAGTGATAGGGAGCTCGCTCGGCGCCGCCGACACACAGACGCTGTACACAAGTCCGGCCAGAAACGCCATCACGCCAAGTACGGACTGCAGCCGCCCCCGCCTTTGAATCAAGCGCATTGGGTGGAAGTGAATCCTGGATTGGATTGCTTCATGGCAGCCCTCCGCGTCGATCAGTCAATGTAGCCCAGCGCGACATGGCGTGGTGGCTCAATTGGGAAAACGTACCCTCACCGTACCCTCAAAGTCAAAGAACGTCCCCGGACGTCCTCGGATAAGGGGTCATCACGAAGTGCCTATTTTCAAGGCACTTGGTGCACGTTACCGGATCTTGGTGGACGTCCTCGGAAGAGGAGATGGTGCCGGCGGAGGGAATCGAACCCCCGACCTTCTGATTACAAATCAGTTGCTCTACCAACTGAGCTACGCCGGCGCACCGGGCAGTTTAGCGGGCGCCGGCGCCGGTGAGGACGGATCCGGCGCCGGCGGTGCGGCGGACGCCCCGCCCTCCGGCGCG
>JBBINS010000021.1:0-28065 GCA_037443765.1 Gammaproteobacteria bacterium
CCCGGCCGCGCTGCGCGAGCAGCGCGGCCGGGCGAGCATGCAGTCCGTGCCGCAGCGGGACGCGCAGCACGCGCGCCTGCGTCGCAGTGCCCTCGGCCGGTGCGGGCGCCGGCGCCGGCAGGTGCTCGCCGCGCAGCTCGAGCAGCACCTCGCCCGCGCGCACGGGGCCCGGCGCGTGACGCGCGGCGATCTCGAGGCCGGCGGCCGCACTGATGACGACCGGCGTCATCAGGCTCTTCGCCGTGCGGGCGATCGCGTCGAGGTCGAAGCGGATCAGCGCCTCGCCCGCGGCCACGGTTTGTCCCGGCCGCACCAGCACCTCGAAGCCGCGCCCGGCGAGTTGCACCGTGTCGATGCCGACGTGCACCAGCACCTCGACGCCGCCGGCGGCACGGACCGACACGGCGTGCCCGCCGGCCGCGACGGTGCCGATTTCGCCGGCGCAGGGTGAGACCGCGACCGCGGACACCGGGTCGATCGCGAGCCCGTCGCCGAGCATGCGACCGGCGAATGCCGGATCCGGCACCTCGTCGAGGGGCGCGCACCAGCCGTCGAGCGGCGCAAGAATCGTCAGCGTCGGCATCCGGCTACTCCCCGATCTCCACCCACTCGACCGCCCACAGCGGCTCGAGCGCCGGCCGCACGAGGCGCAGGCACACGTCGTGCCGACCGGGAAGCGGCGGCAGCCGCACCGCCGCCAGCGTCGCCGCCGCCGGCTCCGCTGGCAGCGACAGGCGCGCGACCGGCGCCGCGTCGCACCGGTCGACGCGGACCTCGAGCTCGGCGCCGCGCGCGTTGCCGTCGCCGATCCGCACCTTGGCGAGATCGGCGCCGAGTTCGTAGTTGAACGGCAGCGGCGCGACCGCGGCGGAGATGCTGGCGCCGCCGCCGAGCTCGGCGCCGCGGTAGATCCAGCACGGGTTCATGATATCGACCGCGACGACACCGTTGGCGCCGCCGTCCGGACGCCGCGGTTCGAGCAGCAGTCCGACGCCGTCGGTGCAGAGCTCGAGCTCGCCGGTGCCGCGGCGCGCGATGGATTCTGGGTCGAGGCGCCGCGACCAGGTCGTCGCGATGCGCTCGGGGCCCGCGAACGTCGCGGCGCGAAGCTCGGTGCCGGGCGCAAGCGAGAGCGGCGTCGCATAGCGGGCGGAAGACGGGCCCGGCTCGGTGCCATCGGTCGTGTAGCGGATCTCGCCGAAGCGAGACTGGTTCGCGAGCGTCACCTCGATCCCCGCGGGGGAAGTCGCGAGCCGCGCGTCTACTGCGAACGCGCTGTCCGCCGCATGCAGGCCGAGCGCGCGGTAGCGCGGCGCGAACGCCGCAAGCCGTGCGATGAAGTCAGGCCATCGCCGGCGCTCGGGCGGCGACCAGCCGAGTTCCGCGACCGCCGCCGCCCGCGGCAGCGCCATCCATTCGAGGCGCGGCTCGGTGCGGATGTGCTCGGTCCAGAGGTTGGCCTGCACGCCGAGCACGTGGTGCCGCCCGGCATCGTCGAGCGTCGGGTCGCGCGGCTCGAACGCGTACACGTCCTCGAGCGAGATCACCCGCGTCCGGCCCGGCGGCTCCGATGGCAACGCGCTCTGGCGGTTGTCGAGGTAGAGAGTCGGCCAGGGCGCCAGCACCGCGTCGTGGCCGGCGACGGCCGCCGCGTGCGCGCCCGAGGTGCCGTGCCACGACATGACGACCGCGTCCCGCGCGAGGCCCGGCCGCAACACCTCGTCCCAGCCGACGAGCCGCCGGCCGCGCGCAGCGAGGAAGCGCCCCATGCGCTCGGTGAAGTAGGCCTGCAGTGCCTCCGGGTCGTCGCGGCCCAGTTCGTGCGCGCGCGCTCGCACGCGCGCCGAGGCGCGCCACTGGTCCTTGACCGCCTCGTCGCCGCCGACGTGCACGTAGCGGCCGGGGAAGAGCTCGACGACCTCCGCCAGCACGTCCTCGAGGAAGCCGAGCGTCGCGGCGTCGGGGTTGAAGAGGTATGAGTGCACGCCCCAGCGGGCCGACACGGCCGGCGGCGGCCCGTCGGTCGAGCCGAGCGCGGGATAGGCCGCGATGGCCGCCTGCGCGTGGCCGGGCATGTCGATCTCCGGCACGATCGTCACGTGGCGCGTCGCGGCGAATGCGACGATGTCGCGTACCTCGCGCTGCGAGTAGTAGCCACCGTAGCGCGGCATGGGCGGGCCGACGACCGCCGGCAACCGCCACGCGCCCACGGACGTCAGCCTCGGGTACTTGCGGATTTCGAGCCGCCAGCCCTGGTCGTCGGTCAGGTGCCAGTGGAGCACGTTGAGCTTGTGCCACGCCATCCAGTCGATCATCGACTTCACGAACGCCGGCGACTGGAAGTGGCGTGCCGAGTCGAGCATCAGGCCGCGCCACGCGTAGACGGGCTGGTCGCGGATCCGTTGGGCCGGCAGCTCGGCGGGCGAGCCGGGCGGCGGCAGCAGCTGGCTGAGTGTCACCGCGCCGTAGAAGAGGCCGGCGTCGCTGCTCGCCGCGATGGTCACACCGTCCTGGCGGACCTCGAGGGCGTAGCCCTCAGTCGCCAGACCGGTATGTCGCTCGAAGGCGATCGCGCCGGTCGCGGGACGTCCGGCGCGCACGTCGCAGGCGGGGCCGCCGAGCCGGGCGAGGAGCTCTGCCAGGTAGCGTGCGGCGGCGGCGGCTCCGGCGTCGCGGGCGGGGACGCGCACGTCGAGCATCGCGCCGACGTGGTACGCCCCGTCGCCGGGAAGCACCTGTGCCGGAATGGGCAGCACCGCGCCGGCTGACGGCGCGGCGGCGGCAGCGCCGCTGAGCAGCGCGCCCACGAGCGTCGCGAACGCCGCCGCCGCGAGCCGCCGACGCCCGTTATACGAACCTCGCCGCACGTCCCGCACCTTTGCAGCCTGATCCCGCCGCCGGTGGCCGGCGGCGTGCCGGCCACCGGGCAAGCTTGACACGCCCGCTGGCGTGACGCCTCCTCAGAGCTTGAGGCGGAAGTTCAGGTAGTACTGCCGCCCGTTGACGTAGAACGCGCGCGGCTGGTCGGTGTTGAGCGCGTAGTACTTGAGCGTCGGGTTATTCAGGTTCTGCCCGTCGAGCGTCACCATCAGGTGGTCGTTGAACGTGTAGGCGAGCGACGCCGACAGGTAGCCCGTCGCGTCCATCGAGAACGCGGAACTCCGGTCGAGGCCGCTGTAGTAGGCTGACCGGTAGTTCCACGCGACCCGCGCGCTGAAGTGCGCGTCCTCGTAGTAGCCGCTCAGGTTGTACGTGTTCTTCGACGTGCCGACGAGCCGGTCGTCGCCGTTGACGATGTCAGAGGTCTGCTTGCCATCCGCGTACGTGTAGTTCGCCGCCGCGCCGAGGTGGTCGGTGAACGCCTGCTGGTAGGCGAGCTCGACGCCGTCGACGCGGCCCTTCGAGTTGATCGGCACCGTCATCAGGTAGTTGAGGTTCTGCCCGCCCGGATACTGGTTGCTGAACGTCAGCTGCGTCAGCGGCACCGTGCCGTAGCTGATGTAGTTCGTAAGGTCCATGTAGAAGGCCGTCGCCGACAGGAGCGAGCGCTTGGCGAAGTACCACTCGATGCCCGCGTCGAGGTTCGTGGAGCGGATCGGCTTCAGGTCCGGGTTGCTGGCGGTGCCGCCGCCGACCGTGTTGCCGACCGGGGGCGAGCCGAGCGTCGTCGGGCCCGCGAGCGCGGAGTAGTCCGGCCGGGTCATCGTTTCGGAAGCGGCGAAGCGCGCGACCAGGTCCGGTGCGAGGTCGATCTTCAGGTTCGCGCTCGGCAGCACGTCGTTGTAGGTGTGGCTGACCGGCCGCGCGACGTAAGGCCCGAACAGCGACGTCGTTACCGCGCCCGGCGTGGTCGCGGTCACTGAGCTGTCCTGCTCATAGGACACCGTGTCCTCGACCGTGCGTACGTAGCGCAGGCCGACGTTGCCGCTCCAGCCGCTGCCCTTGAAGTCGGCCTGCACGTACGCTGCGTCGGTCGTCTCGTGCAACTGGAACCAGTAGTCGGGGTACGCGCGCTGGATCGGGTCGCGCTGCACGAGCCCCGGGCCGTTGTAGGCCGCGAGCTGCGCGGGCGTCCAGTACCAGATCCCGGTCGGGATCGAGCCGCCCTGGGTGTTGTAGTTCGACGGGTAGTTCGAGTACGTCGTCGGGTAGTTGAGCGGGCTCGTGCCGCCGCCGTTCGGGCCGCTGAACGTCGGGCCCTGCGCGATGCCGCCGACCGATGAGCGGTCATGCGTCTCGTAGCGGGCACCGAACCTGAGGTCGGTCCACGCCCCGTCGTCCATCCGGAACGTGGCGTCGAGCTTGGCCCAGTCCTCCTTGTCCTTCACGTCGATGTCCTGCGCGCCGAAGATCCAGCCGAAGGTGAGCGACTGCGGGCTGCCCGGCGGGAACGGCTGCGCGTAGTTGGTGTTGGGCAGCGCGAAGTTCGGGCCGCTGCTCGTGCCGTTCAGCTGCCAGCTGGCGCCGTTGCCGGTGCCAGGTGCCGTTTCCGCGACGTTCTGCGTCGGCGTCTTGCCATCACCCTCGGAGAAGCCGAGCTGCCCGTCGATGCTCAGCCGGTCGCTGGCGTGCAGCGTCGCGTCGAGATTGACGAAGTAGGTGCTCTCCTTCTCATCGGGCCGCGAGATCTGGTCGTAGATGCCGTAATTGGTGCCGGCGACACCGGGGAAGGTCGCCTGCACGAGCGTGTTGTTGCGCACCAGGTAGTTCGTGATCGTCTGCCCCGCCGCGGTGGCGCCGTCGTGGATGTAGCCGTTCTGGTTCCACAGCAGGTAGTTGCGATTGAAGTTCGGCGCGTCGACGTTCGAGACGAAGCCCGACAGGTCGAAGTTGAGGTCGTCGGAGGCCTTGAACTGGGCGTCGAGGAGCCCGCCCTTGCGCGTACGCTTCTGCTCGAAGAGCGCCGAGCCGATCAGGTCCGGGTACCACACGTTCGCGAGGTCCGGGTGCGCGGTCGCGAGCGCCGTGCCGGGCTGGATCTGGCTGTAGCCGAGGAGCTCGACGCCGTCGCGACGCAGGTGGCGCTCCTCGGAGAAGGCCTGGGCGAGGATGCCGAAGTTCTTGGCGTCGTTCTGCCAGTTGAAGAGTGCGCTCAGTTGCGGGTCGGTCTTGGCCGGCAGGTCGGCATAGACCGCCCCGAGCGAGGCCTCGAGCGTCAGCGGCTTCGAGAAGTCGAGCGGCTTGCGGGTGATGATGTCGACCGAGCCCGCGACGCCGCCCTCGACGAGCGACGCCTCGGAGCTCTTGTGGACGACGATCTGACCGACGAGCTCGGAGGGCAGCAGCGTGTAGCTCACGCTGCGGCCCACGGTGCCGCTCTGGTTGAGGACGAACCAGTCGCCGGCGGCGACATTGTGGCCGTTGATCAGCGTCTGCGTGAGGCTCGGGTTCGTGCCGCGCATGCTGACCCGGTCGTTCTCGTCGAAGCCACCCTCGCCGGCGCCCGCGGAGCTGATGGTGAGTCCGGGGACGCGCTGCAGCGTGTCGGCGATGTTCTTGTCCGGCATCTTGCCGACGTCCTCGGCCGTCACCACATCGACGGTGTCGGCGGAGGCGCGCTTGGCCTCGAGCGACTCCTGCAGCGAGTGGCGGATGCCGGTGACGACGACTTCCTCGAGCGTGGTCGCCGGCGCGACGGGCGCCGACTGGGCGAGCGTCATCGCCGGCGGCGCGAGCATCGCCAGACCGAGCGCCGACTTGACCGCGAATGTGATCCGATTCATTTAGGTGTCCCCCGTGACTGTCGCCGGTTCGGATTCGATTTCCCGGGCTCGTGGCGCCGTGCCGCCCCCGCGGTTCACCTGCAGCGCCTCCCCAACCCGCGTGGACCGGGCCTTGCCGTCGGTCCACACCAGTTAAGGCCCAATATAGTACCAATAACGAAAAGATTCCAGCGGGTCGGAATACCCACACCCGTTGTTTCTTATTATTAAGATATTTCATACTCTTATGCGGTACGTGCTCAGATTGTTGTTCTTTAATTGGTATTCGTTTGGTATGATGTCAGCGTTCGACTATTCACCCGCGAGCGGCTTACAGCTATGACGTCACTGGCGAAGTCAGTCGGACCGCTCGACGAGCGCAGCAACCTGCCGCTCTACCAGCAGCTGCAGCGCGCGCTGCGCAAGGCGATCGAGAGCCGCCTGCTCGGGCCGGACGACGCGCTGCCGGCCGAGCGCGACCTCGCGACCGACTTCGCCGTCTCGCGCATCACGGTGCGCAAGGCTCTCGACGGCCTGGTCGCCGAGGGACTGCTCGTGCGCCGCCAGGGCAGCGGCAACTTCGTCTCGGCGCGCGTCGAGAAGAACTTCGCGATGCTGACCTCGTTCTCCGAGGACATGCGCGCCCGCGGCCGCACGCCGAGGAGCGTGTGGCTGAAGCGCGCGGCCGGTACCGTCAATCCCGAGGAGGCGCTGGCGCTGCGCCTGAGCCCCGGCACCCCGGTGTACCGGTTCAATCGCATCCGCTACGCCGATGACGCGCCGATGGCGCTCGAGTACGCGACGATCGTCGCGTCGGCGCTGCCGTCACTCGAGGCCGTGGACACGTCTCTCTACGAGGCGCTCGAGCGCACCGGTCATCGGCCGGTGCGCGCGCTGCAGCGGCTGCGGGCGGTGCTGCTGACGGGCGACCAGGCGGAACTGCTCAAGGCCAAGCCCGGCGATGCGGGGCTGCTGGTGGAGCGGCTGGGTTCGTTGCCCGACGGCCGCGCGATCGAGTTCTCGCAGTCCTACTACCGCGGCGACACGTACGACTTCGTCGCCGAACTGAGCGCGCCGGCGTGACGTGCGCCGAAACCGAATCAGGCACCGGGCGGCCCGCGGTCGCCGAGGACACGCGCATGTACGCCGAGGCCGAGAGCGCCTCAGGGGCGGTGCGTGCGCAGCTCGAGCACGACGCGGCCGCCATCGCCGCGCTCGGCGAGCGGATGCGCGGTCTCGCGCCGCGCGCGGTCGTGACGTGCGCGCGCGGCAGCTCCGACCATGCCGCGACCTACGCGAAGTACCTGATCGAGACGCGCGCCGGCGTCCTGACGGCGTCCGCCGCGCCATCGGTCGCCTCGGTATACGGTGTCGCGCAGGACCTGCGCGGCTGCCTCTTCATCGCCATTTCCCAGTCGGGGCAAAGTCCGGACCTGCTCGCCTCCGTCGCGCGCGCGAAAGCCTCCGGCGCCGTCGTGCTCGCGCTCTGCAACAGCCTCGACGCGCCGCTCGTCGCCGCCGCCGACCACGTCATCGCGCTCAGGGCCGGTCCGGAGCAGAGCGTGGCCGCCACGAAGTCCTACCTCGCGACGCTCGCAGCGCTCGCGCGGTTCGTCGCCGCGTGGACGGCGGACGGCGCGATGAGCCGCGATCTGGCGCGTCTTCCGGACCTGATGGACGACGCCTGGCGGCGCGACTGGAGCGCGGCGCTGCCCATGCTCGCCTCGGCCGAGCACCTGTACGTCGTCGGCCGCGGCCTCGGACTCGCCGCGGCGCAGGAGACGGCGCTCAAGTGCAAGGAGACCTGCGGGCTGCACGCGGAGGCCTTCAGCAGCGCGGAGCTTCGCCACGGCCCGTTCACGCTGCTCGGGCCCCGCTTCCCGGCATTGCTGCTCGCGCAGGACGACGCGACGCGCGCCGGCGTCGCGACGCTCGCCGCCGAGCTCGCCGCTCGCCGCATCCCAGTGCTGCTCGCCGGCGCGACGGCCGCGGGCGCGGTCGCGCTGCCGACGCCGGCCTGCCGACCGGAGTTCGGCCCGATCCTGCTGGTGCAGAGCGCGTACCGGCTGATCGCCGCCCTCGCCGTCCGGCGCGGCTTCGATCCGGACCGGCCGGCGCACCTGCGCAAGGTTACGGAGACGGTCTGATGCGCACCGCGCTCGTCAACGGCCGGATCCTGACGCCCGAGGGGATCGTCACCGGCCGGACGCTGCTGCTCAGCGGCGCGCGCATCGAGGCGATCGTCGCCGCGTCCGACCCGCGCTGCGATGACGCCCGCCGCGAGGAGCTCGGCGGGCAGCTGCTGGTCCCGGGCTTCGTCGACATCCAGGTCAACGGCGGCGGCGGCGTACTGTTCAACGACGACCCCCGAATCGGCACGATCCGCGCCATCGGCGAGGCGCACCGGCGCTTCGGCACGACCGGGTTCCTGCCGACCGTCATCAGCGACGACCTCGCGACGATCAGCCGCGCGATCGCCGCCGTGCAGGCCGCGCTCGACGCCGGCGTGCCCGGCGTGCTCGGCATCCACATAGAGGGGCCGTTCCTCAACCGCGTCCGCCGCGGCGTGCACGACGCGCGTCACCTGCGAACGCTCGACGCGTCGCTCGTGCCGGCGCTGCGCGCGCTCCGGGGGGGCCGCACGCTGCTGACGCTCGCGCCCGAGATGACGACGCCCGCCGTCATCGGCGAGCTGGTCGACGCCGGCATCATCGTCGCCGCCGGCCACAGCAACGCGACCTTCGCCGACGTCGAGGCCGCGATCGCGCGCGGGCTGCGCGGCTTCACGCACCTCTACAACGCGATGTCGCCGCTGACGCCGCGCGAGCCGGGCGTCGTCGGCGCCGCGCTCTACGACCAGAGCAGCTGGTGCGGGATCATCGTCGACGGCCACCACGTCGACCCGGTGTCGCTGAAGATCGCGCTGCGCTGCAAGCGCCACGACCGCTTCATGCTGGTGACCGACGCGATGCCCCCGGTCGGCTCGCTCAGCGACACCTTCGTGTTGCAGGGGCGGACGATCCGCGTCGTCGACGGCGTCTGCCGCGACGAGCAGGGCACGCTCGCCGGCACGGCGCTCGACATGGCCGCGGCGGTCCGCAACGCGGTCGCGCTGCTCGGGCTCGAGGTCGCGGAGGCCGTGCGCATGGCGAGCGAGTACCCGGCCGAGTTCCTCGGCCTCGGGACCGAATTCGGCCGTATCGCCGCCGGCTATCGGGCCAACCTCGCGCTGCTCGACGCCGCGCTCGTCGTCCGGCGGACCTGGATCGACGGCGCCGCCTCCGACCCGGGACCCGCCGGCACCTGACGGAACGCGGCACGGGCGCGGTAACAGCCCGTCGTCGCCGCGCCAGCGGCCGGTGCCGTGCGCCGGCCGCCCACGCCGAAATACGCTAATATCGGGCCGTTCGGAAACCCGCCTTGCTCCAAGGACGGCGCCACGATGCGGGCCTGGACTGCATGCCTCGTCGGCGCGCTGCTCGGCCTCGCGCCGCAAATCGACTCCGCCGGCGAGCCGCCGCCGCGGCGGGCGCTCGTCCTTGCGGTCCATCCCTATCTTGCTCGGACGGAGCTCGAAAGGCGTTTCGCACCGCTCGCGGCAGTCATGGGCCGCACGCTCGGCGGGGAAGTCGTAGTGCGTGTCGGCGCCAGCTACGCCGAGCACATCGCGGCGATCGGTCGCGACCAGGCTGACATCGCGTTCATGGGGCCGGCCGCCTACGCCCGGATGCTCGACGAGTACGGCAGCAAGCCGTTGCTCGCACGCTTCGAGGTCAATCGCCAGCCGAACCTGCTCGGCGTTATCGCCGTCCGGCAGGCGAGCCCGCTGCGGTCGATCGCCGACCTGCGCGGCAGGCGGTTCGCGTTCGGGGATTCCGATTCGACGATGAGCTACTACGTCCCGGCATGGCTGCTGGCGCACAACGGCGTCCCGCTCGCGGCGCTCGGCGGCCAGAGCTTCGTCGGCTCACACCGCAACGTCGCGCTCGCGGTGCTGGCCGGCGACTACGACGCGGGCGCGCTCACGCGCGAGGTCTACGACGAGTACGCGGCGAAGGGGCTGCGCATCCTCGCGGCGGGGCCGCCGACACCGGATCATCTGTTCGTGACCCGCGCGGACCTTCCCGCCGCGGACGTCGCGACGCTGCGCGCCGCGTTGCTGGCGCTCGACGGCACGGCCGAGGGACGACAGGTCCTCGCCGGGCTGCACCCCGGTCTCACGCGCCTGATCCCCGCGGCCGAGTCCGATTACTACGCGCTGCGGGACCTGATCCGCGCCGTCCCGGCGACGCCGTGATGCACACGTCGCGCGGCTCGCTGTCCACCTGGTCCCTCGCGGCGATCGCCGCCGTGCTGCAGGTCGGCGGCAGCGTCTACCTGTCGCGCGAGGAGTGGCGCAACGAGCTCGCCGCCGCGCAGACGGCGGCGGACGAGGACGTCAACCGGCTCTCTGCGCTGCTCCGCGGCGCGTTGCAGCTCGGCCGCTACGAGGATCTCGGGCCGCTGCTGCAGAGCTGGGGACGCACCGAGCCCACGCTCGCGCTCGTGCGCGTCGAGGCCGCGAACGGCTTCGTGCTCGGCGAGTTCACGCGGCCCGAGCTGCGCGGCCAGCAGCTGACCCACGTCGCGTCGATTTCGTACGGCTACCGCGGCGACGCGCACCTCACGGTCGTGACGGACCTGACGGCCGCCGAGGCGCGCCGTGCACGCTTCGCGACCGAGCTCGCGCTCGCCGACGTCATGATCGGCGCGGCGATCATCGTCGTCAGCATGCTGCTGGTCGCCGTGCGCAACTCGGCGCGACGCTATCGTACGCTGCTCGCTGCGAACCAGCTGCTGCTCGGCGGCGCGAGCAGGCCCGAGCTGCTCAGGAACGTCTGCGCGGTCGCGGTCCGCGAAGGCGCCTTCCGGCTCGCCTGGATCGGGCTCATCGACCGCGACGTGTTCATTCAACCGACGGCGGCGGCCGGGCCCGCCCTCGCCTACCTCGAAGGCCTGCAGGTGTCGGCCGACGCCAACCTCGCCGAGGGCCGCGGGCCGGTGGGCATTGCCCTCCGGTCCGGGAAGACCTGCGTCGTCAACGACTTCCTCGGCGACCCGGCGTCGGCGCCATGGGCAGAGCGGGCGCGCCGCTTCGGCATCCGTTCGTCGATCGCACTGCTGCTGAGCCTGGACGGTCGAGAGCTCGGCGTATTGTCTCTCTACAGCGGCGAGCGGGGTCATTTCGACAAGGCCGAGATCGCGCTGGTCGAGCAGCTTGCCGCCGACATCTCGCACGGGCTCGAGCACCTGCGCCGCGGGGCGGAACTCGAGCAGAGCCTGGCGCAGCTCCGGCAGATCGAGTCGACCGTGCGTGCCGGTGCCTTCGGCTTCACGCAGCCGGGACGGACCATGTGGTGCTCCGCGGGCGCCGCGACGCTGCTCGGCCGTCCTGAGGGAACGCAGCAGGTCGCGGACGCCGAGACCACCGCCGACGGACGTGACCCGGCGGCGGACCTCCTCGACCTCGCCGCCGCGGCAGCCAACAACGCGGCCGAGTTCGAGTTCGACCTCCCGGTCGTCGTTCGCGGCGCCTCGGTCCGCTGGCTGCGCGTCGCCGGCGTCCGGTCGCGGTCCGGCGACGGAGCGCTCGAGGTGCGCGGCATGCTGCAGGACATCTCGGAGCGCAAGTCGCTCGAGGTCGAGCTGACGCGCGCCGCTGACCTCGAGCGCCAGCGCCTCGCCTCCGAGCTGCACGACAACCTCGGCCAGGTGCTGACGGGGGCCTCACTGATCGTGACCGCGGCCGAGCGGCACGTGCCGCCCGGCGCCGACGCCCTGCGGGCGGACATCTCGCGCGCAGGCGAGCTGCTCCGGGATTCGCTCAATCTCTGCCGCACCCTCGCGCACGACATGGCGCCGTTTCTCCCCGGCGGGCTCGGTGCATCGATCGAGAACCTCGCCGTGCGGACCACGACCGATGGCGTCACGTGCCTCGCCACGATCACGCCCGCGGCACGGTCCATGGCCGGCGAGCAGGCGCTCGAGCTCTACCGGATCACGCAGGAAGCCGTCACCAACGCCCTGAAGCACGGCCGTTGCACGCGGATCTGGATCGAGGTCACCGTCCGCGGCCACCTGATCGAGCTCTCGGTCCGGGACGATGGAGTCGGCTTCGGCGGCGCGGACGCCGACGGCCAGGCGGGCCTCGGCCAGCGGACGATGCGCTATCGCGCGGCACGCGCCGGCGGCACGATCCTGTTCCGGGACGAGCCCGGCGGCGGCGCGACGGTGCTGGTCCGCGTCCGGCGGTTCTCGGGCTAGGCGCGCGGCGGCGCGCTATTTCCCGGGGCCCGTCGTGTCTTCGGGACTCGCGACGGGGCCGAGCATGCGGCTGGCGCACTCGAGTGCCACCTTCGACGGCAGTGCGAAGCAGCGCGTCGCGAACTGATAGCTGCGCCGGCTCACCTCGGGCAGCGCACCAACCGCGCCGAGCGGCGACGGCGCGCCCCAGAGCATCGCGACGTTCGCCCGCAGCAGGTCGAAGCCCTCGTGCAGTAGCTCGCCGTACGTTTCGACCAGCTCCTCGGCGCCGTCGCGCAGCACCTCGAGCGAGCGTTCCTGGGGCCGCTGCGCGGCGGCAGTCGCCCGCGTGCCGCTCGAGACGTC
Source organism: Gammaproteobacteria bacterium (assembly GCA_037443765.1). Classification (GTDB taxonomy): domain Bacteria; phylum Pseudomonadota; class Gammaproteobacteria; order Steroidobacterales; family Steroidobacteraceae; genus CAIKZZ01. The sequence goes on from JBBINS010000021.1 coordinate 12,351, forward strand.
GCGTACCGGCTCGGCGAGCGCCGCGGCGAGGTGCGGATAGCGGCGCCGCAGGTTCGTCACGTCGCCGAGCGGGTCATCGGGGAGCGCCCGCCCGGCGAGCGCCCGCCATTCGTCGTCCGAGAGCCAGGGCTCGACGCCCGCGTAGAAGATCGCCCGCTCCTCCCGGCGCATGTGCTCGCGCGTCTCGTCGACGTAGGACTGCAGCGCACGCGCGAACCGCTCCGTGGCCCGGGCGCCGCCGGCCGGCAGCCGGCCGAGGGCGTGCGACAGCCGGCGGGCTCGCGCGGCGTCGCCGTCGTGATCGCGGGCCAGCTCCCGCAGCTCGTCGCCGAGGTCCGCCCGAAGCGGCAGCAGGCGCGCGTACAGCAGGTCCTCGCGCGGGTGGTGGTGACCGTGCAGGTACTCCACGAGGTAATGCAGCGCCTCGCCGAGGACCGCCCGCGCCGCCTCCGGTTCGCTCGCGAGGCGGGCCCGCTGGACCTCGACCTCGCGCAGCACCCGCGACAGGCGCGCATGATCGAGGCGGAGCCGAGCCATGAAGGCCTGGGCGCTGCGCGCCTCGTTCGCCGGACGCTGCTTGTCGGACGTCTTCATGGCAATGGTTTCCGCGAACCCAACCCGGCCGCCGAGCCCGCACACGCGGCCGAGCGCCCCCCTCGACACCATTTTCGTACAAACGGCGCCCGCCCGCCACGGGCCCGGTGCCACCCGGCAGTGCCGCGGTTCACGCTTTGGCGAAGCCGCGCACCCCTCCTCCCGGTCACGGCGCGTGCATGCGCATGAAGTCCGCGATCCGCTCGATCGCGAGCGCCGCGTCCGGCAGGAACGGCATCGCCTGCCAGCCGTGCGGCATGCCGTCCCAGACCTCGACCTCCGCGTCGCCGCCAGTGGCGCGGATGCGCTGCGCGGCGTGGCGGCTGTCGTCGAGCATCACCTCGGTGCTGCCGACCTGGAACAGCACCGGCGGCGCGCCGTGATAGTTCCCGAACACCGGCGAGACGTACGGATGGGTGTAGAGCTCGGCGTTGCCGCCGACGTACATCTCGCGAAGCTCCTGGCCGTGCTCGAGGCTGAGCACCGCGTCGCGCCGCGCGTTCTTGACGCGCGAGGAATCCTGGTGCGTGTCGGTCAGGTCCGTCAGCGGCGACATCACGACGGCGCCGGCCGGCAGCGGCCAGCCGCGGTCGCGGATCGCGAGCAGCGCGCCAAGCGCGAGCCCGCCGCCGGCCGACAACCCGCTCAGGAAGATGCGGTCCGGTGCAATGCCAAGGTCCAGCAACTGCCGGTAGGCGCCGACGGCATCGTCGTGGCCGGCGGGAAACGGGTGCTCCGGTGCGAGGCGATAGAAGACGAGCCGGCAGCGCGCGTGCGCCGCCTGGCAGAGGCGCCCGACGAGCGCGCGTTCGAGGTTCGGGAAACGGACGACGTACGCGCCTCCCGGGAAGTGCAGCAGAACGCGCTCTCCCGGGGCGCCCTTCGGCCGCACCCACTCCGCGTCGCAGTCCGGCAGCGGATGATCGCGCGCGACTTCGCAGTCGGCCGGTCGACGCGGAAAAAGCCGCTCGAGCGCGTCGATGGCGCGCCGCATCGCGTCGACCGATACGTCGCGCCGCATCATCTGCTTGATGGTCAGGCGCGCGAAGAGGTTGGCGGTCGTCGTCTGCCAGTTCATGGCCATCCTGCGGGCGTACGCCGCGAAGGCGCGCGCCGCAAGGTTCATGCTGGGGCGCGGATCCCCGAAAAACACCATCGGGAAACCCGCAGTGGCGCTGTGGACTGCCACGCGCCGCTGCGCCGTATGCTGGGCGTCGCCGGCAGCCCCGCGGGCCTGGGCCGGGGGCATGCCCCGGCGCGGCGGCAGACGGCGATGGAGCCAGCGTGGCGCGCACGATTCCGCCGATCGACCTGATCTTCCTGCTGCTCGAGACCGCCGATACGCCGATGCACGTCGGCGGCGTGATGCTGTTCGAGCGGCCGGCCAGGGGGGCCGCGGACCTCGTCGCGCGCATCGTGCGCGCGTACCGCGCGGCACGGCCGCGCGCGCCTTTCGACCAGGTGCCGGACTTCGTCGCGACGGGGATGCCGCGCTGGCGGCGCGTCGCCTCGATCGACCTCGACTACCACGTCCAGCACCTCGTGCTCCCGCCGGGGGCGACCGACAAGACCTTCGTCCGGCAGATCGAGGACCTGCACGAGCCGCTCCTCGACCGCAACCGGCCGGGGTTCCGCGTCTGGATCATTGACGGGTTGCCGGACAGCCGCTTCGCGATTTACTTCAAGGTCCACCACTCGCTGGTGGACGGCATCTCGGCGACCGTGCGGATGGTGTCGAGTCTCGCAACGGCGCCGCGCGCACGCATCCCTCCGCCGTTCTTCGCGGTGAACGTCGGGCCGCGCCAGGCGGCCCCGCCGCCGGGCGTGCTTGCCGAGGTCAAGGCGTTCACCGAGAACGCACTGCACGAGGCCACCGCCGTCCGGGACGTCGGGCTCGGCTTCGTCCGCAAGGCGCTGCAGGGCCTGCTGGCGCGCCGTCCCGCCGGCATCCGGCCGTTCGCCGGTTCCGACCTGCCGCTCAACGCCCCGATTCGCACGCCGCGATCGTTCGCGACGCTGGCATTGCGGCTCGCCGAAGTGCGGACCGTCGCGCACGCGTTCGGCGGCACGATCAACGACGTTGCCGCCGCGATCGTCGATGCGGGCGTCCAGGCCTACCTCTCCGACCTCGGCTGCCGGCCGACGAAGCCGCTCGTCGTCATGTGCCCCGTGTCGCTGCGCGAGGCCGGCGACGCGACCGCGACGACCAACGCTGCCGCGATCTTCGTGCCCCTTGGCGAACCGCGCGCCGCCGCCGCCGAACGCATGCGGCAGGTGATCCTGGCGCTGCGGGCGGGCAAGGACGAGATCCGCGCGATGTCCAGGGACGCGGCGGTCGTCTACGCGGCCTCGTTGCTCGGCTTCGCCGCCGTCTCGGAATTCGCGCACGCCGGCGGCATGACCGGCCACGTCGCGAACTTCGTGCTCTCGAACGTCCCGGGAGCCCGCGAGGACCGCTACGTCGGCGGCGCGCGGCTGCAGGCGGTGTTCCCGGTCTCGGTGCTCGGTGCCGGGATCGGACTCAACGTCACGCTGTCGACGCATTTCGACACGATGGGCCTCGGCTTCGTCGGCAATCGGGTCGCACTGCCGGATCTCGATGTGCTCGCCGAGCACACGCGCCGGGCCTTCGACGAGCTCAGCGCCGCGGCATTCAAGCTCGCCGCCGGCGAATGGCCCGCTCCGCGGCGCCGTGCCGCCGGACGCGCGCCGCGCCGCCGGGGGGACTAGCGGCGCGTCTCAGGCGGCTGCGGCGAGGTGCCGTTGCGCGAATGCTCCGATGTGGTCGAGCGCCGCTCTCGCCTGCGGCAGGGGCAGCGCCTGGAACACGTGCGCCATGTGTTCCCAGATCTCGAGCTCGACCGGAACGCCGGCGGCCCAGGCGGCTGCCGCCGCGCGCACGGACTCGTCGCGCAGCATCTCGACCGCGCCGACCTGGAAGAGCAGCGGCGGCAATCCGGCGAACGCGCCGTGCAGCGGCGACACGCCCGGGTCGAGGTAGCGCTCGGGCGGGGCGTAGTAGCCGCGCATCGCGAGCAGGCCGCCGAGCCTGAACATCGGGTCGCTGCTCTCGTGCGTGACGAGGCTGCGGCTCGAGAGCGTGAAGTCGACGACCGGCGACAGGAGCACAGCGCAGGCCGGCCCGGGTTCGCCGGCATCGCGCAGTCGCTGCAACGTCACGAGCGCGAGATTGCCGCCGGCGGAGTCGCCGCCGCCGACGATCCCGCCCGCCGGCTGGCCCCCGGCCAGCAGCCAGCGGTACGCGGCGAGGCAGTCGTCCGGGGCCGCCGGGTACGGCGACTCCGGCGCCAGGCGGTAGTCGACCATGAGAGCGCGCGCGCCGAGCCTGCGGCAGAGGCGTGCGGCGAGCGCAGCGTGGAGCTCCGGAAAGCGGAACATGAACGCCCCGCCATGGAGGTAGAAGAGCACACGCCCCGGGCGACTGCCGGGAACGTCGAGCCACTCGGCGCGAAACCCCGGTCCGTCGAACGGCGTGAGGCGGACGCCGGTGTCGCGCCGCGCGAGCCGCCGGTCCCAGGCCAGGTTGATGGCGCGGAGCTTGCCGATGTCGGCGCCGAGCAGCGGAATGCGCTTGACGGCGAGCCGCAGCCAGCCGTGCAACCAGCGGCGCCGGAGTACGCCGCCCGGGATCGCGACACGCCGTGCATAGGCGGGCAGCCCTGCGGACTCGTCCAGGCCCTCGATCATCTACACGGCTCCGTGGCGGGGTCGCTCAGAGGATGAACGGAACGAGCGCGTGCGTCTGCCTGCAGTAGTCCGCATAGCGCGCGCCGAACTCCGCGGTCAGCCACCGCTCCTCCACTCTGAGCTTGCGCCAGAGTGCGGCAAAGGCGATCGCGACCGCGACGAGTCCCCGCCACTCGCCGCGCGCGAGGGCGGTACCGGCGAAGGCGACGATCAGGCCGGTGTAGATCGGGTGCCGGATGAGCCGGTAGGGGCCGGAGCGGATGATCTCGTGGCCCTCCTTAAGCGTCACCGACGCGCTCCAGTTACCGCCGAGCACTACCCGCGCCCAGACGCTGAAGGCGAGGCCCGCCAGCACGATCACGACGGCGAGCGCGTCGATCCCGCTGCCGCCGGCGAGGAAGCGCTCGCCGAGCCGGCCCGGCAGCGACGGCGCGGCGAGCAGCACGGTCGCGGCGCAGACCGGCACGATGTGCGCCGCCCTCGAGAACCGGGACTCGCGCCGCCGCACGCGCTTGGCGCCACGCGACGACCAGCCCCAGTACAGCGCCCACGCGATCCAGAGCGCCGGGATCGCAAGTGCCATGGCGCGGGTCACGGTCGCGGGTCGCGGACGATCTCCGCGGCGGCGTCCGGCGGCACGCCGTCGGCCGCGAGCCCGGCGGCCACGCCGCGGCGATCCGCGTCATCGCGGTTCTGGCCGGCCTTGAACTTGCCGGTCATTGACTCGACGTCGATCTCGAAGCCGACGATCGCGCGCAGCATCGACGCGATGTAGGCGGCGGGAGCGTCGCCCACCGACCAGGGGGCGGCGCGCGGGGACTCGTGCGTCCGCGTCAGCGCCTCGACGATCCCGAGCAGCCTGTCTGGGGCGTCGAACCAGCGGATCCGGCCGCGGACCTGCACGACCGAGTAGTTCCAGGTCGGAACCACCTTGCCGTCGACGTGCTTGCTCGCGTACCAGGACGGCGTGATGTACCTGTCCTCGCCGCGGAACACGACCAGCACCTCGTCGCCGTCGGCGACGCGTTTCGCGACCGCATTGGCGCGCGCGACGTGGCCTCGCAGCATCGGGTCCGGGGCGACCTCGAGCAGCATGGGGATCTGGTCCACGGCCGGTCGACCCGCGTCGAGCGTGACGAGCATTCCGAGCGGGTGCGCGCGCACGAACGCGGCGAGCACGTCGGCACGGTCCTCCGAAAAGTGCTTGGGAAGGTGCATCGCGGGAGCCTCCTTCGGTCACGCCAGCCGCGCGGTGATTCAGTAGGGCCGTCCGTCCCGGTGCTGGAAGGTGTATCGGCCGTCCGCGCCGTACACGGCGCGCAGGTCGTCGTCGGGGTACGACACGACGTCCCCCGGCGTCCGGTCGCCGACCTCGAGGTACACGACCTCGCTTGCGCCACGGTTGACGAGATGATGCGCTGGCCCGCCGGCCGGGAAGCCCGCGCACCAGCCGGGCGCGAGAGCCATCTCGCCGTCGTCGGTCACGAGCGTCGGCGTGCCCGTGAGGATGTAGATGAACTCGTCCTGGTGCGAATGCGAATGGCGCAGCGCCGAGATCCCGCCGGGCGCAATCCGCGTCAGATTGACACCGAAGTGCGCGACGCCGACGGCGTGGCCGACGCGCCGCTTGAGCTGCAGCTGCATGCGCGAGGCGAACGGTTCGGGATAGCTCGTGCGCCGGCGCACGGGCTCGACGTCCGCCGCCACGACCGCCGCCGGACTCTTCGCTCGCTCCGTTCCCATGACTGTCCCCTCGTGTGCGGTGCGCCCGGGATCCCGCCGCCGACCGGCCCGTCTATTCTGCAGGCCGCCGGCGCCGCGCGCATCGGCCGCGATCCTCCGGCGGCTGCGCGACGACCCCGGATCCGGCGGCAGATCGTATGATGGCACCCGGCGGGCCGGCGTTCCGCGCCCGTCGCCACCACTCTGACAGCGAAGAACCCATCCATGCTCGTGCTGCGCAAGCCTTACCTCCTCTACCTCGGCGACGCCGTCCTCAAGTCCGACTGCAAGACCGCGTTCGGCCTCAGGGACTGGTGTCGCGACGACGTCCTCGGCGAGTGGTCCCACCCCGCCGCCACGGTCACGCTCGACGTGCCGCGCCTCGCGCCCGCGGCCGCAGCCGCCAAGGGCGCCGGTTCGATCGTCGTCGGCGTGGCGCCGACCGGCGGCGTCCTTCCTGACCACTGGCAGGACGACCTGGAGGCGGCGCTCGAGGCCGGCCTCGACGTCGTCAGCGGCCTGCACACGCGCCTCACCTCCTTCCCGCGGCTCGTTCGCGCCGCCGAGCGCCGCGGCGTCCGCCTCATCGACGTGCGCCACTTGAACCCGGGCTTCGCGGTCGCCTCGGGGCGCAAGCGCGCCGGCAAGCGCGTGCTGACCGTCGGCACCGACTGCGCGCTCGGCAAGAAGTACACGGCGCTCGCGCTGACGCGGGCGCTTGCGGCTAAGGGTGTGCCGGCCACGTTCCGTGCGACCGGGCAGACCGGCATCATGATCGCCGGCACCGGCATCGCGATGGACGCCCTGGTCGCGGACTTCCTCGCCGGCGCGGCCGAGGCGCTGTCGCCGGACAACGCGCCGGACCACTGGGACGTCATCGAGGGACAGGGCTCCATCTTCCATCCCGCCTACGCGGGCGTCACGGTCGGGCTGCTGCATGGCTCGCAGCCCGACGCGATCGTGCTCTGCCACGAGCCGGAACGCGCCACGATCGAGGAGTATCCCGACTACCCGATCCCGCCGCTCGCCGAGGCGATCGCCGACTACCTGCACCTCGGCCGGCTGACGAACCGGGCGATCCGCTGTGTCGGCCTCAGCATCAACTCCTCCAGCCTCTCCGACGCCGCCTGGGCGGAGTACCGCAGCCGGCAGGAACGCGAGCTCGGCCTGCCGGTCTGCGACCCGATGCGCACGGGCGTCGGTCCCCTCGCCGACCGGCTGCTCGCGCCGTGATCGGCTGCAGCACGACGATCGAGCGCTGGGAGCTGCTCGAGGCGTTCGCGACCGCGCGCGACTCGATCACGCACATTCCGGTGATCGTCGCGACGCTGGCCGGAAGCGCGGGCGGCCGCGGCTGGGCCGAGGCGGCCGGCGTCGACTACGACGGCGAGACGCCGGCGAGCATCGCGGCGCAGGTGGCGGCGGTCGCGCCGGCACTCGACGACTCGATCACCGGCAAGGATCTGCTGCGGCTGTTGCCGCCGGGCGGCGCCCGCAACGCGCTCGACTGCGCGCTCTGGGACCTGCGCGCCAAGGAGAGCGGCATCGCCGTCTGGCAGGCGGCCGGGTTGCGGCCGCCGCGCCCGGTGCTGACCGTGCTGACGATCGGTCTCGGCGACGAGGCCGACACGCGCCGCAAGGCGCGCGCCGTCGCCGGTTACCCGATCCTCAAGCTCAAGGTGGATGCCGAGCGCCACGTCGACGTGGTGCGCATGGTGCGCGAGGAGTGCCCCGGGGCGCGCCTGGTCGTCGACGCGAACCAGGCGTGGTCGCGGACGCTGCTCGAGCGCCTGTTGCCGCGGCTCGAGGAGCTGTCGGTCGAACTCGTCGAGCAGCCGCTGCCGCGCGGCGACGACGCGGCGCTCGACGGGCTGCGCTCGCCGCTGCCGCTCGCCGCCGACGAGTCGTGCACCGACCGCGGTTCGCTCGCCGGGCTCGCCGGCCGCTACCAGTACGCCAACATCAAGCTCGACAAGTGCGGCGGCCTCACCGAAGCACTCGCGATGGTGCGCGAGGCGAACCGGCTCGGGCTCGGCCTCATGGTCGGCAACATGTGTGGCACGTCGCTTGCGATGGCGCCGGCATTCCTGATCGCGCAGTCGTGTCGTTACGTCGACCTCGACGGCCCGCTGCTGCAGCGCCTCGATCGCGACGCTCCGATCCGCTTCGAGTCGGGGCTGATGCACGTCCCGGATCGCGCGCTCTGGGGCTGAGGCCGCGCCCCCGCGCCCGCCGTCACTGCAGGCCGGGCTTTTCGGAGGCGCGCAGGTTGGCCGAGTAGCTCTTTCCGGTCGTCTCGTTGCTCACCTTGATCAGCGCCCCGCCGTGGTTGCCGTTGCGGAGCGGGTTGAGGTCGACCGAGACCTTGTCTCCGGAATTGAGCGCCTTGCGGTCCCAGCCGCCCCGGGTCAGGTTGCCGGGGCTCGTGAGTTCGAGCGACCAGACCGACGGCGCCTCGCCGGCGGCGCCGTCGGCATTGACCCACAGGACCACGTGCGGGTTGGCCCACTGGAACTCCTTCACGGTGCCCGTGATCGTCACGACCTTCGTGAAGTCGAACATCGCGAACGAGTGATGCGCGAGCGCGGGTGCGAGACCGGCCGCGACCCACAGCAGCAGGGCGACGCAGGTCATTCGGATCGGCGTGCGGTTCATCGGCGCTCCTCGGTCGGTGTTCGTCGTGCTCAACGTCCGGTACCCTTTCACTTCGGCGGCACAGGGTTGCCTTCTTCCTGCGGGATCGGCACGTACAGCCAGTTGCCGTACTCGTCCTGCTTCGAAGACATGCTGCCCTGCAGGCAGACGCCCTCGACGATGTCGTACTTGCGGGCGCGCTGCCGGAAGTAGATGCGCGTGGTCTTCCACGGCGTCGCGAGCACCTTCGGCGCGATGATCTCGAGATCGTCGTAGAGCCGGTCGGCTCCCTCGAGGTGAATGCGCTCGATCACGTGCAGGTCGCCGTTATTGGGCACGCCGACGGCCTCGCTGACGGCGATCCAGGACTGTGGCAGCACACCGATCGTGTCGACCACGAGCGTGCCGTCCTCCCAGTGGCCGATCGAGTGGCCATGGAAGGTCGGATCGGGATCGGCGGGGTGGCCGCGACCGTCGGTGTAGATCCGGCGGATGCGGTTGCCGTCCATCTCGCCGAGCAGCGTCACGCGCCCGGGCGTGTACAGGACCTCGAAGGCATTGTGGGTGATCAGCATCCACGACGGCATGCCCTCGGGGAGGCAGTCGATGAAGAGCCCGCGCGGGTGGCCCGCCTGCTCCTCGGCCTCCATGGCCGCGATCTGCTTGGCCACCTCGGGTCGCCACGGGGTCGGATCGGCCTTGATGCGCCGGTTCTGGTCGCTGACGAACGGCGTCCACACGCCGCTCCAGTCCGGTAGCCGCGCGATCGCGGCCCAGTCCCTCGAGGTCGGCGGCGGATTGGTGTCCGGCTCGCCGGCCGGAGCGCCCGTCGCGACCGCAAGCGCGGTGAGCAGCAGGCCTAAGCGCAGAGTGTCCATGCCCGTGACGTCCTCCGTCGTGCGCGCCGTATCCGGCGAGGTCAGTATCCGGCCAGCATGGTGAAGCCGACCCAGCGGCCGCAGGTGACCACGCCCGTCCAGAATACCAGCGACAACCCCGCCGCGAGGCGCGCGGCGCGCGGCGTCGCCCCGCCCGCATCCCATGCCGGCAGGTCCCGGCTGACGACGAACTGGTAGGCCAGCATGTTGAGCCCGACGAGCGCCAGCAGCGCGAGCTTGGCGCGAAAGTAGGGATTGTCGAGGTACTTCGGCGCGTTCGAGGCGAACAGCAGTGCGCCCGACAGCAGCGCGCAGGCGAACGCGGTCCAGGTCACGGGCAGCACGTCCGCCGACAACCGCGACACCGGCCGGTCGCGCGAGGCCCAGCCGAGGAGCCGGAGGTCGAGAACCGCGATCGACCCGACCACGAGCGTGATCGCGAGCACGTGCACGGTCTCGATCGTGGGAAAGGCGAACTCGTTCTCGCGGATCTCGGCGGCGAGCGGTGTGGCGTAGAGCGCCTCGAGCAGCGACGCGATGGTCATGGCGGGTGCGGGATCCGTGGCAGGCGGGCGGCTAGCGGGACAGCGTGTAGGCGATCCAGCGCCCGGCGACCAGCACCGCGACCCAGAGGCCGAGCGCCGTTCCGGCCGCAAGGCGAACGGCGATCGCCGGTCTCCGGGCGGGCGACGGGACGGGTGTGCGCGCGAGGCCGCGCACGTACGTCCAGGTGACCGCGGCCGCCGCGAGCAGCAGCGCCATCTTGAGCTGGAATGCCGGGTTCGGCAGCGCCCGGTCCGGCTCAGCCGTGATCATGAGCACGCCCGTCACGAGCAGCACCGGCAGGCCGCCGCCGATGCCCGGCGCGAAGCGCGCCACGGTCCGCGCGAGCGGCTGCTCGCGGCCGTGCAGCCCGAAGACGCCGAGCGACAGCATGAGCACGCACGACATCACGACCGCCACCGCGAGGATGTGGACCGTCTGGATCGCCGGCACGAGCCATTCGACGTTCTGCAGCGTGTGGCTGAGCGCCGTGTCGGCGAGCCACGCCGAGGTCGTCGTGAGCGAATGTTCGATGGATGCCGGCATCAATGCTCCGCCTGACCGTCATGCGGCAACGCCGGTGACGCCGTGACCCGATTGCCGATGTGGTGAAGCGCCGCCCCAGCGTCTGACCGCCGCCGCCCGGGCAACAACCGGGGGATCCTACTGCCTCTACTCCGTCCGTGTCGATCCGGCTGGGTGCGATGCGGCAGTGCACACCGCGGCGCACGCGGCACTCCGCAACGCCCGACTATGCAGCGAAACTGCGTGCTAGGATCGCGGAGCGCGCCGCAACGAATAAATTAGAAGCGCCGCCGGGCCAACAATTTCCCTCCGACGGAGATGCCGCATGGACGAGTCCAGCAGCAGACGGGATTTCCTGAGGGCGGTCACTGCAATCGGCGTCGCGGGCCTGCCCGCCGCCGCTGTCTCCACGGACTCGACTGCCCCCGCTCCGGCGCCGACCCCGCCCGTCACGCGACCCGCGCACCACGGGCTGCACGGGGCCGTCCCGCGCGAGGCGGAGGAGGCGTATCTCTACTTCACGGCGCCGGAAGCGGCGTTCGTCGAGGCGGCGCTCTCGAGTCTCATCCCCGCCGACGAACTCGGGCCCGGGGCGCGCGAGGCCGGGGTCGCCTGCTTCATCGACCGAGAACTCGCAGGAGCTTACGGCGCGGCTGCGCGCACCTATCGGCAGGGACCCTGGCCCGAGGGCACGCCCGAGCAGGGATTCCAGTCGCCGCTGACGCCCAAGGAGATCTACCGGGTGGCGATCGCGGAGACGAACGCGCTGTGCCGGGCGCGGCACGGCCAGCCCTTCGACGGCCTCGACGCGACGCGGCGGGAGGAGATCCTCAGGGGCCTCGAATCCGGAACGATCGCCCTCGAGTCCGTGTCCGCGCGCCTCTTCTTCAGTCTGCTCTGGGCGAACTGCCAGGAGGGCTTCTTCGCCGATCCGATCTACGGCGGCAATCGCGACAAGGCGGGCTGGGCGCTGGTGGGCTTCCCTGGCGTCGCCGCCGCGTACACCGACGACATCGGCAAGCACAACGTGCCGTACCGCGTGGTGCCGGTATCGATCGGCGACATCCGCCACGGACGCGCAGCCGTCGACCCGCGCGGCCATGCGATTCACGCGCGGCTCGACAAGCGCGGCTGAGGACGAAGCATGACCGCCGCGACGCTCAAGCCCGTTGATGTCGTCACCGTCGGCGTCGGCGTCACGGGCTCGATCCTCGGCAAGGAACTCGCCGATGCCGGGCTCAAGGTCGTCGGGCTCGAGCGCGGGGCCATGCGCGACACGCACCCGGACTTCGACATGCCCGGGATCCACGACGAGCTCAAGTACGCGCGCCGGTACGAGCTCATGCAGGACCTGTCGCGCGAGACGGTGACCTTTCGCAATGCCCCGGCCGAGACCGCGCTGCCGATGCGCCAGCTCGGATCGTTCCTTCCCGGCGAGGGGCTCGGCGGCGCGGGGGTTCACTGGAACGGCCACACCTGGCGCTTCCTGCCGTGGGACTTCCAGACGCGCTCGCAGACCGTCGCGCGCTATGGCAAGGACGCCCTCGCCGCCGACTGCACGAGCCAGGACTGGGGCGTGACCTACGGCGAGCTCGAGCCGCACTACGACCGCTTCGAGCGGTTGTTCGGCGTCGGCGGCATGGCAGGCAACCTGCGAGGCGAGATCCGTCCGGGCGGCAATCCCTTCGAGGGCCCGCGATCCCGCGATTACCCGAACCCGCCGATGAAGGACAGCTACGCGACCGCGCTGTTCGCGCAAGGCGCCGCCTCGCTCGGCTACCGGCCATTCCCGCTGCCGAGCTCGAACATGACGCGCGGCTACACCAATCCGTACGGCCTGACGATGGGGCCGTGCGTCTACTGCGGCTATTGCGAGCGTTTCGGCTGCGAGATGGGCGCCAAGGCGAGTCCGCAGACGGCGGTGCTTCCGGCGCTGCTCGCAAACCCCAATTACGAGCTGCGCACGCGCGCCAACGTGCTGCGCGTCAACCTCGACTCGCAGAACAAGCGCGCCGTCAGCGTCACGTACGTCGACGCCCGCGGCCGCGAGTTCGAGCAGCCCGCCGACCTCGTGCTCCTGACGTCGTACGTCTTCGGCAACGTCCGGCACATGCTGCTCGCCGGCATCGGCCACCCCTACGACCCGGTCGCGAACCAGGGCGTCGTCGGCCGCAACTACGCCTATCAGTGCACGAGCGGCGTCACCGCGTTCTTCGAGGACAAGGTGTTCAACCCGTTCATGGGTGCGGGCGCGCTCGGCTCGGTGGTCGACGAGTTCAATGGCGACAACTTCGACCACACCGGGCTCGGCTTCGTCGGCGGCGGATTCATCGCCTGCAACTCGAACGGCAGCCGCCCGATCGACTCACACCCGGTCCCGCCCGGCACGCCGCGCTGGGGCGGCGGTTGGAAGAAGGCGGTCGCACGCTACTACGGCCGCTCGATCGGCCTCTACTGCCACGGCGCCGTGCAGAGCTATCGCACCAACTACCTCGACGTCGACCCGACCTACCGGGACGCGTTCGGCCTGCCGCTGCTGCGCATGACGTTCGATTTCCACGACAACGAGCGCCGGATGTCCGCGTACGTGACGGCGCGCGCCGAGGACATCGCCAAGGCGCTCGGCCCGAGAGCGACCAGTGCGGCCGCGCGCAGCGGTCGCTACAGCATCGTTCCCTACCAGTCGACGCACAATACCGGCGGCGCCGTCATGGGCGCCGACCCTGCAACCAGCGCCGTCAACCCGTACCTGCAGAGCTGGGACGTGCCGAACGTGTTCGTGGTCGGCGCGAGCGCGTTCCCGCAGAACGCCGGCTACAACCCGACCGGCACCGTCGGCGCGCTCACCTATCGCGTGGCCGACGCGATCAAGAGCCGCTACCTCGCGCATCCGGGACCGCTGACCGGCTGACCCGCCGGTCGGCCCTCTCAGAAGGCGTTGATGTCGACGCTTTCGAGCACCCGCTTCGCGGCGACGCCGCGAGCCGCCGCAAGCATCGCCCGACCGACGTGCTCGGTCGTCGTCACGGCGCCGGGCATCGCCCGGCGCAGGAGCGGCAGCAGCGGCCCCGCGAGGACGTAGAACATCCGGTACGCCAACGTCTTGGAACTCTCGCCGTGCATCGGCACGATGATCGCCGGCCGGAACATCGTCGCCGCGAGCGGCAGCGCAAGCAGCGCGTTCTCCGTCCGTCCCTTGACGCGCGCCCACATGACGCGGCCGCGGCCGGTGCCGTCGGTGCCCGCCCCCGACACGTAGGTGAACGCCATGCCGGGGTGCACCCGCGCGAGCGTGCGCGCGACCGACAGAGTGAGGTCGAAGGTCAGATGCGCGTACGCATTCTCCGACAAGCCGCCCGCCGAGACGCCGAGGCAGAAGAAGCAGGCGTCGTAGCGCGCGAGCTCGGGCTCGAGCGCCGCGAGGTCGTGGAGGTCGGCGTGCAGGACCTCGCGCAGCTTCGGGTGCGCGACGCCGGCAGAGCTCCGCCCGACCGCGAGCACGTCGGTGACCGCCGGATCGCGCAGGCACTCGCGCAGCACTCCCTGGCCGACCATGCCGCTGGCACCGAACAGGAGGACCTTCACCGCGCACCTGCGTGCCGGAGCCGGAGATCGCGCCCGGCGTCGGTGTCCGCCCCGGCGGGCGCCTCGCCCGCGCCCGCGGCCATCGCCCGGATCCGCCGCACGAGCTCGAGGTTCGCATGGTAGTAGGCCTGGCGCAGCACGCGCTGTTCGGCCTCCTCGACCGGCTCCGCCGGCCCGCCCAGCTCGTACGTGAAGCGCAGGAACAGCGCCCGGGGCGCCGGCTCCTCGATCGCTATCGTGAGCGCGCTGCCGGCGAAGTCGGTGCCCGCGCTGATGCCGATCTCGATCGACCGTCCGGGCCGGAGCGTCACCACCTCGCGCATCGTCGACGCGCCGCGCGTCACCTCGCGCTCGAGCCGGCCGCCGTCGCGACCGAGCTCGCGCGTCGCGTCGACCGTCGCGTCGAACAGCGCCGGCCGCTCGGCGCGCGCGACGAGGCCCCGCCACAGCGCGGCCCGCCCGAGCTCCGGAAGGTCCGGCCGATCGAGATCGTTGATCTGAACGAGGTGCTCGTAGCGCACGGCTCGACCTAGGCCGGCCCGAGCGCCACGGCCGTCATGCTGATCGTGCCGAGCTCGAAGCCCGTCACCGGCAGCGTGGCCACGTCGCCCGGCCGGCGGCAACCCAGCACATACATCAGCGGCAGGTAGTGCTCCGGCGTCGGCACCGACAGGCGCGCGCCTTCGCCGAGCTGCTCGTACTGGATGAGTGCGGCGTCGTCGCCGGCGAGCAGCCGCGAGCGGACGCGCTCGTCGAAGTCGGCCGCCCACGGCGGCGGCGGGCTCGCGTTCGCCCAGTCGACGCGGGCGAGGTTGTGCACGATCCCGCCGCTGCCCAGCACGAGGATGCCGTCGTCGCGCAGCGCCGCGAGGCGCTGGCCGAGGGCGTAGTGCACCGCGGCGGGCTGGGTACCGTCGATACTGAGCTGCACGACGGGGATGTCCGCCTGGGGGTACATATGCAGGAGCACCGACCACGTGCCGTGGTCGAGGCCCCAGTCGGTGCTCGGCCGGACCGTGTCCGGTGCCAGCAGCTCGATCGCCCGCGCCGCCAGCGCCGGATCGCCCGGCGCGTCGTAGCGCAGCTGGTAGAGCGGTTTCGGAAAGCCGCCGAAGTCGTGGATCGTCGGCGGCCGGTCGTTCACGGTCACGAAGCTGCCGCGCGTGTACCAGTGGGCGGACACCGACAGGATCGCCCGTGGCCGGGGCAGCGATGCGCCGAGCGCGCGCCAAGCCTCGGTCGAGGCGTTGGTCGCAAGCGCGTTGGTCGGGCTGCCGTGACCGACGAACACGGCCGGCATGCGGGACTTCGGGGTCGTCACGGCGGGGCCTTTGCGGGCGGGCGAATGGGGAGGTTAGCCGAAATGGGGTCGCGCGCCGGCGTTTTCAACGCGGCGCGCGCTAGCGCGCCGGGCAGTTTCGCGTCCGCGACTCGGCTCGCGAGGCCGCGCCGCGCTCACGGAGCCGCGCGGCGTCCGCACCGGTCGCGCGCCCGGCGGCGGCGTCGAGCTCCGCGATCTCGCGCGC
>JBBINS010000022.1:0-12599 GCA_037443765.1 Gammaproteobacteria bacterium
CGAGGCATTCGGCGAGCGCCGGATAGGCCGAGAATCCGTGCCCGGCCCCCACCCGCACCGGCCCCGATGGCAGCGGCGACGCCCACGCTGCGGCGGGCGTCGCGAGGCCCTCCTCGAGCAGCACCACGCCGAGCGCGGCGTCGCCCTTCACCCGCCCGTAGTAGACCTCCCCCATGCGCGCATCGAGGCACACCAGCGCCTCGGCGGCGGCCATGCCCTGCGCCGCGGCGCGGTCGAGCGCGCGCGCGCCGAGCGCGGCGAGGTCCGAGACCGGCACCGCCGGGAGCCCCGCGCCGTACGCGAGTCCCTGCGCGACGCTGACCGCGATCCGCACCCCGGTGAAGGCGCCGGGACCGCGGCCGAAGGCGATCGCGTCGAGCGACCGGAGCGTGAGGCCCGCCTCGGCGAGGAGTTCGTCGATCATCGGCAGGATGCGCTCGGCGTGGCCGCGCCCGAGCAGTTCCTCGCGGCCGATGAGCGCGCCGTCCTGCCACAGCGCCGCGCTGCAGGCCTCGGTCGCGGTGTCGAGCGCGAGCAGCTTCACGGCGTGCCGGTCGCCGCGAGCGCGCCGAGGTGGTGGCGCAGGAACGCGACCGCGTCGCTCTCGTCGTCCGTGACGGTCATCGGCGGAAGGCTCGCGAGGAAGGCGCGGCCGTAGCCGCGGCTGCGCAGCCGCGGATCGCCGAGCATCACGACGCCGAAATCGCCCGGGTCGCGGATCAGCCGGCCGACGCCTTGCTTCAGCGCGAGCACGGCCTGCGGCACCTGGTACTCGGTGAAGCCGTTGCGGCCGTCGCGCTTGAGGCCCGCGAGCCGCGCCTTGAGGAGCGGATCGTCGGGCGAGGCGAACGGCAGCTTGTCGATGACGACGAGCGACAGCGCGGGCCCCCGGACGTCGACCCCCTCCCAGAAGCTGCCGGTGCCGAGGAGCACCGCGTTGCCGAGATCCCGGAACCGCCTGAGCAACGCGTCGCGCGGCGCATCCCCCTGCACGAGCACCGGGAAGCCGTCGGCGCTGCCGAGCGCGCCTCGCAGCAGCCGCGCCCCCTCGCCGAGCGCGCGGTGGCTCGTGAAGAGCACGAAGCTGCGGCCGCCCGCGGCGCGCACGAGCGGCAGCGCCGCGCCGATGACCGCGGCCGTGTAGCGCGCGTCGCCCGGGTCCGGAAGGCCCTTCGGCAGGTAGAGCCGCGACTGGGCCGCGTAGTCGAACGGACTCGGGATCAGCAGCGTGCGGGCGGCGTCGGCCCCGACCCGGCGCGTGAAGTGCGTGAAGTCCGAGCCCACCGCGAGCGTCGCGGAGGTGTAGATCCACGCGCACGGGCGCGCCTCGACCTGGGCCTTCAGGCGCTCGGCGACCTCGAAGGGCGTGAATTCGAGCGTCCAGCTGCGCGCGGCGACCTCGGCCCAGCGCAGTCCCGCGGCGGCGTCCATCCCGAGGATTGACCGCAGCCGCTGCGCCGCCTCGGCCGCGCGGCGGCCGCACTGGCGCACGCCCAAGGACTCGAGCGCGGGCTCGTCGAAGCGCGCGGCGAGCGCATCGAGCGCCGTGGCGAGGTCCGCGGCCGATTCCGGCACCGCGTCCGGCAGCGCCTCCCAGTCGACCCGTTCGCCGAGCCCCGCGAGCGCGCGCTGCACGGCCGCGACCTCCGCCTCGAGCGCATCGGCCACGGCGCGCGCGGCGCTGTCGAGAAGGCCCGCCCGGGTGAGCTCGGCGAGCGTGTCGCGCGCGAGCGCCTGCAGCGGCCGGCCGCCGACGCGCGTGCCGAAGAACTGCGCGGCCACCTCGGGGAACTGGTGCGCCTCGTCGAGGATCACGGCGTCCGCGCCCGGCAGCAGCTCGCCGAAGCCCTCCTCCCGCAGCGCCATGTCGGCGAGCAGCAGGTGGTGGTTGACGATCACGAGGTCCGACGCCTGCGCCTCACGTCGCGCCTTGACGACGTGGCAGGCGCGAAACTCCGGGCAGTCCTGGCCGAGGCAGTTGTCGCGGGTCGACGTCGCCGCGGCCCAGACCGGGTCGTTCTCCGGGACCGACTCGAGCTCGCCGATGTCGCCGGCCGTCGTGGTCTTGCTCCAGCGCTCGATCCGCCCGAGCGCGCGCTGCGGGCCGCGCTCGAGCCCCGGCAGGTCCGGCGTCGCGAGCGCGACCGCGAGGCGATGACGGCAGAGGTAGTTCGAGCGGCCCTTAAGGAGCGCGATGCGCACCGGACGCCCGAGGGCCCGTCCGAGGAGCGGCAGGTCGCGATGGTAGATCTGGTCCTGGAGCGTGCGCGTGCCGGTCGAGACGATGACTCGCCGGCCGGAGTAGAGCGCGGGCACGAGGTAGGCGAAGGTCTTGCCGATGCCGGTGCCGGCCTCGACGACCAGCTGGCCGCGCGACGCGAGCGTCTCCTCGACCGCCTCCGCCATGGCGATCTGGTCGTGGCGCGGCCGAAAGGCCTCCACAACCTCTGCGAGCGGGCCGGACGCGCCAAGGAGCTGTTGGATCGAGGGCAAGGTGTCGCCGGTGGGCGGCTCAGGCCGCGCCGCCATTATCGCGGAGGGCCGCGAGGAGTGGGCTGTCAATTCCTGGCCTGCACCTAAAGCTTCGGGGAGGCGTTCCGATACCGGGGAGGGAGCCGCCATTTTACCTAATCGCGACCGGGTCGCGGAGGGAGCCTCGCCATGACGAGCCGAATCGACGGCACGGCCGTCGCGTGCCGGCGCGCAACGCGCCTCGGAACCGCACTCGTCGCCGTCACCGCGGCACTGGCCTCGGCATCGGCCGGCGGTGCGACCTGCGATTTGCTGTCGCGCGCCGCAACGCGACCGTTCGGCGCCGACGGCGGGGCGATCGCGACGCTGCCGCTCGTCGTCGACGAGCGCCGCGCCGTGCACGAGCGCGCGACAGCCGCGAGCGACTGGGGCGCCAACACCGACTCCTCGCCCGCGGCGGCCGCGTCGCTGCGCACCGCCGCGGCCAACGGCTTCTATGGACTGCTCGCGTCGCCCGCCGATCGCTCTGCGGCGATCCGGTCGCCTGCCTTGGACCGCGGCGACGGGCCCGGCGACGACGGCCCCGGCGGTCACGACCGCCCGACGCCGACGCCGCTGCCGGCCTCCGGTTGGCTGCTCGGCTCGGTTCTCGTCGGCCTCGTCGCCAGCCGGCGGCCGGCGAGGCGCTGCCCGACCGCCCGCTGAGCCGGCCCGGCGCGCGACGGCACACGGGACCGGACCTGCCGCACGCGCCGTCCGCAAAGACGCGCCGCCGCTTCAGTGGCGCCGGTCGCGGTCGATAAGCCGGGTATGGGCTCGGTCGGGCCGGTCGCACGACCGGGCCCCGAGCCCGTCGCAACGAGGCAGCCGACACCGGCAACCGAATGACTCGCGACGCGCGCAGATTCACGTTCCCTCGCGGGCGGCGGGCGCTCGCCTGTGCCCTCGCCGCCGCCGCGATCACGGTGCCGTGGAACGTCACCGCCGAGTCGAGCCTGTCGAGCGGGGCGCGCACCGCCGCCACCGGTGCGACCGCGCGCCTCGACTTCCGCATCGTGATCCCGCCGGTGCTCGCTCTCAGCGTCGACGGGGTCGCGAACGGCACGCCGCGCGTCAGCGTGCTCGCGAACACGCGCCACGTGCTCCTGTCGGCGAACCCCTCGGCCGTCGCCGACGCGACCGTCCTCGCCGCGGGCCGGGGCCCGGGCGCCGCCGCGCCGCATCCGCCCGAGCCGGCCGCGGACGGCGCGCGGCACACGATGTTCGTGACCTCGCGCCGCAGCGGCGTGATCATCGCCGAGACGGGCTGCCGGCTCGACGCGCCGCGCCCCGTCGCGACGCCGGGGCGCCGCCAGGCGGCGCCGATCATCGACCTCCGACCCGTGGTGTGCACGGTCGCGATGCCCTAGGCCGCGAGCGCGCCGTCCCTGCCCTCGGCGCCCGCGGCGCCCTCCGCGGCGCCCGCCCGTCGACCGAAATTCGTACCGCCCGCGCCGGCCCGACTCCGGGCGCGCGCCGCGTCGTCGCGTCGAATCGTCTGCCGGCAGGTCGAGAAACCCCGGCTGGAAGCGATTGCAGTGCGAACTGGCGCACAGTTCGCCGCGCGCTATCGGCCACGGCCAGTCGAACTTGAATGCCGCGCCGCCGAACTGCGACACCGGTCAATGTGCCGGCTGACTTAATCCTCAACTATTCGCCCGCGCACGGGGCCGCACGAGGCCGCCACCTGCGTCGGTCGGACCGTCCGGCCGGGCGTGTGAAGTGCCCCGGCACCCCTTTAGTCAGCACAGGAAGCAGATCATGAAGTCATCCGTAGCCCTGAAAACCCTCGTGGGCGCAGCGACACTCGCGCTGCCGCTCATGGCCTACGCGGAGTCGAACGTCCAGACCGGGGCCGCGACCAACGCGCCCGGCGCGACGGCGCACGTCGACTTCTCGATCGTCATCCCGAAGATCCTGTACCTGCGCGTCGGTACCGGCTCGACCTACGCGACCGGCAGCCTCGCGACCAACGGTGCGATCGACCTGATCACCTTCTCCCCGACCGCGGCCCAGCTCGGCAGCGGCACGGCGATCGCCGGCGTCGGCGGCGACCTGACGGGCGGCGTCGAGACGGCCGCGATCGTCAGCAACAGCGGCAACGTCACGTTGAACGCGACCGCGAGCGGCCCGCTCCTGAACGGCCTCGGCGACTCGATCCCGTTCTCGCAGATCACGACGACGGCGACGACGCTGACCTCGGGCACGGCGCTGCCGGCGCCGACGCTGACCAACACGACGAGCGCCAACGTGCTCCTGACGGCGCCCGGCACCAAGGTCATCGTGCAGGACGCGAAGTGGACGTTCGCGTACGCCAACTCGGGGTTCGTGCCGACCGGCACCTACGGCGGCGTCAACACGAACGGCGGCCGCGTCGTCTACACCGCCACGATGCCGTGAATCGGCGCGTCGCCGACGAATCGAGATGCATGACCGCCCGCCACTGCCCGCGGCCGCCGCGCCCCGCCGGATCCCGGCGGGGCGTCGTGCCGCGGCGCCACGCGGGCGTTGGCGCCGGGCCCTCGCCGGCGCCGCCGTCCTCGCCGCGGGCTCCTCCGGTGCGCTCGCCTACACCGTCTCGCTGAACCCCGCCGCGCCGAAAACCGTCTACCTCCAGGTCGGCGTCGGCGCCTTCACCGCCAACTACATCGCCGGCGGCCAGCCGGGCAACAACACGACGATCAATTCGGTCTCGGCGAGCCTCGCGACCGCCGCGGTCGGCAACGGCACCGCCCAGGCGATGACGACCAACAGCACCCAGGCGCAGAGCTACTGGGACGGCTACACGTACTGCAGCGTGCCGGGGCAGCTCTACATCGGCGGCTTCTACCGCACCACGGGCGCGACGACGGCCGCCGCGCGCGTCACGGCGACCGTGCCCGCCGCGCTCGTCGATGCGACCGGCGACACGATCCCCTTCTCGACGATCTCCTGGACCTCGAGCGGCAATGGCGACTCGGGCTCGGAGCCGTTCCCCGCCGGGACGTTCGTCTCCGGCGGCGTGCAGACGGTCGGCTCGATGGCGTCGAACACCTGGAACGAGAGCTGCTGGACGTTCTCCTACTCCAACGCCAGCACCCACCCGGGGGGCACCTACACGGGCCGCGTCGTCTACACGTTGAGCTCGCCGTGACGTGCCGCGGCGGGCGCCTCGTGGCGCGTTTTTTTTTACTCCTGCCACTAGCCATAATCTGGGCCTCGCCCGCCCGGGCGCGCACCACCGTCATCGATGACTCGGGCACGCAGGCGATCGAGCCTGCGGTGACGCTGCGCTGGAAGACCGCCGCGCCATCACGCGGCGCGACCCAGAACCTGATGACCGGCCGCACGACGCTGCGCGTGCACCTCAACGTCGTGCCGTGGCTGAAGCGCCGCGGCCGCATCTACCTGACGCTGCCGGCGCAGGCGCCGGGCCCGATCACGATGGCCTTTACGACGCAGCAGGGCCGCCTCGGCTCCGGCCAGCTCGCCTCCGGCAACCGCGTGCTCCTCTACTCGGGCGCGATCACGACGCCCTTCATCGAGGACGTCGTCAGCTTCCAGTTCAGCGTCGACGGGCGCCTCGTCAGCCGCCCGTTCCCGGTCACGTTCCGTTTCGAGATGGATGAGGATTGATCATGCGAGCGATCGTCGCGGTATTGCTGTTCCTCTCCGGCCTCGGCGCCGCGGGCCTCGCCGAGGCGCAGGGCTTCGCGGCGCTCGTCTCGCCGCCGCGCTTCGAGCTCTCGACCCCGGCCGGCAAGACGCTGCGCGGCGTGCTCGAGATCAGCAACCGCTCGACCGCGCCGTCGAAGTACTACGTCAAGACCGCCGACTGGAGCCTCGCGCCCGACTTCAACGTCAGCTTCCAGGAGGACCTGCAGCCCGGCAGCTGCCGGCCGTGGGTCGCGCTCGAGCGCCCGGAAGTCGTCGTGCCGGGCGCCGGGACGCTGCGCTACCGCTTCGAGGTCGCGGTGCCCGCCGACGCCCCCGCCGGCGAATGCCGCTTCGCGGTGATGATCGAGGGCGCCGAGCCCTCGGTCGCCCACAGCCAGGGGCTCGACGTCCCGGTCACCGGGCGCATCGGCGTCATCGTCTACGTGACGATCGGCGACGGCGCGCCGCAGCTCGAGCTCTTCGGGCCGACCGTCGAGACGCTGAACGGTGCGCGCGTGCCGACGCTTCGCGTGCACAACTCAGGCAACGCCCACGGCCGCATGGGCGGCTTCCTGACGGGCACCGACGCCAAGGGCGTCGAGTACGACTTCACGCCGTCCGACTTCCCGATCCTGCCGGGCGAGCAGCGCCAGGTGTTCCTGACGCCGTCGAACGGCGGCGACGAGCACCCGACGCTCGCGTACCCGGTGAAGGTCAAAGGCACCCTCGAGTGGGGCGACCGCAAGACGAAGCTCGACCAGATCTTTGAATGACGCTGACCGCCCCACTCGCCCGTCGGCTCGCGCCAGGCCTGTGCGGGCTCGGTGGCCTCGTCGCCGCGGTGCTCGCCCAGGCGCAGCCCGCGCCGCCGGCGCCGGGGCCGCCCGCGTACCAGGACCACTACATCGACGGCGGCACTCTCGCGCCCGACGTCACGACCGATGACAGCGCGGGCGGGGACGCCTCCGAGGGCCTCGCGCGCTCGCTGCAGGTCGACGGCGTCGTCGCGGCGCTCCATTCGCACGAGTCCGACACCAGCAACTCGGTGGTCGAGAAGGGCGTCGTCGTGAAGTCGCAGTGGGAGACGGTCGCCTACGGCGCGTGGTCGCTCGACGCCGCCGCGCACGGCGGCACGGCCGAGCCCGGCGACGCCGGCAGCCACGGCGTCGCGACGCTGCGTCAGCGCGGCATGCCCTTCGACGGCGGCTGGCAGGCCGACAACGCGCTCGGCGACCTCAACTCGGTCGACATCAGCCTCGCGCGCCTGCAGCCGCGCTTCTACCTGCCGACGACGCCGATGCAGGGGCTCACGACCGAGTGGCGCGGCCCGTCGGGCCTGCAGTTCGTCGGCGGCGTCGGCGAGCCCGGGCTCTACGACGGCATCGCGGTGCCGGGCTTTCGGACCGTCGGCGGCTCGACCGCGACCGCGGGCGCGCAGTGGTCGCCGGCCGCGAACTGGACCGTCGGCGGCCAGCTGATCGAGGCGCACGACGTCAACCTCGCGGCCGGCCCGCTCTTCGACCTCGGCACGCGGCTCTCCTCGAACGCCGGACTCGTGTCGGCGCTCTGGCAGGACGGCGGCACGCACGTGCAGTTCAACCTGATGGACGGCGGCATCAGCGGCTCGGGCAACGGCACGGGCGCGTGGGTCGACGGCTCGATGACCGAAGGGCGGCTGCTGCACAACGCCGGGATGTTCCGCATCGATCCGAACCTGAGCTGGGGCAACCAGCTGATCTCGAACGACGTCGAGGGCGGCTACTACCGCCTGAACTACCAGAGCCGCCAGTGGATCGCCGACGTCGGCGTCGACGCGGTGCGCTCGGTGTCGGGGCTGGGCGCGAGCACGACCTTCCTCACCGGCGACACGCGCTACCAGCTGTCGCGGGACTGGGGCATCGGCGGCGTCGCGAACGTGAGCCGCACGAGCCACGGCACCAGCTGGTCCGCCGAG
The DNA here is from genome assembly GCA_037443765.1 of Gammaproteobacteria bacterium. Classification (GTDB taxonomy): domain Bacteria; phylum Pseudomonadota; class Gammaproteobacteria; order Steroidobacterales; family Steroidobacteraceae; genus CAIKZZ01. Next base: position 8,102 of record JBBINS010000022.1, read on the forward strand.
GGCTACGTCGACCACCAGAACCCGCTCGGCACCAGCCGCGCGCAGGCCGACCTCGCAACGACCCCGACCGGCAACGACGCGACGCTGACGCTCGACCAGGCCTGGTCGGGGCTCGGCGGGCTCAGGCTCACGACGGCCGTCTCGGTCGAGCGTATCACGGGCGCGCTCCTCAACGACGTGCCCCAGGACAGCACCGTGGTCGGCGTCGCGGTCAACGGCGGCGGCCAGTTCACGACCCGGCTCGGGATGGAGTGCAACGTGCGCTGGACGGGCGCGGTCCAGGGCCATGCGGCGCCCGGCGTCTCGGCGACCGTGTCGCTGACCTGGCAGATGACGCGCTCGTGGCAGGTCCTCGCGACGTACTACGACAGCGAGGTCGGCGCGTGGACGCCGCTGACGGTGGTCTCGCCGCTCACGCCGCCGTCGATGACCGTGATCCCGGCGGCGCAGGAGCGCGGCGCGTTCCTGACGATCCGCTACCAGCGCGCGGCCGGCGCGCACTTCGCGCCGCTCGGCGGCGCACCGGGCGCGGGCTCGGGCACGATCAGCGGCACGGTCTACCTCGACACCAACCTGAACGGCCGCCTCGACGCCGGCGAGCCCGGCGCCGCGAACGTCACGGTCGTCCTCGACGGCCGCTACTCGGTGCGCACCGACCCGAACGGCCGCTTCGAATTCCCGGTCGTCGCCGCCGGCCACCACGTCATCACGGTCGTCAGCGACAACGTGCCGCTGCCCTGGTTCCTGGCGAACGACGGCCGCTCCGAGATCGACGTCGCGACCCGCGGTCACGCGACGGTCGAGATCGGCGCCCAGCGACTGCGCTGACGTCGCGCGCCCCGCGCCGGGCGTCGCGGACGCGGCCGCGACCTGCTCCGGCGCCCCGCGCCTGCTGCGGGCGCGCGCCCGCCGTCTGCAACACAGGATCAACGGCTTGCGACACGCCGTTCGCGCGGCGGGTGCGGATCCGGCGCCGATCCGGGCCGCGGCGCCGGAGGCTGGCGGATCCCTCGGACTCACCCGAGATTCCCCTCCTAAGAGTCTGTTTCTATGAATTTCTCAGGCCAATCAGCAGGGCCGCTGGGACGCCGGGACGGCGCAGCAAGGGTAGCCCCCGCGCCCGGGTCGTCGCGGCGGCCCACAGGCGCTCCCCGGGCGCGAGGCGAAGGCTCGCGGAGCGTTGCGGCAGCGAGGTCCGGGTCCTTTGCGCCTGCCGCGGCGCCGCACGGGCCCGGAGGCTCGTATAATCGCGGGCCCCGGGGGCAGGCCCCAGGCCAGACGAGAAAATAATGGGCAACCCCGCCGTACAGTCCGCCGTCCCCTCCACCCCGGCACCGGAGGCGGTCGACCGCTGGGTGCGCGAGGTCGAGGCCCTGACCCAGCCCGCCCGCGTGCACTGGTGCACCGGCACCGACGCCGAGGCCGCGGCGCTGACCGCCGAGCTCGTCAAGGCGGGCGAGCTCCTGCCGCTCAACGCCGAGCGCTTCCCGCGCTGCTACCTCTACCGCTCGAGCCCGAGCGACGTCGCGCGCGTCGAGCACCTGACCTTCGTCTGCACGAAGGCCGAGGCCGATGCCGGCCCCAACAACAACTGGATGGCGCCGGCCGCCGCGCACGAGAAGATGGATGCGCTCTTCAAGGGCGCGATGCGCGGCCGCACGCTGTACGTCGTGCCCTACTGCATGGGCCCGGTCGACTCGCCGTACGCGCGCTGCGGCGTCGAGATCACCGACAGCCCCTACGTCGTGCTCAACATGCGGATGATGACGCACGGCATGGGCAACGCCGCCCTCGCCCGCATCGCCCGCGAGGGCACCTTCGTCCGGGGGCTGCACTCGATCGGCGAGCTCGACCCGGAGCGCCGCTTCATCATGCACTTCCCGGAGGAGCTCTCGATCAAGAGCTACGGCTCCGGCTACGGCGGCAATGCGCTGCTCGGCAAGAAGTGCCATGCGCTTCGGATCGCGAGCTGGCAGGCGCGCACCGAGGGCTGGCTCGCCGAGCACATGCTGCTCCTTGCGCTCGACAGCCCGACGGGCGAGACCCACTACGTCGCGGCCGCGTTCCCGTCGGCCTGCGGCAAGACCAACCTCGCGATGCTGGTGCCGCCGCAGGCGATGCCGGGCTGGAAGGTCCGCACGCTCGGCGACGACATCGCCTGGCTGCACCCGGGCCCGGACGGAAGGCTTTGGGCGATCAACCCGGAGGCCGGGTATTTCGGGGTCGCGCCGGGCACCAACCCGAAGAGCAACCGCAACGCCTTCGAGATGGTCCGCCACGACGCGATCTTCACCAACGTCGCGCTCGACGCGAACGGCGACCCCTGGTGGGAGGGCATGGCGGGCGAGCCCGCGATCGACTGGCAGGGCCGCCCGTACGACCCGAAGAACGGCCCGGCCGCGCACCCGAACTCGCGCTTCACGGTCTCGGCGCACAACAACCCCGCGTTCGCGACCGAGGCCGACGACCCGAAGGGCGTGCCGATCTCGGCGATCATCTTCGGCGGCCGGCGCCGCGCGCTCGCGCCGCTGGTGTTCGAGGCCCGCAACTGGCGCCACGGCGTGCTGGTCGGCTCCGGCGTCGCCTCCGAGACGACCGCGGCGATCACCGGCAAGGTCGGGGTGCTCAGGCGCGACCCGATGGCGATGAAGCCCTTCGCCGGCTACAACTTCGGCGACTACTGGCAGCACTGGCTCGCCGTCGGCGAGCGCCTCGCGCACCCGCCGAAGATCTTCCACGTCAACTGGTTCCGCCAGGATGCCGCCGGCAAGTTCCTGTGGCCGGGCTTCGGCGAGAACCTCAGGGTCCTCAAGTGGATGATGGAGCGGGTCGCGGGACGCGCTGGCGCCCACGAGACGCCGATCGGCTTCATGCCGTCCGCCGCCGACCTCGAGACCCACGGCCTCGGGCTCGCGCCGGCGACGCTCGAGGAACTGCTCACGGTGGACGCGCCGGCCTGGCGGTCGGACCTCGCGCACCTCGGCGGCGAGTTCGACCAGTACGGAGCGCGGATGCCCGAGACGCTCAGGCTCGAGCTGTACGACGTCTTGAGGCGCTTCGGCTGAAGGCTACTCCTCGCAGACGAAGCGGATCGTCTGCGAGGAATCCCGCTCCGGGGCGCGGCCGAGGCCGATCAGCCCCTCGCCCGTGATCGGCAGGCTGTCGCGGCGCACGAACTGCTCCTCGCCCGTCGAGCCGTAGACGAAGGTGCCGTTGGTCGACTGGTCGATCAGCACGAAGCGCGCCTTCGAGGCCTCGATACGCGCGTGCAGCCGCGAGATGAGGTTGCCCTTCACGATCAGGTCGTTGTCGTCGGCGCGGCCGATCGTCACGTGCGTGCGGTGCTCGTCGAGCACGATCTCCTCGCCCTGGAAGCGCAGCCTGAGGCGCCGCGGCCGGTGCGACTCGCGGTTGGCGAGCGCGATCGCCGGCAGCATGCTCGTGATGTCCTCGGTCTGCCACAGCACCTCGTAGAGAGCGACCTCGTGGCTGCGGCCCTTCAGCGTCGCGACGTCGATCTGGCGGACCGCGCTGCGCCACTCGGGCGAGAGCTTCTCGACCATGGTCACGGTCGTCATGATCTGGCCGGCCTTCGACTGGCTCGTCATCCGGTTCGCGGTGTGCACGGCCGCGCCGAAGACGTCCCGGTTCTCGAGCACGACCGGGCCGAAGTGGCAGCCGATGCGGATCGCGACGTGGGTGTTGCCGGCCTGCAGCGCGGGATTGAGCGTGATCTCGCGCTGCATCTGGTTGGCGGCGTTCACCGCCTCGTCGGCCGAGGCGAAGGTCGCCATGACCTCGTCGCCCATGGTCTTGATGACCGTGCCGCCGTGGCGCTCGGTCGCGCCCTTCATGATGTCGATGCAGATCCCGACCATCTCGCGGGCCTTGGCGTCCCCGAGGGCCTCATAGAGCTGCGTGGAGCCGACCACGTCGGCGAACAGGATCGCGAGCTCGATGTCCTTATTCATAGCTGCGCGGGATTATATACGACTTGTCATAAGGCCCCGCCGTGGAAGGCCGCAGGTGCGATATATCAGGCACTCAGCGCCCGGGGCGCGGCGCCCTCCGCGGCCCGCACCGCGGCGGCGAGCACCCCGAAATCCGCATCCTTGCGCGGTCCGAGCTCGGAGATCACGCGCCGGAACGCCCGCGCCCCGGGACGGTGCGCGTAGAGCCCGAGCACGTGCCGCGCGATCGCGTGCAGCCGCTCGCCTAGCGCGAGCCGCGCGACGACGTAGGGCTCGAGCGCCGCGACCACCGCGGCGGGCTCGGGGAGCGGCGCCGCCCCCTCCGGCCAGGCGAGCCGGTCGAGCTCGGCGAGGTAGTACGGGTTGTGGTAGGCCTCGCGCCCGATCATGACCCCGTCGACGTGCGCCCAGTGCTCGCGTGCGCCCTCGACGGTGCGGATGCCGCCGTTGATCACGATCGAGAGCGCCGGCCGCTCGGCCTTGAGGCGCCAGACCCGCGGGTAGTCGAGCGGCGGGATCTCGCGGTT
>JBBINS010000022.1:12699-26602 GCA_037443765.1 Gammaproteobacteria bacterium
GGGGCCACGGAAATTCTGCGATCCAACATGTTGACTCTTAAGGCTATTGTTGCGGCAGTCGGTCCACGCGGCGACTGGACCGATCGCGCACGGGAAATCGGAAGTCACTGACTCCCAATATCTTAGCTCGCCAAGCGAAGGCTCGATTGCCGCGAAATCCCGTGCCTTGTCCCCTCGAAATGAGACATGCAGAAGGAGGGAAGCAGGAACGCATCCGACCGCTAAAGATCTCCATGTTGTTAGGTGCTCCGAGCCGTCGAGGCCAACCCGGTCGATCCCCGTGCGCATGGAAGATCGCTGGCGCCCGATATCGCGAAACCCTCCTTGGCAGGTCCCCGAATACGTAATCGACCGCCCGCCCTACCAGATCGTGTTCAGAGAGTCGATCGCGCGCAATTTCTCATCAGCAGTAACGAGCGGCACTCGGCGAACGAGCGCCGTCGCCGCGATCATGCGATCCGCAGGATCTCCGGGGAATGCATCTCCGAACTGGCCGGCACGTTCGGCGATGTCGTCCGATAGCGGCTCAATGAGAAATTCGGGGAGGCGACGTACTCGGGACAGCCAATCCGCCGCGGAGATCTTGAAGCGCAGGCGTCCGCGGCGCTCGAGAGTCACAATTTCGAAGACCGATACGCTGGCGACCACGAGCTCGTTGCGCTTACCGTGCCGCTCGAGCGCCTGCCGCGCCTTGCGCGAAAGTTGCTTGCTGTCGCCATCCACCCACCAGACGAGGACGTGAGTGTCCAGGACGATCATTGATTGGCCGCCCACTCATCCTTTTCGTGTGCCGGCTCGATCGGCGACTCGTAGTGCATCACCGCACTGCGCAGCTGTTGGCGCACGACCTCGGCCTCTTCCTCCCTGGCTTTCGGCGCCGAGATCTCCGCGATGACCTCGCCCCTCGATGTGACTCGAATGCGCTCGCCGCGTCGAGCACGCTCGAGGTACGAGGGCAGCTTCTCCCGAAGCTCGGTGACATTGACGTCGCCCATAGAGTACATTTCACCTGTACATTGAGATGTACATATGGACTGTACGCTTTGGGGCGGCGTGCGGTCAACGGAGTCCGAATCGGGTCGGCGGACTGGAGCACGGGGAAACCCGCGCCGCGCGCCCCCGCCGCCTCACAGCCTGTCCGGTCGCGGGAAGTCGAGGAGACCAGCAGGAGACACGAGTTTCAAAGCGTGCGTAACTCGATGTTATAGCAAACAATTCTCCCTTACGCGGTCCAGTCCATCATCGGCGCGGCCGGCAGTCTCCGCTCGGCGAGACGAGCGCGCGGCGCGGCGCGGGGATCCGCAAGCGGAGCCCGTGTCGTCGGCGGTGCGTCAGCGCGTCAACACCGCAGCCGCGAGGTCGGCGCACTGGCCGGCGACCGCACGCCAGTCGTTCCACGGCGCGACGATCCCCTTGTATTCGGACAGGTCGACCCCCGTCAGGTCATACGGCTCCGGCGTCGACAGTCGCACGACGACCGAGGTGAGCATGTCGCCGCCTTCGCCGACAAAGTCTGCGTAGAGTTCGTTCATGCGGTCGAGGGCCTGAGCGCTTTGCTGCAGGCCGCAATGGTGCGACAGCGCCGCGACGTCGAGGTAGTCGCGAGTCGCGTTCCGATCCACGACCAGAAAGGCCTTGATGCGCAGCATCTCCTCGACCGTGGGCACCCGAAGAATGCCGCCGCCGCGGACGCCGACCTGCATCGTGTCGAGTGGCGCCGAGCGGCGCTGGTTGCGTACCCCCGCGGCGATGCGATCGGCTTCTCCGAGCACGAGCTTGCCGGGCACGCGGCGCTGCGTCGGCCAGCCGACGATGGACTCGAGGGCACGAATCGCCGCGTCGTAGGACTTTGCCAGGTCGCGCACCCCGTGATCGCGATCGTGATCGAGCGAATAGCGGCGGCGGGCGTGCACGGCGGCCGCAGTGCCGCCGACGAGTACGGCTCCGGGCACCCGGGTCTGCAGCGTCGCCGCCTGCGCGAGCAGCGTCTCCCAGTTCGGGACCTCGGCCCGTCGGGTCACGATCGGGGCGCCCGCGCCGTCGGCGCAGCCAGCAGTCTCGGCAGCAGCGTCGCAAAGGCACGGGCCGTGACGTCCTGGGGCGCGAGGGCCCTCGCGACCTCGCGGACGCGGCGTGCGGTCCGCCCCGTCTCGTCCGCGCGCATCGCGCCGACGAGGGCGCGCCAAGACTCGATATCGCCGCGCGTGATGACGTCGTCGATCGCCGCCTTGGTCAGTTCGCGCCCCGCGGCGTCGGTCAGGTGCCGGTGTGGCAGGATGGGCGCATCGAGTTGCAGCGGCCGCACGTCGAGCATCAGATCCACCGCGGCGCACAGGCGCGCGACGCGCGACAGGCCGAGCTCGGGCAACTTGCCGCTTTCGAGCGCGGCCAGCGTCGAACGGCCCACCTCGGCGCGCGTCGCGAGCGCCGTCAACGTCAGGCCCTTGGCGCGGCGCCGTTCGGCGATCAATCGGCCGATGGTGTGCAGATCCATGAGTCCAGTATACGGGACTATCCCGTCATAGTCCGGTCTATTGGACTGCTGATTCGCACGAGCGGCGGTGACGAGCGGCCGACCGTGGCCGCCCTGGCTGCGGCCGCGCTGGTCGTCGCGCGCCCGCGGACCGTCGGCCCTCCGCGGAGCCGGTCCGCGCCAATCCCACCGGGTGAGACCGCAGTGACGCGGTCGACCGGACAGAAGCGTCAGGCACGTCAGCGGTCACGATCGGCCATGCCGTCGAAGGCCGTGCCCCGCGCCCTGATCAGCCGAGCCCGGTCGCCGTCTCGCGCACCAGCCACTCGACGACCGCGGCTAGCGCCTCGCGCTCGCTCGCACCGCGCGCCCTGGCCTCGTCAAAGACCCGGACCTGGCGACGGGCGCTCGTGCCGCGCCGCAGGATCACGCGCACGCGCGCGTGATCGAGCTCCTTCCGCAATCCCGGCCCGCGGCCGCGCGCGGCGCGCCGAGCCGGCTCAGCGCCGGTGCGCCGCCCGGTAGGCCTCGGCCGCGGCGCGGCCCATGTACTTGGCCAGCACCCGGTCGTCGGTCTCGCGCAGGTCGACCGCGACCAGAACGTCGATCGAATGGCCGAAGGCCGGATCGACGTTGAAGCCGAGCACCTTGGCGCCGAGCTTCAGGTACTGGCGCAGCAGGACGGGCACGCCCTTGCCGTCGGGCTCGAGCGAAGCGACGACGCTCTCGAGGGCGTCGAGTTCCCCGACGTCGGCCGCCTCGCGGCGGATCAGCCGCGCGCCGCCCGTGTTCGGCAGGGGGTTGCGCGCGCGGACCAGCGGCGCGCGGGCCAAGTCCGCGTTCTGGGCGCCGAGGAAGCCGGCGATCAGCTCGCGCGACGCGCTCGAGTAGTCGTTGCTGATGCTGACCGGCCCGAAGAGGACGCGGTAGCGCGCGTGGGCCGCGACGTAGGCCGCGATGCCCTTCCAGAGCAGCAGCAGCGGCGCGAAGCTCTTCTGGTACTCCGGCCGCACGAACGAGCGGCCGATCTCGAGGGCGGGTCCGAGCGACGGCAGGAGCGAGCGGTCGAAGTCGAACAGCGTGTGGGTGTAGAGGCCCCGCGGCCCGAACTTGTCGTAGATCCGGTCGACGGCCCCGATCCGGTAGCCGCCGACGACTTCGCCGCTCGCGCGGTTCCACACGAAGAGCTGATCGTAGTAGCGGTCGTAGAGGTCGAGGTCGCGGGCCCGCCCGGTGCCCTCGCCGACGGTCCGGAACGTCAACTCCCGCAGCCGCCCGACCTCCTGCATGATCCACGGCGCCTGCGACTGCGTCGCGTGCCAGACCTCGAGCTCGTTGCTCGTCGCGATGCGCTGCGCCGGGTCGAGGCGGCCGAGGTCCTCGTGGAGCCGCTCGGCCGGAACGGGATCGGCGAGCGCCTCGGGCGGAGGGACGGCGGCGATCGCCTTCGCCGCGCGCGTCGAAGCGACGCGCGCCGGCCGGGCCGCACGGCCGGCGGCGGGACCTCCCGAGGCGAGCGCATAGACGTGCAGCCGCAGGTGCTCGCACAGGCGGCCGTCGCCGTCGATGGCCTGCAGCTGGCCGTGCGGCACGAGCTTGCCCACGTGCACGGGGATCGTGCGGCCGCGCTTGTTGAAGAGCTCGCGCGGCAGCAGCGCCGTGCGCAGGCGCGGGTGCACGAGGCCGAGGGCGTGGAAGAGCGGGCTGTTCGTGCCGTCGACGTAGACCGGCAGCGCCGGCGCGCGCGTCATGCGCAAGAGGCGCGCGAGCGACGGGTGCCAGGTGGCGTCCGCGACCGTGCGGCTCTGCGGGTCGAGACTCGCGACCTCCCCCGCCGGAAACACGATCAGCGCGCCGCCGTCCGCGACCCAGCGGATCGCCTGGCGCATCGCGGTGCCGTTCCGTTGCGCGGCCGTGCGTCCGCCAAGGACGTCGACGGCGAAGATCGCGGGCGCGAACTCCGGCAGCCGCCCGAGGAGCGCGTTGCCGAGCACGCGCACGTCGGGGCGCAACGCCGCGAGCAGCGAATAGAGGTAGAGGCCCTCGATGCCGCCGAACGGGTGGTTCGCGACCACGACGAGCGGGCCGCTCGTCGGGATGGCGTCGGCCGCCCCGCGGAGTTCGAAGCGCGCGTCGAGCAGGCCGAGCGCCGCCCGCGCGAACTCGAGCGGGGTTGCCCCCGCGGGGATCGCCGAGTAGGTCCGCTCGCAACGGCGCAGCGCGAGCAGGAGTTCGAGCGGCGGCGCGAGGACGGAGGCGAGCGGCCGGGGGACGAACCGGGACAGCAGCGGGTCCAGTCGAAAGCGCAGTGCGGGGGCGGACGGCATGGGGACTCCGTGACGAGGCACGTCCCGTGACGCTACAGCCGGCGCGTTGCAATCTCTTTAAACTGCAGCGACCGCAAGGGTTTGGCTGCGTGCCCTGCGACGGCGGTTGAATATCCCGCCTAGCGCGCTGATCCCACGGAACTTTTGCGCCGCCCGTCATCGGCCCGTCACGACCGGGCGGCACAATCGGGCCATGCAGACTCGGGACGTCCCGGCGCAGTGACGCCGCATCTCGTTGACGCGACGTTGTTTTTCTCGCCGACCAGCGGCGGCGTGCGCCGCTATCTGCTCGCGAAGCACGCCTGGCTGAACGCCCGCCGGCGGGTGCTCCACACCCTCGTCGTTCCCGGCGCGGCCGACCGCGGCGGCCCGGGCGGGATCGTCGAGTACAAGAGCCCTCGGATCCGTGCCGGCTACCGCTGCCCGGTCCGTCTGCCGCAGCTGCGCGCGACGCTCGGCGCGCTGGCGCCGCACCTCCTCGAGGCGGGCGATCCGTACCTGATGGGCTGGCAGGTGGCCGAGGTCGCCGACGCGCTCGGCGTCCCCGCGGTCGCCTTCTGCCACTCCGATCTCATCGGCCTCCTTGCCCACCGCCTCGGCGCGACCGGCGATCGCGTCGCGGCTGCGTACCTGCGGGCGCTCTATTCGCGCTTCGACCTCGTGCTCGCGCCGAGCCGCGTCGTCGCGGCGCGGCTCGACGCGGCCCGCATCGAGCGGGTCGTCGTGCAGCCGCTCGGCGTCGATGCCGCGGCCTTCCGGCCGGAAGTGCGCGACCGGACGCTGCGGGCCCGCCTCGGGCTCGACGACGAGACTCGGCTCCTCGTGTTCGCGGGCCGGCTCGCGCCGGAGAAGAACGTCGCGGAACTGCTCGAGTTGGTTGGCTGGCTCGGCGCGCCGTACCACCTCCTCCTGATCGGCGGGACGCGCGCCGGGCGACCGGCGCCGCGCGTGACGATGCTGCCGTACGAGGCCCACACCGACGGCATCGCCGCGAGCCTCGCCGCCTGCGACGTCCTCGTGCACGCCGGGCGGCAGGAGACCTTCGGGCTCGTGGCGCTCGAGGCGATGGCCTGCGGCTTGCCGGTCGTCGCCTACGAGGGCGGCGCGCTCGCCGAGGTCGTGGACGACTCGGTCGGCGCGCTCGCGCCGCCCGCCGGGCGGGCCGCGGCGCTCGCGGCCGCCGTGGAGGACGTCTTCCGGCGCGATCGGCGCGCGCTCGGTGCCGCGGCGCGCGAGCGGGTCCTCGCGGAGTACAGCTGGGACGCCGCCCTGACGCGCCAGCTGCGGGAGTACCAGGCGCTCCTCGCCCACGCCGCGATCGAGCGCACCCACCCAGCCGTGGGGGCCGCCTGAGCCGTCCGGCGCATCCTCACGAGTACGCGGTGTCGGTCCACGACGTCGCGCCCGCGACCTGGCCGGAGTGCGAGGCGCTGCTCGCGCTCGCCGACCGGTTCGCGGCGCCCGTGACGCTGCTCGTCGTCCCGCACTACCACGGTGGCGTCCGCGCCGACGCGGATCCGGGCTTCGTCGCGGCGGTGCGCGCGCGGCTCGCCCGCGGCGACGAGATCGTTCTCCACGGCTACCTCCATGAGGACCGTGGTGCCGACCCGCGCTCGCCGGTCGACTGGTTCCGCCGCCGGGTCTACACCGCGCGCGAGGGGGAATTCGCGGCGGTCGACGCCTCGACCGCGACCGCGCTGATCGCGCGTGGCCGGGCGCTGCTCGCCGCGACTGGCCTTCCGCCAGCGGGTTTCGTCGCGCCCGCGTGGCTGATGAATGCCGCGACGCTCGAGGCGGTCGGCCGCTCGGGCCTTCGCTACGCGTCCGCGCGCGACGCGCTGATCGCCCTGCCGGCGCGACGTCGCATCGCGGCGCCGAGCCTCGTCTATTCGACGCGCAGCCGCTGGCGGCGCGTGCTGTCGCGACGGTGGAACGCGGCAGGTGCCCGCGCGCTGCGGGGCGCACCGCGCCTTCGCGCGGCGCTGCATCCGGCCGACGCCCGCTACCCGTCAATCATCGCCGACTGGGAACGACTGCTCGCGCGGCTCTCGGACGAACGCCGCGCCGTCCTCGAGTCGAGCTGGCTCGGCTGAACCTGGTGCCGGCGACGGGGACGGCGCCCGTCCGCTCGCGGGGCTCGCGGGCGGCTCCAGCCGCGCCCGACCGGGGCCTCGTCCACCGGCCCGTCGACGAGCGCGACGAATCCCCGTGCCGTCCCCGACGACGTGTCGGCAATGCCGGTCGCTCCTGCGCATCATCGGCGCGTACGTCAGGCGACGGACCAGGGTCACGGCTGCATCGCCTCGGGCCGCCGAGGAATCGCGCAACATGCGTCGGCCCGCGGCGCCACCGACGCCGGCCCGAGACGCACCCCGCCTCCCCGCCTGCAACGCTGCGGCCGCGTTCAGCCGGACGCCGACCACGGGTCGATCACGTCGATTCCGCAGCCTTCGAAATCCGCCACATTGCGCGTCGCGAGGGTCGCGCCGTGCGTCCGGGCCACCGCGGCGATCTGCGCATCGAACTGGCTGATCGGCCGCCCGGCCTGGCGGCGCTCCTGCGCGATCTCGGCGTAGCGCCCCGCGGCGGCCGAATCGAACGACAGTACCCGGTCGCGGAAGTCGGCGCGGAACAGCGCATCGACGCCGCGAGCCACGGCGTCCCGCCGCCCTCCGCGCGGCAGCAGGGCCACGCCGTACCGCAGCTCGGCCTCGGTCAAGCTCGTCGTGCAGAGCTGCTGCCGCGGTTGTCGCCCGACCCAAGCGACCACGGCCGCTGACGGCGCGGGCCTCATGAGTTCCGACACGACGTTCGTGTCGAGGACGATCATGGCGGGCCGCGCCGCTTCGAGCGACGCGCGGCCTCGAGCACCGGGGGCTCGCGCATCGCCGTTCGCGGCGGCAATTCGAGCTCAACGCCGCCGAGCGCCTCAAACCGCGCGCGGATCGCCGCTGCGAGGTCGGGCCCGGGCTCCGGTTCGCGCGCAAGCGCCGTCCGCAGGATGTGCCGCGCCTCCTCCTCCATCGATCGACCGCCGTGGGCGGCGCGGACGCGCAGCCGCCCCTTGGTCTGCTCGTCGAGGTTGCGAATCGTGATGCTGGCCATCCGCTGCGCTCCGGCAATGGGTCGATTGTATGCATTGATATCATTGAAATCAATGCCTGCACCGGTCGCCCGGACACCCGCTGAAGCCCGCGCCCCCCGCCGGCCGCGGGTGGTACCGCCCGCCGGATGAACGCTCAGCCGAGCCCGGTCGCCGTCTCGCGCACCAGCCAGTCGACGACCGCGGCGAGCGCCTCGCGCTCACTCGCACCGCGCGCCTTGGCCTCCTCGAAGACCCGCACCTGGCGGTGAGCACTCGTGCCGCGCCGCAGGATCACGCGCGCGTGCTCGAGCTCCTTGAGGCAGTCGAGCGCCTCCGCGTCCTCGCGGACGAGGTCGATGAGCTCCTCGAGCAGCTCCGGGAACGGTACGAGCTCGGCGCGCGCGAGGTCGAGGAGCCCCTCGTCGGTGCCGTAGCGCATCGCCCGCCAGCGGTTCTCGGCGAGCAGCATGCCGGGGTAGGTGCGCCACTGCTGGTTGCGGGTGCGCAGGCGGTAGAGCATCCGCAGCGTCGACTGCACGAACGCCGCGAGGCACGCGGAGTCGTCGACGCTCGTGCAGCAGTCCATGATCCGGGTCTCGAGCGTCGGGTAGCGCCAGCTCGGGCGCATGTCCCACCAGATCTTCGACGTGTCCTGGATGAGCCCGGTGCGGATCAGCGTGTCGATGTGGCGCTGGTACTCGCCCCAGCTCGCGAAGCGCTCCGGGAGCCCGGTCCGCGGCAGCGCGTTGAAGATCGTCAGGCGAAACGACTTGAAGCCCGTCTGCTCGCCCTCCCAGAAGGGCGAGGAGGTCGACAGCGACAGGAAGTGCGGCAGGAAGTACGACAGCTGGTTCATCAGGTCGATGCGCTGCTCGTTGTCGTCGATGCCGACGTGCACGTGCATGCCGCAGATCAGCATGCGCCGCGCCGCGGCGCCCATCTCCTTGGCGAGCGCGACGTAGCGGTCCTTGGCAGTGTGGCGCTGCTCGATCGTGCGCGCGAACGGGTGCGTCGAGGCCGCGATCGGCGCGAGGCCGTGCTGGTTGGCGACGTCGACGACGGTCTTCCTGAGGCGCTTGAGGTCCTCCTTGGCCTCGGGGATCGTGCGGCAGACCTTGGTGCCGATCTCGATCTGCGAGCGCAGGAACTCGGGGCTCACCTGGCCACCGCAGCGCTGGTGGCACTCCTCGACGAGGCTGTGCGGCGGGTCGTTGTCGAGGTCGCGGGACTTGAGGTCGACCAGCAGGTACTCCTCCTCGATCCCGACCGTGAACGGCGGTTCCTTCGTCATCGGCTCCCTCCCCCCGCCCGCGTCTCGCGGGACTGCCAGACCGTATAGAGCGATTCGTCCGCGAGGATGTCGGTGAGCGCCCGGCCGATGAGCTCGGCCCAGCGCGCGATGCCGGCGGGCGTCAGGAGCTCGTCCTGGCGCACCTCGAGGCAGACGTGCGGCAGGCCCGCGCTCTCGGCGTGGTGGTCGACCGTGTAGTCGGACGGATGTCGCCCGGAATACGGCTGGTTGTCGCCGACGACGAGGCCCGGCTCGGACCGGAGCCGCGCGAGGAGCGGCACCGCCATCCGCGGGTCGTGGTCCCAGAGGACGCCGACGTTCCAGGGTCGCGCGTCGGTGCCGAACACCGGCGTGAAGCTGTGGACCGCGATCACCGCCGGCACGAGGCCCTCTCGCCTCCACTCCTGCAGCCGCGCGGCGATCGCCTTGTGGTACGGCTCGTGGCAGGCGGCCGCCCGCTGGCGCTTGTCGGCCTCGGAGAGATTTTCGTTCCCGGGCACGCGCTGGCCGTCGCCGAAGGCGACGAAGCAGGTCGGGTCCTCGATCCGGCGGTTGCAGTCGACGACGAGGCGCGAGTAGCCGGCGAGCACCGCCGGGGCCTCGAGCCGCGCAGCGAGCGCCCGGCCGAGCTCGGCGGCACCGATGTCCCAGGCGATGTGGCGCCAGGTGGCCTCGTCCGGGAGCCCGAGGCGGCGGAGCGCCCGTGGGATCGCCCGGCTCGCGTGGTCGCAGACGATGAGCGCCCGGCGCCGGCCGGCGGGGTGGACGATCTCGAAGGGGGGCGGGTCGCCCTCGCCGAGCAGGCGGGCCCTGTGCCCTGCGGGCTCGGTCGCGCTCTCGGCGGTGCGGGTGGTCACGCGGGCGGCGTCGGTCGGCGGCAAGGGGCGCGGGGGCCTCGGGGCCCTGGGGGGCGGGCTCTGCCGCCATTCTAGACGAGACCGGCCCCGCCGGGGCCGCAAGGGTCAGCGGCGGTGGCCGCGCCCGAGCGAGGCCGCGAGCCCGGCGATCGGCTCCGGGCGCGCCACCAGGAAGCCCTGCGCGTAGTCGACGCCGATCGCGGCGAGCGCGTCCAGGACGTCCTGCGTCTCGACGCGCTCGGCGATCGTGCGGATCCCCATCGCGCGCGCGACCTGGCAGATCGCCTCGACCATGCTGCGGTCGACCGGGTCTTTGCAGACGTTCTCGACGAACTGGCCGTCGATCTTCAGGAACTCGACCGGCAGGTTCTTGAGGTACGAGAACGAGGACAGCCCCGAGCCGAAGTCGTCGAGCGCGAAGCGCACGCCGCGGTCCTTGAGCTCGCGCATGAAGTAGACGACATTCGAGAGCGAGGCGATCGCCGCCGTCTCGGTGATCTCGAAGCACAGCGACCCCGGGCGGATGTCGGTCGCGGACAGCTCGCCGAGCAGGAACTCGAGGAAGCCCTCGTCCGAGAGCGTCGTGCCCGAGAGGTTGATCGCGAAGGTCGCGTGCTCGCCGACCTGGCCGCGCGCGAGCACCGTCGAGAGCACGTGCTTGACGACCCAGCGGTCGATCGCCGGCATCATGTTGTAGCGCTCGGCCGCCGGGATGAACTCGATCGGCTGGACGAGGTTGCCCGACTCGTCGCGCATCCGCAGCAGCAGCTCGTAGTGCTGCTGGGTGTCCTTGTTGCGGCCGATCGGCAGGATCGGCTGGAAGTAGATCTCGAGACGGCCGTCGTCGGAGGCGCGCTGCAGGCGCGAGACCCACTGCATCTCCTTGTGGCGCGCCGGGACGTTGTCGGCCTCGTAGACGTGCACCCGGTTGCGGCCGCCGTCCTTGGCCGCGTAGCAGGCGACGTCGACCGCGCTCATGACCGCGGCCACCGACTCGCTGCCCTTGTCGATACCGACGATGCCGATCGAGGCGCCGATCTGGATCTGCTCACCGGCCCACTCGTAGCGGAACTCGCGGATCGCCTGCCTGAGGCCCTCGGCGATCTTCATCGCCTGCTCGAGCACGCAGTCCTGCAGGAGGATGCCGAACTCGTCGCCACCGAGGCGCGCCAGGGTGTCGCTCGTGCGGACGCGCGTCTGCAGCAGGCTCGTGACCTGCTTCAGCAGCCGGTCGCCCGCCGGATGGCCGCAGGTGTCGTTGACGACCTTGAACTGGTCGAGGTCGACGTAGACGAGCGCGTGCTCGATCGGCGAGTCGCCGCGCGTCTCGGCGAGCGCGGCGTGCAGCCGGTGCTCGAACTCGCGGCGGTTGAGGAGCCCGGTGAGCGCATCGTGGGTCGCCTGGTACGAGAGCGCACGCCGCAGGCGCCGCTCGCGGCTCACGTCGCGGAACACGACCACGGTACCGAGCAGCCGCCCCTCGCGATCGCGGATGGGCGCCGCCGAGTTCTGGATCGCGACCTCGCGGCCGTTCCTGGCCACGAGCGCCGCCTGGTCGTTGCCGAGGATCACGCGGCCCTCTTTGAGGCAGCGCGCGACGAGGTTCTCGGCGCTCTCCTGGTTGGCCTCGTTGACGACCCGCAGCACCGAGTCGAGCGCCTGGCCGCGCGCCTCGTCGAGCGTCCAGCCGGTCAGCTGCTCGGCGACCGGGTTCAGGTAGTCGATGACGCCGGCGGCGTCGGTCGTGATCACCGCGTCGCCGATCGACTGCAGCGTCACCTGCGCCCGCTCCTTCTCGGCGTGCACCGCGAGCTCCGCGCGCCGGCGCTCGGTGATGTCCCAGACCGTGCCCTCGAAGCCCTGCACCGCGCCCGCCCCGTCGCGCACGACCCGCGCGTTCTCGACGACCGTGATCAGGCCGCCGTCGGGGCGCTTCAGTTCGTACTCGGCGTTTCGGATCTCGCCGTCCCGGAGGAGCCGTGCCTTGAGCTCGGCGTGCACCTCCTGGAAGAGGTAGAGGTGGCGGGTGCTGTCGAGCGCCATCAGCTCGTCGGCGTCCTGAAAGCCGAGCATGTGCACGAGCGCCGGGTTCGCGGCCTTGAGGCGCCCGTTCGCGTCGCTCTGGTAGACGCCCTCGACGACGTGCTCGAAGAGCCCGCGGAAGCGCGCCTCGCTGGCGCGCAGCGCCGACTCCGCGCGCCGCCGCTCGATCGCGATGCCCGCGAGCTGGGTCATGCGCGCCATGAGCTCGGCGTCGCGGCCGGCCGGCGCGCAGGGCGAGGTCAGGTACACCGCGAGCGTGCCGATCACGGCGCCGTCCGAGGCGCGGATCGGGTTCGACCAGCAGGCCCGGAGCCCCGAGCGCAGCGCCGCCTCGCGGCGGTACTCCCAGAAGGGGTCCGTCGAGATGTCGGCGACGATGACCTGGCGGGAGAGGTACACGGCGGCCGCGCAGGAGCCGAAGCGGAGGTCGACCGGTACCTCGTGCAGCGCCTGGCAGAACTCGCGCGGCAGGTGCGCGGCGGCCACGTGCCGCAGCATGCCGTCCTCCTCGAGCAGCCGGATCGTGCAGCGATCCCCCGGGTGGAGCTTCTCGATGACGTCGGTGATCGCGTCGAGCGCGGACTCGAGCGAGGCGTTGGAGGCGAGCCGCTCGAGCACGCGCCGCTCGCCGGCGGCATAGACCTCGGCGCGCTTGCGCTCGCTGATGTCGGTGACGGAGCCGCGCACCAGGCGCCGGCCGGCGCTCGGCAAGCCGACGAGCCGCACCTCGCACGGCAGCTCCTTGCCGTTGGCGTCGAGGTGCACCCATTCGAACACCGGCGTCTCGCCGGAGAGCGCCCGGTCGATGTGGCCGCGCACGACCCCGAACGAGGGCGTGCCGTCCGGCTGGAACGGCGGGCTGATCTGCTCGGCGCCCGCCGACAGGAGCTGCTGGCGGTCCATCCGGAAGAACTTGAGCGCGTGGTCGTTGCAGTCGACGAAGCAGCCGCGGTCGACGTCGAGCACGACGATCGCCTCGGGCGCGTTCTCGACCAGCAGCCGGTAGCGCGCCTCGCTCTCGCGGGTCGCGCCCTCGGCGAGCTTCCTTTCGGTCGCATCGCGAAGGCACAGCACGTACACGTACTTGCGCCCGACCCGGGCCTTCGAGACCGCGAGCTCCGCGGCGAAGCGCTCGCCGTTCTTGGAGCGGCCGGTGGTCTCGTGCGCGGCGAGGTCGACGTGCGTGTCGTCGCTGTGCAGCGCGAGCTGCTCGAGCCGCTCCGCGATCCGCGCGGCCCCGCCGCCCGTACCGGCGCCAAGCTCCGGCAGCAGGAACGCGAGCGGCCGGCCGATGATCTCGGCCTGCGAGTAGCCGAACACGCGCTCGCCGGTCGGGTTGAAGGATTCGATGTAGCCGCTCGAGTCGACGGTCAGGATCACGTCCTTGACGTGGTCGAGGATCGCCTGCAGCTGGCTCGCGGTCTGCTCGCGCAGCTCCCGCGTCAGCTCCTGCGCCTCGTCGGACATGAGCTGCATGGAGCGCACGATGCCGCGCCGCTCCTCGTCCACCTGGTCGTAGTAGCGGGTCGCGACCTCCATCAGCCGCTCGACGCTGAGCTCGCCGTCGACGGTCGCCTCGCGAAGGTGCCTGGCGAGGGTGCGGTTGATGCCGGGGAAGCGGCCGGAGTAGCCGCTCGGCAGGGTCGTCGACTGGGTGGGGTTGAGGCCCGGGAACGAGTCAGCTGCGTCCGCGGCCGGCCCTACGCCCGTAGGGCTCCGCGGCAGCGGAATGATGCGGGACGGGCTTCGGGACGACGACATGAGGCCAGGCGACCCTGCCAGCCAAGGCGACGGACGATTTGACGATAGTAGGGATTACCCCTAGGC
>JBBINS010000023.1:0-24674 GCA_037443765.1 Gammaproteobacteria bacterium
GGTCGCCGCAATGCCACCCGGGCGGATCAGCAGCGGCTCGCCGACGAGGCTCACGATCGTCGACTCGAGGCCGACGGCACAGTCGCCGCCCTCCAGCACGAACGGCGCCTCCGGTCCGAACTCCTCGCGCACGTGCGCGGCGGAGGTCGGGCTCACCCGCCCGTAGCGGTTGGCCGAGGGCGCGGCCACGCCGCCGCCGAAGGCCTCGAGCAGCCGGCGCGCGACCGGGTGCGAGGGAACCCGCAGCCCGATGCTGTCCTGACCGCCGGTCAGCACGTCCGGCACGCCCGCTGCCCGCCGCAGGATCAGCGTCAGCGGCCCCGGCCAGAACCGCGCCGCGAGCCGCCGGGCCTCCTCGGGAACGGTCGCCGCCCACTCGGCGAGCGCCTCCGCGCCGGCAAGGTGCACGATCAGCGGATGGCCCGCCGGCCGGCGCTTGAGCGCGTAGATCCTGGCGACCGCCGCGGGATTGCGGGCGTCGGCGCCGAGCCCGTAGACCGTCTCGGTCGGGAACGCCACCAGCTCGCCGGCGCGCAGCAGCGCGACGGCGCGCTCGACGTCGGCGGTGCCGGTCATGCGGGCGCGGACGGCTCGCGCGTGCGCCGGTCGAGCTCGCGCGCGAGTCCGAACAGCGTCAGCGGCGCGCAGCCCTCGGCCTTGTTGTTGGCGATCAGGATCGCCTCGTTGCCGCGACCCAGGATGCGCGCCAGCAGGGTCGCGACGGCGGCGCGATTGGCCGGGTCCGGGTCGACGATCCGGTCGAACGGGAAGTAGCGCTCGCGCGCCGCCTCGTAGTCCTGCTGCGGATGGAGCATCCAGCGCGTGACGACGGTGCCCGAGAGCCAGGCGTTCTCGCCGAGCACCGCCGCCTGCTCGAGGACGCCCGGCATCCGCGGGTGGACGTTGAAGCAGTGCGTCGCGCCATTGCGCGCCAGCGCGTCGCTGTACGCCGGACCCAGCACTTCGCGGTTCCGCAGTTCCACCGCGTACTGCGGCCCGCGCGGTAGCGCGTCGAGGAACGCGCCGAGCGCGTCGACGAACAGCTGCGGCTCGCGGGCGTACGGCAGGCCGAACGGCGGGAACTGGAACAGCAGCGCGCCGAGGCGCTCGCCGAGGCCCTCGACGACCGGCGTGACCACGCGCTCGATCGCGTAGCGCAGGTCGAGGAAGCGGTCGACGTCCGGCGTGACCGCGACGTTGCGCGCCTGGCGGTCGATCGGTGTCGTGAGCGCGGCGTGGGCCTTGACGACGAAGCGAAAGTCGGGCGGCACCATCCGCGCGTAGGCGCGGAAGTCGTCGGCGCCGAGCGGCGCGTAGAACGTGCGGTCGATGCTGACGGCCCGCAGCAGCGGGTGGCGCGAGTAGGCCCCGAGTCCCTGCCGCGCGAGCAGCTGCTCGCCGACGCGGTTCGCGTAGACGATCCCCGCCCAGCCCGGGAAGGACCAGCTCGACGTCCCGAGCCGGAGCCCCGCCGGCAGCTGGGCCGGGACGCCTTCGAGCTCGGCCGGCAGCGGCGCGGTGCCGATCAGGTCGGCATCCGACCCGCCCGTCGCGAACAGCTCGAACTGGGTGGAGGGATCGGGGATCACGGCGACAATCCCGGCGCTGGGGCCTGCAACTTAATGAATGGCGCGAACGACGGCAACCGACTTCGTCACGTCCCGGCGCGCCGCACGGCCGCCGGCGTCAGTCCAGGGCGCGCCGCTCCCAGTCGACCGGCCCGCGCCGGAGCTCGTAGGTCGGCCAGTACTTCTTGTCGAGCTTCAGCGTGATCACGTCGGCCGAGTTGTTCCAGGTCACCGTCTTGAGGCGCAGCGAGGCGCGGTCCTCCTTGCCCCCGACCGCGGCCAGGAACGCATCGAGGTCGGGCGTGGGCTTGCCGTCGACCTCGACGATGCGCCGCCCGGCCCAGAGGCCATAGCGCGTCGCGGGCGAGCCGTACAGGAAGAACGCGACGAACACGCCGTTCGGCGCGACGCCGCGCTGCGCCGCGAGTGCGCGATGCGGCGCCTGCAGGATGGCGCCGGCCCAGACCAGCACCCGGTCGATGTCGGCGCCGCGCAACGCCGTCGTCGGGAGGTCGACCGTGACCTCCGCGCCGTTGCGCCAGACCGTGACCCGCACGAGCGGGTGTTGAACGGCCTGGTCGACCTCGCGGAAGCGGTTCACGACCTGGCCGTCGATCGCGAGCACGAGGTCGCCGGTCTGCAGCTGCTCCGCCGCCGGCGTTCCCGCGACCAGGCGCCCGATACCGAGCACCTGCCGGCGCCCCGGGCTGTGCGCCTCGACACGCCGGACCCAGTCCTCGTTGAGGCCGAGCTTGCGAGCCACCGACAGCGGCACCGGCTGCAGCTCCGCTTCGAGGGAGCGCAGCGGCCGCCCGCTGCGGACGACGTCGATCATCGCCGTGACGACCTCCGCGGGCACGCCGAAGTTCTGCTGCTGCAGCTCGCGGCCGCCGTCGTACGCGAAGCTCGACCAAAGCGCCCGCACGTCGCCGGCCTTGTCCGTGATCACGCCGTCGAAGTCCGGCGGGCCGTTGACCAGCGAGACGACCTCGATGTTCGAGTCGCGGAACGCGAGCGTCCGCGACAGCGGGAACTGCGCCGCCTCGACCGCGGCGACCTTGCTCTCGAGCGCCGCGAGCCGCTGGTCGGCGCGCAGGCCGACGACCCAGACGCTGTCGCCCGGCAGCAGCTCCTTGCTCGAGAAGTGCGCCGCACGCACCGGCGTCGTGCCGATCAGCTTCGGGTCGTAGGAGATGACCGCGAGATTGTGCAGCGGGTGGATGTACTCGACGCGCCCGGGCACCTCGATCGTGCCTGCGAACGTCAGGCGGACGTCGCCGAGCGCGACGGGCACCGTGTTGCGGTCGGTGACGATGAGCCCGCGCGCGGCGTCGACGATGACGCCGGTGCCGCGGTAGCTGCGCTCGGTCACGCCCGACACCGAGTACGGCATGTCGAAGTTGACGACCACGAGCGACGGCGCCATCCGGTCCGCGCGCGGGTCGCCGCTGTCGCCGAAGGTGGTGCTCGCGGGCTGCACCGGCGTCGGCGGCGGCCCGTCCGCCAGCGTCCGGCACGGCCAGTAGCCGAGCGCGTCGTCGCGCTTGCAGCGCCGCGCCGGGAACCACTGGCGGTCGACGCGCACGACGCGCACCTGCTGCGAACGGGTGTCCTCGAGCGTGAAGAACCGTACCGTCGCGCGATCCCCCTGCGCGAGGTCGGCGACCACCTTCTCGAAGTCGTCGAGGTTCTTGAGCGGCTTGCCGTTGAAGGCGGCGAGCACCGCGCCGCGCGGCACGCCGGCGGCGCCGAAGACGTAGCCGGGATTGGCGACGTAGACGCCCTGGATCGGCACGTTCATGTGGCGCGCCATCTGGTAGGACAGGCGATTGACGACCGCGTCGCCGAACTCGATGTACTCGTCGGGCGTGATCGCGTGCAGGTCCTCGACCGGGATCTCGCGGCTCAGCAGCTGGCCGCCGCGCTGCACGTCGACCCGCACGGTCCGGCCGACCGAGTCGTCGAGGATGCCTTCGAGCGTCAGGAACTCCGTGACGTAGCGGCCGTCGATCCGCACCAGCACGTCGCCGGGCTCGAGCACGCCGTCGCTGGCCGACCCCGGCTGCACCTCCTTGACGACCAGCATGCCGACCTGCTTCGGGAACGAGCGGCGCACGTCCGCCTCGGTGTCCGGCTTGAGGCCGAGGCGGCGGAGCTCGTCGTAGGGCGTGTACTCGAACACGATCTCGAGCGTGCCCCGCGGCACGGGCTTGCCCTCCTGGATGAGCTTGAGTGCCCGCACGACACGGTCGAGGGGCAGGTAGAAGCTCGACGCGGCCTGGCTCGAGCCGCCGGCATTGAGCGCGACCGCCCGGCCCTTGACGTCCAGCACCGGCGAGCCCGACGAGCCGCCCGACGTGCTCGAGGCCGCCTGGTAGTAGAACGTGTTGAAGTCGTTGTACTTGCCGACCCCGTAGGCCGGCGCGTCGCGATCGAGGCGGGCGAGCGTGCCGGCCAGGATCGACAGCTGCTCGCCGGCGTCGTTGCCGACGACGCGGATCTCGGTGCCGACCTTGGCGCCCTCGGGCGCGAGCGCGATCTGCTGCGGCTGGATGAAGCGCAGCTTGGCCGGGTCGTAGCGGTAGATGCCGAAGTCGTGCACCGGATCCCGGTAGACGGGAAACAGCTGCACTTCCTCGCGGTTCATGAACACCGCCTGCGCGGTCACGGGTCCCGGCGTCACGACGTGGCGGTTGGTCAGGATCAGGCCGCGCTTGGCGTCGACGACGAAGCCGGTCGCCTGCGCGGATGCGTTCCACTCGGTGTCGAAGGCGCGCGTCTCGTCGATCTGGATCGCGACCACGCCGACCGCGATGCGCTCGAGCGTGCGCGCCCATTCCGGGCGCTCCTCGATCGTGTCGGCGCCGACCGCGGCGGCCGCGGCGGCCTCGGTCGCCGCGCGGGGCGTGTCGGCGTGGGCAGCGCAGGCCACGAGCCCGAGGAGGAGCGCTGCGGCGGCGCGCGCGCGGACATCGATCAGCATGGGGCTCTACTCCGTCGTGCCGGTCAGAATCGGTAGCCGAACGCGCCGTGGAAGCGCTCGCCGATCTCGTCCGCGCTCAGATGGTGGGATTGCGTGCCGTGATGCGCAACCTTGATCGCGCCCATCAGCGACGCGAGCCGGCCCGTCGTCGGCCAGTCGAAGCCACGGGTCAGCCCGAGGATGAAGCCCGCGCGGTAGGCGTCGCCGCAGCCGGTCGGGTCGACGACCCGCTCGGCACGCACGGCCGGGATCTCGGTGACGGCGCCGTCGGCGTAGATGCGCGAGCCCTCGGCGCCGCCGGTGACAACGTAGGCGCGGCAGCGCGCGGCGATCGCCGCCGGCGCAAGGCCGGTGCGCTCCTGGATCAGCTGGCCTTCGTAGTCGTTGACGATCACCCAGCTGGCCTGGTCGAGGAAGGCCTCGAGGTCCTGGCCGCCGAACATCGGCAGCCCCTGCCCGACGTCGAAGATGAACGGGATGCCGGCATCCGCGAACTGCTGGGCATGACGGATCATGCCGTCGCGGCTGTCGGGACCGACGAGCCCGAGCGACACACCGGCGCCGCGCGGCACCTCGAGCTCGCCCGAGTGCTGCATCGCGCCCGGATGGAAGGCCGTGATCTGGTTGTCATCGAGGTCGGTGGTGATGAACGCCTGGGCGGTGTAGGTGTCCGGGATGCGGCGCACGTGCTCGAGACTCAGACCGTGGCGGCGCATCCAAGTTTCGTACGGATCGAAATCTTCGCCGACGGTCGCGAGCACCTGGCTCTTCACGCCGAGCAGGCCGAGGTTGTAGGCGATGTTGCCGGCCACCCCGCCGTAGTTGCGCCTGAGCTGTGGCACGAGGAACGACACCGACAGCATGTGGATCCGGTCGGGGAGGATGTGCTCCTTGAAGCGCCCGTCGAACACCATGACGGTGTCGTAGGCAAGCGAGCCGCAAATCATGACTGTCATCTACGCGGGCCTCCGGCGAAAGCGGCCACCATACCGGCCGGCGGCCGATGTCGCCACCGGCCGGCGGGGAAAGGCAGCGGGGCGGCGCGCCGG
Organism: Gammaproteobacteria bacterium; assembly: GCA_037443765.1. Lineage (GTDB taxonomy): Bacteria > Pseudomonadota > Gammaproteobacteria > Steroidobacterales > Steroidobacteraceae > CAIKZZ01. Next base: position 5,601 of record JBBINS010000023.1, read on the forward strand.
TCAGCGGCCGAGCAGCACCAGGGCCCAGATGCTCGCGAGCAGCACGAACGAGACGAACACCGCCGCCGAGCCGAGATCCTTGGCGAGGCCCGAGAGCGCGTGGCGCTCGGTGCCGATCCGGTCGATCGCGGTCTCGATCGCGCTGTTGAGGAGTTCGACGACCAGGATCAGCAGCAACGGCGCGATCAGCAGCGCGCGCTCGACGCCGCTCGCGCCGAGCCACAGGCCCGCCGGGATCGCGACCAGCGCGAGCAGGCACTCCTGCCGGAACGCCTCCTCCTCGCGCCAGCAGCCGGCCAGTCCCTTGCCGGTGTTGCCGAACGCCTTCAGCACCCGCACGAGGCCGCGTGGCTTCGCGCCGGGACGGACCACGTCCTTGGTCGCTTCAGATGAAGTCATGCAGCGGGCTTCCACGTCAGATCGAGGTGCTTGGCCGCGCGGACGTCGTCGAGCCTGCGGACCGGCAGCGAGTACGGCGCGCCCTTGAGCCGGGCCGCGTCCTCGGCCGCCTCGCGCTGGATCGCGATCATCGCGTCCACGAAGCCGTCGAGCGTTTCCTTGGCCTCGGTCTCGGTCGGCTCGATCAGCAGGCACTCGGGCACGAGCAGCGGGAAATACGTCGTCGGCGCATGGTAGCCGAAATCCAGCAGCCGCTTGGCGAAATCCATCGCCGTCGCGCCGTGCTCGCGCGCCTCGCGCTTCATCGTCAGGATGAACTCGTGCGTCGCGCGCCGCGTCGGATACGCCGGATCGAAGCCGGCCTGGCGGAACCGCGCCAGCAGGTAGTTCGCGTTCAGGGTCGCGAACTCGCCGATGCGTTGCATGCCTTCCCGCCCGACCATGCGCATGTAGATGTAGGCGCGCAGCAGCACACCGGCGTTGCCCATGAACCCCGACAGCCGGCCGATCGACGCCGGCAGGTCGCGTTCGTCGAGCCACCGGTAGCGGTCGCCGTCGCGCCCGACGACCGGGATCGGCAGGTACGGCAGCAGCCGCGCGCCGACGCCCACTGCACCCGCGCCGGGACCGCCGCCGCCGTGCGGCGTCGAGAAGGTCTTGTGCAGGTTCATGTGGATGACGTCGAAGCCCATGTCGCCCGGGCGGACCTTGCCGAGGATCGCATTGAGGTTCGCGCCGTCGTAATAGAGGAGCCCGCCGGCATCGTGCACGAGCGTCGCGATCTCGGCGATCGTCCGCTCGAAGACCCCCAGCGTCGACGGGTTGGTCAGCATGATGCCGGCGGTGCTCGGCCCGACGACGTGCCTGAGCGCCTCGAGGTCGACGTCACCCTCGGCGTTGCACGGGATCTCGATGACCTTCATGCCGCACATCGACGCCGTTGCCGGGTTCGTGCCGTGCGCCGCCTCCGGCACGATGATCTCGTTGCGCGCCAGGTCGCCGCGGGCGCGGTGGTAGGCGCGGATCATCGCGACGCCGGCGAACTCGCCCTGCGCGCCCGCCATCGGCGTCAGCGACACGCCCTGCATGCCGGTGACCTCCTTGAGCATTTCCTGCAGGTCGTGCAGACACGCGAGCACGCCCTGGCCGAGTGAGACGGGCGCGAGCGGATGCCGGCCGAGGAACTCCGGCAGCATCGCGTACTGGTTACAGCCGCGCGGGTTGTACTTCATCGTGCACGAGCCGAGCGGATAGAACTCCGTGTCGATCGAGAAGTTCATCTGCGACAGGCGCGTGTAGTGGCGCACCGCCTGCAGCTCCGAGACCTCCGGAAGCAGCGGGCGGCGACGCCGGCGCAGCTCGGCCGGAACGTGGGCCGTCATCGCCGGCGGCATCTGTGCGGTCGCGGAGCGGCCGGTCCGCGACAGGTCGAAGATCGTCGGTTCGCGCGGCTTGGAGGTCGGGTGCGTATCGTTCATCGGTGTGTCTCCTCAGGCCGCCCGCGCGGTGCCGAGCACCGTGCGCAGTGCCGCGGCGTAGGCCGCGATGTCGCCGCTGGTCTTGGTCTCGGTGGCGCAGACGAGCAGCGTCGGGCCGAGCTCCGGGTAGTCCGCCGAGGCGTCGAAGCCGCCGGCGATGCCGTGCCGCGCCAGCTCGTCGAGCACCGGACCGACCGGGCGGTCGAGCTTCAGCAGCGCCTCGTGGAAGCGCGGCGTCGCGAAGGCCTCGCGCACCCCGTTGAGCTTCGTCAGCTCGGCGACCAGCTCCGCGGTGCGCGCCATCGACGCGCTGGCCACGCGCTCCAGCCCTTCGGGCCCGACGATCGCGAGGTAGATCGTCGCCGCGCTCATCAGCAGTCCCTGGTTGGTGCAGATGTTCGACGTCGCCTTGCCGCGGCGGATGTGCTGCTCCCGCGCCTGCAGCGTCAGCGTGAATCCCGGCCGGCCGTCGAGATCGAGCGTGCGGCCGACGATGCGCCCGGGCATCTGGCGGACGTGTTCCATGCGCGTCGTCATGAAGCCAAAGTACGGGCCGCCGGCCGCGAGCGGCACGCCGAGCGGCTGCCCCTCGCCGACGGCGATGTCGACGCCGTGCTCGCCCCACTCGCCGGGCGGCTTGAGCAGCGCGAGCGACGTCGGGTTGACGACCGCGATCACGAGAGCGCCCTGCTTGTGGCCCCAGTCGGTCAGGCGGTCGACGTCCTCGAGCGTGCCGAAGAAGTTCGGCTGCTGGATCACGATCGCCGTGACGTCCGAGCCCGAATGGCGCTCGACCGCGTCGAACGCCGTCTGGCCCGAGGCTGCGTCGTAGCCGACCTCCTCGAAGCGCAGGTTCTGGTTGCCGGCGATCGCCTGCACGCACTTGCGGTACGTCGGGTTGACGGCCCTCGGCATCAGAATCCGCAGCGACTTCGAGCGCCGGTTCGCGCGGACCGCCATCAGGCAGGCCTCCGCGAGCCCGGACGCGCCGTCGTACAGCGACGCGTTCGAGACCTCCATGCCGGTCAGGCTCGCGATCATCGTCTGGTACTCGTAGATCGTCTGCAGCGTGCCCTGACTCGCCTCCGCCTGGTACGGCGTGTAGGCCGAGTAGATCTCGCCGCGCGTCACGATCGCCCACACTGCCGCCGGGATGTGGTGCTCGTACGCGCCGGCGCCGATGAAGTTGAGCGGCCGCCCGTCCTGGGCCGCGCGCTCGGACATCAGCCGGCCGATCTCCATCTCGGACGCCGCCGGCGGTATGCCGGTCAGCGGCCCGGCGCGCAGCGCCGGCGGGATCTCGTCGAACAGGTCCTCGATGCGGCCGACGCCGATCGTCGCGAGCATCTGTCGGACGTCGTCGTCGGTATGCGGGATGAAGGCCATGGTCACTCCAGTTGGTCGGGACGGCGCGACGATCGCGCTACTCGGCAGACTCGGCGAGGAACTTGTCGTAGCCGCCCGCATCGAGCAGCGCGTCGACGTCCTGCGGCGCCGCCGGCTTCAGCGTCCACAGCCAGCCCTCGCCGTACGGATCGGTGTTGATCTTCTCGGGCGCGTCGGCGAGCCCTTCGTTGCCCGCCACGACCGTGCCGGCGACCGGCGCGTAGACGTCGGAGGCAGCCTTGACCGACTCCACGACCGCACAGGCCTCGCCCGCCGCGACCGCGCGCCCCGACTCCGGGGTCTCGGCGAACACGAGGTCGCCGAGAGCGTGCTGTGCGTGGTCGGTGATGCCGATGGTCACCGTGCCGTCCGGGTTCTTGCGGACCCATTCGTGCGACTTCGTGTAGCGGAGTTCGGCCGGAACGTTGTTGCTCATGCAGGAATCCTCGCCAGGTGTCGGTCAGGGAATTCGAAAGACGGGGCAGGCAGCGGTCAGAGCGCGATCTGCGCGCGGCCGTGGCGAACGAACGGCGGGCGGACGACCCGCGCCTTCAGGCGCTTGCCGCGGATGTCGACCTCGACGGCGGCGCCCGCCGCCGCCGGCACGCGCGCCAGCGCGATCGAGCGCTCGAGTGTCGGCGAATAGCTGCCGCTCGTCGTCTCGCCCGCGCCGGCTGCGCCGGCGTACACCTTCTGGTGGCTGCGCAGGATGCCCTTGTCCTCGAGCAGCAGGCCCACCAGCTTGCGCGGCACGCCGGCCGCGCGCTGCGCCTCGAGTGCGCCGCGGCCGATGAACTCTCGGCCCGCATCGAAGGCGACCGTCCACGCGAGCCCCGACTCCAGCGGCGTCGTGGTCTCGTCCATGTCGTTGCCGTAGAGGTTCATGCCGGCCTCCAGCCGGAGCGTGTCGCGCGCCCCGAGGCCGCAGGGCCGGACGCCGGCGTCGAGCAGCCGGTTCCACAGCGACACGACGTGCTCGGCGGGCAGCATGATCTCGAAGCCGTCCTCGCCGGTATAGCCGGTGCGCGCGACGAACACGTCGCCGCCGAGGACGCCGAGGTTCGTGCCGTAGAAGCCCTCGAGCGCGAGCGCCTTGGCCTCGTCGGCGGCCGGCAGGAGCCCGGCTGCCTTGGCGCGCGCGTTCGGTCCCTGCACCGCGATCATCGCGAGGTCGGAACGCGGCCGCACCGTGACGCCGAAGGCGGCGACCTCGCGGCCGATCCATTCGAGGTCCTTGTCGGCGGTGCCCGCGTTGACGACGAGCCGGTACCGGCCGGGTTCGCGCAAGTAGACGATCAGGTCGTCGATGACGCCGCCGGATTCTTTGAGCATGCAGCTGTAGAGCGCCTTGCCGGGCGCGGTAAGCCGTGCGACGTCGTTCGCGAGCAGGCGACGCAGGAACTCCTGGGCACGCGGACCCTCGACGTCGACGGCGCGCATGTGGGAGACGTCGAACATGCCGGCGTCGCGGCGCACGGCGTGGTGCTCCTCGAGCTGCGAGCCGTACTGGAGCGGCATGTCCCAGCCGCCGAAGTCGACGAGCCGTGCGCCGAGTTCGAGGTGCCGGGCATGCAACGGGGTCTTCTGGGTCATCAGGCTCTCCGCTTCGGACACCTCCGGCGGACCGCCACCCCAAAAAATAGGGGCGACAGGCCACCGCCTGTCGCCCCTCTGTCCTGTGACCTGAGAGATCAAGCGCAATCGGTCTTGCGCCGCACCCCTTCGGTGGGCCGGGCGCTTCCGCGCCGGGCCGCTCTCCAGAGTTCGCGAGATCCTGCCGTACGGGTGCCTGAGCGTTTCCGGGCGGGTTGCGCCTTCGGCGCCGCGTGCACCGTCGCGAGCCATGGCTCGTCCTCGGTCCCGCGGTCTCTCCGGACAGATCTTGTCGCGAAGGCGCCATCATAGCGGGGCGCAGGCCCGAGGCCCAACAAATAATCTGCGCCTGCTCCGGCGCGGGCATTAATCTGGCGCCGCCCGCATCCCCCGGAGTCCCCATGGCCCGCAACCCACTCGTCGCGCTCGCATCCTTCGTCGTGCTGCTGATCGCGTCTGGCGCCGCGCCCGCGTCTCCCACGCCGTCGCCGACTGCCGCACTGCACCATCTGTTCGACAGCGCCTGGGAGCAGGACCTCGTCGACAATCCGCTGACCGCGACGTTCTATGGCGACACGCGCTTCAACGACCGCTGGCCGGACCTCACGCGCGCGAGCCTCGACCGAGCGCACGGCCACGACCTCGCGGTGCTCGCGCAGCTGCGTCGGATCCCGCGGGCCGCGCTGCCGCCGGCGGAGCAGCTGAACTACGACCTGTTCAGGCGCGAGTACGACGAGCGCCTCGCGGAGTGGCCGTTCCATGCCGAGGCCTACGGCATCAGTGCCGCGAACGGCGTCCAGACGCTCTCCGAGGTCGCCGAGGTCATGCCGTTCGAGACGGTCGCCGACTACGAGGCGTGGCTCAAGCGGCTCGCGGCGCTGCCGCAGTTCATCGAGCAGTCGACGGTGCTGCTGCGCGAGGCGGCGCACGACAAGCGCACCCAGCCGCGCGTGCTGATGGAGCGCGTCGTTCCGCAGCTCGCGCAGCAGGTCGTCGACAAGCCGGAGGACAGTCCGTTCTACCAGCGCTTCGCGCAGATCCCGGACCGGATCCCGGTCGATGAGCGCGAGCGCCTAACCGCCGCGGCCCGGGCGGTGATCGCGGGCAGCGTGCTCCCCGCCTATCGGCGCTTCGACACGTTCTTCCGCGAGCAATACCTGCCGGCCTGCCGCGAAAGCGTCGGCATCTGGGACACGCCGGATGGCGACGCGTATTACCGCAACCGCATCCACTACCACACGACGATCAGCCTGACCGCCGACGAGATCCACGCGATCGGGCTCAAGGAGGTCGCGCGCAACCGCGCCGAAATGCAGAAGGTCATGGACGAGGTCGGCTTCAAGGGGACGCTGCAGGAGTTCTTCGTCAAGCTGCGGACCGACCCGCAGTTCTACTATCCGACGCCGGACGAGCTCTATCGCGCCTACGTGGTCACCGCCAAGCAGATCGAGCCGGAGCTGCCGAAGCTGTTCGGCCACCTCTACCGCACGCCGTTCGGCGTGCGGCCGATCCCGGCGATCTCGGCGCCGAATACGACCACCGCCTACTACAGCCCGCCGTCCGCCGACGGCCGCCGTGCCGGCTACTTCTACGTCAACCTCTACCGGCCCGAGGTACGGCCGAAATACGAGATCGAGGTACTGACCTCGCACGAGTCCGTGCCGGGCCACCACCTGCAGATCGCAATCGCCCAAGAACTCGGCGACCTGCCGAAGTTCCGGCGGCTCGGCGGCTACACGGCCTTCGTCGAGGGCTGGGGCCTGTACTCGGAACGACTGGGCTACGACATCGGGCTCTACAAGGACCCGTACTCGCGCTTCGGGCAGCTGACGTACGACATGTGGCGCGCGGTGCGGCTCGTGGTGGATACCGGCATGCACGCCAAGCACTGGTCACGACAGCAGGCGATCGACTACTTCAAGGACAACGCGGCGAAGACCGAGACCGACATCGTCAACGAGATCGACCGCTACATCGGCTGGCCGGGCCAGGCGCTCGCCTACAAGATCGGCCAGCTGAAGCTGCTCGAACTGCGGGCCGAGGCCGAGGCGACGCTCGGCCCGAAATTCGACATCCGCGCGTTCCACGATGCGGTGCTCGCCAACGGCGCGCTGCCGCTCGAGGTGCTCGAGCAGAAGATCCACGCCTGGATCGCCATGGAGCAGCGAACGACCGCTCGTTGACGGCCGCATCCGGCATGGCTGAATGACCGTTCAAGCGTGTTGCGCCACACCCACAGCGGCCCCGCGCTTCCGCAAAGTGTCATCTAGTCCCTTGTTTCGAGAGGCGCAACGCCCGCCGGAGGCCGATTCTTGCTTCCAACACGTTGTTGCGACAAACTGGATTAGAGCGCCAAGGGGAGCGGCATTGACCGCGCATTCAATGACTGCCGCGCTGCCGCCCCGCGCCGCTCGAATCATGCAAGCAAGTTAAGGGGAGTTTGCTATGCGGACCACCAGGCCAACCGGTCAGGCGATGAACTCGAAGCTCTCGTACGCCATCGCGGCAGTGCTCGGAGGCGTGTCGGTCGGATCGTCGGCGGTCGCGGCCGGCCCCGCGGCCGACGCCAATGCGGACTCGCTCGGCGAGATCATCGTGACGGCACAGCGCCGTACCGAGAGCATGCAGAACGTGCCGATCTCGATGCAGGCGTTCACCGCCGCGACGCTGACCGATCTCAACATCGCCACGTTCGACGACTACATCAAGTACCTGCCGAACGTCACGAGCGCGAACAACGGCCCGGGACAGAACGAGGTCTTCATGCGCGGCCTCAGCGCCGGCGCGCAGCCGAGCCAGGGCAGCGGCTCGACCGCGGTATACCCGAACGTCGCCATCTACCTCGACAACCAGTCCGGTCAGCTGCCGGGCCGCAACCTCGACATCTATGCGGCCGACCTGAACCGCATCGAGATTCTGGAGGGGCCGCAGGGCACGCTGTTCGGCTCCGGGGCCGAGGCCGGCGTGATCCGCTACATCACGAACGAACCGAAGCTCAACGTCACCGAGGGCAGCGCCAAGGCCGGCTACGGCGTCACGGCGCACGGCGACCCGAACAGCGACATCACCGCGGTTCTCAACCTGCCGCTGATTACCGACAAGCTCGCCATCCGCGGCGTCTTCTACAACGACAACCGCGGCGGCTACATCAACAATGTGCCGGCGACCTTCACGCGCAAGAACACCGACATCGGCATTCACTACGCGAACTATCCTGCCTCGGCGACCGGCCAGTGTCCGGACGGCCAGCCGAACGCAGGCTTCTGCGTGCCGCCTGGCAGTGCCGCGATCAACAATTACGCGATCGCCCGCAACGCGATCAATCCGGCGACTTACGAGGGACTGCGCCTGTCGGCGCTCTACAAGTTCAACGACGACTGGGACCTGCTGGTCTCGCAGATGTACCAGTCGCTGCGCACCGACGGCGTGTTCTACCAGCAGCCGAACGCCTCCGACGGCGCGCCGCTGAACCCGCTCGAGGTGACGCTCTTCAACCCGTCCTACGACAAGGACCGGTTCGAGAGCACCTCCTGGACCCTCAACGGCAAGTTCGGCGCGCTGAAGGCCGTCTACACCGGCGGCTACCTCGTTCGCAAGGTGGAGCAGGTCAGCGACTACACGAACTACGCGCGCGGCGTGTATGCCGACTACTACCAGTGCTACGGCCCGACCGGCGGGCCGCTGAACTACCCGTCGACCTGCTACTCGCCGAGCGCGATCTGGCGCTCGACGGAGCGCAACGAGCACATGCAGCACGAGTTCCGCCTCAGCACGCCCGACGATTGGCGGCTCCGCGGCATCGCCGGCGTGTACTACGAGGACAACAAGCTGGCCGACCAGAGCGACTGGCGCTACAAGACCGTCCCGTCCTGCACCTCGAGCGGCGCGCCAGGGACCGATCCGGGCAACACCGGCTGCTTCTCGAACATCGGCACCGCGCCGGGTACGACCGTCGTCAATCCGGGCGTTCGCGACTCGAACAGCTCGTTCTACCAGGACGACGTCCGCGAGACGAAGCAGACGGCGTTCTTCGTCTCGGCGGACTACGACCTGATCCCGAAGGTGCTGACCGCGACCATCGGCACGCGCCACTTCAAGTTCGAGAACACGTTCAAGGGCGCCGTCAACGGCAGCTTCTTCTGCTACGAGCAGGGCGTCGTGGCTGGCGGCTGCCAGGGAAGCACCGCCTACAATCTCGACGCGCTGCACCTGTCCGACACCGAGTCGGGCTTCAAGAGCCGTGGCAACCTCACGTGGCACGTCACGCCGGACATCATGGTGTACTACACGTACTCGCAGGGATTCCGTCCAGGCGGCTTCAACCAGAACGGCAACGCGCCGCACGTCGCCGGCACGGACCTCTACACCGCGGCGAACGCGCCGACCCCTGCCCAGGTCGGCACGGCGATTCCGCAGTACCTCGTCCCCTCCTCCTACCAGTCCGACAAGCTGACGAACAACGAGATCGGCTGGAAGATGGAGCTCCTCAACCACCGGTTGCAGTTCAACGGGGCCCTCTACCGCGAGAACTGGGACAACGTCCAGGTCGCGTTCTTCAATCCCGGGCTGGTCGGCAACGTGTTCTACGACACCAACGGCCAGAACTTCCTGATCAAGGGAGTCGAGGCGTCGATCGTGGCCCGGCCGGTGCGCGGACTGACGCTGCAGGCCGCAGGGTCCTGGAACCACAGCGAGCAGACCAACTCGCCGGCGCTGATCGACAACAACCCCACGAGCGCCAACTACGGCCACGCGATCACGCAGGTATGCGACACCGCCGGCTCGAATTGCGGGCCGGTCTCGAACCCGTTCGGCCCGATCGGCTCGCCGAGCGCGAACGCGCCGCCGATCCAGTTCAGCATGCGCGCACGCTACGACTGGATGTTCGGCGACCTGAGCGCCTACGTTCAGGCCGGCGCCGTCCACACGGGCCACTCGTTCACGCAGGCGGGCTCGAACCCGACCATCGCGCAGGCGGGCGCGATCACGACGGGCCGGTTGCGCTTCGAGGACCCGGCGTACACGACCTACGATGCATCCATCGGCGTTGCGAAGGATGCATGGACCGTGTCGATCTTCGGCGAGAACCTCAGCAATTCGAATGCTGCGGTGTTCACGAGCACCGACCAGTTCATCGTTGCGCAGACGCCGCTCCGGCCGCGGGTGCTGGGCTTCAACATCGGCTACAAATTCTGACCCGGGAGCCGGCCGGGCGCGGGATGCGCCCGGGCAGGGACGACGACGGGGCCGCGGGGCCCCGTTTTCGTTGGCGGGCGCGGCGCGGCGGGTTGGCGCCGGCGATCGGGCCCTGTATCGTCGGCCCATAATGACCACAGCGGCGCGAAGCCGCACGCCCTGATCGCACGGGCCGCCGTCCCTGCCCTTCCCTGCCCGCGGCCGGATGATGCGCCGGAGGTTCGCTTGGCTGAACGCTCGCTGATTGAGAAACGATCGATCGACTACGTGCCGCTCGCCGAGCGACACGGCAAGGTCTGGCACCTGTGGCCGACCTGGTTCATGGGTGACGCGCACCTCGCGACCGTCGCCACCGGCTTCGTCGGCGTCGCGATGGGCGGCAATCTCGCCTGGATGGCGATCGCCGTGACCATCGGCAGCGCGTTCGGCACGTTCTTCATGGCGTTCCACTCGACGCAGGGCCCCCAGCTCGGCCTGCCGCAGATGATCCAGTCGCGGCCTCAGTTCGGCTACGTCGGCGCGCTGCTCGTCTGGGGCGTCGCGCTCGTCACCTACGTCGGCTTCAACGCCTTCAACCAGGTGCTCGCTGCCGACACGCTCGAGACGCTCTACCGCACCGACCCGAGGTTCACGATGCCGGCAATCGGCATACTCGCGGCGACGCTCGCCGTGTTCGGCTACGACTGGATCCACCGCGTGCAGCAGGTGCTGACCGCGATCCTGGTCGCGGGCCTCGGCGTGATGACGGTCGCCGTCGCGAGCGTCCGCTTCCCGGCGGCACAGCTCGATCTCGGCGACTTCCGGCTGGTGCCGTTCCTGACGCAGCTCTTCGCCGCCGCCGCCTACCAGATCTCGTGGTCGATCTACGTCTCGGACTATTCGCGCTACCTGCCGCGCGACGTGGGCGTCGCCGCCTCGTTCTGGTGGACCTACCTCGGCGCCTTCATCGGCGGCACCTGGACGATGCTCGTCGGCACGGTCGCCGGGGCCATGTTCCCGACGCTCGACCTGACGCCTGCGCTCAAGGCGGCCGCCGACTCGATGCTGCCGGGGTCGGGCCAGCCGCTGCTGATCACGTCGCTGTTCGGGCTCGTGACCATCACGACGCTGAACTTCTACGGCGCGTCGCTGACGCTGCTGTCGGTCGCCGATTCACTGAAGCCGATCCGCGCGACGCTCACGAAGCGAATCGTGACGATCGTCGCGTGCCTCGTCGTTGCCTGCGCGATCGCGCTGACGGCCTCGCGCGACTTCGCGCACGAGTTCGGCGAGTTCCTGTCGATCCTGCTCTACCTGTTCACGCCGTGGACGGCGATCAACCTGGTGGACTTCTATTACGTGCGCCGCGGGCACTACTCGGTGCGCGAGATCTTCAACCCCCGCGGCCTGTACGGCCGCTGGAACTGGCGCGGCCTGACCGCCTACGCGGTCGGCTTCGTTTCGATGATCCCGTTCTTCAGCACCGGCATCTACAGCGGCCCGGTCGCGCGCGCGCTCGGCGGCGCGGATCTCGCAATGCTGGTGGGCTTGCCGGTGTCGACGATCGTCTACGTGCTGGCGTGCCGCTCGATGGACATCGAGGGCGAGATCCGCCGCGCGGCGGCGGCGGACGTTGGCCTCGAGGTCGAGGTCGAGGGCTGAGCGGCGCCGGCGCTCAGCGCTGGCTGGTGCGCCAGTTGGGCGCCTCGTAGAACGGCACGTCCGCGGGCGGCAGTACCTGGCCGAGGATGTGGTCGGCGGCCTTCTCGGCAATCATGATCGTCGGCGCGTTCAGGTTGCCGTTGGTGATCGACGGCATGATCGAGGAATCGATGACCCGCAGTCCCTCGAGCCCGTAGACGCGCGCCTCGGGATCGACCACCGCCATGCGGTCGTCGGCGGCGCCCATCTTGCAGGTGCACGAGGGGTGCAGCGCACTCTCGACCTTCTGCCGGAGGAAGTCGTCGATCTGCGCGTCCGATTGAACATCGGCGCCCGGCGAAATCTCCCGTGCGCGGAACCGATCGAAGGCCGGCTGCGCGAAGATCTCGCGCGTGAGGCGCACCGCGGCGCGGAACTCGACCCAGTCGTCCGGGTGGCTCATGTAGTTGAACAGGATCCTTGGCTTGTCGGCCGGATCCTTCGAGGCGAGCCGGACCCAGCCGCGGCTCTTCGAGTGCATCGGACCGACGTGCGCCTGGAAGCCGTGCTCCTTGGCGAGCGAGTTGCCGTCGTAGCTGACCGCCATCGGCAGGAAGTGGAACTGGATGTCGGGGAACCGGACGCCGGCACGGCTGCGGATGAAGCCGCATGTCTCGAAGTGGTTGCTCGCACCGAGCCCCGTCTTGAACAGGACCCAGCGCACCCCGATGGCGAGCTGGGCGAGCGGGCTCATCGCCGAATAGAGCGTGATCGGCTCCTTGCACGCGACCTGGAAGTAGACCTCGAGGTGATCCTGCAGGTTCTCGCCGACGCCGGGCAGGTCGCGCACGACCGGGATCCCGAATTCGCGCAGCTCGGCCGCCGGCCCGACCCCCGACAGCTTGAGCAGCTGCGGCGAGCCGATCGAACCGGTGCAGACGAGGACCTCGCGGCGCGCGCGCACGGTGCGCTCGTCGCCTCCCTGCCGGTATCGGACGCCGACCGCGCGCCGGCCCTCGAAGAGGACAGCGCTCGCCAGCGCGCCGGTCTCGACGGCGAGATTGCCGCGACTGCGCACCGGGTGGAGGTAGGCGTGCGCGGTGCTCGCGCGCACGCCGCGGTCGACGGTCATGTCCATCCGCCCGAAGCCCTCCTGCTGGAAGCCGTTGACGTCGGCGGTCAGCGGGTAGCCGGCCTGCCGGGCCGCCTCCAGCCAGGCGGCGTGCAGCGGGTTCTCGAGGGTCCCGTAACTCGTGCCGAGGGGTCCGTCGGCGCCGCGGTACGGGTCGCCGCCCTCGGCGCGGCGCTCGGCGCGGCGGAAGTACGGCAGCACGGCACGGTATCCCCAGCCCTTCGCGCCCTCCGTCTCCCAGCGCTCGAAGTCGAGCGCGTTGCCGCGGATGTAGACGAGGCCGTTGATCGACGAGGAGCCGCCGAGCACCTTGCCGCGCGGCGTATGCATCCGGCGTCCGCCGAGCCCCGGCTCTGGCTCGGAATGGAAGAACCAGTTGTAGCGCTCGCGGTTCATCGGGATCGCGAGCGCCGACGGCATGCGGATGAAGATCGAGCGGTCCGACCCGCCGTACTCGAGCAACAATACCGTGCTGCGGCCGTCGGCCGTCAGGCGGTTGGCGAGCACGCAGCCGGCGGAGCCTGCGCCGACGATCACATAGTCGAAACTGCTGTCGTTCACGGCGCCCATCCGTTCAATAGGGAGACTCGACGTCGCCCATCGCGACGTAGACGCTCTTCAGTTGCGTGTAGTGTTCGATCGCGGCGCGCCCGTTCTCGCGGCCGAGGCCGGAGCGCTTGTAGCCGCCGAACGGCAGCTCGATCGGCGTCACGTTGTAATGGTTGATCCAGCAAGTGCCGGCCTCGAGCCGCGCGATCACCCGGTGCGCGCGGGTGAGGTCGTTGGTAAACACGCCCGCCGCGAGACCGAATTCGGTCGCGTTCGCGCGCGCCACCACCTCGTCCTCGTCGTCGAACTCGAGTACGGTCATCACCGGCCCGAAGATCTCCTCCCTGACCACCGCCATGTCGTCGTGGCAGCCGTCGAACACCGTCGGCTCGACGAAGTAGCCGTTCGCGAGGTCGCCGCTCGTGATGCGCCGGCCGCCGACGAGCACGCGCGCCCCCTCGCTGCGGCCGCGGGCGATGTAGCCGAGCACCTTCTCCATGTGGGCCTCGGAGATCAGCGCGCCGACCTGAGTGGCCGGGTCCATCGGGTCACCGACCCGCATCGCCCCGACGCGGGCCTTGAGCCGCTCGAGGAACGCCGCCTTGACGCGGCGATGGACGAACACGCGCGTGCCGTTCGAGCACACCTCGCCGGCGGAATAGAAGTTCGCGAGCAGCGCACCGCCGACCGCGTTGTCGAGCTTGGCGTCGTCGAACACGATCAGCGGTGACTTGCCGCCGAGCTCGAGGGTCACGTACTTGAGCGTCGCGGAGGCGTCGCTCATCACCGCCTTGCCGGTGCCGACCTCGCCGGTCAGCGACACCTTGCGGATGCCCGGGTGGCGGGTCAGCAGCCGGCCGGTGTCGGCGAAGCCCTGCACCACCTGGAACACACCCGGCGGCAGGCCGGCCGCGTCGTAGACCTTGCGGAGCTCGATCGCGGTCAGCGGCGTGAGCTCCGCCGGCTTGAACAGCATCGCGTTGCCGCAGGCGAGCGCCGGCGCCGACTTCCAGCAGGCGATCTGCAGCGGGTAGTTCCAAGCGCCGATGCCGGCGACGACCCCGAGCGGTTCGCGCCGCGTGTAGCCGAAGGCGGCCGGTCCGAGATCCAGATGCTCGCCTGCGATCGTGGCCGCGACGCCGGCGTAGTACTCGAGGCAGTCGGCGCCCGAGAGCACGTCGACGACGCTGGTTTCCTGGATCGGCTTGCCGGTGTCCCGCGTCTCGAGCTCAGCGAGCTCCCGGTTCCTTGCGCGCAGCAGGTCCGCGGCGCGCCGCAGGACCCGGCCGCGCTCGGCACCGCTCATCGCCGCCCAGCGGCGTTGCCCGGCCGCGGCGGCGGCGAACGCGGCCTCGACCTCGTCCGGGCCGTCGATGCGGATTTCCGCCAGCGTCGCGCCGGTGGCGGGATTGACCGTGCGAAAGTGCGTCTGCCGCGCAGCGCTTGCGGTCGCCGCCGCGCGCTCGGCCTGCGCCGGGGCGGCCGTCAGTGCGCGCTCCTTGAGCCGACCCTCGACGAACGCGGTGAGGAGCGCCCGCGCGCCCTCGCTGTCCGCCTCGCGCCAGTTCGAGAGCGCGGCCCGCAGCCAGACACCGTCGATCATCGCCGCGATCATCGCCGCGAGCGCGATCGCCTCGTCGCCAGGCAGGAGCTGACGGAGCGCGTGGCGCAGGTTGGTCAGCATCCGCCGCTGATAGGCCGTCTGCACGCGCATCAGGCGCTCGACGTGCAGCAGCTGGCCCCAGAACGCGAGCCACGCGTTGGCCGTGCGCTGGTTGAACTCCTGCGGCGCGAGGTTCGCGTCGATGATCGCCTGCACGCGGCCGCGCGGTGTGCGTGCGAGGCGCAGCTTGGCGCGGACGTTGGCGTGCACGCGACGGCTGAGGTCGCGAAACGCCGCCTCGAGCAGACCGTCCTTGTCCCCGAAATAGTGGGCGATCAGTCCCGCCGACACGCCGGCGCGGCCGGCGATCTGCGCGAGCGTGCTTCCCACGAAGCCGAGTTCAGCGAGACAATCGATCGCGACCTCGATCAGCTGCTCGCGGCGGTCCTCCTCGAGGCGCTCCGCCGGCGCGGTGCGACCGCCATCGGGATCGCCCGCTCCGCCGCCTTTGTTTGACTGCGTGTTCAGTGTGATGCTCCCTGCGCGTCAGTCACGCCCTGCGAGGGTGCGCGTGGGGCCCCTGGATCCCGCCGGACGGAGAATCGAACTTTGAGTCCTCAAGTCTTTCCAATCAATGGCTTATCTGAAATGGCCGCCCTTGACACTGGGGCGATTGAACAGCTATTCAGTCGAGCCCGGGGGAATGATGCCGACCCGGCATCGACGGGGTCAAGGGAACACCCATGAGCGCCGCGCTGCCGCGCCGCAGCACACTGGTTCGCGGCGGACGTCGCCGGGTCGTGGCGCTCTTCCTGTCCGTGGCGCTCGTGCCCACCGTGGGCGCGGCAGCGGACGGGCCGGCGTGCGGCACCTGCCGGCTCGCCGACCTCGGCGGCGCCGACACCGCGACGGCGAGCGCGGTGTCCGGCCACCTCGTTCGGAAGCTGGGCTACCGGCCCGCGACCACGGCGCCGTCCCTGCCGGCGACTGACGCCGCGCCCAAGAACCGCGACCTCGACGTCTTCGTCGACGACGGGACGCCGCCGCTGCGGGCCGACCCGTCCCACGTCGGCGACCACTCCGTCGCCGCGAGCGGCGCCAAACTCGCGGGCGTCACGACGGTCGACAGCGCGCCGGCGGCGGCGATGCTCGAGGCACACGCGCCGCCCCAGCCGGTCGCGGCGTTCGAGCGGTGGGTGACGACGCACAAGATCCCGGTCGGCGACGCGGTCACCCTCGCCGTCGAGTACGTCAAACGCCACTTCACGGGCTTCTTCGACGGTATCTCGCGCGCCGTGCGCGTCAGCACCGACCTCGTGCAGGCGCTGTTCGAGGCGACGCCGGCGCCGGCGCTGATCGCGGCGGTCGCATTGATCGCGTTCTGGGTCCGGCGCTCGTGGCCGGTCACGCTGTTCGTCGCCGCGGCGCTGCTGCTCATCGTCAACCAGGGCTACTGGGCGGCGACCCTCGAGACGACGACGCTGGTGCTCGTGGCCGCGTCGGTGTCGACGCTGGTCGGCGTGCCGCTCGGCATCCTTGCGGCACGGCGCCCGCGGCTGTACGCCGTGATGCGCCCGGTGCTCGACCTGATGCAGACGCTGCCGACCTTCGTCTACCTGACCCCGACGCTGGTGCTGTTCGGCCTCGGCGTCGTGCCGGGCCTGATCTCCACGATCATCTTCGCGCTGCCGGCGCCGATCCGCCTCACCCACCTCGGCATCTCGTCGGTGCCGAAGGCGCTGACGGAGGCGGGCGAGGCTTTCGGCGCGACGCGCCTGCAGCTGCTCGTCAAGGTCGAGCTGCCGAGCGCCATGCCGACGATCGTCGCCGGCATCACGCAGTGCATCATGCTGAGTCTGTCGATGGTCGTCATTGCGGCGCTCGTCGGCGCAGGCGGCCTCGGCGTGCCGGTCGTGCGCGCACTCAATACCGTTCAGGTGGGCATGGGCTTCGAGGCCGGGATCGCGATCGTGCTGCTCGCGATCATCCTCGACCGCATCGCCCGCCCGGCAGACCAGGGAGAACCGAATTGACCGCCGCGCTCGAGTTCCAGCACGTCGACATCCTGTTTGCGCGCGAGCGCGGCCGCGCGGGCGACGGCCGGATCAAGACCGCGCTCGCGGCGCTCGACGCCGGGCGCACGCGCGCCGCGATTGCCAAGGAGAACGGCGTGGTCGTCGGTGTCGCGAACGCGAGCCTTGCCGTCGAGCGGGGCCACATCTCGGTGCTGATGGGGCTGTCGGGCTCCGGCAAGTCGACGCTGCTCCGCGCCGCCAACCGCCTGAACCCGGTGACTCGCGGCCGCGTGCTGCTCGATGACCGCGCGGGCATCATCGACGTCGCGAGCTGCGACGCCGGCACGCTGCGGCGGCTGCGGCGCAACTGCGTCGCGATGATGTTCCAGCAGTTCGGCCTGCTGCCGTGGCGCACCGTGCGCGACAACGTCGGCTTCGGCCTCGAGCTGCGCGGCGAGCCCGGCGCCGAGCGCCGCAAGGTCGTCGACGAGAAGCTCGAGCTCGTCGGCCTTTCGCAGTGGGCCGACCGCTACGTCAGCGAGCTCTCGGGCGGGATGCAGCAGCGCGTCGGGCTCGCCCGCGCGTTCGCGACCGATGCCGACATCCTGCTGATGGACGAGCCGTTCTCCGCCCTCGACCCGCTGATCCGCACGAAGCTGCAGGACGAGCTCGTGGCACTGCAGGACCGGGTCAAGAAGACCATTCTGTTCGTCACCCACGACCTCGACGAGGCGCTGAAGCTCGGCGACCAGATCTCGGTGCTCGAGGGGGGCCGGATCGTCCAGACCGGCGCGCCGGAGGACATCGTGCTCCGGCCGGCGGACGCCTACGTCGCGGAGTTCGTCCAGCACATGAACCCGCTCGGCGTGCTCACGGGCCGAATGGTGATGGGCGGGCGCGACGTGCTGTGGGAGCAGGACGGCGCCGTGTGGCTCGACCCCGAGGGCCGCTACCGGTTGGTGCTGGGCGCCGACGGCGCGCCCGCCTCGGTGCTCTCGGCCGGCGCCCAGCTGCCGCTGCTCGCGGGCGGCGAGGGCGCGGGGCCGCTGCCGGGCGGCCCCGGAATCGCCGTCGCGTCCTCCGAGACGCCCCTGAGGTCCCTGATCAAGCTGCTGCGCCACACGGGCCACCCGGTGCTGTTGACCGAGGGCCGGGCGTTCTGCGGCGTCTGCGGCCCGGCCGACGTGATCCGTGCGCTCGCCGGCGCGGATGGCGCAGCCAAGCAAGCCAATGCCGCAAACTGATCAGCCCCGCCCGGGGCGCGTGACCATACTGAATAATCGCGGCAGGAGATCGAGCCCCTATGGATGAGCAGCAAGCCACTCAGGCACGGCGCAGCCGCGGCGGCGGACGCGAGGCCAAGCGCGCCGCGCGCGCCGCGCGTTCGGCGGTGACGATCCCCTATATCACCCGCGCCCTCCCCTACTACGAGGTCCTCGGCGAGGAGGGGCTCGCGACGATCGAGCGCAATGCCGAGACGATCCTCGCCGAGGTCGGCATCGACTTCCGCGACGATCCGGAGGCGCTCGCGATCTGGTCGGCCGCGGGCGCCGACGTCCAGGGCGAGCGCGTGCGCTTCCCGCGCGGGATGTGCCGCTCGCTGGTGCAAAAGACCGCGCCGCGCGAGTTCATCCAGCACGCTCGCAACCCGGCCCGCAGCGTGCGGATCGGCGGCCCGTGCACCGTGTTCGCACCGGCCTACGGTTCGCCGTTCATCCGCAGCCTCGACGACGGCCGTCGCTACGCGCGCATCGAGGACTTCCGCAACTTCGTCAAGCTCGCCTACATGGCGCCGTCGCTGCATCACTCCGGCGGCACGATCTGCGAGCCGGTGGACCTGCCGGTCAACAAGCGGCACTTCGACATGGTCTACAGCCACATCAAGTACAGTGACAAGCCTTTCATGGGCTCGGTGACCGCCCCGGAGCGCGCCGAGGACACCGTCGAGATGGCGAAGATCGCGTTCGGGCCGGACTTCCTCGACCCCGCGACCGGCAAGCCGAAGACGGTACTGGTCAGCCTCGTCAACGCCAATTCGCCGATGACCTTCGACGCGACGATGCTCGGCGCGCTCAAGGTCTACGCGCGCGCGAACCAGGCGAC
>JBBINS010000024.1:0-24147 GCA_037443765.1 Gammaproteobacteria bacterium
CGGGGGGCGCACGAACAGGAAGCCGCCCGCCACGGCGAGCTCGAGCCGCGCGAGCGGCCCGCCCGGCGTCGTCCCGGCCGGTTCCCCGTCGAGCCCGTAGGCTAGGCCGTGCAGCGGGCACGACACGAGCGCCTCGAAGCACCCGCTGCGGTTCATGGCGAGCGCGTGCGGTCGCTGCCGGCAGCTGTTGCGGAAGGCATGCAGCCCGCCCGCGGCGTCCCGCACCACGAGCGCGCGCTCGGCCGTACCATCGAGCGTCAGGTACTCCCCGGGCGCGCGCAGCTCGCGCTCGAGACCGGCGAACTGCCAGGCGGGCCGGTAGAGCGCCCGGCGCTCGGCCTCGAGCAAGGGCGCGCTCGCATAGCTGCCCGGCGGCAGCGTGGCAGACGGCGCGTCCGCGGGTCGGCCGAAGGCGCCCGGGAAGACCGACCGCAGATAGGCGAGCGCCCGACGCTTGGCCTCGACGCGGTCGATCGTCGATTCGGTCTGGAACGCGAAGCCCTGCCACAGCATCTCGAGCACGCCAATCAGGCCGAGGGCGATGGCGTCGGCATCCAGGTGGTGGGCGCCGGTCTCCCCGATCAGGTGGGCCACGAGGTCACGGACCAGCTGCTCGAACTTGCTGTCGCGGGCTCCGCAGATGTCGTGGTATTCCTGCCGCGCGCTGGCCTCGCCCCAGAAGGCGTACCAGACCGACACCTTGCGGGTGCTGGCGATCTCGGCGCCGAGGTAGAGGTCGACGAGCGTCGCGAGCGCCTCGACCGGCTTCGACCGCATCGCGGCGATCGGGACCAGCAGGCGCCCCTCGAACTCCGCCGCCAGAAACTCAAGCGACGCGACCAGCATCGCGTCCTTCGAGTCGAAGTAGAAGCGGACGATGCCGGGCGACATGCGCGCGATCGCCACCACCTTCTCGACGGTGGTCTTGGACGGCCCGTGCACGTGCAGCGCCGAGATGCAGGCGTCGATGAGGCGCTGGCGCTGGCGCGCGCGCGACGCGCGCGGCCGGGCTGGAGTCGCGGCCGGCACGGCCGTCGTCGCCGCGCCCTTGCGCCGCCGCGGCCGGCTCATCGGTCCGCGTCTCCGCGCGGCGCACTTCCAGATCCGGCGGCCCTCGGGCAGACTGCGGCGTCGAACGTCATCTGGCGATCCGGGGCATTGAACGCGTGACGGCGGTAACGGCGGGGGACGAGGCGAAACGGGCGCAGCCGTCGGCGCGGCGGGGACGGCTCGCCCTGTTCGTCGAACGGTACGGGCGCTGGCTGATCATCCTGCCGCCGCTCCTGTTCCTCGTGGTGTTCTTCCTGATCCCGTTCGGCTTCGCGCTGAAGATCAGCTTCGCCGAGGCCGCCCTCAGGATACCGCCGTTCAGCGACGTGGTCAGCGTCGGCGCGGACCATCGGCTGCACCTGACGCCGAGCCTCGCCAACTACAAGTACCTGCTGACCGACGAAGTGTATGCGGTTTCGTATCTTTACTCGATCAAGACCGCCTTCTTCTCGACGCTGTGCTGCCTGCTGATCGGCTATCCGATGGCGTATGCGATGGCGCGGTCGTCGAAGGCCACCCAGAGCATCCTGATGCTGGTCATCATCCTGCCGTTCTGGACCTCGTTCCTGCTGCGCGTTTACGCGCTCGAGGGGATCATCCGCGACCAGGGCCTGCTGAACACGGCGCTGCTGTGGCTCGGCGTGATCGACCATCCGCTGAAGATCATGCGGACGTCCTTCGCGGTCTACCTCGGCATCGTCTACTCGTACCTGCCGTTCATGGTGCTGCCGCTGTACGCGACGCTCGAGAAGCTCGACCAGACGCTGCTCGAGGCGGCGTCGGACCTCGGCAGCCGGCCGTGGCAGGCGTTTCTCGACGTCACGCTGCCGTTGTCGATGCCGGGCGTGATCGCCGGCTCGATGCTCGTGTTCATCCCGGCGATCGGCGAGTACGTGATCCCGGCGCTGCTCGGCGGCCCCGACAACCTGATGATCGGCCGCGTGCTGTGGGACGAGTTCTTCGCCAACCACGACTGGCCGGTCGCCGCGGCGGTCGCGGTCGCGTTCCTCGTGCTGCTGGCCGGCCCGATCGCGGTCCACCAGCACTACCGCGTGCGGCAGCTCGAGCAGTAGCCGTGGAACGGCGTTCCTCCCCGTTCCTGATCACGGTGCTGTGCGTCGGCATCGCCTTCCTCTACCTGCCGATGGTCGTGCTCGTCGCCTACTCCTTCAACGCCTCGGCGCTCGCGAGCGTCTGGGGCGGGTTCTCGACGCAGTGGTACGCCGAGCTCATGCAGAATCGGCAGATCCTGAACGCCGCGGGTCTGTCGCTGCAGGTGGCGGTGCTGTCGTCGACCGGGGCGCTCGTGCTCGGCACGCTGGCGGCGATCGCGCTGGTCCGCTTCACGAAGTTCCGCGGCCGCCTGCTGCTGACCGGCATGGTCAATGCGCCGCTCGTGATGCCCGAGATCATCACCGGCATCACGCAGCTCCTGTTGTTCGTCTCGATGCTGCAGCTGATCGGCTGGCCGAGCCGAGGCATGACGACGATCGTCCTCGCGCACGTCGCCTTCTGCACGGCCTACGTGACCGTCACCGTCCAGTCGCGGCTCGCGACGGCCGACCGTTCGCTCGAGGAGGCGGCCATGGATCTCGGCGCCACGCCGTTCCAGGCCTTCGTCGACGTCACGCTGCCGATCATCGCCCCGGCGCTCGTCTCGAGCTGGTTGCTGAGCTTCACGCTGTCGCTCGACGACCTCGTGATCTCGAGCTTCGTGTCGGGGCCGCGCTCCAGCACGCTGCCGATGGTGGTCTATTCGAAGGTCAAGCTCGGCGTCAGCCCGGACATCAACGCGCTCGCCAGCCTGATCATCGCGGTCGTCGGCGCCTGCGTGCTGGTCGCCGGCTATCTCGTGCGCCGCGCGGAACGGCAGCGGCTGCTCGACAGCCAGCTCGCGGCCGGCTGAGGCCGCGCTAGGCCGGGCGCGCCCCGACGTAACGCGGATCGTGTGCCGGCCGGCCGAAGACCTCGCGCACCAGCGGGACGAACCGCTCGAGCGCCTCGCTCGCGTACGCCGGGTCGAAAGAAGCCTGGTCCCAACGCTCGCAGAACGCGGCGCAGGCGTCGAACCAGCGATGGCCCCGGAAGCGCTCGCGGCCGTTGCGGTCGCGGTCGTAATGGTGCGCGTAGTAATAGCTCTGGAACAGGCCGTGCTGCTCGACGATCCACGTGACCTCGGGTCGCACGTAAGGACGCAGGATCGCGGCCGCGAGCTCGGCGTGGTTGTACGGCGCGAGATCGTCGCCGACGTCGTGCAGGAGCGCGGCGACGACGAGCTCGTCGTCGGCGCCGTCGCGCAGCGCCCGCGTCGCGGTCTGCAGCGAATGCCCGAGGCGGCTCACGGGGTAGCCGTCGAGTCCCGCGTCGAGCTTCTGGAGCGCCGCGAGCACGCGCTCGGGGAGCGCGCGCGCGTACTCGCGCTCGTGGCGCTCGAGCAGCTGGTAGTCGGCGCGCGTGCCGTCCTTCATCTGCCGGAAGCTGACCGTCGTGCTCATTGCTCTCTCCCGGGGCGCGGCCCGCCCCGCTAGTCTTCCAGGATCAGGTCCGCGGCGCGCTCGGCCACCATGATCGTCGGTGCGTTGGTGTTGCCGGAGGTGACGTTCGGGAACACCGAGGCGTCGACGACGCGGAGCCGGCCGACGCCGTGCACGCGCAGGCGCGCGTCGACGACGGCGCGCGCCGGGTCCGGGCCCATCGCGCAGGTGCACGACGCGTGGTAGACGGAGCCGGCGCGGGCGCGGAAGTCCGCGAGCATGGCGGCGTCGGAGCGGACCTCGGGGCCGGGCTGGTACTCGCGCTCGATGACGTCGCTGAGCGGGCGCGCGGCCGCGATGCGCCTCAGGAGCCGCGCGCCCTCGTACACGTCGGCGACGTCCTCCGGGGTCGAGAGGTAGTTGGTGCGGATCGCGGGTGGGGCGAGCGGGTCCGCGCTGCGGATCGCGACCGTGCCGCGACTCGTGGGCCGGCAGGTGTTGAACGACATCAGGAACGCCGGGTAGGGGTCGGGATTGAGGAGCTTGCGCCGCGGCCCGGCGGTCGTCGTGTAGCTGATCGGGTTGAAGTAGATGTGCATGTTCGGGCGCGGGATCGCCGGCCGGCTGCGGACGAACGCGCCGGCCTGGTTGACGCTCATCGCGAGCGGCCCGCCGCGCGTCAGGACGTAGCGGAGCCCCGCCCAGGCCTTGCCCCACAGCGGTGAGAGCTGGTTGTTCAGGGTCGGCACGCGCGAGCGGTAGAAGTACGAGACCGCGAGGTGGTCCTGCAGGCCCCGGCCGACGGCGGGCGCAGCGCGCACCACCGGGATGCCGAGCGGGCCGAGCAGCTCGGGGTCGCCGATCCCGGAGAGCTGCAGCAGCTGCGGCGAGTTGATCGCGCCCGCCGAGAGAATCACCTCGCGGCGCGCGCGCGCGATGCGGCGCTCGCCGCCCTGCAGGTACTCGACCCCCTTCGCCTCGCCGGCCTCGATCACGAGGCGCGTCGCATGCGCGCGCGTCCGCACCTCGAGGTTGGGCCGTCCCCGCGCCGGCCGCAGGAACGCCGACGCGGTCGAGACGCGGATGCCGTCCTTGATCGTCACCTGCCACAGTCCGGCACCCTCGAGCACGCCGGCGTTGAAGTCGCGGGTCCGCGGGACGCCGAGTTCGCCGCACGCGCCGATGAAGGCGTCGCAAAGCGGGTGCACGGCGGCGCTGACGTCGGCGACGTGCATCGGCCCGCCGGCGCCGTGGGCGTCGGAGGCGCCGTGGGCGTGATCCTCGGACTTCATGAAGTACGGCAGCACGTCGCGCCACGCCCAGCCGGGGTTGCCGGCGGCGGCCCAGTCGTCGAAGTCGCCGGGCTCGCCGCGCACGTAGACCATCGCATTGATGGAGCTCGAGCCGCCGAGCACCTTGCCGCGCGGCACGAAGGTCGTGCGGCCGGCGATCGCCGCATCGGCCTCCGCCTCGTACATCCAGTTGTAGCGGGGATTCTGGAAGGTGAGGCCGTAGCCTATCGGCATTTGGATCCACGGCCGCAGGTCGGACCCGCCCGCCTCGAGCAGCAGTACGCTGTGGCGGCCGCTCTCGGTCAGGCGCGCGGCGAGCACGGCGCCGGCGGAGCCCGCCCCGATGACGACGTAGTCGTGCTCGGTCACGATCGCGCCCGCGCGCCGGCAGCGACCCGCCGGCCCGCGGCGGTCGACCGCTGGGGCGCCGAGCGAGGGCCTGCTAGGCTAACGGCGGGCGCCGCGCCCGCCGATGGACGGCGTGGGCATCGCGGCCCCGCAGGAGGATTCTTGGCCGGCAAGATCGATCTCCGGAAGCTACCGCCGCTGAACGCCCTGAAGGGATTCGAGGCGACCACGCGGCGCCAAAGTGTACGGGAAGCCGCCGAGGAACTGTGCCTGACTCACCCCGCCGTGAGCCACCAGATCCAGCTGCTCGAGGAGGACTTCGGAGTGCCGCTGTTCTCGCGCGAGGGCCGCAGCATCGTCCCGACCCCCGAGGGGCGGCTGTTCTACACGTACGCGCGCAAGGCGCTGGACCTGCTGATCGAGGGCTCGGAGACGATCCGCCGCCAGCACGCGCAGCGGCCGCTTCGCGTCCAGACCTACGTCACGGCCTCGATCCGCTGGCTGGCGCCCCGAATTCCGCGCTTCGTCGCCGCGCACCCGGACGTCCGGCTGCTGCTCTCGACCTGCGCGCCGGACTGGGAGTTCGACGAGTCGCTCGGCGACGTCGGCCTGGTCTACTGCGAGACACCGCCCGGACCCGAGTACCACTGGGTGCCGCTGTTCGACTACCGGCTGTTCCCGGTCTGCAGTCCGGCGCTGCGCGCGCGGCTCGGCGAGCGGCCGGAGCCACGCGACCTGATGCAGCTGCCGCTCGTCGTGATCTACTCCGAGACCCGCAACTGGGACGTATGGTTCGGGTCGGCGGACGTGCCCTACGTGCCCGATGCGAGCGTCGTCGTCGACACGCTCGCGCTCGCCCTCGAGTTCGCGATCGGCGGCAGCGGCGTCGCGCTGGTCAACGGGCCGTTCGTCGACGAGGAGCTGGCCTCGGGCCGGCTGGTCCGCCCGGTCGAGCATCAGGCGACGTGTCCGGGGGGCTGGGGCGTGATCTGCCGCCGCGAACTCAAGGACAACCCCCGGGTGCGCACCTTCATCGACTTCCTGGCCGCGAGCGTCACGTCCCGCTGACCGCGACGGCGCGCGCGCCGCTCACGCGGTGGGCGCGACGCGGCCGCGCGGCACGACCTCGTAGCCCGGCTGCTTCGGCGTGTCGTCCACCATCTGCGCGGGGAAGCCCGTGCCGAGCACCCGGACGGTACAGGCGTCCTCGAGGCGCCGGATGATGTTCGGCGACAGCTCGCGCGGCCCGTAGCGCCGCTGCCCGTCCTTGAAGATGTTGAGCACGAGCGGTGACAGCTCGAGCGGCACACGATGCTCGGACGCGATGTGGTCGAACAGCCCGACGTCCTTGATCACGAGATCCATCGTGAAACTGATGTCGCGGCTGCCGTTGAGGATCACCTGCGACTCCGTCTCGTGGACGAACGAGTTGCCGGAGGAGATCCGGATCGCCTCGTAGACGGTGTTCATGTCCATGCCGACGACCTTCATCGTCGTCAGCGCCTCGGCGAGGGCCACGAGGTGCACGGTGCAGAGGTAGTTGGTCATCACCTTCAGAACCGACGCCGAGCCGAGGGGGCCGGTGTGCAGGATCTGGCAGCCGAGCATCGACAGCGTCGGCAGCACCCGCTCGAACGCCGCCCGCGTGCCGCCGGCGAAGATCGAGATGTTGCCGGTCGCCGCCCGGTGGCAGCCGCCCGATACCGGGCAGTCCATCGCAGTGGCACCCTTCGCCTCGACGAGCGGCGCGAGCCGCTTGACCTCGGCCTCGTCGGTCGTGCTCATCTCGAGCCAGATCTTGCCGGCGCTGAGTCCCGCGAGGATGCCGTCCGGGCTCTCCATGACGGCCGCCGTGGCGGCCGGGGAGGGCAGGCAGGTGATGATGATGTCGACCTGCTCCGCCATGGCCTTGGGCGACGCCCCGCGCTTGGCGCCCAGCGCGACGAACTTGGCGACGAGGTCCTCGTTGAGATCCCTGACCGTCAGGTCGACGCCATGGCGCAGCAGGTTGCTTGCGAGGCTGCTGCCGACGTTGCCGAGCCCGATGAACCCGATCCGGGTGTTGTTCATGCGATTCCTCAGTTGTCGCCCACCGGTGCCGCCGGCACCGGAGAATCCCGACCGTCGCGGGGGTGGCCGTGGTCCCGGGCCCCGCGGGCGGAGTCAGGCTAGCGGCTCGGGAAAACGACCAACAAGTCAATTTTTTTGGGCCTAGGCGCAAAGACATTTTCGGAGCGCCGGGCCCGCCGAAATCCCCGGCGCCACGGTCGACCCCGTGGCCATAATGGGACCGGCGGCGGCCAGCCGCGCCGCCGGCCGGGGGGCGTGGGGGCGACGACGGACGGGGCGCTGGCCGAAGCTGCTATAACTCCCGTATCGGTAGCGAGGGGGCTCGGGCACATGACGGCGAACGCCGACGCGATCCAGGCGGAAGTGGCTCAACACGTGCCGTCCATGGCAGCGCGCTGGTACGTGCTGACGATGATGGTCCTCGTCTACACACTCAGCATCGCCGACCGGTACGTGACGTCGACCGTGCTCGAGCCCATCCGGGCGGAGCTCAAGCTGACGAACCTCGGGGTGTCGCTGGTCACGGCCTGGCCTATCGCCGTGTTCTACGTCGTCCTCGGCTTCCCCATCTCCTACCTGATCGACCGGTACAGCCGGCGCAACATCATCTCGATCTCGATGATCGCGTGGTCGGTGATGACGACGGTGACCGGGCTCGCACGGAGCCAGTTCCTGTTCGTGCTGGCGCGCATCGGCGTCGGCGTCGGCGAGGCCGGCGGCACTCCCGGCGCGAACTCGCTGCTGTCGGACTACTTCCCCGCCGCGCGGCGGCCGATGGCGCTGACGATCTTCTCGCTCGGCGCGCCGATCGGCGCCTTCGTCGCCTACCAGATCGCCGGCCAGATCGCCGACCGCTATGGTTGGCGCGAAGTCTTCATGGTGCTCGGCATCCCGGGCGTCGTCGCGGGGCTCGCGGTGTGGCTCACCGTGCGCGAGCCGCGTCGCGGCCAGCTCGACCACAAGGACGACATCGTCGCGCCGCCGTTCCTCGAGACGATGCGCTACCTGTGGACCCAGCGGGCCTGTGTCCACCTGATGGCGGGCAGCGCGCTGACCGCATTGTGGGGCTGGGGCCTCATGTACTGGACCCCGACCTACCTGCAGCTCGCGTTCAACCTCACGCCCGGCCAGGCAGGCGACATCACCGGCAACATGCACCTGTGGGGCGGCGCGGCGGCGACGCTCTTCACCGGCTGGCTGATCGCGCTGAAGCCGATGCGGGATCCGCGCCGCGTGGTGCGGCTGATGGGCTACTGGATCGGGGCGGCGACGGTGGCGTCGATCGGCGTCTACTGGACGCACTCGCTGTTCTGGGCGCAGGTCTGCCTGTGGATCTTCGTGCCGTCCATCTACTTCTACATCGGCCCGTGCTTCGGCCTGATCAACAACCTCGCGCCGCCGCCGATGCGCGCCATGTTCTGCGCGACGACGCTGTTCGTCGCCAACGTCGGCAACCTCGTGATCGCGCCGCCGCTGATCGGGGGACTCAGCGACTGGTTCGGCCCCGGTCACGTCTCCAACCCGGAGTCCCTGCGCCTCGCGATGCTGTGCGTCGCGCCGCTGGGGTTCTGGGCGACGGCGCATTATTTCTGGTCGATCCGCGACATCGTGGCGAACGAGGAAAGAGCGACCGGCGTGCCCGTGGAGCACTAGCCCCGGCCGTCCGCGCGGCAGTCCGGCGCCGGTTCCCGGCAGGGGCCGGTCGCCCTCGGCTCCGGCAGGCGGCGCCAGTTAAGATTCCGTTTCCCCTCATTACTCGGGAGTTCTTCCGTGAAGATGCTGCAGCACTACATCGCCGGCCGCTGGGTGGCCCCGCTCGCCGACGCCGGCCGCTTTGCCGTCATCAACCCCGCGACCGAGGCCAAGGTCGCCGAGATCCTGATGGGCGGCGCCGCCGACGCGAACCAGGCGGTGGCTGCGGCGCATCGGGCGTTTCCGGCCTATGCCGCCTTGCCGCTCGCCGAGCGGATCGCGCTCATGGAGCGGTTGCTCGCCGTCTACGAGCGCCGCTACGGGGAGATGGTCACGGCGATCACGACCGAGATGGGTGCGCCGCACGACCTCGCCGCCCGGTCGCAGGCCGCGGCCGGCAGCGGCCACATCAAGGAGAGCATCACCGCCGCGCGGGGCCTCGACTGGGAGGTGCGGACTCGCGGGCGCGCCGCGGTGGTGCGCGAGCCGGTCGGCGTCTGCGGCCTGATCACGCCGTGGAACTGGCCGATGAACCAGGTCGGCGCCAAGGTCGCGCCGGCGCTCGTCGCCGGCTGCACGGTGGTGCTGAAGCCGAGCGAGCAGGCGCCGCTGTCGGCGCAGCTGTTCGCCGAGTTCGTCGACGAGGCCGGCTACTCGGCCGGCGTGTTCAACATGGTGCAGGGCACGGGCCCGGTCGTCGGCCACGCGCTCGCCATCCACCCGGACGTCGACATGATGTCGTTCACGGGCTCGACGCGCGCCGGCATCAGCGTCGCGAAGGCGGCCGCCGACACGGTCAAGCGGGTGGCGCAGGAGCTCGGCGGCAAGTCGCCGAACATCGTGTTCGCCGACGCCGACCTCGAGGCCGCCGTCAAGCGCGGGTTGCTCCACTGCTTCAACAACAGCGGCCAGTCGTGCAACGCGCCGACCCGCATGCTGGTGGAGGAATCGGTCTACGACCGCGCCGTGGAGATCGCCGTCACCGTCGGTGCCGCGGTCGAAGTCGGCGATCCGTCGAAGCCCGGCAAGCACATCGGCCCGGTGTCCTCGCGCATGCAGTTCGACAAGATCCAGCGTTGCATCGAGAAGGGCATCGCCGAAGGCGCGCGCCTCGCCCTCGGCGGGCCGGGGCGGCCGAACGGCCTCGACGTCGGCTACTACGTGCGGCCGACGATCTTCGCCGACGTCACCAACTCCATGAGCGTCGCACGCGACGAGATCTTCGGGCCGGTGCTGTCGATGCTGAAGTTCCGCACGCTCGACGAGGCCCTCGAGATCGCGAACGACACGCCGTACGGGCTCGCCGCATACGTCCAGACGCAGGACCTCGACAAGGCGCGCCTGGTCGCGCGACGGCTGCGCGCGGGCGGCGTCTACCTCAACGGCGCCGCGCAGGACTACGACGCGCCGTTCGGCGGCTTCAAGCAGTCGGGCAACGGACGCGAGTGCGGCGTCTACGGGCTGCTGGAGTTCCTCGAGTACAAGGCGATCAACGGCTTCTACGCCGCCTGACCGGAGCGGCCGACATGAAGCTCACCGACATCCAGACGTTCGTCGTCGGCAACCCGCCGCCGCACTACGGCGGCCGCTACTTCGTGTTCGTCAAACTCACGACCGACGGTAACGTCTCGGGTGTCGGCGAGGCCTACTGCGTCCCGTTCGAGCCGCACCTCGTGGCGCGGATGATCGAGGACGTCTTCGGGCGCTACCTGAGGGGCGAGGACCCGCACGACATCGAGAAGATGTGGCGGCGCGTGTACTCGGCGGGTTTCACCCAGCATCCGGACCTGACGCTGATGGGCGTCCTGAGCGCGCTCGAGATGGCGTGCTGGGACATCGTCGGCAAGGAGGCCGGCCAGCCGGTCTACAAGCTGCTCGGCGGGCGCGTGCACGAGCGGCTGCGCTCGTACACGTACATCTACGCGCGGCCCGGTGACAAGGTCGACGTCTACCAGGACCCCGAACTCTCTGCCGAGCGCGCGGCCGAGTACGTGAAGCAGGGGTTCACCGCGATCAAGTTCGATCCGGCGGGGCCGTACTCGGCCTTCGACGGCCGGCAGCTGTCGCTCGCGGCGCTCGACCTCTCCGAGCGATTCTGCAAGGTGCTGCGCGAGGCGGTCGGATCCAAGGCCGATCTCCTCTTCGGCACGCACGGCCAGATGACCGCGGCCGGCGCGATCCGGCTCGCGCGGCGGCTCGAGCGTTACGACCCGCTCTGGTTCGAGGAGCCGGTGCCGCCGGACGCACCGGAGGAGATGGCCAAGGTCGCGCGCGCGACGTCGATCCCGATCGCGACCGGCGAGCGCCTCGCGACCAAGTACGATTTCGGCCGACTGCTCGCGGCGGGGTCGGCGGCCATCCTGCAGATGAACCTCGGCCGCGTCGGCGGCATCCTGGAGGCGAAGAAGATCGCGGCCATGGCCGAGGTGCACCACGTGCAGATCGCGCCGCACCTCTACTGCGGCCCGGTCGTCGGCGCGGCCAACATCCAGCTCGCGACCTGCAGCCCGAACTTCCTGATCCAGGAGAGCATCGAGCGCTGGCAGGGCTTCCACTCGGACATCCTCAGGAAGCCGATCCGCTGGGAGGAGGGCTACATCATCCCGCCGACCGAGCCGGGGCTCGGCGTCGAGCTCAACGAGGCGTTCATCAAGGACTACCCGTACCAGGGCACGATGCTGCACCTCGACATGGCGGACCGTCCGGTCTGAGGCGCGCGGTCTCGCCCGCCATGGCCGTCGGCACCGCGACTCCCCTGCGCGACGCCATCCCGACCATCCCGGTCGGTGCGCTGTTCGCAGGCCCGGGGCCCGCGCGCGACGACTGCGACGCCGCGCTCTACCGGGCGGCCGCCGCGGTCGGCTTCCTGACCGTCACCGGGCTGCCGGCCGGGATCGCGCCGACCGCCGCCGTGCGAGCGGACCTCAAGCGCATCTTCGCGGCCGACGAAGCCGTGCGCCGCCGGCTGTGGCGGCGCAAGTTCGACCCCGCGCATCCCAACGTCTACCGCGGCTGGTTCCCGGCGCAGGGCGGGGCCGCGACGTTCAAGGAGGGCATCGACATGGGGCCCGACGTCGCGCACCCGGACTTCCACTGCGATCCCGCGGATCCGCTCACCGAGTGCACCCCGCTGCCGGCGGAGTCGGAGCTGCCCGGCTGGCACGCGGCCGTGGCGCGCTACTACCTCAACATGGAATCCCTCGCCCGCG
This sequence comes from Gammaproteobacteria bacterium, assembly GCA_037443765.1. Taxonomy (GTDB): domain Bacteria; phylum Pseudomonadota; class Gammaproteobacteria; order Steroidobacterales; family Steroidobacteraceae; genus CAIKZZ01. The sequence continues at coordinate 12,136 of JBBINS010000024.1, forward strand.
AGTTGCTGCGCGCGCTCGCGCGCGGCCTCGGCGTCCCCGAGGAGACCTTCGCGCCGCTGTTCGCGGGCGGCGGGCTTTCGACGCTGCGCCTGATCCGCTACCCGCCGCGGCCGGCCGGCTCCTTTGCGGGGGCGCCGGAGGCCGACACGTGGGTCGAGCACGGCGGCCGGCGTCGCTATACGGTCGGCGCCGCGCACGTCGATTCCGGCTGCATGACGCTGCTCGCGCAGGACGGCGTCGACGGCCTGCAGGCGCGGGCGGCGGACGGGTCCTGGGTCGACGTGCCGCCCGCGGCCGACGCGGTGGTCGTCAACTTCGGCGCGCTGCTCGGGCGCTGGACCGGCGGGCGGATCCGCGCCACCGAGCACCGCGTGCTGGGCTCGGAGCGCGAGCGCTTCTCGATCCCGTTCTTCTACGAGCCACGCGTCGACGCGACCATCGCGCCGCTGCCGCTCGCCGACGGCCCGCGCTTCGAGCCGTTCGTGTTCGGCGACTACCTGTGGGCGGCCGTGACCCGCTTCGTCGAGTTCCGCGGACTGGAGACCGCGCGCGCGCCGCAGGTCAGCGCCGGCCCGCGCTGACGTCCGGGCGGCCGGGGTCGGCCGGCACGAAAGTCCGGGCGGGCGTATCGCGCAGGAACGCGGCCGCGACCGCGTGTGCCGGCTCCGCCGGGGCTTCACCGTCCCGCTGGAGCGGCAGCCGGCGCCGCAGCGCCGACCAAGCCGCCGTCGGCGCCGCGCCGAAGGCACGGTGCGGATCCTGGGCCCTGCGGACGTCCACCCACAGCGCCGCCTCGAGGAGATCGTAGGCGAGCAGGTCCACGGTCGTCTCGACGGCCTGGCGCGCGTGCGCGAGCTTGAGGCGCGTCTGCGCCTCGAGGTCCTCGACGTCGGCGAAGAGCGCGCTGCCAAGCGGCAGAATCGGGTTCGCGAGCGACTGGATCTCCTGCATGAGGTCGACCGGCGCGTAGTAGCCGTCGTCGGCGCGCGTGACGCCGGGCAGTACGTCCGCGGCGGCGGCGACCGTGAACAGCGGATCGCGGAACCGCTCGATCCGCAGCGTGACCGCGACATCCATGTTCGCGAGCGCGAGCGTGAAGCCCTCGACAAGGTTCGCGAGCGGGTAGGGGTCCCAGTTCGCGTTGGACACGATGTAGCCGTGCCGGCCGTGACTCAGCGGCCCGCCCTTCACGTAGTACCTGAGCAGCTGCGGACTCGAGAGTTCCCAGGAGTCCGAGGGCGATGCGTCGAGCGCGACGGCCGGGTTGTGGTCGGAACTGTTGGCCTGGAACAGCACGGCCTCCTTGAGCGCGGCCCATTCCTTCCAGGCGGACGCCTGGCGAATCGACGAGGCGCGCAGGCTCTCCGGGTCCTGGATGATCCGGGCCGGGTCCGCCTCGAGCAGATAGCTGCCGCGCAGCAGCCCGAGCGTGTGCGCGGCGTGCCAGTTGAGCCACGGCTCGGGCCGGTCGCGCTGCACGACGAGCGACAGCGGCGTGACGCTGCTGTTCATGCCGTCGAGCGCGAGCGCGTAGTTGAGGTCGGCCCATTCGAGGGCGCGCTCCGCGTCGTGGACCACCAGCGCCGCCTGGCCCGTCGCGTAGGCGTTGCTCGAGGTGAGCGCGTTGTCGTCCGCCGCGAACGGCTTCAGCGGCTTGAGGCCGGCAGCCTCGAGCGCCCGCGCCGCAGGCATGCGGACGCCGTGAAGGTATGCCTCACCCGCGCCGACCATGGTGCCGCCGACGTTACCGAGCGGCGCCAGGTCTCCCTCGCCGACGGTTCCGCGCGAACGCACCACGGGCGTGATGCGACGGTTGAGCAGTTCGATCAGCATGTCGGCCAGCGCGGGGCTCGGCGCGTTGTGGATCATGGTGTTGGCGCGAACCACCATCATCGCCCGCACGACGTCCTCGTCGGCCACCTCGGGGGCGGTGCCGGCCACGGACCCCTGGCGGAAGCTCGCGAGCTGGGTCCGCTCGATCACCGCCCGGTTCTCGGGCGTCAGTGCGTCGCCGTCGAAGAGCACGGTCTCGCGCTGGTCGGCGGTACCGCGGTTGAACCAGTAGACGGCGACGCCCTCGGCCGCGGCCTCGAGCAGGAGCCCGTAGTTGTCGGCCTCGCGCTGGCGCGCGGCGGCGGTGACCTCGACCCGGGCGCCGTCGCGGGCGACCCGGACGATGTCCTCGATGGACAGATCGCGCCCGGTCAGCGTCACCGTTCCCGCGGCATCGGCGGGGACGATCGGCCGGTACGGCGGCGGCGCCGACCCGAGTGCGGTCCCGGCGGTCACGAGCGTGCCGATGAGCGCGAACGCGGCGGCGTGGCGGCAGTCAGGCATGCGGTGGCTCCTCGGGCGGGATGGGGCGGACCGGCCGCGCCTCAGCTGCGAAGGCGCGTCCCGGCCGGATCATAGAGCGGCTCCAGGCGGATCGTCGCCGCGCACGTCTCGCCGAAGACGTCGATGTCGAAGCGCTCGCCCTCGCGCGCCAGCGGCGCCGGCACGTAGCCGGCCGCGAGGCTCTTGCCGATGCAGTGGCCGTAGGCCCCGGAAGTGACGTAGCCGACCGCCGCGCCATCCTTCATGATCGACTCGTAGCCGATCACGTCGGCGTCGCGCGCTTCGACCTCCATGACGACAAAGCGCCGTTTCGGCCCCGCCGCGCGCTCCGCGAGCGCCGCGGCGCGGCCGACGAAGTCCGGCTTGGCGAAGTCGATGAAGCGGTCGAGGCCGGTTTCCGCCGGCGTGTAGTCCGGGCGGAAGTCCTTGTTGAACGAGCCGTAGCCCTTCTCGAGCCGCAGCGACGACAGCGCCCGGCCGCCGAAGTGGACGAGGCCGAGATCGCCCCCGGCCTCGCGGAGCTCGTCGTACAAGGTCGCGAAGTAATCGGGCGTCGTCCAGATCTCGTAGCCGAGCTCGCCCGTGAATCCCGCGCGCGTCAGGATGGCGGGCGCGAGGCCAACCGCGGTCTCGCGCACGTCGAACAGCTTGAACGCGGACGCCGCGAGGTCGTCGCGCACGAGGCGCTGCACGAGCTCGCGCGCCCGCGGCCCAGCGATCGAGACACCGTTCAGGGTCGAAGCGGCGGAGCGGACGAACACGTCCGGGCCCGGCGCCGACTGCCAGAACCAGCGCAGGTGGAACTCCTCGGCGAAGCCGGAGCCGACGATCAGGTACCGGTCTGCGGCGAGGCAGGCGATCGACAGGTCGCCGATAATGCGGCCGGCCGGGCTCAGCATCGGCGCGAGCCCGAGGCGGCCGGCGCGCGGGATTCGGCACGCGAACACGCGCTCGAGCCAGGCCCTCGCGCCACGGCCCGTGACCTCGTACTTGCCGTAATTGCTCGTCTCGTAGAGGCCGACCGTGCGGCGTACCGCCTGGCACTCGGCGCGGACGAACGGGAAAGCCTCGGAGCGGCGGTACGTCGGGGTCTCGGTTCGCGGCACGCCCTCCGGCGCGAACCAGAGCGCGTGCTCGAGGCCGAAATTCGCGCCCATCACGGCCCCCGCCGCCTGCAGCCGGTCGTAGATCGGCGAGCGGCGCACCGGCCGCGCCGCCGGCAGCTCCTCATTGGGATAGGCGAGCCGGAACCGCCGCGCGTAGTTCTCCGGCACCTTGATGGTGGTGTACTTCGGTGTCGCGAACGCGCCGAAACGCGACACGTCCATAGAGAGGATGTCCTGTCCCGGGTCGTTTTCCGCCATCCAGCGCGACAGCACGAGCCCGATGCCGCCGCCCTGGCTGAAGCCGGCCATGACCGCGCACGCGACCCAGTAGTTCCGGAGGCCGCGCACCGGACCCACGAGCGGATTACCGTCCGGCGCGAAGGTGAACGGGCCGTTGACCGCCTTGCGGATGCCGACGCGGCCGAGCGCCGGGAAGTGCTTGAAGCCGACCTCGAAGTACGGCGCGAGGCGCTCGAAGTCGTCCGGCAGTAGCTGCATCGAGAAGTCGTCCGGCGTCTTCAGCGGCGACCAGACGACGCCGTTCGGCTCGTAGGTGCCGATCAGCGCGCCGCCGCGCTCCTGGCGCATGTAGATCTCGCCCGCGTAGTCGGTCGTGTTGACGATCTCGCGGTCGCGGCCCTTGAGCTCGGGGATGTCCTCGGTCAGCAGGTAGTGGTGCTCCATCGCGAGCACCGGCAGCTCGATGCCGACCATCCGCCCGACCTCGCGGGCCCAGAGGCCGGCGCAGTTGACGACGTGCTCGGCGTGCACGGTGCCCTTGTCGGTCGTCACGTCCCACGAGCCGTCGGGCCGCGGCGCGAGTGCGAGCACGCGCGTGAAGCGCTCGACCGACGCGCCGAGGGTCCGTGCCGCCTTGACGTAGGCGTGGGTGGTCCCCGACGGGTCGCAGTGACCGCCGTCGGCGCGCCACAGGGCGCCGATGAAGTGGCGCGTGTCGATCAGCGGATTCAGCGTCGCCGCCTCCTCGAGCGTGATCATCTCGGTCTCCATGCCGAGATAGCGGGCGCGCGAGCAGATCAGCTTCAGGCTGTCGAGTTCGCCCTGGGTCGCCGCGAGCATCAGGCCGCCGTTCGGGTGCAGGCCGCACGCCTGCCCGGACAGGGCCTCGATCTCGCGGTAGAGGTCGATCGTGTACTTCTGCAGCCGCGAGATGTTCGCCTCGCCGTTGAACGTGTGCATGCCGCCGGCGGCGTGCCACGTGGATCCGGACGTGAGTTCGCTCTTCTCGATGAGCATCACCTCGTTCCAGCCGACCTTGGCGAGGTGGTAGAGGACGCTCGCGCCGACCACGCCGCCACCGATGACCACGGCCCTCGCGGAAGCCTTCATGCCTCGGAAACTCCGGATGCTGGTACGGGATGCGGCTCGTCGCCGGCGAGCCCGCATGGTACTGCGGGGGCCACTCCGGAGGCGACCGTCGCCGTGCGGCACCGCGGCGGGCTTGACGGGCCGGACCGCAACCGACAACGTGGGGGACGGCTGCGGCCGCGGCGCCCGACGCGCGCCGGGCGGAGGTGGCGGGTGCGGAAGCTGCTGAGATCGCTCTGTCTGGCGGCGGCGCTGCTCGTCGGCCTGCCCGCGTCCGCGCAACCGGCGGTGGTCGTCTCCTCGAAGCTGTCGAGCGAGTCGGCGATGATCGGCCACATGATCCGGCTGCTGCTCGAGGCGCACGGCATCCCGACCGTCGACCGGATGACCCTCGCCGGGACCCCGATCATGCGCCGGGCGATCACGGCCGGGATGATCGACCTGTACGTCGAGTACACCGGCAACGCCGGCTTCTTCTTCAATGTGGCGTCGGATCCCGCCTGGAAGGACCTCGAGCGGGGCTACGCGCTCGGCGCGCGCCTCGACTACCAGGCGCACCGGATCGTCTGGCTCACGCCGGCGCACGCGAGCAACGCCTGGGCGCTCGCGGTGCGGGCCGACGTCGCGCGGCCGAACGCGCTGCGGACGATGAGCGATTTCGGGCGCTGGGTGTCCGGCGGCGGCGAGGTGGTGCTCGCCTGCTCGGCCGAGTTCGTCAACTCCGCGACGCTCCGGTCGCTCGAGAAGACCTACGGGTTCGCGCTGCGGCCGGAGCAGCTGATCGTGCTGGCGGGCGGCGACACCTCCGCGACGATCCGGGCGGCCGCCGAACGCACGAGCGGCACCAACACCGCGATGGTCTACGGCACCGACGGCGCCATCAGCGCCGCGGACCTCCAGGTCCTCGAGGACGACCGGCACGACCAGCCGATCTACGCGCCGGTGCCGATCATCCGCGAGGCGGCCCTGAAGGCGCATCCCGAGATCGCCGCCCTCGTCAAGCCCTTGATGGAGAGCTTCGATCGCGCGACGCTGCAGGAGCTGAACGCCCGCATCCAGATCAACGGCGAGCCGCCGGTGTCGGTCGCCGAGGACTACCTGAGATCGAGGGGCCTGCTCAAATAAGAAGGCGCGCCGCGCCGGCGGGACGGCCCGCCTCGGTCAAGAGGGGATTCCGGCTGCCATGAGCCCGCTGTCGCCGCTGCGCCGCATCGATCGCCTGGGGACGCTCCTCGGGCTTGCGGGCGTGGCGGCCCTCGCCGTGCTGCCGTTCGTGGTCTTCAAGGAGAACCGGATCGCGTCGGGCAGCGCGCGGTCGCTCGCGGAAGCGCTGCCCGGCGGGCTCGGCGTCGGGCTCGCCGCGGTCATCGTGCTGGTCGCGCTCGCCGCTGCGCTCGTCCGCAGGCCGGGCGCCCGGCTGGTCGCAGCGCTCGTCGGACTCGTGACCGTCGCGCTCGCGGTCGGCCGCGCCGCCGACGCCCTCACCCCGGCCGGCAACCGCCTGGTCCGGATCTCGCCCGGCGTCGGCGCCTGGGTGCTGCTGCTCGTGTGCGCGCTCGTCGCGACCGATGCGCTCGCCCGGCTGCGGCCGGGGCCGGCCGCGCGCGTCGCGTGCCTCGCGCTGACCGCGGCCGCCGCCTACGCGGCCTTCGCGCTCGGCACCTTCGACCACCTGTCGATCATGCGCGAGTACGCGGTGAACGCCAGCGGTTTCCCACGCGAGGCCCGGCAGCACGTGCTCTTGGCGCTCGGCTCGGTCGCGGCCGCGGCGATCGTCGGCCTGCCGGTCGGCATCGCATGCCACCGCGCGCCGCGGGTCCGCGGCCCCGTCCTGCAGACGCTGAATCTCGTCCAGACGATTCCGTCGATCGCGCTGTTCGGCATCCTGATGGTGCCGCTCGGCGCGCTCGCGACCGCGGTGCCGCTCGCCGCCGAGCTCGGGATCAACGGCATAGGCCCGGCGCCGGCCGCGATCGCGCTGTTCCTGTACGCGCTGCTGCCGCTGGTCGCCAACACCACCGTCGGGCTCGCGCGCGTCTCGCCGGCCGCCGTGGACGCCGCGCGCGGCATGGGGCTGACGGACTGGCAGGTGCTCACCCAGATCGAGCTCGTGCTCGCGCTGCCGGTGATCATCACCGGCATCCGCATCGTGCTCGTCCAGAACATCGGTCTCGTGACCGTGGCCGCGCTGATCGGCGGCGGCGGCCTCGGCACCTACGTCTTCCAGGGGGTCGGGCAGACGGCGATCGACCTCGTGCTGCTCGGCGCGATTCCGACGGTCGTGCTGGCCTTTTCGTCGGCCGTCGTGCTGGACGCGCTCGTCGACGTCATCGGCAGGAACCCGCAATGATCGAGATCGACTCGCTGACGAAGCAATACGGCGCCGCGACGGTCGTCGACGCCGTGTCGATGTCGATCGCGAGCGGCTCGATCACCGTGGTCGTCGGCACCTCGGGCTCGGGGAAGTCGACGCTGCTGCGCATGATCAACCGGCTGGTCGAGCCGACGAGCGGCCGCGTCGTCATCGACGGCCGTGACACGGCGACCGCGCCAGGGCACCAGTTGCGCCGGCACATCGGCTACGCGATCCAGGGCCACGGCCTGTTTCCGCACCGCACGGTCGCGGAGAACATCGCGACCGTGCCGCGGCTGCTCGGCTGGGAGGCCGCGCGCGTCCGGGCGCGCGTCGAGGAGTTGCTGCGGATCTTCCAGCTCGAGCCGGGCGAATACGCCGCCAAGTTCCCCCACCAGCTGTCGGGCGGCCAGCAGCAGCGGGTCGGCGTCGCGCGCGCGCTCGCGGCGGAGCCGGGCGTGCTGCTGATGGACGAGCCGTTCGGGGCACTCGATCCGATCATTCGGGGGCAGGCGCAGGACGACCTGCGCGACATCCAGCGCCGCTTCGGCACGACGGTCGTGCTCGTCACGCACGACATGGACGAGGCTTTCCGGCTCGGCGACCGCGTCGCGGTCATGACCCGCGGGCGGCTGCTGCAGTACGACCGGCCGGCGATGCTGCTCAAGCATCCGGCGGATCCGTTCGTGTCGCGCCTCACCGGCACGTCCGATCGGTCGCTGAAGCTGCTGTCGCTGACGACGGCGGCGCAGGCCGCCGAGCCCGGCGCCGCCGACGGCCCCGTCGTGGCGGCCGAGGCGTCGCTGCGCGACGTGCTGTCGGAGCTCGTCTGGAGCGGCGCCGCGGACGCGAAGGTCCGGCGCGCGGACGGGACGCTCGCCGGGCGCGTGACGCTGGCCGGCATCCTCGCGCTCGGCCGGGCGGACTGATGGCGCGGCCGGCCACGCTGCTTCGCTTCGCGGCCTTCGCGCTGCTCGTCGCGTTTCTCGCGGTACCGCAGCGCTTCGCGCCGCTGTTCGTGCCGTTCACGGAGTACGGGGCACCCCCGATCTACGACCAGGGCAGCCTGCCGGTGCTCGCGCTCGCGCACCTCGGGACGGTATTCGTCGCCGCCGCCGCGAGCACGATCGTCGCGGTCGGCCTCGGCGTGCTGGTGACGCGAGCGAGTGGCGCCGAGTTCCTGCCGCTGTCGCGCACGCTCGTCAACATCGGCCAGACGTTCCCGCCGGTGGCGGTGCTCGCGATCGCCGTGCCGCTCGTCGGCTTCGGCGAAACGCCGACGCTGATCGCGCTGTTCGCCTACGGCCTGCTGCCGGTCTTCGAGAACACCATCACGGGCCTCCAGTCGTGCCCGCCCGCGGTCCTCGAGGCCGCGGACGGCATGGGCATGAGCGCCTGGCAGCGCCTCACGGGGGTCGAGATGCCGCTCGCGATGCCCATGATTCTCGAGGGCATCCGGCTGTCGCTGGTCGTTAACGTCGGCACCGCGACGATCGGCTCGACGGTCGCGGCCAAGGGGCTCGGCGAGGTCATCATCGCGGGGCTGCTGTCCAACAACACCGCCTTCATCCTGCAGGGCGGGCTCGTGACGGGCCTGATGGCCATCCTGCTGTACGAGGCGATGGCGGCGCTCGAGCGGCGGATCCTCAGGGCCGCCCACGTCGCCTGAAGGCGGGCGCCGGGGCACAGCGCCGGCGGGCGAGTTTCGCTAGAATCCGACCGGATGCAGACGTGCTGCGCCGGGTTTGGATCATGGCCGCCAGGAACCCCGCTTCGAACGCGCCGGTCGCGGATCCGGGACGCGCGCCCGGGCTGCCGTCCGTCGAGGTCCCGACGCTGGCACTCGTCCTGGCGACCTACGGAGCGTGGCTCGCGATCACGTTCGCGTACCGCAGCTGGCCGCTGTGGATCGTTGCGCCGATCGGCGCGGTCGTGCTGACGCTCCACAGCTCGCTGCAGCACGAGATCCTGCACGGGCACCCGACCCGCTGGCGCGCGGTGAACAGCCTGCTCGCCATCGTGCCGCTGTCGCTGTGGCTGCCGTACCGGCGCTACCGCGATCTGCACCTCACGCACCACATCAACGACCGCCTGACGGACCCGCACGACGACCCGGAGACGAACTACTGGGCCCCGGACGACTGGGCGCGGCTCGGCCCGATCGGCCGCGGCCTCGTCCGCGCCCAGCTGACGCTCGCGGGGCGGATCCTGATCGGCCCGTTCTGGCGCATTCCGCGCTTCCTCTACCGCGAGCTCCGCTCGGTGATCCGCGACGAGCGACGGGCGCGCCGGTACTGGCCGGAGCACCTGCTGTGGTGGGTGCCGGTCCTCCTCTGGGTCAAGCTGGTCTGCGGCATGCCGATCTGGCTGTACGTGCTCGCGCTCGTGATCCCCGGCAATGCGATCCTGGGTATCCGCTCGTTCGCCGAGCATCGCGCGCGGCCGGCGATCAACGAGCGGACGGCGATCGTCGAGGGCTCCTGGCTGCTCGGCCCGCTGTTCCTGTTCAATAACCTGCACTCGCTCCACCACGACGAGCCGCTGATGCCGTGGTACCAGTACAACGCGCGCTACCGGCTGCGGCGGGAGGAGTTGGTGCGCGCGAACGGCGGCCTGCTGTACGCCACCTACTTCGACATCGCACGCCGCTTCCTGTTGCACCCCCACGACGTGCCGGTGCACCCGACGGGCGGCGTCCCACGTCGCGGCACGGCCTGAGCGAGGCGGCGCCGACGCGAAGTCACGCCGGCAGATCGTAGCCGGCCGCCTTCGCCTCCCGGTCCCAGGCGAGCGTCGGCGCGAATGTCGCGAGATTCACCGCCGCGAAGCCCTCGAGCAGCAGCTGCTCGCCGAGCGGCGCAAACCAGCTCCGGGTGGCAGCCGCGGTGAGCGCCGCGCGGAGTCGCGTCACGACCGCCGGCGGCGTCCCGGCAGCCGCGACGAATGCCGGCATCGGTGCGACCCCGGTCGAGGCCAGCACGCGGATCCCGTCGGTCAGCTCCGGCTTGTGCCGCGCGATCAGGAGGTGCCAGTAGGCGTCGAGCGGGCCGATGTCGATCCGTCCCTCGCGTACCCCGTCGAGGACCGCGCGCGCGGTGACGAGGTTGCCGACCATCTCGCCGTAGAGCCGCGGGCGTTCGGCCGTGCGATAGGCGAGCAGGTGGTGACGAAAGGCATTGAAGCCGGAGTGCGAGTGCGCGACCGTCCAGCCGGCGCGTGCGCCGAAGGTGTCCTCGAGGCGGCGGTATGGCGCGCCCTCGCGCACGATCAGGTCGGACCGGTACACCGCCCGCCCGGCCGCCCACGCGGCGCGCGGGATCGGCGCGGCGAGCGGCACGACGTCGGCGAGGCCGAGCGCGATCGGGTAGCCGCACATGAAGACGCAGCCGAGATCAGGCCGCGCCCACAGCGCCTCGAGCGGCTGCGGGGCGGGGTAGGGGACGTACTCGAGCGGCACGCCCGCCTCGTCGGCGACGCGCCCGAGGAGCTCCCGCCACGCGGCCTCGACGTCGGGCGTGACCGCGTACATGCGGGCATTCATGATTTGGCGGGTCATGCGCCCGTCAGCTCCCGCGTCCGGCGGGCAACGTAGGCCCCGAGCGCCTCGCGGACCCCGGCGTCGAGCGGCGGCGCCACGTAGTCGGCGAGCAGCTGCTTCCAGATACCGGTCGCCCGGCGCGTCGCGTCGCGGGCGCCGGCGTCGGTCCAGTTCTCGTAGTTCGACCAGTCCGACAGCAGCGGGCGGTAGAACGCCGACTCGTAGCGTGCCAGCGTGTGCGCGGAGCCGAAGAAATGGCCGCCGGGCGGTACGCTCTTGATCGCGTCGACGGCGATGTCGTCGTCGTCGAAGTGGATGGGCTTCAGCAGCTCCGCCCAGCCGCGCAGCAGCTCGGCGTCGACGATGATCTTCTCGAGCGAAGCCGCGAGCCCGCCCTCCAGCCAGCCCGCCGCGTGGTTGATCAGGTGGCTGTGGCTGAGGATCGCCGCCTGCAGCGAGAACGCGGTCTCGTACGTCGACTGCGCATCGACGGCCGGCGAGGCATTGACCGCGCTCGTGCGCACCGGAATTCTTAGCCGGCGGCCGATCTGCGCGCTCGCGAGCGCCGCGTTGACGTACTCGGGAGTGCCGAAGGCCGGCGATCCGGTGCGCATGTCGACGTTCGACGTGAAGCTGCCGATCACGCAGGGCGTTCCGGGGCGCAGCAGCTGGCAAAGCACGACGATCGCGAGCGCCTCCGCGGTCTGCTGCGTCAGCGCCCCGGCGAGCGTCACCGGGGCCATCGCCCCCATCAGCGTGAACGGCGTGATCACGACGCACTGGCCGTGCCGCGCCATGACCATGATGTTGTCGAGGATCTCCTCGTCGACCCGCCGCGGCGAGTTCACGTTGGTTACCGTCATCAGCGTCGGCGCCGCGGCGAGGTCCTCGACGCTGCAGCCGTGCTCGATGGCCGACATCGCGATCGCGTCCTCCGCCTGGACGCCGCCGACGCCGCGCGCCGCCCAGACGATGTCAGCGTGCTCGACGTGGGCCTGGTAGGCCGCGAGGTGGCGGATCGCGACCGGCACGTCCACCGGCTCGACGACGATGCCGCCCTGCCAGTGGAGGATGCCGAGCCGGTGCGTGAGCTTGATGATGTCGCGGAACGACTCGAGGTCGCCGTAGCGCCGCCCGCGTTCGAGGTCGCTGATATTCGGGGCGCCGTTGACCGGGCCGAAATTGACGACGTTGCCGCCGACCTGCAGGTCGCGCGCGCGGTTGCGCGCCCTGACCACGAATCGCTCGGGCGCGTGCGCGAGCTGCGCCTCGACGAGCTCGCGGTCGAGCCGCACCATCTGCGTGGCCTCGTCGACGAGCGCCCCGGCGCGCCGGTAGGTGTCGCGCGC
>JBBINS010000025.1:0-23652 GCA_037443765.1 Gammaproteobacteria bacterium
CGCGGATCGACACGCCGTGGTAGCCCCGCTGCGCGAACAGGCGCTCGGCGGCGTCCAGCAGCCGGTCTTTCGCGGGTCGAGCGGTCTTCTTTTTGGTCGCCATCGTGTGCACTGCAACAAACGCGGTTGCGATTTTCCCCTATTTCCGGCCGGGCAGGCAATCCAACTTGCGCGGTCCGCGCGCCTCTGGCTAATATTCAACGAACGTTCAATGAAATTTCAACAGTCATTGAACCGCTAATCAAAAATTGCTCGTTTAGTAGGGGGTGTTCTTAATGAGATCCAGCACGCTTGTCCGCGCTACGCTGCGCGCGGTCCTCGGCCTGGCGGCCGCCGCGCCGTTGAGCACCAGCTACGCCCAGAGCGCGTCGGCGCCGAGCGCTTCCGGGGACACTACGCAACTCGGCGAGGTCGTCGTCACCGCGCGGCGCCGCTCGGAGAACCTGCAGAACGTGCCGGTCGCCGTCACCGCGATCAGCGCCGATACCATCGAAGAGCGGGCGATCTCGTCCCTCGCCGACCTCAGCGGCATGGTGCCGAATTTCAAGATTTCGAACGACCGCGCCACGAGCCAGACGATCAACGTCTACATCCGCGGCGTCGGCCAGAGCGACCCGCTGTGGGGCTTCGAGCCGGGCGTCGGCGTCTACGTCGACGACGTCTACATGGCCCGGCCGCAGGGCGCCCTGTTGGACGTCCTCGACGTCGACCGGCTGGAAGTACTGCGCGGGCCGCAGGGCACGCTGTACGGCAAGAACACGATCGCCGGCGCGATCAAGTACGTGACGAAGGACATCGCGGGACCCGAGAGCCTGAACGTCTCGCTGACCGGCGGCAGTTACGGCGAGGCGGACGGCAAGCTCAGCTTCTCGACTCCGCTGGTCGCCGACCACGTCTATTTCGGGATCGCGCTCGCCGACCTGCAGCGCGGCGGCTTCGGCCACGTCGCCGCCCAGGACGGCACGACGCCGAGCCCCTACAACCACGTCGGTGAGGACGTGTCGAACAAGGACGTAGTCGTCGCTCGTGCGAACCTGACCTTCACGTGGGGCGCGAGCTCGAAGCTCAAGATCGTGGGCGACACGACGCAGGACAACTCGAACGCCGCCGGCGGCGAGCGGCTCAACAACGGGTACCTGTACGGGCCGACGCTGGCACTCGTGCCGGTCGCCCCGCTCGGCAATCCGTTCGACACACGCACCGACATGCCGGTCGACAGGGACTTCTTCTACCGCAGCGGACTGTCGGCCACGTTCACGCAGGGCCTGGCCGAGGGGCTCGACCTCAAGATGGTCGGCTCCTACCGCGAAGGTCACGGCCGCCAGTTCATCGACTTCGCCGAGCTCAACACCAACATCTTCCAGGTGCCGGCGCAGTACAGGGAGCACCAGGGATCAGGCGAGGCGCAGCTGACGTTCACGAACAGCGTGGTCAAGGCCGTCGGCGGTGTGTTCTATATGGACAGCACGGCCTGCGGCGCGTACAACGCGTCGCTCGGCGTGCTCGACTACCTGTCCCTGCCGCTGACGTCGATCGTCGACGGCTGCGTCAACACCAAGAGCACGGCCGTCTACGCCGATACGGCCTGGAAGCTCACGGACCGCTTCAACCTCGATGCCGGCGTGCGCTGGAACCAGGACAAGAAGGTCGCGCCGGTCTATCAGGCGCAGTACGCGGGCGTGCTGCCTCCGAATCAGGGCTTCTTCGATCCCGCCCATCCGCCGGCGTACCTGTTCCCGTTCCCGACGCCGGCAGCGTCCGTGTTGACCGACTACACCGGGGCGCGCACGTTCTCGAACGTCTCGCCACGCCTCGGCGTCGACTTCCACCTGACCGACCGGGTGATGACGTACGTGTCCTATAGCAAGGGCTTCAAGAGCGGCGGCTTCGACATGCGTGGTAACGCCGCCGTTTACCCGCAGACTCAGAACGGCTACGACTCGGAGACTGCCGACAACTACGAAGCCGGCATCAAGTCGACGCTGCTCGGCAACACGCTGCTCCTCAACGTCACGGTGTTCTACGACCCGTACAAGAACGCGCAGATCGGGGTGCAGCAATTCGTCGGAGCGCAGAACGTCACCGCGGTCCTCAACGCCGGCAAGCAGATGAACCGCGGTGTCGAGATTGAGTCGCAGTGGAAGGCGTCCCGTTCGCTGGCGTTCGGGCTGAACGTCGGCTACCTCGACTCCTACTACCAGGACTACATCGTCGGCTGCACGGCCTTGACGCCCGGCTGCAGCGCCAACTCGACGATAAACGTCGCCGACCAGAACCGGCCGATCAACGCGCCGACCTGGACCGTCGCGGCCACGGCGGCCTACACCTGGGACGTGGCGACGGGCGCGATCATGGCGCACGCTGGCTACGACTGGCGGAGCTTCATCAAGGTCGCGAACACGACAGCGAGCGTGACCGACCAGCCTGCCTACGGGCTGCTGGATGCGGGCGTCGCCTTCACGACTGCGAGCAAGAGCTGGCGCTGGTCGATCGACGGGAAGAACCTGACGAACAGGCTGTACCGCGTCGCAGGCTACGATTTCGGCGGTACGGCGACGCCGTCGTTGACCGCTGGCATCAGCCAGATCGGCTTCTACGGACCACCGCGGACCTGGATGGCGACGGTCAGCTACCACTACTGACGTCGCGCGTGGCGCGCCTGCGGGCGCGCCGCGCGCTCGCCGCCAAGCCGGGCGTGCGAATCGCCCGTCACCTGTTCCGCGCCTCGCGAGGCCGCCATGTCGTGGTTCCAAGCGCCGGTGGCTCTGCTGCCGGATCTGATCGCGCACAACGGCCGTTGGCACGGCTCCCGGCAGGCGCTCGTCGACGGTTCGCTCGCGCTGTCGTGGCGCGAGTTCGACGCGGCGACTTCGCGCTTCGCGCGCGCCCTGCTGGCGCTCGGCGTGCGCCCGCGCGAGCGCGTCGCGCTGCTGATGGACACGCGCTTCGAGACGGCGGTCGCCATGTTCGGGATCGTCCGCGCCGGCGCGGTCGCGGTGCCGCTCAACGTCTCGATCACCGACGAGGCCGTTGCCGCGATGTGCGTCGACGCCGCGGTCGTCGCGGTGGTCGCGAGCGGCGCTCACTGCGATCGCATCGACGGCCTCCGGGCGGCCGGCTCCCTCGTGGCGCCGCACCTCGTCGGCTGCGATGGGCCGCGCGCCGGCTGGCACGACTTCAGCGACCTGCTCGCGCGCGAGCATGGCGCCGCGCCGCGGCTCACGATCGCGCCGGATGACGAGTGCAACATCATCTACAGCTCGGGTACAACCGCGCTGCCGAAGGGCATCGTGCACACGCACGCCTGCCGCATTCACTGGGCCTACGACTGCGCGATCGCCCTCAAGTACCGCAGCGGCTGCCGGACGCTGTGCTCGCTCGGCCTGTTCTCGAACATCAGCTGGGTCTCGATGCTGGCGACGATCCTGGTCGGCGGGACGATCGTGTTGCAGCGACACTTCAGCGCCGGCGACGCGTTGCGGCTGATCGAGGCCGAACGGATCACTCACGGCTCCTTCGTGCCGGTGCAGCTCGAGCGGATGCTCGCGGAGCCCGGCCGGGCGGAACGGCGCACCGGCACGCTCGAGGCGCTGATGTGCTGCGGCTCGCCGCTGCCGCCGGACGTCAAGCGCCGCTTCGCGCACGAGTTCGGCTGCCACCTCATTGAGCTCTACGGACTGACGGAGGGCCTGATCACGATCCTCGCGCCGGAGGATTTCGAGGACAAGCTCGAATCCGTCGGCAAGCCGGTGCTCGGCGCCGACATCCGCATCGTGGGCGACGACGATCGCGAATTGCCGGCCGGGGAGACCGGTGAGATCGTCGGCCGCGGCCGGCTCGTGATGGCCGAGTACCACAACCGCGAGGCCGCGAACCGCGAGGCGACCTGGGTCGACGCCGACGGCCGCCAGTGGCTGCGCACCGGCGACCTCGGCCGCCTCGACGCCGACGGGTTCCTGTACGTGGTCGACCGCAAGAAGGACATGATTCTGTCGGGCGGCCAGAACATCTATCCTGCCGACATCGAGAGCGTGATGCGCCAGCACCCCGCCGTCGCGGAGGTCGCCGTCGTCGGCGTCCCGAGCCCGAAATGGGGCGAGACGCCGGTGGCGGTCGTCGTCGCCCGTGCCGGCCAGGCGCTGGATGCCGAGGCGCTCAAGGAATGGACCAACGGCCGCGTCGGCAGGCAGCAGCGGATCGCCGCGATCGTCGGCCGCGACGCGCTGCCGCGCAACCCGAACGGCAAGGTGCTGAAGCGGGAACTGCGGCGTGAACTTGAGGGCGGGAGTTTCGGATGAACACCACGGCAGCCTTTCGCGAGCATCGCTGGACCTCGGCCGACGGCCTCGAGCTCTACTCCCGGGTCTACGACGCCGTCGGTGCCGGCGCGCCGGTCGTGCTGTGCCTGCCGGGCCTGACGCGCAACAGCCGCGACTTCGAGGACCTCGCGCCACACCTCGCGCCGCGCTACCGGGTCGTGTGCCCGGACCTGCGCGGCCGCGGACTGTCGGCGCGCGATCCGAAGTGGCAGAACTACCAGCCGGCGACCTACGTCGCGGACCTGACCGCGCTCCTGCACAGCCTCGGCCTGCGGCGCGTCGCGATCGTCGGCACCTCGCTCGGCGGCCTGCTCGCGATGATCATCGCATCGGTCGCGCCGGCGGCGGCCGCCGGCATCGTTCTCAACGACATCGGCCCGGAGATCGACCCGGTGGGCGCGGAACGCATCCGCGGCTACGCCGGCAAGCTGCCACCGGTCCGCAGCTGGGACGAGGCGATCGCGCAGCAGCGACTCGTGTTCGGCGCGGCATGGCCGAACCTCGACGACGCCCGCTGGGCGCGGATCACGCGGCGCAACTATCGCGAGGATGCGACCGGCGCGCCGGTGCTCGACGCCGATCCGGGCATCGGCGAGGCGATGCGGGCCGCCACCGCTGCCGCGCCGCCCACGGACCTGTGGCCGCTGTACGCCACGCTGCGCGCGGTGCCGGCGCTGGCCATTCGCGGCGCGCTCTCGGACATCCTGAGCGCCGCGACCTTCGAACGCATGCAGCGGGACAAGCCGGACCTCGAGCGGCTCACCGTCGAGGGCCGCGGCCACGTGCCGCTGCTCGACGAGCCGGAGTGTCTGGCCGCGATCGACGCGTTCCTGGCGCGGCTGTCGTACCGCGTGCCCGCCGCCGCGCCGGCGGCCTGAACCGCCCGGCGCTCAGGCGCTCAGCCGCCGGGCCCGAGGTACTTGTCCAGCCAGGCTGCGACCTCGCGGTAGTAGTAGCGGCTGTCCTCGCCGCGCAGGATCCAGTGGTTCGCCTCCGGGAACACGAGCAGGCGGCTCGGCACCTGCTGGCGCTGCAGCGCGGTCCAATACTCGAGCGTGTTGTTGAGCGGCACGCGGAAGTCGTGCTCGCCGACGGACAGCAGCACGGGCGTGTGGAACTTGTCGGCGTAGGTGATCGGGCTCTGCGCGCGCCACAGCGGATCGCCCGCCCAGGGCGGGCCGCCGATCATGACTTCCCGGTGGTAGACGGCGTCGCTCGTTCCCCATTGGGTCTCGAGATCGACGAGGCCGGCGTGGCTGACGAGGCAGCGGTATCGCGTCGTGCTCGCCTGCAGCCAGTTGGCGAGATGCCCGCCGTAGCTCGCGCCGGCGGCGCACTGCCGCGTGCCGTCGATGAACGGGAAGCGGCGGATCGCCTCGTCGGCGGCGGCGTTGATCTCGTCGGCCGGCCCCTTCAGCGGGTCGCGCTCGATCGCCTGGGCGAAGGCCTCGCCGTAGCCGGTCGAACCGGAGTAGTCCGTCAGCAAGACCACGTACCCGGAGCGCGCCAGGAGGTGGTAGTTCCAGCGGACGACGAACTGGTCGCGGAACATCGTCGCCGGGCCGCCGTGCATCAGGACCAGCAGCGGGTAGCGGCGCTTCGGGTCGAATCCCGCGGGTCGCACCAGCATGCTGTGGATCGCGCGTCCGCGGTCGCTCGTGAACCAGAAGTGCTCGAGCGGCTGCAGGTCGAGCTCCGCGGTGCGCGCGGTGTTGAACTGGGTCAGCGCCGCGTGGCCGCCCGCGGCCAGGACGCGAACGACCTCCGGCGGATGCACCGCACTCTCCCAGCGCGCGACGAGTACCGGCTTCGCCGACCGCGACGCCACCGCGAGGCCCGTGTAGACGCCCGCGGCCACCGGCGCCAGCAGCCGCGCCGGCCCGCCGTGCGGCGCCACGTAGACCTTCTCGAGACCCGCATCCTCGGCGAGGAAGTAGAGGTCGCCGTTCGCCGCCACGCCCCAGCTCGTGACCGAGCGATCGACCGCACCGGTCAGGTCCTGCGCCGGTGCGGCGGGCGCGATGTGCCCGCCGGCAAAGTCGAGCGCGGCGATCCGGGTGTTCTCGTAGACGTGGCCCGAGCGGCGCGCATGCTCGGCATACAGCGTGTGGCCGTCCGCCGCGAAACGTGGCGTCGTCCAGGTGTCGTCGCCCGGCGTCAGGCGCACGGGCTCGCTGCCGTCGGCGGACACGTACCAGAGCTGCGTGCTGGTGAAATCGCGCGCCGCGCGGTCGCGGTCGACGCTGGCGGCGAACACCAGGCCGTGGCCGTCCGGCGCCCACGCGGGGTCGAGGCCGACGCCCTCGTCCTCTCGGCGGCCGCCGTAGCCGCTGCCGGCGACGAGCGCGCTGCCGGCGAGCAGGTCGCGCGCGACCGCGCCCGGCGTGAGCGGCTGCACGAACAGGTGCGCCTGCCGCTCGTCGAGCCACTTGTCCCAGTTGCGGATCGGAAAGCCCTCGTAGGCGCGGGCGCTGTACTTGCGGTCGGCGCGTTCCTTGGCGAGCCGGCGGTTGTCGGCGTCGTCCTTCGCGCCCGGCCAGACGTCGGCGACGAACGCGATGCTCTTGCCGTCCGGCGAGAAGCGCGGCGCGCGCGCGCCGAGCGCGATGCTGGTCAGGCGCTGCGCCTCGCCGCCAACCGCGAGGTCGAGGACGTAGATCTGCTCTTCGCCGTCGCCCTCGCGGCGCGCGCTGAAGGCGAGCCGCGTGCCGTCCTCGCTCCACACGACGCCGGACTCGCCCGCCTTGGACCACGTCAGCCGTCGGGGGACGGCGCTGCCGTCGGTGGCCACGAGCCACAGGCCGGACATCTGCTCGTTGCGGTCGTAGGCGGGCTCCGTGACGCTGAACACCGCGCGTCGGCCGTCCGGGCTCAGCACGGGTGCGCCGATGCGCTTCATCAGCCACACGTCCTCGTGCGTGATGGGGCGGCCGGCGGCCGAGGCGGCCGAGGCGGCCGAGGGCAGGGCAAGCGCCAGTGCGAGCGCGGCGGCGCAGAAGCCGCGCAGGGCCGGATTCAGCATGGGTTCAGCCTCGTGACGGGACCCGCGGGTCTTGAGGATCACGACGATACCCGAAGTCCCGGCCACCCGAAGGCCGTGCGAGAATGACGGCCTTCCACCGTTCGAGTACCGCCATGCCCCTCAGCATCGTGATCCTGGCCGCCGGCCAGGGAAAACGTATGAGAAGCGACCTGCCGAAGGTGCTGCAGCCGCTTGCCGGCAGGCCGCTGCTGCAGCACGTGGTCGACTGCGCCCGCGCGCTCGGCGCCGACGCGATCCACGTCGTCTACGGCCACGGCGGCGAGCGCGTCCGCGCATCCTTCGCCGACCAGCAGCTCGGCTGGGCGCTGCAGGCCGAGCAACACGGCACCGGGCACGCGGTGATGCAGGCGATGCCGGCGATTCCCGACGACCACCTGGTGCTGGTCCTGTATGGCGACGTGCCGCTGATCCAGGCGGCGACGCTCCGGGATCTGATCGCCCGCGCGGGCGAGCGTTCGCTCGCGCTGCTGTCGGTGATGCTCGCCGATCCCACCGGCTACGGCCGGGTGCTCCGCGACAACGCCGGCAACGTCTACCGGATCGTCGAGCAGAAGGACGCGACCCGCAAGGAACTCGCGGTCCGCGAGTCGAACACCGGCCTCATGGCCGCGCCGGCGGCAGCCTTCAAGCGCTGGCTCGCGAGCCTCAGGAACGACAACGCGCAGGGCGAGTATTACCTGACGGACGTCGTCACGCTCGCGGTGCGCGACGGGTTCAAGGTCGAGGCGGTCGTTGCGCCGACGGTCGCGGAGGTGCTCGGCGTCAACGACAAGGCGCAGCTGGCGGAGCTCGAGGCCGAGTACCGGCGCCTGCGGGCGCGCCAGCTGCTCGAGGCGGGCGTGACGCTCGCGGACCCGGCGCGCCTCGACGTGCGCGGCACGGTCCGCTGCGGGCGCGACGTCTCGATCGACGCCAACGTCGTGCTCGAGGGAGAGGTCGAGCTCGGCGACCGCGTCGTCGTCGGGCCGGGCTGCGTGCTGCGCGACGCGACCGTCGGCGCCGACACCGTGCTGCACGCCTACAGCGTGCTCGACGGCGCGGCGATCGGCGAGCGCTGCAGCGTCGGCCCGTTCGCCCGGCTGAGGCCTGGCACCCGCCTGCAGGCGGGCGCGCACGTCGGCAACTTCGTCGAGCTCAAGAACTCGATGCTCGGCGAGGGCAGCAAGGCCAACCACCTCACCTACCTCGGTGACGCGACCATCGGCAGCAGGGTCAACGTCGGCGCCGGCACCATCACCTGCAACTACGACGGCGCCAACAAGTGGCCGACGTTCATCGAGGACGGCGCGTTCATCGGCTCGGGCACCATGCTCGTCGCGCCGGTAACGGTCGGCCGGGACGCGACCATCGGCGCCGGCTCGACGATCACGAAGCCCGCGCCGCGCGGCACCCTGACGCTCGAGCGCAGCCGGCAGCAGGCGCTCGACGGCTGGCAGCGCCCGGCCAAAGCCTCGGCCGAGGAGCGCGACCGGCACGTCGCCAAGGCGCGGCTGCCGGACGCCAAAAAGGACGATTGACGGGCGTTTCGCCCGCCGAGTCCGAAGCCGGTCACAACTCTGCCGGCCGGAATAGGCCATAATTAACGGCTCGACAGGCCTCAGGAACGAGGGCGGATCCCATGTGTGGAATCGTAGGCGCGGTGGCGAAGCGGGACGTGCTCCCGATCCTGATCGACGGGCTGCAGCGGCTCGAGTACCGCGGCTACGACTCGGCGGGTGTCGCCGTGCTGAAGAGCGACGGCCACGTCGCGCGGCTGAGAACCGTGGGCAAGGTCGCGCGCCTGCGCGAGGCGCTCGCCGATTCGCCGACCGCGGGGCTGCTCGGCATCGCCCACACGCGCTGGGCCACGCACGGCGTGCCGAGCGAGCGGAACGCGCATCCGCACATCTCGCGCGACGGCATTGCGATCGTGCACAACGGAATCATCGAGAACCACGAGGAGCTGCGCGCCGACCTCGTCGCCCGCGGCTACGTCTTCACCTCCGAGACCGACACCGAGGTGATCGCGCACCGCGTGCACCTCCACCTCCAGAGCCAGCCGGACCTCTTCGACGCCGTGCAGGCGACCGTGCGCGAGCTGCACGGCGCCTACGCGCTCGCCGTCCTGAGCGAGAAGGACGCGGACACGATCGTGCTCGCGCGCGCCGGCTGTCCGGTGGTGATCGGCCTCGGCGACGGCGAGAACTTCGTCGCCTCCGACGTCGCGGCGCTGCTGCCGGTCACCAAGCGCTTCCAGTTTCTCGAAGAGGGCGACGTCGCGGCGATCCACCGCAAGAGCATCCGCATCGTCGACGGCGCGGGCCGCACGGTCGAGCGCCCGGTCCGCGAGAGCGAATTGTCGGCGGACGCGGTGGAGAAGGGCGAGTTCGCGCACTACATGCTGAAGGAGATCCACGAGCAGCCGCGCGCGGTCGCGCAGACGCTCGAGGAGCGCGTCGCGGGCGGCAAGCTGCTCGAGGCGGCGTTCGGCCCGACGGCGATGGACGTGCTGCGCCGGACCGAGGCGGTGCAGATCGTCGCCTGCGGCACGAGCTGGCACGCGGGCTCGGTGGCGCGCTACTTCATCGAGCAGATCTGCCGGCTGCCGTGCTGGGTCGACATCGCGAGCGAGTTCCGCTACCGCGATCCGGTCGTGCCGAAGAACACGCTGTTCGTGTCGATCTCGCAGTCCGGCGAAACCGCCGACACGCTGGCCGCGCTCAGGCTCGCCAAGCAGGTCGGGTACCTCTCGACGCTCGCGATCTGCAACGTACCGGAGTCGTCGCTGGTGCGCGAGTCCGAGCTCGTGATGCTGACCCGGGCCGGTCCGGAGATCGGCGTCGCGTCGACGAAGGCCTTCACGACGCAGCTCGCGGCGCTCGGCATGCTGGTCATCGCGCTCGGCAAGCACCGCGGGATGGACCGCGAGCGCGAGCACAACCTCGTCGGCCGGCTGATCGAGATCCCGCGCCTGATCGAGGAGACGCTGACGCTCGACCCCGTCATCCGGCGCCTCGCCGAGAAATTCGTCGACAAGCACCACGCCCTGTTCCTCGGTCGCGGCGCACTCGCGCCGATCGCGGCGGAAGGCGCGCTGAAGCTCAAGGAGATCTCCTACATCCACGCCGAAGCGTACGCGGCGGGCGAGCTGAAGCACGGACCGCTGGCGCTCGTCGACGCCGACATGCCGGTGATCACGGTCGCGCCAAACAACGACCTGGTCGAGAAGCTGAAGTCGAATCTGCAGGAGGTCCGTGCGCGCGGCGGCGAGCTCTACGTGTTCGCGGACCCCGAGGCCGGCATCGCCTCGTCGGACGGCGTGCACGTGATCACGATGCCGAAGCACGTCAGCTACTTCCAGGCACCCGCGGTCTACACGATCCCGCTGCAGCTGCTCGCGTACCACGTCGCGACGATGCGCGGCACCGACGTCGACCAGCCGCGCAATCTCGCCAAGAGCGTCACGGTCGAATAGCACCGCGGCAGTGCGCTCGCCGCTGTGCGTCGAAAATACAGTCGTTACCCGGTGAATAAAGACGTTCCCCAGATCTGAACCCCCGGCCGCCGCGATCGCGCGCTGCGCGCCGTGCAGGCGGCGGTAGGGGCGAGTCTTCGGATCTGGACAATGCCAGAGGGAGGACCGGCCGGATCTGGCGCCATTACGGCCGGGCTATTGGATCAGGGGCCCGCTGATCGAGAGACCGAGATCGCGCCGATCGATTCAAAACGTCGGGTGTTCAGCCAACGTGCTGATTGGCGAAGAGAGCGCCGGCGAGCGTGCGCGCCGATGGGCCGCCTATGAGGGCATATCTGAGGGTCTCGCGGGAATCGCTGGAGATTGTGGCAGGCCACGTCTCGACGAATTACTCAATGCGTTGGGCAGGTTTACTCACGATCCCAGAGTGAAATGTCCTTCGGGCGGCCCAGGCCGGCATCGAGCGTGGGCCCCGTGGCCGGGATCGTGGAGACCGTCTCCCGTCCGTTTACTTCGGGATGGCCTGAGGTCGATCGCTGGCGGAGCCTGTGTAAGCTAAAACAAGGCGACCGTCCTCGTTTCTTGTAAAACGTAGCCTATCGTATGGAGGGATATTGACCCCATGTGAAAGGCAGCCTTGAGGATGGCGACCGACGCCGAAGCCGCGAACCGGGCTGGACGCTAAATCACCCAGCCCACGGGGTACCGGGCGTTTATGCCGGCGCCTCTCCCGCCGCAGCCCGCGATCGCGCTTGGCGGCGAGCTGCAGGGCCTGCTCTCCGCTGCCGACCGGTCGCTGGGTCGGCTTCACGGCTCGGTCCTCACCCTGCCGAACCCCGACCTCTTCGTGTTCATGTACGTGCGCGAGGAGGCGGTGCTCCCGAGCCAGATCGAGGGCACGCAAAGCTCCTTGCAGGATGTCCTCACCGCCGAGGCGCAGCTTTTCGAACAGAGCTTGCCGCGCGACGTGGACGAGGTGATCAACTGCGTGCGCGCGATGAACCACGGACTGACCCGGCTTGCCGAGCCGCCGGTGTCGGTGCGGTTGATCCGCGAAATCCACGCGGCGCTGATGCGCGACGTGCGGGGCGGGAAGCGTAAGCCCGGGGAACTCCGCACCAGCCAGAACTGGATCGGCCCGGCGGGGTGCACGCTCAATACCGCGACCTTTGTGCCGCCTCCGCTCCTCGTTCGGTGCCGCGAACGTGCGGCGTGCGCCGGCGATTCGCCCCACTGGGGGCGGGCGCTTGAGAGGCGCTTCCCGATGTCGCCGCCCACGAGGACCGATCGTCGGTCGTGATGCACAACCAGCCGCCGCCACGCTCTCGAAGCGGCGCGCCTGTCCGAGCGCGCCCATCCGTTCGGCCGTGTCCGGAGCGCGTCCCGCGGGTTCCTATAAGACCTCCAGCACCTGATGGAGGGCGCGGCGCGACTCTTGCGCGGCGCGGCCCCAGCTCTGTCTCCCGGACAGCTCACTGTGGCCGAACGCGACCCGCCCGTAGCGACGGCGAATGACCTCGAGCGGCGCCGTGTCGCCCGACGTTCCAAAATAGAACCCCGGCTGCGGCGCGATGTAGGCGTGCCCCCACCGATTGAAGACGATCCCGGCGATATCGTGCCTCGCGTCGAATCCCGCGCTGCCGAACATCTGCTGCAGCTGCCTGCGAATCTGCAACTCGAATCCCGCGTAGCTGGTGCCGAACAGCAGCGCGCGCGCCTCGCTGGTCTGACGGTCGATCGGCACGCCCGGTTGCGGGAAGCCCACGTAGAACGTCAGCATCGCCGGTCGCGACGGATCGAGCGGCACCGGTGCGCCGTCGATCTTCATGGGCTGGCGCAGGTTCACGAAGAAGCCGAAGCCGTCGAACCAGTGCGCGGCAGAGATGCCGAGCTTGGCAAAGGCCTTCCAGTTCCGGACCGCCACGTTCGCCACCAGGATGGGCCCGTGGTGAAAGCGCGCATAGGCGCTGACATAGGACGGCGGCAGGTCGCGGACGATCCGGCGCGCGATCCAGCCGCCGGCCGCCACGATCACGGCCTTCGCGCGCACCCGCGACAGGTCGCCATCCGTGGCGTACGTCACGTTCACGAGCTCGCACGCGTCCGGCGGCCCGTCGTGCCGTACGGCCACCACGGTCGCCTGCAGACGGATGCGGGTGTGCTGCGGCCGGTCGAGCGCGCCGAAGTCGATCGGCGCGAACAGGACATCGGCGAACGAGCGGGAACCCGTGATCGCGTCCGGCAGCAGCGCCTTGACGATGTGGCGCAGCGTGGCCGCGTTGCCGCCGGGAAAGGAGAACGTGTCGGTGCCCGGGTCGTTTTCAGCCGTCCCGGGAAGGCCGAGGAGCTTGGCGGCGTAGGCGGAGACCGCATCCGAGCTGACGCCGTAGTCGCCCGTCGCGACGATCGGGTCGGAGAGCCGGAACACGTCCTGCGACAAGCCCAGCTCGCGAACGATCAGATCGCCGTACGACATCGAGTCGAGCCAGCGGTCCGTCGACGCTTCGTCGCCGCGCGAGAGGAGCGGCGCGTGCTTCTTCCATTGCACCCAGTTGTGGCGCACCTCGGCCGAGATCGGGGCGCGCCCCAGGTCGTCCGACCACGGGTCGGTCACCCACGCCCGCTTCGATGCGAACGGCCGATCGAAGTAATAGCCGAGGGAGCTTGCCCCCTCGTTCCAGAACATCGGCTCGTAGTTGTCCCTCGCGAATCTCACCGCGGCGTCGACGCCAACGGGATCGACGTATTCGTACGATCGGGGCATCCCGATCTCGTCCCAGAGGCCGACGACATGGGCGTACGTGTTGTCCGGGCGTGGAACGACCGCGTCGTTGGAGCCCTGCGGGCCGGTGAGCATGACGCCGTCGACCCGCATCTGGTTCTGCTTGGCTTCGCCGCCGAACACCGGATGGTTCTCGAGAACCAGGCAGCGGCCCTTCGGGCGCGCCTTGTGGAACTCGTAGGCGGCGATCAAGCCGGCGAAGCCGCCGCCAACGATGATCAGGTCGTAAGGCTCGTCGACCTCCCGGGCCGACGCGATCTTCGCCTCGTAGATTCCGTCGCGAACGCCGTGGGCGGCATTGACGACCGACGCGATGTTTCCGTTCGAGCGACTGTAGTCGCCGACGCCGCAATAGCCGTTCCACCCCGACGCGAGGCTCTGCGCGAAGCCCGGGGCCGCCGCGCCCAGGAGCATCGCGCCGGAACCGATCAGGGTGGAGCCGATGAAGTCGCGCCGCGTGATCGCCGAGTAAAGTCCCAGTGCGCGCGCGTCGGTACCGATCGGTCCCGGCGGATGTCGACGACGTTTTGCCATCCTCGTGTCCTCGTCCAGTTGCCTACCACCCGCCCGGCCCGCGGCGCCGGCGCCCGACGCATCGTACGCCGCCATCCGCGCGTTGCGCGGGACGCAGCGGGCCCCCGCGCCGGGCGTCCCGGGAGCACCAAGCGACCTTCCTCAGCTCCGGCCGGCGCGGCAAGGTGGCCCGGGTCGACCCGGCCGCAGGCCGTCCCCGGCCGGCCTCGATCGGTCGACCGGGAGCGCAACGTTCGTGGGCGCAAGCTGACGTTTGTCGGTGGAAACGCTACGCTGTGGCCGAACGGCCGATGCGGGTTCGGACCTCCGCAATCCTGTCCCGTCGTCCGCACGGGACGCGCCAGCCGGTTCGAAAACATTCACGACCGAGCCCCGTCTCGGCAGGTGCTCTGAATTGAGTCGGCCATGAAGACATTCGCGTGCGTCGGGCTTTTCGCGTTCACCTCTTCGCTCGCCTGGGGAGCCACGGTCTATGAGCTCCCGGCGGATGGCTCGCCGGTGATTGGAGCCGACACCGACATCCGGACGCGCTACGAGGACACGCTACTCGATATCGCGCACCGGAACAGCCTCGGGTACGAGGAGATCCTCCGCGCGAATCCCGGAGTCGACATGTGGTTGCCCGGCGAGGGCACCGACGTCGTCTTGCCCGGTCGCCGCATCCTGCCGCCCGGCCCGCGCGAGGGGATCGTGCTCAACCTTCCCGAGCATCGCCTCTACTTCTATCCGAAGCCAAAGCGCGGCCACGCGCCCGAAGTCTTCACGTACCCGGTGAGCATCGGCCGGATGGACTGGCGTTCGCCGCTCGGCGAGACGCGGGTCATGACGAAGGAGGTCAACCCGAGCTGGTATCCGCCGGAGTCGATCCGCAAGGAGCACGCCGCGAACGGCGACCCGCTGCCCGTGGTCGTGCCGCCGGGCCCGAAGAACCCGCTCGGCGCGTTCAAGCTGCGCCTGGCGGTCGGCGACGGCACCTACGAGATTCACGGGACCAACAATCCGGTCGCCGTCGGGCTCGCGGTGACCCACGGCTGCATTCGGATGTATCCCGAGGACGTCGCGGCGCTCTTTCGGATGGTGTCGGTCGGTACGAAGGTCCGAATCCTCAGCGAGCCGGTGAAGGTGGCGTACGTCGACGGCGAGTTGACGATCGAGGTGCATCCCCCCGTCGACGACGAAGGGCAGTCCGTGCCGCCAGATCTTGAAGTACTGTCCCGGCGGCTCGAGCAGTTGCTGAACGGCAAGATCGTCGCGATCAGGTGGGATCTTGCCCGCACGGCGCTGAACGCGGCGACCGGCATGCCGACGCTCGTCGGGCTCGAGGCCAGTTACGATCCGACGGCGGCCACGAGTTCCCAAAACACCGGCCGATGAGGCGTATTTCGGACGCTCCATCGGGAAGCCCGCCTGGATCTGGCCCAGAGCGAAGACCATGACCACTCGCGCCCACGGCAGGTCGCCGTTCGCCCTCGGTTTGCTCCTGATCGCTTATGCCGGCGTCGCGGCCGACCGCCCCGTAGTCGTTCCGATGAAGCTGCGTGGCAACTTTCCGGTCGTCACAGCGACAATCGACGGGACCGACGTGCCGCTACAGTTTGATTCGGGGAGCCCCGCGACGGTAAGCCTGACGCAGGCGGTGATCAGTCGCATCCATGCGATTCCGACCGGCGAGATTTCTCGGGGAGTGGATGCGAAAGGAAATGTCATCGAGTTCCCGAGATTCAAGATCCACCGAATTCAGATCGGGGCGGCGGTGTTTGACGACGTTGTTGGCGAGCTCGACGTGCACGATGCGTCGTACCAAGCCACTCAGGTCGGCCAGCAGGGCTTCCTAGGTACTGCCCTCCTGAAGGGCTACAAGGTCGTGCTCGACTACCGGCAGCGGAGAATGATCTTGATACCGCCTGGTTTCGCGACGGACCGATCGGGTGGCTGCACGGGCTCTGTGGTGGCATTTGCGCCGCAGTGGCACGGAGAGCCCGCTACCGAGGTGGACATCGATCTGGGGCGTCTGGTGGTCTGGTGGGATACCGGAAGTCCGACGTCGGTATTGAGCACGAGGTTCGTCCGGGAAGCGCATCGGCAGGCCTCCGACGACACTTTGCTCTCGAAGCGGCTGGTCATTGGTGGCACAGACTTCGGGCCGCTTCAACTCGAGGTGGCCGACCTGGTATTGCCGCCCGGGGTCGACGGCTTCATCGGCTACAACTTCTTCGCCAAGCACGTTGTCTGCCTGGACTTTCCAGGGAATAGGCTGCTCATCCGTCGTTGAAGTCCGTCAGCCGCTCGAACACACGCGTGCACGCCCCGGATTGGGCCTGCTGGCCGCCGGAATCCAAGCGGCGCCAGGAGCGGGCCGCTGTCCGTCCGAAGCCTCCAATGCCGGTCTTCGCAGACGTGGACCGTTCGGACCCCTGCGCACTGGAAAGCTTCCGGTCGCGCCCGGCGCCAGCGTCATTGTCATCGGCCCCGTGCCGCGGGCCGCGCTATGCTGCCGGCAAGGCGCGGCACTGCGCCTACAAGGGGGAATCCAGTGAACAGCTCGCGATTCAGGCGCGTGACGCGCCGCACCGTGCTGGGCGGACTCATCTCGCTGCCGGCGGTGGCGGGGCGCTCGCTCGGCGCCGAAGCCGAACCGCCGTCGCGCGCGTTCCTGCGTGCGCCGCCGCCGGTCACGAGCGCCGACCAGGTGCTGAACGTCATGGAGTTCGAGGCGCTCGCGCGCGAGGCGCTGCCGCCGGCGCACTTCGGCTACATCGCGACCGGCGCCGACGACGACCGCACCATGGCCCGCAATCGTGACGCCTTCTCCCACTACGAGATCCGCGCGCGGCGCTTCGTCGACGTCAGCCACATCGACACGACGCTCAGCGTCCTGGGCGCGAGCTGGACGACGCCGGTCTACCTGTCCGCCGTGTCGAGCCAGCGCGCCTTCCATGCGGACGCCGAGCTCGGCACCGCGCGTGCCGCGCGCAGCCGCTCGGTGCTGATGATGCTGTCCTGCGTCGGCTCGACGGCCGTCGAGCCGGTCGCCGAGGCGCGCGGTGCGCCGGTGTGGCAGCAGCTCTACCCGACGGACGACTGGGCGGTGACGGAGGCGGTCGTGCGGCGCGCCGAGCGCGCCGGCTGCCCGGCGATCGTGCTCACGGTGGATACCATGCCGACGCGCAACAACGAGACGCTGAAGCGGGCGATGCTGTCCGACAGCCGCCACTGCACCGACTGCCACGTCAACAACTCCCACGACCCGATCCGAAGAGCGCCGATGTTCAAGGGACTCGACGTCTCCCACGTGACGACGCACGCGCCCCCTTACATCACCCCGGCCTACCTCGACCGGCTGCGTGCGCTGGTCACCGGCAAGCTGCTCGTGAAGGGCGTGGTCGCCGGCGAGGACGCCGCGCTCGCCGTGGCCCATGGCATCGACGGCGTCATCGTCTCGAACCATGGCGGCCGCAACGAGGAGACGCTTCGCGCGTCGCTCGATTGCCTGCCCGAGATCGCTGCTGCGGTCGGTGGACGCGTGCCGGTGCTGGTCGACGGCGGCGTGCGCCGCGGCACGGACGTTTTCAAGGCGCTCGCCCTCGGCGCGACCGCGGTCGGGATCGGCCGGCCGCAGGTCTGGGGGCTCGCCGCCTTCGGTCAGAGCGGCGTCGAGGCGGTCATCGACATCCTGAACCGCGAACTCGCACAGATCATGCGGCAGGCCGGCACGGCGACGCTCGGCCACATCACGCGCGACCACGTCCTCGCCTCGACCTGGCGCTGAGCGAGGCCGGGGGGACCGGATCAGTGGGCGGCCGCACCCCGCGACGGGTGCCAGCGCTCGATGAACTCGAGCGCCAGATCGACGCAGTGCGAGAGGGCGGCGGCGACCGGCGGGCTCAGCTCGAGGCCCCAGTCCAGGGTCT
This sequence comes from Gammaproteobacteria bacterium, assembly GCA_037443765.1. Lineage (GTDB taxonomy): Bacteria > Pseudomonadota > Gammaproteobacteria > Steroidobacterales > Steroidobacteraceae > CAIKZZ01. The sequence continues at coordinate 18,044 of JBBINS010000025.1, forward strand.
CGGGCTCGACGCCGATCAGCACCCGGTTCTCGGGCAGTAGCCCGGAGCGGCGCGCCAGGTCAAGGAGGTCTGCGAGGCTGACCTCGTTGACGGTGCGGCCGTTGCGGCGGACGAAGCGATCGAAATCCGCGCCCTCGCACACCCGCAGCTCGCCCGGGCGACCGCCGTCGCGCGTCGCGTCGATCGCGATCAGGCCGTCGGCGTCCTTGAGCGCCGGCAGCAGCGAAAAGCTGAGCGTCCCGGCATCGAGGATCGTCACGTCGTCGCGGCCCGCGGCCCGGTCGACCAGCCGCAATGCCGCGTGCACGCCGGCGCCGTCGTCGGTGAGCAGGGGATTGCCGATTCCGAGGACGAGCACGCTGGCCAAGGGCCCTCCGCCCGCCGGCGCCGAGCCGGGCGCACCGGCCACGATGCGCGTCGCGCGGCGCGGCCCGAATCGTGGGAATTCCGTAGGCGACCGGCGCGATCGGCGGTGAGCGGTCCGAGCGGGCCACCGCCGGGGCGCCGGAGTGCGGAAACTGCCGATCCGGCGCGGCGGTGCAGCCCGCCCGGGGTGCGCTAAGCTGCATGCCCCGCCCGGGTGCGCGAGGACCCGGCCAGATACGGAGCAGATCCATGGATCGAATCACGCAGCCCGCGGGCGAACCCTCGGTCGCGGCACTCGGCGGGACCGGCTTTGGCCCAGCGCTCAAGCGCGCGTTCCTCGCGACGCGACCCAAGTTCTTCACGGCGTCGGTGTTGCCGGTGCTGGTCGGTACCGCATGGGCCGGCGCGGCGCACCACGCCTTCAACGGACTGTGGTTCGCGCTCGCGGTGCTCGCGACGGTCCTCGCGCATGCCGCGACCAACGTTTACAACGACTTCGGCGACGACCTGAACGGCACGGACCCGGCCAACGTGCTGCGCATCTATCCCTACACCGGTGGCTCGCGGTTCATCCAGAACGGCATCATGACGCGCGCGACGACGCTGCGTTTCGCGTACGGTCTCGCGGCGGCCGCGCTCGCGGCGGGGCTCACGCTCGCGTACCTGCGCGGCCCGGGTGTGGTGGTGCTCGGCGTCCTCGGGCTCGCGCTCGGCTACTTCTACTCGAAGCCCGGAGTGCAGCTCTCCGGCCGCGGATCGGGCGAAGTCGCCTGCGCGATCGGACTCGGCGCGCTGCCGGTCGCAGGCGCGGTCTGGCTGCAGTCGGGCCGGGTCGACCCGGGTGCGTGGCTGCTCGCCGTGATCGTCAGCGTCTGGGTCGGCCTGATCCTGCTGATCAACGAAGTACCGGACTCGGCAGCGGACGCGACCGCCGGCAAGCGCACGCTGGCGGTGCGCCTCGGCACCGGCGGTACGCGCATCCTCTACCAGTTCCTGACCGTGGTCGCGCTCGCCGCGGGGGTGGAGCTGTTCGTGCGCCACGACCTGCCGCGCTGGGCGATCGTCGCTTCGCTGCTGCTGGCGGCCGCCGGCTTCCAGGCGTCGCGCGGCATCTCGCTGGATCCCGCCCGCCGCGACGGGCTCAAGAAGAGCATCGAGCTGACGCTCGCGATCCACGCGCTCGGCTGCATCGCCCTCGTCGGCGCGTCGCTCTTGCGCTGAAATACGCAGCGCCACCGACATGAACCGGCAGTGGCGCGGCCGGCCGGGGCCGCGGACAATTCCGCGTCGAACGCGATCCGACGCGGGAGGCTCGACATGAACAAGCGCGTGCGTTGCACCTGGCTTCTCTTCGGGCTCATCGGCGTCAGCAGTATCGCCGCCGCGCAGCTGACCAATCCGCCGCCGACCAGGCCCTTGTCCGGGTACAGCTCGTTCGAGCTCCTGCCCATCGAACTCGACAAGACCGAAGCGGCGCAGAAGGGCAAGGACAAGGCGGCCGCCAAGATCCAGGAGCACGTCGACGCGCTGGTCGCTCCGATCGTTGCCGACTGGAACAAGAAGCCGCCTGCCGAGGATCGCCCCCGCCTGGTCATCGCGCCGCGCATCGACGTCATCAAGAAGGTGGGCGGTGCGACGCGCTTCTGGGCCGGGGCGATGGCCGGAGACTCGTACGTGACGATGCACGTGCGCTTCACGGAGCAGCCTGGGAACGTCGTGGTCGCCGAGCCGATGTTCTACCAACGGGCCGCGGCGATGAGTGGCGCCTGGACCGTCGGCGCGCAGGACAACGACATGCTTCGACGTGTCGCCCAGCTGATCGCGGACTACCTGCGCAGCAACTACGACAGCGCCGTCGGCGGTCCGACGGGCCAGCCGAAATAAGCCGGGCGCCCGCCGGGCAAGTCGCGGCACGGCGCCTTGAGGATCGGCAGACGGGCGAATCCCACCCGGACGGCCGCGGCCGCGCCGGCCGGGCACTCAGCCGCCGAGCGCCGCGAGCCGTGCCAGGAGCTCGTCGGGACGCCGTCGCACCACGGGCAGCGTACCGGCGTAGACGTGGCCGGAGCCCGCGTCGATCGTCAGCGGCTCACCCTCGGCGAGCCGTCGCGCACCAAGGCGACCGATGCGGCGGTCGGCGTCGATCTCGAGGCTCGCGCAGCCGACGATGCAGGCCTTGCCAAGCTGGCGCGCGACCACCGCTGCGTGCGAGGTGCGCGCGCCGCGCGCCGCGACGAGGCCAGCGGCGGCCTCGAGCGCCGCGATGTCGCTGGTCGCGATGTCCTCGCGTAGCAGGATCACCGCCTCGCCGCCGCGGGCACGTTCGATCGCCCGCGCGGGGTCGAACACCGCGATGCCCGAGGCGACGCCGATGCTCGCGCCGACGCCGCGCCCGAGCGGCTGCGTGCCGGCAGCGCCCTCGAGCTCGGCGGTCGCCAGCCGTTCCGGGTCGAGCGCCGCGACCCGCGCGCACGCCTCGGCCGCCGACACGAGCCCGGACTCGGCCAGCGCCACCGCGATCGCGAGCGCGGCCTGCGGCGTGCGCTTCGCCTCGCGCGTCTGCAGCACGAACAGCTCGCCGTTCTCGACCGTGAACTCGAACTCCTGCGCGTCGCCGAACTCGCGTTCGAGCAGCTGCGCGAGTTCGCCGAGCGCCTCGCGGACGGGGTCCGCGAGGCGCTCGGCGCCCGTCCCGCCCTCGAGCCCGGTACGTCCGCCGACGACGTCCTCGCCCTGCGCGTTCGCCGCGTAGTCGACGTACAGCCGGGCGGCGCCCGTGGCGGGATCGCGCGTGAAGCCGACGCCAGCGCCGGACGTCGCCCCGGCGTTGCCGAATACCATGCGCTGCACGGTGACGGCGGTTCCCAGCCCGTCGTCGATGTGGTGCGCGGCGCGGTACCAGCGGGCTTTCGGCCGGTCCCACGAGTGCAGCACCGCGGCGACCGCCGCCTCGAGCTGCGCGAGCGGCGTCTGCGGGAACGGCTGATCCGCGGCGGCCGCATACAGGTCCAGCTGGCGACGAGCCAGCGAGCGCAGCTCGCGGAAGTCGAGCTGCGTGACGGTCGTGACGCCGGCGCTCGCGATCGCTTCGCGGCGGGCGGCGGCGAACGGCTCGGCGGGCAACCCGGCCACGATCTCGGCGTACGACTCGACCAGCCGGCGGTACGAATCCCAGACGAGGTGCGGACTGCCGGTCAGCCTGAGGAGCCCCGGCATGGTCGCCTCGGTGAGGCCGACGTTGAGCACTGTCTCCATCATGCCCGGCATGGACACGGCCGCACCGGACCGCACCGCGACCAGGAGCGGCCGCCGCGTGCTGCCGAAGCCGAGGCCGCTCGCTGCCTCCACGTGGTGCAGGGCCGCGACGAGCTCGGCCGCCGTGTCCTTTGGCAGCGACCCGCCCGCGGCCTGGTACGCGCGGCACCAGCCGGTGCCGAGCACGAATGCGGGCGGCACCGAAACGCCGAGGCGCGCGAGCCGGGCCAGGTTGAACGCCTTGAATCCGAGCTCGTCGAGCGGGGCACGCGGCGCGTCGTTCGGGCCGCACGCAATCAGGGACACGCGTCGAGTGGCTTCGTTCATGGACCGGCTGCTCAGTGCGGTGCCAGTTGCGACAGCACGCGGTCGCGCAGCAGCAGCGCCGCATGTTGCAGGTGGTCCCCTGCCAGCTCGAGCTCTGCGGCGCTCTCCGCGGCGAGATGGATCTCGCGCGCGCTCGCGCCGCCGTCGGCCAGGACCGCCGCGACGCGGCGTTTCAACTCGTCCGTCTCGTGCTCGATGCGGCCGATGCGGTGGATCGCCTCGAGGAAGTCGCGCAGGTCCTCGCGCGCCGCCGCCGGGCCCAGGCTCCGCACCGCCTCGAGTGCCTTGACGAACTCCTGGCTGCCGGCGACCAGCCGCGACGCGAGCGTCACGAGTGCCTCGAGCAGCACGGGACCGACTCCCGCGCGGCGGAGCAGCGTGACCAGGAATGCCGTCTCCTCGAGGTCGTCCGCCACGTCGTCGGCGCGCTGCACGAGCTCCTGCAGGTAGGCCGCCTCGGCCGCGGTGCGGGCCGCGTCGCGCACGTCGTTGACGAGGCGGTCGGCGTCCGACTCCCACACCTTGCAGCGCGCCGCGAGCCGCTCGGCCGCCGCCTGGCCGTCGCCGCGGCCGAGGCCGGTGAGCGCCTCCTGCACCGCGCACGCGATCTCCACGACCAGCCCGGCGTGCTCGCAGACGAGGTCCAGCACGCTCTGGCTCGACCCGCGCAGCTGCCGCAGCAGCTCCGCGCGCAGCTCGTCGTGCACGAGCGAGTCGCTGCGCCCCGCGAGCCGCTCGGCCGCGGCGCTCCTGAAGACGAACTGCAAGAAGCGCTCGGCGCGCTCCGGGCCGAGGGCGTCCTCGAGCGTCTGCCCGAAGTGGCCGTGGCCGCGCGCCGCGAAGTCCAGTGCGTCGAAGACCGCGCGCGCTCCGCCGAGCCGCAGGAAAGCCATGTGGCCGAGGTCGTGCTCGGCTGCCCATTCGAGCAGCCGCCGGGCTTCCTTCCTGCCGATCAGCATGCGCAGTTGCTTGCGCGCGCGGTTCCAGTCGATCAGGAACACGAGGCGGCTGCCAAGGAACTCGAGGAACGATGCGATCCGCGCCGGGTCCGCGCTCGCGTAGCGACCGACCGTTACGTGATAGAGCCCGTCCTCCATCTGGCGGTCCTGCACGAGTCTCGTGTCTTGCCAGTCGAGCCGGTACGCCGCGAACAGCGCCTGGAAGAACAGCAGCCGCTGCAGGTGCACGTCGGTGTAGGTGACGTCGACGGCGTCCGCGGTGACGTGTACGACCAGCACGTGCGCATCGGTCGTGCCGATGTCGTTCTGGATCACGAGGCGCCCGCGGCTGTGCGTCGCGGTGGTGCCGAGGCCTGGATGATCGAGGCGCAGCCGGCTCGTGCGGTTGACGCCGCGCATGAATGCCTCGACGCGCTCGCGATCGGCTGGCTTCAGGTCGTAGACGCTCGCGCCGTCGAGCACCTCCGTCGCCACCGAGCGCTGCAGACGGTTCAGGGCCTTGTGCAGATCCATGACGAGCAGGTGCACGCTGTCGCCGCGGGCGCGATCGCCGTGTGACCAGCCGTCGATCTCCGCAGCGCTGAAGCCGTCGGCGTGTGCCGTCAGCGGAGGCAGCATCGCCGCGGCGCGCGCCGCGAGCGCCGCGCTGTCGCGGCCGCCCGCGAGCTGGTCACGTAGGCGAGGTTGGAGAGGCGGAGCCGG
>JBBINS010000026.1:0-23055 GCA_037443765.1 Gammaproteobacteria bacterium
ACCGGGGCCCGCCGCGCCGCTCGGCGTCTCAGGCTGCGCGGCCCCGAGCCCCGACGGGCGCTTGCCCGGCGCAATGCCCGCGATGCCCGCGCCGAGCATTGAGGCGCGGCCCCGGCGCGGCCGAGGGCGACGCCTTTGCCGCCCCGGTCGCGGCGCCCACCCGCGGATCAGAGCGAGGTGCCCCGTCCGGCGGCGCGCTCGGTCGGATCGCGCGGCACCGCACCGCACCAGCCGGGGAGGTAGTCGGCGTCCTCGCTCTTCGCGAAGCGCAGCGCCTGCTCGACCGCGGCAGTGAAGCTCGCCTCGACCCGCGAGCGCTTGATGCGTCGGCGCAGGAAATCGGCCCACAGGAACTCGCTGAAGGGCGTCGTGTCCTTGGCGAAGCCGCCCGCGCGTCTGAGCTCGCCCGCGAGGCTCCGGTAGGGATCGTCGAGGAGTTCGCCGATCCGGCGCGGCAGGTCCCGGTGGCTGCGGCGCCGTCCGCGATCGTCGTACGGGTGCATCCAGCCGCGGTTGTCGAGGTACGTCCAGAAGGATTCCTTGTCGAGCTTCTGCAGGTCCGCGACGACCGTGATCGCCACCTGCTTGACCCCCTCGTCGTGCAGCGCGCGCGCGAGGTGGTGGTGGTCGATCAGGTAATGGCGCCCCTTCGGGCCCGCGATCACCGGGATCAGGTGGCCGCCCAGGAATTTGGCCTTGTGCCCGGAGGCCCGCCAGTGCTTGCGCTTCTCGCGCACCTCGCGCATGCCGACCGTCATCTGGGTCGGGTAGAGGTCGGTGACCGCGACGGTGCTGAGGCGGGGTTCGCGGACGTCTCTCATGGGGCTCGCTCCTGGCGCGCCCGGGGTGGGCGCGAGGCGGTATTCTGACGGCCCAGGTTCGCCCGGCGCCAGCCGCGTCCTAAGTCCGCGGTAAGTCGGCGCTGGGACCATCCTCCGGGGCCACCGAGGGCGGGAGCGACATGCGATTGCTGCTGGTGGAAGACGACCGGATGATCGGGGACAGCCTGGTCCGGGGCCTCGGGGACGACGGCTACCACGTCGACTGGGTCCGGGACGGGATCGCGGCGAGTGCGGCGCTTGCGGACCCGTCCGCCAACTTCGCGCTGGTGCTGCTCGACTGGGGCCTGCCGCGCCAGGACGGCATGGCCGTACTGAAGGAGCTGCGCGCGAGCCGGAGCCTCGTGCCGGTTCTGATGATCACCGCCCGCGACACGCTTCAGGACCGCGTCGAGGGTCTCGACGCCGGCGCGGACGACTACCTCGTCAAGCCGTTCGCGCTCGCCGAGGTGAAGGCGCGCATCCGCAGCCTGCTGCGGCGCCAGGAGGCCCGTGCCAGCGCCGAGATGGTGCACGGCGAGCTCGTGCTCGACCCGGTGCGCCACGAGGTCCGGCTGCACGGCGCACCGGTCGCGGTCACACCGCGGGAGTTCGCGCTGCTGCGCGTCCTGCTCGCCCGCCCCGGCGCGGTCCACTCGCGGACCCAGCTCGAGCAGAGCCTCTACGGCTGGAGCGAGGCGATCGAGAGCAACGTCATCGAGGTCATCATCCACACGCTGCGCCGCAAGCTCGGCGCGGCGGTCATCGACAACGTGCGCGGCGTGGGCTGGCGCATCGGCGCGCCGCCGTGACGACGCTGCGCGCGCGCCTGACGCTGTGGCTGTGGATCGCGCTCGGCGTGGTCGGTTCCGGGTCGGCGGCGTTCGTCTACCTGCGGGCCGAGAGCGAGACGCAGTCGTTGCTCGACTACCAGATGCTGCAGGTCGCGCGCCTGGTCGCCGCGCGCAAGATCGACCCGACCGTGCCGACCACCGGCGACGGCGCCAACGCGGCGCGCGACCCGGAGAGCGACCTGCTCGTGACGGTGCGCGACGAGGCGGGGGCGGTGCGCTACAGCACCGACACGACGGTGCCGCTGCCGACGCCGGCGCCCGGCTTCAGCGAGCGCCAGATCGGCGGCACGCGCTACCGCGTCTACGGGCTCGACACCGGCGCGCGGACCGTCGCGGTCGCGCAGGCGGTGCAGGTGCGTCGCGAGGCGGCCATCGGCGGGGCGCTGGCGGCGCTCCTGCCGGTCGTCGTGCTGATTCCGGTGCTCGCGCTCGTGATCGGCCTCGTGATCCGGCGCGCGCTGGTGCCGCTCGAGGCCACGATTCACACGATCGCGGAGCGCTCGCCGCTCGCCCTCGAACCGTTGCCGCTCGCCTCGCAACCGGAGGACTTGAGGCCGCTGATCGATGCGATGAACCGCCTGATCGCGCGGCTGCGCGAGTCGCTCGAGCACGAACGCCGCTTCGTCGGCGACGCGGCGCACGCGCTGCGGACCCCGATCGCCGCGCTGCAGCTGCAGGCCGACGTGCTCGACGGCTGCCGCGATCCGGCCGAGCGCGACGCGCGCCTCGGTGAGCTGCGCGCCGGGATCAGCCGCATCGTCCGGCTCGCGAACCACCTGCTCGCGCTCGCGGCCGACGGCCAGGGGCGCCGTGCACTCGGGCGCACGCCGGTCGACGTCGTCGTCGAGGAGATCGCGGGTCTCTATGGGACGATGGCGGCCGCACGCGGCGTGCGGATCGAGCTCGAGCCCGACGCCGACGGCGACGCGCCCGGCGACCTCGGCCAGCTGCTGCTTGTCGTCGGCAACCTGCTCGAGAACGCACTCTGGCACACGCCGCGCGGCGGGCTGGTTCGCCTGCGCGCCACGCGCGAGGCCGGCGAGCTCGTGCTCGAGATCATCGACGAAGGCCCGGGCCTGCCACCCGAGGAGATCGCGCGCGTGTTCGAGCGCTTCTACCGCGCGCCGTCGGCGCACGACGGCGGCAGCGGGCTCGGGCTCGCGACGGCGCGCGCGGTCGCCGAGCGGCTCGGCGGTCGCGTCACGCTCGCCAACCGCAGCGACCGCACCGGAATCGTCGCGCGCGTGGTTCTGCCACCCCCGGCGCCGCCGGATGCCACCAGCGCGTGACGCCGCGACGCCTCAGCGCGGCGCGGCCACCAGCACGGTGAAGGTGTCGGGGATCATCGGCGGTCGTGGCCGCGGCGCCTCCGCGGTCGGTGCCGGCGGCGGACCGAACTCGGCGGTCACGAGGTAGACGCGGCGCGACGTCGGGTCGAACGCCATCGTCCGGGCACCTTTCTGCGTCGCCACCGTGGCCACGACGCTGTACTTGTCCGGCGAGCCCTGCCGCACGACCGACAGCGTGCCGTCCTGGCCGTTGGAGCTGAACACGAGGCCGTGCTCGGCGTCGAACTCGGCGGCGTCCGGGCCGTTGCCGATCGTCACGCGCGCGACCGCCTTGCCGGTCGCGGCGTCGGTGACCGCCATGACCTTGTCGTCGCAGACCGAGAACAGCCGGCCGTGCGCGCGGTCGATGGCGAGTCCGCTCGGGCTGTTGCAGCCGGTGAGCGGCCAGGTCGCGTCGACGACGAGCTTCGTCGTGTCGATGCGGACCATCTGCCCCGGCTCGGTCTCGATGTTGAGGTAGACGTGGCCCTTGCCGTCCGCCTGCGCGAACTCCGGCTTGCCCGGCACGGCGATCCTCGCGACCACCGTGAGGGCCGCGGCATCGAATACCGTGACGTCGTTGCTCTTGCCGTTGAACGTGTAGAGGCGCTTGGCCGTCGGCTCGTAGAGGATCGCGTCGGGGTTCGTGCCCGGCACCGGCACGGTGCGCAGCACGGCGAGAGTGTCGTAGTCGAACTCGGTGACCGAATTGCCGCGGCCGTTGCTGACGTAACCGCGCTTCATGTCGGGGGCGAGCGCGACGCCGTGCGCGCCGCTCACGGCGGCGATCGAGCCCGCGACCTTGCCTGAGCCGACGTCGACGACCTCGACACGGTCGCCGCGCGTGATGAACAGGCGGTGGCGCGGCGCGTCGACTGTCAGGTAATCCCAGCCGCCGCTCCCGCCGAGCTTCCAGCGGTCGACGACCGCGTACGTCGCAGGCTCCGCGGCGGTCGCGGCTGCGGCCGGCAGCAGTGCGGCCGCGACCGCGGCGATCGCGAGCGAGCGGCGGGCGGCGACGTGTAATGCGGTGCTGAGCATTGCGGCTCTCCTCACGGGACCGGCCTGAGCGGCGAGGGCCGATATCTTATAGAAGTTCGTTGCCGCCTGCGGCGGGCGGCCGGGCGGGTCGGAGCGGCAACCGGCACCGTCGGCGCGCGTGCAGGTCACACGGCTGAAACGACCCGGTCGGGAGCCGGACGCGGCGAACGCCCGACGGCCAGGACGCGCGCGCGACGGGTCCGGTGCGGCGCGAACCGCCGTGCGGGTTCACAACTCCGCAACCGTCAATTTGCGCGCCCCGACGCTCGAGGCGACGGCGCCAAGGGCTATGGCCTCGAGGCCAATCTGCTGAAGAAGCTCCGCGACGACCTGCCGGGCGCGCTCGGCGCCGCAGCCAACTGGACCTGGGTCGAATCCCGCCACGACGCCCCGGTCGTGGACGCGAACGGCAACACCTCGCTGACGCGCCGCTCGCGGCTGCCGTCGACATCGATGGACCAGTGGACGCAGGACCGGCTGTCGGTCGACTTCGGCGCGCAGTACCCGCTCGCCGAGCCGCGGTCGGTGTATCCAGACCTCGAGAACCCCACCAACACCGCACTCAAGTTCACCGAGGGCGGGCGCGAGATCCGCGTGATCCAGCGCGAGCTCTACGGCCTCTCGCTGCAGGCCGGAGTGAGCGGCAGGTCCGGATGCGGCTGGGCCGCGGGCAGGGAAGCCCGCGGCCCCGGCGACTAGAAGGCGTTGATTCCGGTCAGCTCGCGGCCAATCGTCAGCTGGTGGACGGTCTCGGTGCCCTCGTAGGTGATCACGCTCTCGAGGTTCAGCATGTGCCGGATCGGCACGTACTCGGCGCTGATGCCGGCGCCTCCCAGCATGTCGCGCGCGTCGCGCGCGATCTCGATCGCGGCGCGCGCGTTGTTCCACTTCGCGAGCGAGACCTGCGCCGGCGTCATTCTGCCGGCGTCCTTGAGCCGCCCGAGCTGCAGCGACATGAGTTGGGCGAGCGTGATCTTGCGGCTCATCTCCGCGAGGCGGATCTGGATCGCCTGGTTCGCCGCCAGGACGCGACCGAACAGCTCGCGGTCCTTGGTGTACTCGATCAGCTGCTTGAGGCAGGCCTGGGCGGCGCCGATGACGCCCCAGGTGATGCCGTAGCGCGCCTGCGTCAGGCACGACAGCGGGCCCTTCAGGCCGACGACACCCGGCAGCACGTTCGCCTCCGGCACCACGACGTTGTCGAAGAAGAGCGCACTCGTCACCGAGGCGCGGAGCGAGAACTTGTGCTTGATCTCCGGCGCGGTGAAGCCCGGCGTGCCCTTCTCGACGATGAAGCCGCGGATGCCCTCGTCGGTCATCGCCCACAGCACGCACAGGTCCGCGATCGCGCCGTTCGTGATCCACATTTTGGCGCCGTTGATGACCCAGTCCTCGCCGCGGCGCTTGGCGTGGGTCTTCATGTTGCCGGGGTCCGAGCCGCCGTGCGGCTCGGTGAGCCCGAAGCAACCGATCAGCTCGCCCCTGGCCATGCGCGGCAGGTACTTCTGCTTCTGCTCCTCGCTGCCGTAGCTGTAGATCGGGTACATGCACAGCGAGCTCTGCACCGAGACGAAGCTGCGCACGCCCGCGTCGCCGCGCTCCAGCTCCTGGCAGATGAGGCCGTAGGAGACGGCGTTCATGCCCGCGCAGCCGTAGCCCTCGAGCGACGAGCCGAGGAGGCCGAGGGCCGCGAGTTCGGGGACGAGGTCGCGCGGGAACGTGTGGTTCTCGAAGTGCTGCTGGATCACGGGCAGCACCTTGTCGTCGACCAGCCGGCCGACCGCGTCCTGGACCATCCGCTCCTCGTCGCTCAGCAGCGAGCGGACGTCGTAGAGGTCCATGGGATCAAGCGAGCTCGTGTACTTGGTGGTCTTGGGTTCTTTGCTGGGCGACGCGGCCATCGGGCACTCCTGGCGCAGCGGGCGTCGGCAACGCCCGGCGGAATGGAAAAGGCCGCGCACCGTACCTGACGATGCGCGGCCTCGGGGTCTTCAGTCGGAATCGCTCGAGTGACCGGTCAGGCGGCCGGCTTCGCCGCGGAGAGCCCGACCTTCGCGGAGGCCTCCTCGAGCTTGGCCTTGACGCCCTTCGCCTTGTCGAGCGCGGCCTGCACGTTGCCGCTGCCGAACGACGCCTTGGCCTCGTCCCAGGAGGTCTTGGCCTCGGCGAGCCCGGCCTTCGCCGACTCGACGCCGTCCTTGCTGACGCCCGCCGGCAGCTTCTTGGTCTTGGCGAGCGTGGCGAGCTTGGCCTCGACGGCCGATACCGACTGCGGCAGCTCGGTGGCGAGCTGCGTCCACTGGGCGCCGAGCGCCTCGAGCACTTCCTTCTTCTTGGCGGCGGCGGCGTCGGCGAGGCCCTTGGCCTCGGTCAGCAGCGCCGGCGCGCCCGTGATCACGGTCTTGTAGTCCTGCTTGTCGAACGCCGCCTTGAGGTCGGCGAGCTTCTGGTTGACCGAGGCGACCTGGTCCGGGATGTACTGCTGCGCGTCGGCGCCGGCGGCGGTGACCGCGGCCTCGACGTCGCCCAGCAGCTTCTTGGCGGGCTCCATCTGGCCGGCGCAGGCGGCGAGCGCGAGGCCGGCGACGAAGACCGCGAGGAATCGGGCGGTCCGGAACTTGAGAGTCGGCGTGAGCGTCATGGGGGGCCTCCACGGCAATACGGTACGAACGCCCGCATGGGCGCACGCGGGCCCGCGAGGTTACGCCAATCCAAATCGGGCGACAACGGCGGGCGACCGCAGCGGCTGGGCGCCCCCGCCGCGCCGGGCCCTTGACCGGCCCGGCGCGGCGCGGCGAGCATCGGCCGCCCGCCCGCCGGCGCCCCACCGAGACCCGACACCGCATGCGTGTGAGCTTTCATCCGGACTACCGCGTCGACCTGCCGCCCACGCATCCCTACCCGATGGGCAAGTATCCGCTGCTGCACGCGCAACTGCTCGACCGCGGGGTCATCGCCCTGGCCGACGTGATGGAGCCGGCGGAGGCCTCGGTCGAGATGCTGGCGCGGGTCCACTCCCCGGACTACCTCGCACGGCTCGAGGGCGACCTGCTGAGCGCCGCCGAGCGGCGCCGGCTGGGCGTGCCTTTCACCCCGCGCCTGTGGCGGCGCTCGCGCCTCGCCGTGCACGGCACCTGGCTCGCGGGACGGGCCGCGCTCGCCGACGGCCTCGCCGGCAACCTCGCGGGTGGAACGCACCACGCGTTCGCGGACCGCGGCGAGGGCTTCTGCGTGCTGAACGACGTCGCGATCGCGATCCGGCGGCTGCGCGCGGATGGCTGCATCGCGCGCGCGCTGGTCGTCGACCTCGACGTTCACCAGGGCAATGGCACGGCGGCGATCTTCGCCGGCGATCCGGACGTCTACACGCTGTCGCTGCACGGCGAGCGCAACTACCCGGTCCGCAAGGAACGCTCGACCCGCGACGTGGAGCTCGCCGACGGCACCGGCGACGAGGCCTACCTCGCGGCGCTCGCGTCCGCGCTCGCCGCGGCGATCGAGGCCGCCCGGCCGGAGATCGCGTTCCTGCTGGCGGGCGTCGACGTCGTGGCCGGCGACCGCTACGGGCGGCTCGCGCTCACCGAGGCGGGGCTGCGCGAGCGCGAGCGGCACGCGATCGCCGTGCTGCGCGACGCCGGCTGCCCGGTCGCGATCGTGCTCGGCGGCGGCTATGCGGCAAGCACTCTCCGCACCGCCACGCTGCATGCGATAGTCTTCGAGGAGGCGGCCCGGCGCTTTCGGACGGAGCGCGAACGATGAAGATCCCCGAGATCCTGATGGTGGAGACGCTGCACCAGCCCGGCTCGCTCGCGAGCGTGCTGCAGGTGATCGCCGACGCCGGGCTCGTGATCCAGCACCTGCACTCGCTGAAGCGCGAGCAGGGGCGGACGCTGTGGGAAATCACGCTCGAGATGGACGACAGCACCGACCAGAGCCTCTACGAGCGCATCGAGCGGCTGCCGAACGCGCGCTTCGTCGGCAAGTCGGACCGGGTCTTCAACCGGCACCGCGGTGGCAAGCTGCGCATGTCGGCGAGCCTGCCGATCAATACCCAGCAGGTGCTGCGCGACATCTACACGCCGGGCGTCGCGCGGGTCTGCCTCGCGATCAAGGAGCAGCCCGACCGCGCCTGGGACTACACGAGTCTCGGCCACACGGTGGCGGTGATCACCAACGGCACCGCGGTGCTCGGGCTCGGCGACATCGGCCCGCTCGCCGGCCTGCCGGTGATGGAGGGCAAGGCGGCGCTCTTCGCGACGCTCGCCGGCATCAACGGCGTCCCGATCCTGCTCGAGGACCGGGAACCGGCGAAGGTGGTCGCGACGATCCTCGCCATCGAGAAGTCCTTCGGCGCGATCCAGCTCGAGGACTTCGCCGCACCGGAGTGCTTCGAGATCGAGGCGGAGCTGCGCCGCCGGCTGCGCAAGCCCGTGCTGCACGACGACCAGCACGGCACCGCGGTCGTGGTCCTCGCCGCCCTGCACAGCGTCGCGCGCCGCGTCGGCCGGCGCATCGAGGACAGCGTGATCGGGCAGATCGGCCTCGGCGCGGCGGGCATCGGCATCGTGCGCCTGCTGCGCGCGTCCGGCGTAAGCCGCCTGCTCGGCGCGGACCGCAACGCCGCCGCGCTCGAGCGCCTGACGGCGCTCGGCGGCCGGGCGGCGACGCTCGAGCAGATCATGGCGGAGTGCGACATCGTCGTCGCGACGACGGGCGTGAAGGGCCTCATCCGCCCCGAGCTCGTGCGCCCGAACCAGGTGATCCTCGCGCTGTCCAATCCCGACCCCGAGATCGAGCCGATCGTCGCGCTCGAGCGCGGCGCCGCGTTCGCCGCAGACGGCAAGGGCATCAACAACGTGCTGGGGTTCCCGGGGCTGTTCAAAGGGGCGCTCGATGCGCGCGCGCCGCGCTTCACCGACCGGATGCTGATGGCGGCGGCGCGGGCGCTCGCCGACCATGCCCCCGGCAACGATCTCGTCCCGGACGCGCTCGATCTTGCGGTGCACGCCGCGGTGGCCGAGGCGGTGCGTGCGGCGGCGGTCGCCGAGTTAAGTTAATGACCGCAGCCGCGCGCGTTCAAACACAGGTTGGCTAACGCGGCATTCCCGTGCATCATGCGGGCCCCGCCGGTAATCCAAATCCGCGGCGGCTCGATCCAAGAAGTTCCAAGAGTCCAAATCTCATGACCAAGAAGCGCGCTCACCACGGGCACGGCTGGACGCCGTCCGATCTCAAGAAGCTGAAGTCGCTGGTGGCAAAAGGGACGCCACGGGCAGACATCGCGCGAGTGCTGGGGCGCACCGTGTCGGCGGTCTATCAGCGGATCGTCACCGAGCACATGAGCCCGCGCCGCCGCCGCGTCAAACGCCGCGGTCGCTGACCGTCCCGGCTCCGCAGTCGATGCGCGTCCATCGGTCGCGCCGCGTGACGCGGCGCGCCGCGCGGCGGCGCGCTGCCTAATAGCCGAGGCGGAGCTTGCGGTAGACGAAGCTGAGCAGCCACAGCGGCCCGATCAGCAGGAACTGCAGGTCCTTGAAGAACGAGGGCCGGCGGCCCTCGATCGCGTGGCCGATGAACTGTCCGATCCAGGCGACGACGAAGATCGCGAGGCACGTCTGCCACAGCGGCACCGTGAGCGCCGCGAGCCGCCCGAGCGCGACCAGCGCGAACGCCAGCGGCGGCAGCATGCCGAGCGCGAGCCGCGGCGACAGCAGCGCGTAGTAGCCGAGGCCGGCGAGGATCGCGAGCGTCGCCCAGTTGAGCCACGGCGCGCGACGGACGACGGCCGCGGGCACCGGCAGCGACCACAGCAGGCCGAGCACCGCGAACACGATCAAAGGCACGCACAGCCAGTGCAGCGCCTTGTTGACGCGGTTGGCGTGGCTCGTCCCGTATTCGGCGAGCCAGTCCTCGACGGTTCGCATGCGGCCTCCTGCGGTCACAGGGCACTTTAACAAACGGCCCGGCCGGCCGGTCCCGGGCCGCGCTACACTCGTTTGCGTCGCGGGCGGCAGTCCGACCGAGGGGATCGCAGCGGTGCGTTGCAGCAAGACGTTGATCCGGCGCCAGCGGCGCCGCGCGGGATGGGTCGTGGCGCTCGTTGCGGCGCTTGCCGGCGGCTGCGCGGCGGTCAACCCGGCGACCGGCGGCCGCGGGGCCGCCGTGCCCGGCGGGGCGGCGGCGGGCTGGATCTCGGGTGAGGGCTCGAAGCAGAGCGTGCGGCACGCGGCGACCAGCGCGGGCGTACCTTCGCTCGCCGGCGGCTCCGCCGGCTACTACATGGACGTCCAGGAATCGAAACTGCGCGAGCAGCTCGACGGCAGCGGCGTCGGGGTCGTCCGCAAGGGCGACGACGTCACGCTGACCCTCCCTGGCAGCCTCGCCTTCGCCCCCGACAGCGCCGATCTCAATGCCGCGTTCGGCACCGTTCTCGACGCGGTCGCGGTCGTGCTCAAGAAGTACGAGAAGACGGTCATCGAGGTGGCAGGGCACACCGACAGCGCCGGCAGCCATGCGCACAATCAGGCGTTGTCAGAGCGCCGCGCCGCAGTGGTCGCCGCCTACCTCGAGAAGCGCGGCGTCCAGAAGACCCGCATCGTCGCCGTCGGCGCCGGCGAGACGCGACCCGTCGCGAGCAACGACACGAGCGACGGACGCGCCAGGAACCGGCGCGTCGAACTCACGCTGTCGCCGCTCGCCCAGACCAGCGGCTGAGCGGCGGGACCGGCCCCGCTCAGGCCATCGCCGCCTTCAGCCGCTTGAGCGCGTTCGCCTCGATCTGACGGATGCGCTCGGCCGAGACCGAGTACTCGGCGGCGAGCTCGTGCAGCGTCGCCTTGCCCTCGTCGACCAGCCAGCGCCGCTCGACGATCGCGCGGCTGCGGTCGTCGAGGGTCGCGAGCGCGTGCTTGAGGCGCGCGCTCGAGGCCCCTTCCCATTCGTCGCGCTCGACGGCGACCGCGGGGTCGGCGTCCGGCGCCGGCAGGTACGCGGCCGGCGTGTAGGTCCCTTCCTCGTCGTCCGCGTCGGGCGCCGGATCGAAGGCGACGTCGCGCGCCGCGAGGCGCTGCTCCATCTGCGAGACCTCGGCGGGCGTGACGCCGAGGTCGCGGGCGACCGCCCGGGTCTCCTCGGCCGACAGCCAGGCGAGGTTCTTCTTGGCCTTGCGGAGGTTGAAGAACAGCTTGCGCTGGGCCTTGGTCGTCGCGATCTTGACGAGCCGCCAGTTGCGCAGCACGTACTCGTGGATCTCCGCGCGGATCCAGTGGACCGCGAACGACACGAGCCGCACGCCGACCGTCGGGTCGAAGCGCTTGACCGCCTTCATGAGGCCGACGTTGCCCTCCTGGACGAGGTCGCCCATCGGCAGGCCGTAGCCGGAGTAGCCGCGCGCGATGTGGACGACGAACCGCAGGTGCGACAGCACGAGCTGCCGTGCCGCCTCGAGGTCGCCCTCGTCGCGGTACTGCTTGGCGAGCCGCACTTCCTCGTCCCTCGCGAGGACCGGGATGCGCGACACGGTCTCGATGTACGCATCGAGACTGCCGACCGGCCCGCGCAACGCGAGCGCGGTGTTGCCGCCGAGGCCTACAGGTGCAAGCGCCATACTCATTAAGGACTGTTCCCCCGTTCCGGGGTCGAGAAGGGCCCCCGGTGCCAAAATCCTAGCACTCGGCGAATTAGAGTGCTAACCGGGGGCCCGGTTCAATCTATTTTTAGTTATTAAACAATAACTTAAATGAAGGCCGAGCCGGCTACGGCTCGACGCCCGGCTCGATCGCCCGGAGATGGCGGGTCGCCGAGACGAACGCCCCGATCCAGCCGAGGAGGGCGCCGCCGAGCAGCAGCGCCGCCGAGGTCCCGACGTCGGGGCCGGTGATCGCGAAGCGGCTGCCGTAGGCGGCCGCGACCCGGCCGATCGGTCCGGCGAGCGTGAGCACGAACGACTCGACCAGCAGCCAGGCGACGAGCCCGCCGCCCAGCCCGTACCAGAAACCGCCGTACAGGAACGGCCGGCGCACGAAGCCGTCGCTGCCACCGACGAGCTTGATGACCTCGATCTCGGCGCGACGGGCGTCGATGTCGAGGCGGATCGTGTTGCCGACGATCAGGAGCACCGCGAGGCCGAGCAGCAGCGCGACGACGCCGACCGCGCGCCAGAGCGCGTCGAGGATCGCCGTGAAACGCCGGACCCAGTCCGTGTCGAGCTGCACCTGGTCGACGCCCGGGAGCGTCCGCAGCGCGTCGGCGAGCACGCCGACCGTGGTCGAGTCGCCGCTGCCCTCGACGACCCGCGGCCGCACCACGACCGAGGCCGGCAACGGATTGTCGGTCAGCGCATCGAGTGCCGCGCCGAGCCCCGACCAGCGCCGGAACTCCGCGAGGCCCTCGGCCGCGGTCACGAGTCGCGCGCTCGCGACGTCGCCGCGCGCGCCGATCCGCTCGGCGAGCTGCGCCGCGTCGCGCTCGGCGAGGTGCGGCTTCAGGTACACGGTCAGGTCGAGCGCGTTCGCCCAGCCGCCGGACAGCGAGCGGGCGTTGACGACCACGAGCTCGAGGCAGGCCGGCAGCGCGAGCGCGATGCCGATGACGCCGACCGTGAGCGCCGTGCCGAACGGCGCCCGCGCGAGCCGGCCGAGCGAGGCGATGAGCGTCTGCAGGTGGCGCTCGAGCCAGCCGCGCAGGAGCGCGGTGAAGCGGGGCGTGCCGGCGGCCCGGGCGAGCGGCTCAGCCATGCGCCGCCCCCGCGATCCGGCCGGCGGCGAGCGCGATCCGGCGCACGCCGAGCTGGTCGATCAGGTGAAGGTCGTGGCTCGCGATCACGACCGTGACGCCGACCTCGTTGAAGCGCTTGAACAGCCGCATCACCTCGAGCGCGAGGTCGGGATCGAGGTTGCCGGTCGGCTCGTCGGCGATCAGGATCGGCGGCTTGCCGACGACCGCCCGTGCGATGCCGACCCGCTGCTGCTCGCCGGTCGAGAGCTCGATCGGAAAGCTCCGCTCGCGGCCAAGGAGGCCCACCTGGTCGAGCGCGGCGCGAACGCGCTTGTCGAGCTCGCGTCGCGGCGTGCCCTGGATCACGAGCGGCAGCGCGACGTTGTCCCAGATCGGGCGGTCGTGCAGCAGCTTGTGGTCCTGGAACACCATGCCGATCTGGCGGCGGTAGGCCGGAATGCCGCGCCGGCCGATCGCGGCGAGGCTCTGGCCGGCGACCTGGATCTGGCCGCGCGTCGGTCGCTCGATCAGTGCCACGAGCTTCAGGGCCGTGCTCTTGCCCGCGCCCGAATGCCCGGTGAGGAACACCATCTCGCCCGCGGCAACCTCGAGCGTGAGGTCGGCGAGCGCCTCGCGGCCGCTGGGGTAGCGCTTGGCGACGCCCTGGAAGCGGATCACGGCGGCGCGGACCCGGGTGTCGCGAGCAGCGCGCTCACGAAGTCCTCGACGTCGAACTCGCCGAAGTCGGCGATCGACTCGCCGACCCCGACGTAGCGCAGCGGGATGCCGAGCTCGGCCGCGATCGCGATGACGATGCCGCCCTTGGCCGTGCCGTCGAGCTTGGTCAGCACGATGCCGGTGACGCCGAGCGCCCCGTGGAACACGCGCGCCTGGCTGAGCGCGTTCTGGCCCTGGCTCGCGTCGAGCACGAGCAGCGTCTCGTGGGGTGCCGACGCGTCCTGGCGGGCGAGCACGCGGCGCACCTTCTTGAGCTCCTCCATCAGGTGGCCCTGGTTCTGGAGGCGCCCGGCGGTGTCGGCGAGCAGCACGTCGATGTCGCGGGCGCGCGCGGCCGAAAAGGCGTCGAAGATCACGGCGGCGGGGTCGGCGCCCGAGGCCTGCGCGATCACCGGCACGCCGTTGCGCGCGCCCCAGGTCTCGAGCTGCTCGACCGCCGCCGCGCGGAAGGTGTCGCCGGCCGCCAGCATCACCTTCAGGCCGTCGTCGCCGAGGCGCTTGGCGAGCTTGCCGATCGACGTCGTCTTGCCCGAGCCGTTGACGCCGACGACCAGCACGACGAACGGACGGTGGGCACGGTCGATCGTGAGCGGTCGCGCGACCGGCGTCAGGATCTCGACGATCGCGCGGCGCAACGCCGCGAGCAGCGCGTCGAGGTCGCCGAGCTCCCGGCGCGCCACCCGGCGGCGCAGGTCGCCGAGGATCCGCTCCGTGGCCGCCACGCCGACGTCGGCGGTGAGGAGGCGCATCTCGAGCTCATCGAGGAGCTCGGCGTCGATCTTGCGCCCGGGCAGGAGCTCGCCGAGGTCGCGGGTCAGGAACGAGGCGCCGGCCGCGAGGCGCTCGCGCAGGCGGCCAAAGAGACCCCGTCGGGGCGCCGCCGGCGGCTCACCGGCCGCCGGCTTCCCCGGCGCGTCGCCGCCGCTCGGCTTCTTCAGGAATTCGAACATCGGGGTACTCGTGGCTGCAGCGCATTCTACCGGCGTCGCGACCGCAGAAACGAAAAGGGCCGGGGAGACCCCGGCCCGGTGCCCATCCGTCGGCCCTGAATCAGGGCTGGACGACCGCAGCGCTCCCGGCGCCGACCGTGACGACCTGGCCGCGCGCCAAGGCGAACGCGACGGCCTCGGTCTGCATCTCGAGCCAGGTGCCGCCGTTCGTGGTCGCGGTTACCGCAGTGCCGGACGGATCGAGGAGCGAGGTGTGCTTGCCGTAGACGAAGTTGACGTAGGCGCCCGTGCCGGCGGGCAGCGGCGTCTGTCCGGGCAGGAAGCGGCTGAACTTGCCCGCGGCGAGCAGGAACGCCGTGTTCTCGTTCGTGACCACCTGGTCCGGCAGGTTCGTCGTACCGTCGGACAGCGGACCGCCGCCAATGACCTGCTGGATCAGAATCGGCCGTCCGGCGGTCGCCGCGGCGGCGAAGTTCGCCGGGTCGGCCGAGTCGGCGACGTTCTGCGCGTCGCGGAAGAAGTTGTCGTACATCGTCGCGCCAGGCACCACGAGGCCCTGCGTCGCGGTCGCGAGCGCGGGCGTGATGACCGGCGCGAACGTCGGCGAGGTCGAGCCGAGGTAGGCCCAGTAGCCACCGTCCACCGACAGCAGCCCCGACAGGTACGGCGAGTTCGGCGCGCCGGTTGTCAGGCTGGTGACGCCGAGCGGTGCGGTGCCGACGATGCTGCCGAGCGACTGGCCGGCGAGCTGCAGCTGGGTGCCGTCGACGTCCGAAGCGCCGTTGATGTTCACGCCGAGCGACAACGTCGGCAGTGCGTGCGCAAACCAGAGCAGGTCCGATTCCGCCTGACGCAGATTGTCGCGACCCGTGAGCGGATTCGGCAGGTCGACGAAGGTGCTGCCGCCGACGCCGGCGGACGGATCGATCACGCCGTCAGGGCCCGGTGCGCCGGTCGTGTTGTTCATCAGGTCGAGGTCGAAGGTCCGCTCGCCCGTGATCAGCGCCGCCGCCGGCGTGCCGGTGAAGAGCTGGTTGTGATAGAGCGGATTCTTCGGGTCCGTGATGCCATGCAGCGGCTGGTCGATCGCCACCACGACGAAGCACTTGCTGGTGTAGGCGTCGAAGATGCCGAGCGCATTGCTGCGATTACCCGTGATGCCGTGCATGAACACGACGACGGGCCAGCCCTTGGCGGGCTCGACGCAGCCGGTTCGCGCCGCGTCCGGCACGCCCACGAGCATCGGCACCCGCTGGTCGCTCGTCTTGAGCGGCACCGGGTTGAACCGCGTCAGGACCCGGCTGGTCGGGTCGAGCGGCGCCGGCGGCGCGCCGGCCGCGGTCCAGTGCGCCGTCGTGACGGTCGGGTCATGCGCATTGGCGGCGGCCGTCAGGTAGTACGGCAGCGTCAGCGTGCCGACCCACACGTCCGCGAACCCGGGCGAGGTCAGGCCGACCGCGCCGAGGAATTCCTTGGTCGTCAAACCGCTCGGCGCCGCCGCGATCGCGCCCGGCGCCACCGGCGTCTGCTGATACGTGGCCCACAGCACGTTCAGCGTGTCGGTCGTCGAGACCGTGCTGAAGCTGAACGACAGCACGACGTTGGCCGGGTTCAGCCCGCCCTGGGCAGCGATGGCGAGATGGCCAAACGTCAGTTCGCAGATCAGGTGCAGCGTCGCATCCGTCACCGTCGCGCAACTCGGCGTCGTCTTGCCGGCGGCGAGGTCGACGAGTGCGCCTTGCTGTGCAATGGCGTAGTCGCTGTCCGGACCCGCGACGTTGCCGCTCATGTCCTTGATGCCGTTCGTGAGCAGCACGAGGTAGCCGATGTTCGTGCCGAAGCTTGATGCGTCGAGCGGGTGGGTCGGCTCGATCGCGAGTGTCGTGCCGCCTGAATCGACGGCCTTGGCGAGCGCGGTCGCGGGACCCGAGCCGACGACGTAGACGCGGTAGTCCGTGCCGTAGGCGAGCGCCTTCGGAAGCTGCCCCCCGGTCGCCGGCGGCAGCAGCGGCCCCTTGGTCGCGTTGTCGAGCGTCAGCCGGATCACGACGACGTCCGCCGGATTCAGCGTCGTCGCGTCGATCGGCGTGCTAAATCGCACGGTGATCGGTGCAGTGGTCGAGAATCCGTCGAGCTGGTTGAGCGACGCGGAACTGATGAAGAACGGATCCTGCGCCGCCGTGGGCAACCGCAACGTGCCATCTGTCGAGCCGTTGAAGTAGATGTCCGTCGGGTAAGGCAGCACGCCCTTCGCGACCTCGAACAGCGGATGGAACACCGCTGCGGCGCCGGACGTGGCGCCGTTGCCGGTGGTCGTGACGGTGGGCCCGATTCCGGTCGAGCCGTCCGATGCGGAGTGGCTTCCACAGGCGCCGAGCAGCAACGCTGCAACAGAGAACGTGAGGGCGTGAAGAACTCTCATGGTCGCTTGCTCCGCTAGCAATCGTGTACTTGTGTGGCGCGTATGATCGCGCTCTCAGGTGGTGCGCAAGGGTACGCTGTGCCTTCGAATTCTGGCAAGGACGGAAGACCGCGACGGCCGCCCGGGAAAGCGCTTGCCGCACCGCAAAAAAAGGGTCCCGGGCTGACGAATTCGGTGCGCATCATCGGTGGTGAGTGGCGCGGACGCCGCATCCGCTTTCCGTCCGCAGCCGAGCTGCGGCCGACGCCGGACCGGGTCCGCGAGACATTGTTCAACTGGCTGCAGGGGGTGATCGGCGACGCCCGCTGCCTCGACCTCTTCGCCGGCAGCGGCGCGCTCGGCCTCGAGGCCCTGTCGCGCGGCGCGCGCGAGGTCGTGTTCGTCGAGCGCGATGCGCGGGTCGCCGCGGCGCTCAAGGAGACGATCGCGATGCTCGGCGGCGACCGCAGCCAGGTCGTCACCGCCGACGCGTTCCGCTACCTCGCCGGCGCCCCGCGGCCCTTCGACGTCGTCTTCCTCGACCCGCCCTTCGCGCAGGGCCGGCTGGCTGAATTGTGTACACTCCTCGAGTTCGGGGGATGGCTTGCGCCGCGCGCGTCCGTCTACCTCGAGGGCGCCGCACGCGACGGGGTTCCGCCGCTGCCGGCACCATGGGAGACGGCGCGGGAGACCCGGGCCGGCGAGGTGCGCGGCGTGCTGGCGCGCCGCGCGGGCGCCGCGACGCGGGCCGCCGGCGGCGAGCGGATGGACGAGAAATGAACCACAAGAGAAGCGCCGTCTACCCGGGCACCTTCGACCCGATCACGAACGGGCACGAGGATCTCGTGCGGCGCGCCGCGAGCGTGTTCGAGCGCGTCGTGGTCGGCATCGCCGCGAACCCCAACAAGGCGCCGATGTTCCCGCTCGAGATGCGCGTCGACATGGCGCGGCGCGTGCTGCAGGACCTGCCGAACGTGCTGGTGCAGGGCTACTCGGGGCTGACCGTCGACTTCGCCAAGCAGCAGGGCGCGCACGTCGTGGTGCGCGGCCTGAGGGCGGTGTCGGACTTCGAGTTCGAGTTCCAGCTCGCCAACATGAGCCGCCACCTCTCGCCCGAGGTCGAGCACGTGTTCCTGACGCCGAAGGAGCACTTCACGTTCATCTCCTCGACGCTGGTCCGCGAGATCGCGACGCTCGGCGGCGACGTCAGCGAGTTCGTGCATCCGCTGGTCGCGGCCGAGCTCCGGAAGCGGGCGCCGCTGTTCTCCCGCCAGGCGCCGCCGGAGTCGGTGTGATGCGCGCCGTTCGCGACTGGCGGCGTGGCCGCGCCACGCTCGGAGTCATCGCCCTCAGCCTGTGGGCGGTCGTCGCGCTCGCGGCGCCGGCACCCGGCAAGAACGCGATTGCGAGCGCCCATCCGCTCGCGACCCAGGCCGGGCTCGACATCCTCGCCGAGGGCGGCAATGCCTTCGACGCCGCGGTCGCCGTTAGCGCCGTGCTCGCGGTCGTCGAGCCCGCGAGCTCGGGCGTCGGCGGCGGCGGCTTCTACCTGCTGCACGTCGCCGCCGACGGCCACGACGTGTTCGTCGACGGCCGCGAGACGGCGCCCGCCGCCGCGACCCGCAACATGTACCTCGGCGCGGACGGCAAGCCGCAGGCCGGCGCGTCGATGAGCGGACCGCTCGCGGCCGGCATCCCGGGCGAGCCCGCCGCGTGGGCGCACGTCGCCGCGCGCTTCGGCAAGCTGCCGCTCGCCACCAGCCTCAAGCCGGCGATCCGGATCGCGAGCGAGGGCTTCCCGCTCTACGCCCGGCTGCAGAACGCGATCCGCGTCAAGCAGGCGCAGCTCGCGGCGTCGAAGGACGCAGCGGCGGTGTTCCTCGACCACGGCGAGGTGCCGGCGGTCGGCGCGCTGATCCGCCAGCCGGACCTCGCGCGGACGCTCGAGCTGATCGCCAGGACAGGCGCCGCGGCCTTCTACAAGGGGCCGTTCGCCGAGCGGCTGGCCGCGGCCGTGCATCGCGACGGCGGCATCTGGACCGCCGAGGATCTCGCGCGGTACCGCGTCGTCGAGCGCGCGCCGATCCGCTTCCGCTACCGCAACGCGAGCTTCGTCACTTCGCCGCCGCCATCCTCCGGCGGGCTCGTGCTCGGCGACGCGCTCGGCATCCTCGCCGGCTACGACCTGCCGACCTTCGACGCCGCGACCCGGCGGCACCTCATGATCGAGTCGCTGCGGCGCGCCTACCGCGACCGCGCGGAGTACCTCGGCGACCCGGACTTCGTGAAGATCCCGGTCGAGCAGCTGCTGAGCCCGATGTACGCCGCCGGCCAGCGGACCTCGATCCGCCTCGACCGCGCGACCCCGTCCGAGATGCTGCGGCCGGTGTTCACCGGCGAGGAGAGCCCGTCGACCACGCATTTCTCGGTGCTCGATCGCGATGGCAACCGGGTCGGCGCGACGGTGTCGATCAACCTGTTCTTCGGCGCGACCTACATCGTGCCCGGCACGGGCTTCCTGCTGAACGACACGATGGACGACTTCGCGGTCGCCGCCGGCACGCCGAACGCCTTCGAGCTCGTCGGCGCGGACGCCAACGCGATCGCGCCCGGCAAGCGCCCGCTGTCGTCGATGACGCCGACCTTCGTCGAGACCGACAAGGGCCTGCTGATCATCGGCTCCCCCGGCGGCAGCACGATCATCTCGAACGTGTTCGGCGGCGTCCTCAACTGGCTCGACGGCAAGAACGCGGCGGAGATCGTCGCGGCGCCGCGCATCCACCACCAGTACCTGCCGGACGCCGTGCTCTACGAGCCCGGCGCGCTGACGGCGGAGGAACGCGCCGCGCTCGAGCAGCGTGGCCACAAGTTCCGCGCCGGGCGCGGCACGTGGGGCAACACCCAGGTCGTGACCTGGGACTACGTCAGCGGCAAGGTCGAGGCGGCCTCGGACCCGCGCGGCTTCGGCGCCGGCCTCGTCTACTAGGAGACGCCGTGCCGTACGCGCTCGCGGTGACGATGGTGACCGCGGTCGCGCTCAGCCTCGCCGCGCTCGGCACGCTCGGCGCGGGCCTCGCGGCCTGGCAGCTCGTCGGCTGGGTCACGGCCGGCAGCGTGCCGCTGGTCGCCGACGCCTGGCGCAACGCCGGGCTCACCGGCGAGCTGATGGTCGGCTTCATCGGCTGGCTGCCGCTCGTCCTCGGTGCCGCGATCGTGTTCCACACGATCGTCGCCTGGCTGGGGGTCGGGCTCGTCTGGCGGCGACCCTGGGCGCGGCGCGCGACGCTCGTGTTCTCGTTCGCCTGGGCGGCGCTCGCGGCGCTCGGCTTCGCCGTCACGCGCTATGCGCTCGAGGATCTCGCGCGCGGCTACCCCGAGCACGCCCACTTCGCGCGCGTCGCCGAGTCGCTCGCGACCGAGGTCACGCTGGTCAACGTCGCGCTCGCGCTCGCGGTGGTGCTGCTCCTGATCCAGCCGGCGGTGCGCGCGCAGTTCAGCGCTGGCAGGTAGGACACCAGTAGGTCGAGCGCTGGCCCTGCATGCGCTGGCGGATCGGCGTCCGGCAGACGCGGCACGGCTGGCCGGCACGCTCGTAGACGTAGAGCTTCTGCCGGAAGTGACCGGGCGAGCCCTCGGCGTTGACGTAGTCCCGCAGCGTCGTGCCGCCGACCTCGATCGCCGCGCCGAGCACGCGCCGCACGGCCGCGACGATGCGTGCGACTTCGGCCCGCGACAGCCGGCCGGCGGCGCGCTGCGGTCGCACGCCGGCGCGGAACAGGGCCTCGCTCGCGTAGATGTTGCCGACCCCGACGACGATGGTCGCGTTCATCAGCAGCTGCTTGATCGCGACCCGGCGGCGCCGGGTCCGGCGGTAGAGGTAGTCGGCGTCGAACGCACCCGACAGCGGCTCCGGGCCAAGCGCGCGCAAGAGCGGATGCGCGAGCGGGTCGCCCGCGACGAAGTGCATGCTGCCGAAGCGCCGCGGGTCGTTGAAGCGCACGCAGCGGCCGCAGTCGAGGACGAGATCGACGTGGTCGTGGGGCTTCGCCGGCAGCGCGGGATCGACGACCCTGAGGCTCCCCGACATGCCGAGGTGGACGAGCAGCGTGCCGCGGTCGGTGCCGATCAGCAGGTACTTGGCGCGGCGCGCGACATCCCGCACCCGGCGGCCCTCGACGGCGGCCTCGAAGCCGGCCGGCAGCCGCCAGCGCAGGCGCCGGTCACGCACCACCACGCGGGCGATGGTCCGGCCCTTCAGGACCGGGGCGAGGCCCCGGCGGGTCGTCTCGACCTCGGGCAGCTCAGGCATGACCCGTCGTCCGGCCTGCGGAATCGCGGCAAGCCGCCCTCCGCCGGAGCCCGCAACGGCGCCCCGGGCCCGCCAAAACCACGATCCGCGAGGAAATTCGCCGACTTGCGCGATGTGCAACATAGGTATACTGGAGCGTTCGCCAGGCCCGTCTGCGGCCGGCCTGGGCGCCTCGGCCGACGCATGGAGTAACCGCCACGTGAACCTCGATTTCCTCTACGGACTCGTGCACCTGAGCTTCTGGGGCTACGTGCTCGTCACGTTCGTCCTCGTGCAGATCACGATGATGGCGGTGACGCTGTACCTGCACCGCGACGCCGCCCATCGCGCCGTCGACCTGCATCCGGTGCTCCGGCACTTCTTCCGATTCTGGATCTGGTCGACCTCCGGCATGATCACCGGCGAATGGGTCGCCGTGCACCGCAAGCACCATGCGTTCTCGGACGTGGAAGGCGATCCGCACAGCCCGGTGCTCCTGGGGCTCAGGAAGATCCTGCTCGAAGGCGCCGAAGTCTATCGCGTGTCGGCGCGCGACCCGGAAGTGTTCGCCAAGTACGGCCGCGGCACGCCGGAGGACTGGCTCGAGCGCAACCTGTACCGCAAGCACCGCAACCTCGGCATCGTGCTGCTGGTGCTCACCGACCTCGTCGTGTTCGGCGTGCCGGGCATCATCATCCTGTCGGTGCAGCTCCTGGCGATGCCGCTGATGGCGGCCGGCGTCATCAACGGCCTCGGCCACGCGGTCGGCTACCGGAACTTCGAGTGCGACAACGCGGCCCGCAACCTCGTGCCGTGGGGCCTGCTCACGGGCGGCGAGGAACTGCACAACAACCACCACGCGTTCCCGTCGTCGGCGCGCTTCTCGATGCGCGGCGGCGAGTTCGACATCGGCTGGCTGTGGCTGCAGGCGTTCTCGGCCGTCGGCCTCGCCAAGGTCCGCAAGGTCGCGCCGCGCGCCCGGCCGGACGTGCCGCGACCGGTGGTCGACCTCGACACGGTCCGCACCGTGATCACCGGGCGCATGGACGTGATCCGGAACTACACCCGGACCGTGACGCTGCCGGTGCTGAAGGCCGAGGTGGCGCGCAGCGCCGGCACGCTGAGCCTCAGGGTCAAGCGGCTGCTGGTCCGCCATCCGGTCATGCTCGACGACGCGGCGCGCGCCCGGCTGCAGCAGCTGCTCGCCGAGAACGCGGCGCTCAGAACGGTCACCGAGTTCCGCGACCGCCTCGCGGTGCTGTGGAGCGGCCGCATCGGCAACAACGAGCGGCTGACCGCGCACCTCGTCGAGTGGATCCGCGAGGCCGAGGGGAGCCAGATCGAGCGCCTGCAGGAGTTCGCCCGCGCGCTGAAGGGTTATCGCCTGGTGTCCGTCGGGATGGCGTCCGCGGGCTGAAGCCGCGACGCGACGGGCGCGCGGCCAAGGGCCGCGCGCCCGTCCGTTACTTGATCTTCGATTCCTTGTACGCCACGTGCTTGCGCACGCGCGGGTCGTACTTCAGCACTTCCATCTTCTCGGGATGAAGCCGCTTGTTCTTGGTCGTCGTGTAGTAGTGGCCGGTGCCGGCACTCGAGACGAGCTTGATCTTGTCGCGCATCGAAGGAGACTCCTCAACCGGCCCGTCAGAGGTGCTCGCCGCGGGCGCGCAGATCGGCGACGACCTTGGCGATCCCGTGCTTCTCGATCGTGCGCAGTCCGCGCGTCGAGACCTTGAGCGTCACCCAGCGCTTCTCGTCTTCCAGCCAGAAGCGCTGCGTGTGCAGGTTCGGCAGGAAGCGGCGGCGGCGCCTGTTGTTGGCGTGCGACACCGTGTTGCCGACGATCGGCTTCTTACCCGTGACTGTGCAGACTCGTGACATGGTCGTAATCCTGGACCGGCCGCATTGGGCCGGAGAGCCGC
>JBBINS010000027.1:0-22710 GCA_037443765.1 Gammaproteobacteria bacterium
GACGTGGCGGCGCAGCGCGGCGAGACCGAACGCGCCGAGCGCGAGCAGCGTCGCCGCCAGCAGCGCCGCCGGCAGGCGCGAAGCGGCACCCGGCGCCGCCGCAGCGGCGGGCGCGTCGAGGTAGGCGCGCGTGACGTCGATGCCCTGGATCGGCGCCTCGTGCCAGAGGCCGTGCAGGTCGCGCCGCCAGACGCCGAGCTTCGGCAGCTCGAACAGGTAGACGTTGACCGAGTCCTCGGCCAGCTGCCGCTGCAGCTCGCCGAGCAGCCGCCGGCGGGCGCCGGGCTCGCGGGTCCGCGACAGCTCGTCGAGGAGCGCGTTGTAGTGCGGGTTCGAGTAGCCGAAGTAGTAGCCGGGCCGGGCGTAGATGTCGTAGTCCATCGGCTCGGTGTGCGAGACGATCGTCAGGTCGTAGTCGCGGTTCTTGAACACCTGCTCGAGCCACTGCGCCCATTCGATGTTCTGGATGCGAACGCGGATGCCGACCGCGGCGAGCTCGGCGGCGACGATCTCGCCGCTGCGCCGCGCGTAATACGGCGGCGGCAGCCGCAGCGTCGCCTCGAAGCCGTTCGGGTAGCCGGCCTCGCGGAGCAGCGCCCGCGCCGCCGCGGGGTCGTACGGGTAGCGGCCGGTGAGGTCCACGTAGGCCGGGTCGTGCGGCGGGAAGTGGCTGCCGATCGGCTCGCCGTAGCCGTACATCGCGCCCGCGATGATCGCGCGTCGGTCGACCGCGTGCGCGAGCGCGCGCCGGACGCGCAGGTCGTTGAACGGCGGCCGCGCGTTGTTGATCGCGAGCAGCGTCTCGCCCTCGGTCGAACCCACCACGACCGCAAAGCGCGGGTCGCCCGCGAGCGCCGCGACGTTCTCGGGGGCCGTGAAGTTCGAGAACGCGTCGACGTCGCCCGCGAGCAGGGCGGCGAGCGCGGTGCTCGCGTCGGGCACGACGCGGAAGGTGACGCGCTCGAGCAGCGCCGGCGGTCCCCAGTAGTCGGGGTTGCGCTCGAGCACGATCGCGTCGCCCTTTCGCCAGTCGCGGAAGCGGAACGGCCCGGTGCCGATCGGGTGGGTGGCGGCCGTCGCCGCGCTCGCCGGGCTCAGTACCACGAGGTTGCCCCAGCCGAGGTAGGTCAGGATCTCGGCGACCGGCCGCTCGAGCTCGAGCTCGACCGTCAGCTCGTCGTCGACGCGCACCGCGCGGACCGGCCTCAGGAGGTCGCGCAGCGGATTGCGGGAGTCGGCGGCGCGGGCCCGGTCGAGGGAGAAGCGCACGTCGGCGGCGGTCAGCGGGGCGCCGTCGTGGAAGCGGACGCCGGCGCGCAGGTGGAAGCGATAGGTGAGGCCGTCCGCGCTGATGCTCCAGTCGCGGGCCAGCGCCGGCACGACGCGGCCGTCCTCGGCGATCCGCGTCAGGCCCTCATAGACGTTGGCATACAGCACGTCCTGGGTGGCCTCGGCCGAGGTCGCGGAGGGGTCGAGGTTCGGCGGCTCGAGCGGGATGCCGATCGTGATCGCGCCCCCGGCCGCCGCGAGCGCGGTTCCGGCGCCGGCCATGGCCGCGAGCGCGAACGCGGCCAGGAGCCCGAGCGGGCGCGGGCGGCGCGCGCCGGTCATGCGTCCAGGGTCAGCAGCCGGTGCGCGGATGCGGCCATGACCTTGGCGGAGGCCACGAGGTCGTCGATGACGACGAACTCGTCCGGCTGGTGGGCGAGGTCGAGGATGCCGGGGCCGTAGGCGATGCAGTCCTTGAGCCGGCCGATCCGGTCGATGTGCTTCTGGTCGTAGGTGCCGGGCGAGCAGACGACCTCGGCGTCGCGGCCGAGCACGTCCCGGACCGCGGCGAGCGTCGCCTGCACGACCGGGCCGTTGCGGTCCGCCATGACCGGCAGCACCTCGAACAGGTCGCGAAGCTCGAAGCGAAAGCCCGGCCGTTCGGCGGCGAGCCGCTCGAGGAGCTCGCGCAACTCGGCCTTGACGCCGTCGATCGTCTCCTCGACCAGGAAGCGCCGGTCGATGACGATGCGGCAGGAATCGGCGACGCAGGGCGCGGGCAGGCCGTCGAAGCCCTCCGGCTGGCCGCCGTGCACCGAGTTGACGTTGAGCGTCGACTGGCGCGCCGCCGGCGGCACGACCGGCATCGCGGTCGAGCGCGCCGCGAGCCGCGGCAGGAGTTCGTGCTCGAGCCGCTCGAGGACGGCGCCCATGTGGCGGATCGCGGAGTCGCCGAGGAACGGCATCGAGCCGTGCGCGATGCGGCCCCGGGTCTCGAGCTCGGCCCACCACACGCCGCGGTGGCCGATGCAGACGCGGTCGACGTTGAGCGGTTCGGGGATGATCACGTGCTGCACGCGGGTCGGCGCGAACCAGCCGCGCTCGGCGAGGTAGGCGACGCCGCCGTAGCCGCCGGATTCCTCGTCGACGGTGCCGGACACCTCGAGCGCGCCCGGGAGCGGCAGTCCCGAGTCGACGAGCGCCTCGACCGCGACGATCGCCGCGGCGAGGCCGCCCTTCATGTCGCAGCTGCCGCGCCCGTAGACGCGACCGTCGCGCACGAGGCCCCCGAATGGCTCGACGCTCCAGCCGTGCCCGGGCTCGACGACGTCGATGTGGCCGTTGAAGTGCACGCAGCGGCCCGGCCGCGCGCCCTCGCGCCGCGCGACGACGTTGATGCGCGGGTAGCGGTCGCTGTCGCCGGGCGAGCCGACGCCGCGCACGTACTCGACGGCGAAGCCGCGCCGCGCGAGGCGCCGGCCGATGGCCTCGGCGCACTCCCGGTAGGCGTCGCCCGGCGGGTTGGTCGTCGGGATGCGCACGAGGTCCTGGGTCAGCGCGACGATCTCGTCGCGGCGCGACTCGACCGCCGCCAGCACTCGGCGCATGGGCTCAGTCACCGGACTCTCCCCGGGTGGCGACGATCGCGAGCCCGGTCAGCACGAGCTCGGGCACGATCTCCACGGCCGGCGACAAGTGGGGCTCGAGCAGCTGTGCGTCCCCGCCCGTCAGGATGAAGCGCGGCGCCGTGCCGATCGCGGCTGCGAATTCCGCGAGCGCCCGGTCGGCGAGCGCCGCGAGGGTCAGCCGGACCGGGTCGGCCGGCAGCCCGTCGAGGGCCCGCCCTGGCAGCAGCTCGGCATCCCGGGCCCACGGCGCACGCGACTCGCCCAGCATCTGCACGCCCGGCAGGATCAGGCCGCCGCGGTGCCGGCCGGTCGCATCGAGCGTGTCGACGGTCAGCGCGGTGCCGCTGTTGACCACCAGCGTCGGCCGCGGCGCGCTCCGCCAGGCGGCGATCAGCGCGAGCCACCGGTCCACGCCGAGTGCGGCAGGCCGCAGGTAGCCGTTGGTGACGCCGAGCAGCCGGTCGCGCGCAAGGATGAACTCCGGCTCCACGGCGTAGTGGTCGCGCGACCACAGCGTGAGCGCGGCCGCGAACGCGGGACCCGCGACGTTCGAGACCACGATGCGCGAGGGCCGGTGGCCGTCGGCCTCGATCTCGCCCTGCCAGTTGCGGTGGGTCGTGTCGTGCGCGACCGCTCCCGACGGAGCGATCTCGAGGTACTCGAGCCACGCCCACTTGACGCGGGTATTGCCGACGTCCAGCAAGAGGATCATGACCCGAGAGTCTAGGCGATCTTGCCGCACTGCGGCGCACGGCCGGCGGGGCCAGGGTCGGGCGGCGGGTGGCGCCGGCCGGGCGGACGTCCGGGGCCGCGCGAGTCGAAGAAGGCCGCCGCGGGCGCCAACACGCACCCGCGGCGGCCTGGATCGGATTCGTCCGCGTCAGTGCGGCGTCTGCCGGTCCGTCACCAGGAACTGCCCCCCTGACCGCGCCATCCGGGTGCGAGACGTCAGGTGCGCGGGCAGGATATAAAGGGTTGGCCCCCGACCGTCAGCGAACACTTCACACTTCCGATCCGTTATGTCAATCGTGACCCGTGTCCCAAGTCCCACTCTGGAACTCGTCGTCGCGGCGGCCCGCAACGGCGTGATCGGCCGCGACAACGGCCTGCCGTGGCGCCTGCCCGCCGACCTCGCGCACTTCAAGCGCGTCACGCTCGGTCATCCGATCCTGATGGGGCGACGGACCTGGGACAGCATCGGCCGGCCGCTGCCCGGCCGGCAGAACATCGTCCTGACGCGGGACCGTTCGTTCCGCGCCGCCGGCGCGACCGTCGTGCACTCGCTCGCCGAGGCGCGCGCCGCGGCGGCCGACGCCGGCCGGCTGATGGTCATCGGCGGTGCGGAAATCTACCGCGCCTGCCTCGCCGACGCGGACGTCCTGCACCTGACCGAGGTCGACGCGGAGCTCGACGGCGACGCGCGTTTCCCGGCGTGGCGGCGCGAGGACTGGCAGGAGGTCTCCCGCGAGGCGCACCCCGCGGACGAGCGCCACGCCTACCCCTACAGCTTCGTCACGCTGAAGCGCCGGGCGGCGTGATCGGCGCGAGCCGCTCGAGGATCGCGGCCTCGACGGGCGCGAGGTCGACCTGGGCGATGCCGGTGCAGCCACGGGTTGCCGCGTCGAGCAGCTGCGCCTGGATCGCCCCGCGACGCTCGGCCTCGGCGTACGGGATCTCGGCGTGGAACATCACCATCGAGTAGCGCGGGATGAAGCGGTCGGGGTGACGGCGCTCGAGCTCGAGCGACAGCTCCTTCTGCAGCGCGAACGCGGGATCCCGGACCGTGTCGCGCATCTCGGTGTAGTTCTCGATCGCCATGCGGGCGATCGCCGCCGTGTCCTCGCGCCGGATCGCGTCGAAGCGCGTGAAACGCATGTCCCAGTCCGGCGTCTCCCCGAGCAGGTCGTCGAGCACGCGGCAGTCCTCGAACGCGCAGTTCATGCCCTGGCCGTGGAACGGTACGATCGCGTGCGCCGCGTCGCCGATCAGCAGCGCGCGGCCGTCCGCGTGCCAGGGTGCCGCGTAGATGGTCGACATCCGGCCGACCGGGTTCGCGGCGTACTGCGCCTCGAAGTCGGGCACGAGCGCGAGCACGTCGGCGAAATCGCGCTCGAACAGGCGGCGGCCGCTCGGCGGCGTCGCGTGCGACGCGAAGCTGACCGGATCGCCCTCGGCAGGCAGGAACAGCGTCGCCGTGAACGTGCCGTCGACGTTCGGCAGCGCGATCAGCATGTAGCCGCCGCGCGGCCAGATGTGCAGCGCGCCGAGCGCCAGCTGGTGGCGCCCGTCGCGGCCGGCGGGGATCGTCAGTTCCTTGTAGCGGTGCGCGAGCGTCTCCTCGCGGGCGCTCGCGAGGCCGGCGGACACCATCGCGTGCCGCAGCGCCGAGCCCGAGCCGTCCGCGGCCAGCAGCCGCCCGAGCGGCAGCTCGAAGCGCAGTCCGGCGGCGAGGTCCTCGATCTCGACCCGGCCCCGCGCGAAGTCCGCGTCGCGGCAGGCGTGCTCGAAGTGGAACTCGACGCCGGCCGCCTCGGCCGCGTCGACGAGCACGTGGTTGAGGTCGGCGCGCGACACCGCATACAGGAGCTCGTGCGGCCGCTGGCCGTAGGGCAGGAAGCGAGCGTCGCCGCCGAGGTCGTGGACCATCCGGCCGCGCATCGGTACCAGCAGCGGGCGCACCGCCTCCATGAGCCCGGCGCGCTCGAGCGCGGCGATGCCGCGCGCCGCGAGCGCGAGGTTGATGGAACGTCCCGCCGGGAGCGCCACGCGGCGCGCGTCGGCGCGCCGCTCGTAGAGGCGCACCGCGTGGCCGCGGCGCGCCAGCAGCTGCCCGAGCAGCGGCCCGGTGCAGCCGGCGCCGAGGATGACGACCGGGTCGCTCATGGCCGCGCGAGCGCCGCATCGAGCGCTGCGACGGCGCGCTCGACCTCGGCGAAGCCGTTGTAGAGCGGCGCCGGCGCCAGCCGGATCACGTCGGGCTCGCGCCAGTCGCCGACCACGCCGCGGGCGGTCAGGCTCTGGAATGCCTGGCGACCGGCGCTCGCTCCGCCCGCGACGCGCAGCGACAGCTGGCAGCCGCGCTGATCGTCGGCGGCCGGCGTCACGATCGCGATCCGGCCGGCGAGGCGCTCGGCGATCCGGCGCCGCGCGAACGCGGTCAGCGCGAGCGACTTCGCGCGCAGCCGCGCGAGGCCGGCGGCGTCGAACTCGGCGAGCGCGGCGACGAGCGGTGCGAGCGCCAGCACCGGGGGGTTCGACTGCTGCCAGCCCTCGGCGCCGGCCATCGGCACGAAGTCGGGGCCCATCGCGAAGCGGGTCGCCGCGTCGTGGCCCCACCAGCCGGCGAAGCGCGGCAGCGACGCATCGCGGGCATGGCGCTCGTGCACGAAGGCGCCCGCGGCCGCGCCGGGGCCGCCGCACAGGTACTTGTAGTGGCACCAGACCGCGAAGTCGGCGCCTGCGTCGTGCAGCGCGACGGGCACGTTGCCGACCGCGTGCGCGAGGTCCCAGCCGACGACCGCGCCCTGGCGGCGGGCGACCGCGGTGACCGCGCCGATGTCGAGCACCTGGCCCGTCAGGTACTGCACGCCCGGCAGCAGCACGAGCGCGAGCGCTTCGCCCTCGCGCTCGATCGCCGCGACGATGTCCTCGGTGCGCAGCAGGTCCTCGCCGGGCCGCGGGCCGACCTCGACCAGCGCCTGCTCGGGTGCGTAGCCGTGGAACCGGAGCTGCGAGACGATCGCGTAGCGGTCGGACGGGAACGCCGCACGCTCGATCAGGATCCGGTGTCGCGCCTGCGTCGGCCGGAAGAAGCTGACGAGCAGCAGGTTGAGGTTCACGGTCAGCGTGTTCATCGCGACCACCTCGCCCGGGGCCGCCCCGACGAGGCGCGCGAGCGGCGCGGCGAACTGCGCGTGGTAGTGCATCCATGGGTCGGGGCCCGAGTGATGGCCGCGCACCGCGAGCGTCGCCCAGAGTTCGAGCACCTCGGCGACGCGCGCCGCCGCGTCGACCGGCATCGGCCCGAGCGAGTTGCCGCACAGGTAGACCGCCGGCCCGCCGTCCGGCGCGAGCGGCAGCCGGAAGCGCTCGCGGAACGGGGCGAGCGCGTCGTCGCGGTCGAGCGCGAGCGCCTGCGCCGACGGCGTCGCCTCAGTCATGGGGACGGACCGGGTACAGGATCGGCCGGCT
Source organism: Gammaproteobacteria bacterium (assembly GCA_037443765.1). GTDB lineage: Bacteria > Pseudomonadota > Gammaproteobacteria > Steroidobacterales > Steroidobacteraceae > CAIKZZ01. Next base: position 7,089 of record JBBINS010000027.1, read on the forward strand.
CGGCGCGGCATCGCTCATGAACGCCGGCAGCTGCAGGTCGAGCATGTACCAGCCGTCGTGGACGGTCGGCGCGATCCAGGCGAGTTCGGTGATCGTCGCGTCGCGCCGCGTCGCGTCGTGCGCGCGCCGCGCGCCGGGCGGCAGGCCCCAGAACAGCCGGTGCGCCGTCAGGCGGCCGTGGTCCACGGCGCGGTCGATCGACGGCAGGTCGATGACCAGGTGCCGCACGTTGGCGGCCACGAGCAGCGCGGCGGCCTCCGGCGTCAGGTAGGGCGCCGGCGCGGCGCCCTCGTAGCGGCGCCCGAGCTTGCTCGCGTCGTTCGGCAGCGTGCGCAGGATGAGCGCCTCGGACTCGCCGGGCATTGCCGCGAGCGCGGCGCCGAGCGCGGCCGCCGTGATCACGGGCTCGCCGGGCGTCGCGTCGGGGTCGGCCTGCTCGCCGCTCGCACCCGTCGGCACCGCGCGCACCGACACGAGCCGCGCGATCGACAGCCCGCCGCGCAGCACCTCGTGGACCGCGATCCGGTCGGTCGTGACGTGGCCTACGCATTCGGTGTGCGTGCCATTGCAGTGCGGCACGATCGTGAGGCGTTCGCAGTTGACGGTGCCGCCGGTGCGCACGTCGCCGACGAAGCCCGGAGCCTCGAGCGGCTCGGCATGCGCGCGCGCGGCGCCGAAGTGATTGGGCTGGACGCCGTCGAAGTCGAGCTGCATCGCGATCGACAGCGGGTTGGAGAGGTCCGCGGTGTAGCGCCGCCCGCCGCGGGTCAGGAGGACCTCGCTCATGGCGACGGCGGCGCGGGCGGCGGCTCGAGCACCGTGCCGCAGCGGCCGCAGGTGCGGCGAGCACGGTCGGCGTAGAAGCGATCGAACACCGGTTGCAGCTCCGTCTCGATGTCGGCCAGCGGGAAGGTCTCCTCGTGGAGCAGCGCGTGGCAGGCCGGGCAGTACCACTGCACGCCGTCGCGCTCGGCCGCGCCGCGCCGGCGCTCGACGACGAGGCCCACCGAGCCCGCCGGCCGCTGTGGCGAGTGCGGCACGAGCGGCGGCAGCAGGAACACCTCGCCGGGGCCGATCGCGTAGTCGAGCGGCCGCCCGTCCTGCATCGTCTTGAGCGTCAGCGTGCCCTCGAGCTGGTAGAAGAATTCGGCGCCCGGGTCCACGTGGTAGTCGCGGCGCGCGTTGGGTCCGCCGACGACCATGATGATGAAGTCACCGGCCGGGAAGACCTGGCGGTTGGCGACCGGCGGCACGAGCGCGTGGCGGTGCGCCTCGATCCAGTGCTGCAGGTTGAACGGCGGAGTGGGGCGCATCGGAGGGTCCTCGACCGTTCATTATAGCCACCCCGCCCGCGCCGGCCGGAACCGACGCGCCGCGGCCCGGTCAAATCCGGGGGATCGGGGACCAACGGCAAGGAGCGGGCCATGCGCACACACGGGCTGGAACGGATCGTACTGGCGCTCGCGGCGTGTTCGCCGCTGATCGCGCTCGCGGCTGCGGACGACGCGTCCGCACCGGGGGTCTGGCAGAAGCACGAGTACACGCTCGCCTACGACGGCTTCACGAGCCATTACTCGTGCGACGGGATCGCGGACAAGGTGAAGCTGCTGCTACGCGCGGCCGGCGCGCGCGACGACGTCACGGTCACCGGCAGCTGCTCGAACCCGATCGGTGGGCCGTCCAGGATCGCGATCGCCCGGGCGACGTTCTACACGCTCGCGGTACCCGGCGCCGACGCCGCGCCGGAGCGCGTGCCGGGGGCCTGGCGGGCGGTGGCGTTCCGCGACGGGTCGCCGGACTGGCTCGAGATGGGCGATTGCGAGCTGGTCGATCAGTTCGACCGGGAACTCCTGCCGTTCTTCACGACCCGCAACCGCGAGAGCCGCATGATGTGCGTGCCGAACACCTATCAGCTCGGCGCCATCTCGCTGCGGTTCGAGTCGTTCGTGCCGCTGCCCAAGCCCAACGCCGCGTCGCGGCCGATGCCTCAATAGTCGGCGACGGCGTCCTCCGGCGCGCCGATGTCGAGCGCGCCGCGGCAGGCGAGCTGCACCGGCGGCGCGGCGCAGTCGAGCCGCACGGCCGTCAGCGCGCCGCCCCAGACGCAGCCGGTGTCGAGCGAGACGACGCCGTCCGACTCGCAGTAGCCGAGCGCCGACCAGTGGCCGAACAGGATCCGCTGCCCGGCGCTGCGGCGTCCGCGCACCCGGAACCAAGGCCGCGCGCCCGCGGGTGCGCCGTCGAGCGGGCCCTTGTACTTGAGCAGCAGCCGGCCGTCCTCGGTCAGGAACCTGAGGCGCGTCAGGCAGTTGACCGTGAATCGGAGCCGGTCGACGCCGGTGAGGTCGGCCGACCAGCGATCCGGCCGGTCGCCGTACATCGCGGCGAAGAAGCCGCGCGCGTCGGCAGCGAGCGCGGCCGATACCTCCTGACCGCAGGCGACGGCGGTCGCCACGTCCCACTCCGGCGGCAGCCCCGCGTGCACCATCGACCAGTCGAGCGCGGGGTCGTGATGCACGAGCGGCAGCCCCGCCAGCCACGCGAGCAGTTCCTCGCGGTCGGGCGCCGCGAGCACGTCGTCGAGCGTGTCGCTGCGCCGCAGGCGCGTCGGGTCGAGCGCCGCCGCCAAGAGGTGCAGGTCGTGGTTGCCGAGGACTGCGGTGACCGCGGCGCCGAGCCCGCGGACGGCGCGCAGCGTCGCTAGCGAGGCGGGACCGCGGTTGACGAGGTCGCCGGTCAGCCACAGCCGGTCGCGCGCCGGCTCGAAGCGGAGCCGGTCGAGCAGGGCCCGGAACTCGTCGCAGCAGCCCTGCAGGTCGCCGATCGCGTAGACGGCCATCGGCGCGTCAGTGCACGACGCCCGGCATCGCCAGCGAGAACGGCGCGATCGGAGCGTCGAAGCGGTCGCCGTTGTCGGCCATCATCTGGTAGCTGCCCTGCATGACGCCGACCGGCGTCTCGAGCACGGCGCCGCTCGAGTAGCGGAACCCCTGGCCCGGCTTCAGGTGCGGCTGCTCGCCGACGACGCCGTCGCCGCGCACTTCCTGCACCTTGCCGTTGGCGTCGGTGATGATCCAGTGCCGGGTCAGCAGTCGCGCCGGCACGCCGCCCGCGTTGCGGATCGTGATCGTATAGGCGAATACGAAGCGCTTCTCGCGCGGATCCGACTGCTCCTCGACGTAAGTCGTGGCGACGTCGACCACGATGCGGTGCGGCGCGGCCTCCATGGCCTACTTGATGCGGACCGCGAGCACGTCGCAGGGCGCGGCGTGCAGCACGGTGTCCTCGGTGAGGTTGACGAGGATCGAGAGCCCGTGGCGCTCGCGGCCACCGAGCACCACGAGATCGGCGTGCATCTCGGTGGCGACGCGGACGATCTCGGCCTTGATGTTGCCGGCCTCGACCCGGCACTCGGCGGCGCCGAGGCCGAGCGAGGTCGCGAGCTCGCGCAGCCGCGTGCCCGCGCGCTTGACGAGCTCCTCCTCGATCTCGACCGTCGGCAGCAGCGTCTCGCCGAGCGGCTCGACCGGGACGTACTCGACGACGTGCAGCAGCCGCACCTCGGCGCCGCAGGCCGCGGCGATCGCCCGCGCCCGGGCGCCGATCACGCGGCTGTCCTCGCTCAGGTCGACGACCAGCAGGATGGTGCGATACAGGCCGGTCGCCGGTGTCGGTGCGCTCATCGGGCAGCTCCCAGTCAGTGCGGGGATTATAGCGGTGCCGGGGTCGCCGCGAGGCGCGCGAACTCGCGCGGCTCGAGCGTCTCGGCGCGGCGCCCGGGGTCGACGCCGGCGGCGGCGAAGCCGGCCGGGTCGACGACGCCGTCGAGCGCGTTGCGCAGCGTCTTGCGACGCTGGCCGAACGCGGCGGCGACCACCGCCGCGAAGCGGACCGGGTCGCCGACCGGGAACGGCGCGCTCGCGTGCGGCACGAGCCGGACGATCGCCGAGTCGACCCGGGGCGGCGGGCGGAACGCGCCCGGGCCGACGTCGAACAGGCGCTCGACCCGGCAGTGGACCGCGAGCATCACGGTCAGGCGGCCGTAGGCCTTGGTCGAGGGCGAGGCCGCCATCCGCGCCACGACCTCCTTCTGCAGCATGAAGTGCATGTCGGCGATCGCGTCGTGCGACTCGAGCAGGTGAAAGAGGAGCGGCGTGGAGATGTTGTAGGGCAGGTTGCCGCAGACCCTGAGCTTCGGCCCCGCGCCGCGGACCGCCGCGAAGTCGAAGTCGAGCGCGTCCGCTTCGTCGATCACGAGCTCGCCATGTCCCTGCGCCCGCTCGGCGAGCCGCGGGATGACGTCGCGGTCGAGCTCGACCACCTCGAGCCGGCCGATGCGGTCGAGCAGCGGCAGCGTCAGCGCGCCGAGCCCGGGACCGATCTCGACCAGCCGCTCGCCCGGCCGCGGGTCGATCGCGGCGACGATGCGCGCGATCACGCCCGGGTCGTGCAGGAAGTGCTGGCCGAAGCGCTTGCGCGCCCGGTGCGGCGCCGGACCGCCGCTCGCGCGCCGGCTCACGCGCGCACGCAGGCGAGCGCGAGTTCGAGCGCGGCGACGAGGCTGCCGGGGTCCGCCCGCCCGGTGCCCGCGAGGTCCAGCGCCGTGCCATGGTCGACGGATGTCCGCACGATCGGCAGGCCGAGCGTCACGTTGACCGCGTGCCCGAAGCCGGCGTACTTGAGTACCGGCAGGCCCTGATCGTGGTACATCGCGAGCACCGCGTCGGCGTCGGTGAGCTGGCGCGGCGTGAAGGCCGTGTCGGCCGGCAGCGGGCCGCGGGCCGCGATGCCCTCGGCCACCGCGCGCGCGATTGCCGGGCCGATGACCTCGATCTCCTCGCGGCCGAGGTGGCCGGACTCGCCGGCGTGGGGGTTGAGGCCGAGCACGAGGATCCGCGGCCGCACGAGGCCGAAGCGCTCGCGCAGGCCCGCCGCGAGCACCCGCAGCGTGTCGACGAGGTCGCGCTCGGTGATCGCGTCCGGGACGGCCCGCAGCGGCAGGTGCGTGGTGGCGAGCGCGACGCGCAGCTTCCCGGCCACCAGCAGCATCACCGGCCGCGGCGCGCCGGTGAGTTCCGCCAGGAACTCGGTATGGCCCGTGAACGGCACGCCGCCGTCGTTGATGACGCTCTTCTGCACGGGTGCGGTGACCATCGCCGCGAAACGGCCGTCCCGGCAGCCGGCCACGGCGCTGCGCAGCAGGTCGAGCACGTAGCCGGCGTTGGCGGGGTCGAGCCGGCCGGCGACGACGGGGGCGGCGGCGCGGTGGGCGAGCAGTTGCAGCCGGCCCCGCCGGTGCGGCGTCGCGGCCTCGGCGGCGACCGTCGCGAGCTCGACCTTGAGGCCGAGCTCGGCGCGGCGCGCGGCCATCACCTCGGGGTCGGCCGCGACCACCAGCCGGCACGGCCAGTCGCGGTCGGCGAGCGCGAGGCACAGGTCCGGCCCGATACCGGCCGGCTCACCGGAGGTGACGATGATCGTGCGGGCGTCGGCGACGAGCCCCGTCACGCGCGCCGCTCAGCTGCGGTAGTCGACGAAGGCCTCGTCGCGCATCCGCCGCAGCCAGAGCTCCGTTTCTTCGTCGAACTTGCTGGCGCGGATCTGCTCGAACGCGCGGCGCTTGCGCTCGTCGGTGCTCATGTCCTGCGTGCGGTGGCCGAGCACCTGCACGATGTGCCAGCCGTACTGGGTGTGGAACGGCTGGCTGATCTCGCCCTCGGGCAGCTTGGCGATCATCTGCTCGAATTCCGCCACGAAGGTGCCGGGGCTGGTCCAGCCGAGGTCGCCGCCCTCGCTGCCCGATCCCGGATCCTCCGACACGGCCTTGGCGATCGCGCCGAAGTCCTCCGCGCCGCTCGCGATGCGGTCGCGGATCGTCTGCAGCCGGCCGCGGACGGTCTCGTCGTCCTGCAGCTCGTTCGGCTTCATCAGGATGTGGCGCGCGTGCACCTGCTGGACGATCAGCGGCTGGTTGTCGCTCTTGACGTTGTTGAGCTTGATGATGTGGAAGCCGGACGGCGTGCGCACCGGGCGCGAGATGTCGCCCGGCTTCATCTTGGTGACCACCTCGGCCATGAACGACGGCAGCTCGCTGCCCTTGCGCCAGCCGATCACGCCGCGCTCGAGGGCGGACTGCGCCTGCGAGTTGGCGACGGCGAGCTCGCCGAAATCCTCGCCCTTCAGCGCGCGCTGGTAGATCTCCTCGGCGTGCTTCTCGACCTGCTCGAGCTGGCCCGGGGAGGCGGCCTCCGGCAGCGACAGCAGGATGTGCGCGACCTCGTAGGAGGCGTCGCCATTCTTGTCGGCGGCGGCTTTGGCCAGGAACTGGTCGATCTCGCGCGGGCTGACGTAGATGCGGGCGTAGACGTCGCGCTGGCGGAGCAGCGACAGCGTCATCTCGCGGCGCATCTGCTCGCGGTACTCTGCGTAGACGACGCCCTCAGCCGCGAGCGCGTCCGGCAGCTGGGCGAACTCGATGTGGTTCTGCTGGGCGACTTCCTTGAGCGCGCCGTTGAGCGCCTCGTCGGTGACCCGCAGGCCGAGCTTGGCGGCGCGCTGCAACTGGATCTCCTGCAGCACGAGCCGCTCGGTGATCTGCTGACGCAGGACCGAGGGCGCCGGCAGCGGCGTGCTCTGGTCGCGCAGCCGGCGCGTGATGGCGGTCACCTGCGCGTCGATCTGGCTCTGCAGGACGACGCCGTCGTTGACGACCACGGCGATGCGGTCGAGGAGGTCGCCGCGGCCGCCGATTTCGCGGGTCTGGCCGTGGGCCACTCCCGTGGCGCCGAGGACGGCGAGGAGCGCAATTGTCAGGAAACGACGCATGGTGGCCTATTCTGACCCAGTGAGACCGGGGGTCGCGGAGTATCCCCGAATCGACCGTTCGAGGAAAGCGCCGGCCCGTTCTCCGACACTGGACAGCCCGTTCAGTTCCAATTGCAGCGAAATCGACGTGTCGCGGGTGCCGGTGAAGCTGCTGACGTAGCGGCGGCCGACGAGGCGCACCCGCCAGCAGCAGGCCCGGTACTCGAAGCCCGCGAAGGAGTCGAGGGCGGCATGGTCCCGCAGCGAGTAGACGTGCCGCAGGTACAGGTTCCAGGCGTCGGCCACCGGCCAGGCCATCGAGCCCTCGACCTGCTCCAGGAGGCCGCGCCGGAAGCGATAGCCGATGTTCGCGACCTCGTTGCCGGCCGGCTGGTACTGGACCCGCACCTCGCTCAGCACCGAGTCCTGGCTGTGGGGGTTCCATTCCTCGCCGACCTGCACGTTCCAGTGGCGGTAGGCGGTGACGTCCACCTGGCCGACGAGGTCGGAGGTATTGCCGGTCAGCGCCGGCTCGTTGGGCAGCGTCACGCGGGGCGGCGTGAAATAGTAGATCTGGCCGAGCGTCGCGCTCACGAGCTGCCGGCCGGAGTCGGTGTCGACGAGCCGCGTGGTCGCGCCCATCGCGAGCTGATTCGCATCGCCGATCCGGTCCCCGCCGACGTAGCGGTCGGAGCGAAACAACTGGATCAGGTTGAGGTCCGGGACGCCGGTATCGAAGACCGGCAGCGCCGACTGGTCGCGGTACGGGATGTACGTGTAGACGACCCGCGGCTCGAGCGTCTGCACGCGGTTGCCGGCGTCGCGCTCGAACGCCAGTCCCGCGTCCAGCGTCGCGATCGGCGCCGACACCGAGGGCGAGTCGTCGGCGCTCGGGTTGTTGCGGAGCGAATAGCCGATGATCCGGTAGCCGACCGCGGGCACGACGTACGCGCCCGGCGCGCGCCACGCGAAGCTGGCCGTCGGCGCGAGCCCGTAGCGGATGCCTTCGACGCCGGTGTCGCGCACGAAGTCGACCGCCTCGGCGCCGAGCTCGAAGCCCGGCCCGTTGACGTCAGTCCAGCGGCCGTGGACCTGCAGGTCCGGCGCCCGCGTGTAGGGGCGGTCGGCGGGGGCGATGTCGAGCTTGTCGATCGTCTGAAACTGCTCGACGAGGCCGACGGCGCGCCAGTGGTCGTCGAGGTACGTCAGGCGCGCGCGCCGCTCGAGGTAGGTGACGCTGGTGCCCTCGGGGCCGAGACCAAAGTCGGTGAAGTAGTTGTCGTCGCTCGCGTAGGCGAGATTGGTGTCGAAGCGCAGCCGCCCGGACAGATCGCTGCGCTCGTCGAGGCGCACGTAGCTGCGGTCGCGGCCGGCGCTCGCGTCCGACGGCACCCAGTCGCTCTTGAACGTGCCGCGCGAGTCGTCGGTCAGGAACCGGAATTCGGTGCCGAGCGTGCCGCCGCGCTTGGACATGTAGCCCGGCGTCAGCGTCGCGTCGTAGTTCGGGGCGAGGTTCCAGTAGTACGGCACCGCGAGTTCGAACCCGTTCTGGCTCGACGTGCCGAGGCTCGGGAACAGGAAGCCGGACTTGCGCGCGTCGCCGACCGGGAACGAGACGATCGGCAGATACAGGATCGGCACGCCCTTGAAGTCGAGCTCGACATTGCGGCCGACGCCCTGCTGCGCCGCTTGGTCGATGTCGATCCGCTTGGCGCGGAACAGCCAGTCGGGCTGGCCGGCGGGGCAGGCGGTGTACTCGACGTGCTCGAGCTCGAGCTTGCCGTCGGCCTCGAGCGTGATCTCGTCGGCGTGGCCGCGCGCGGGCCGCGTCGGCAGCTCGAAGGCACCGCGCACGAAGTGGCCGCTGCCATCGCCGTTCCAGACCCCGGACTCGCCGGACAGCGCGAGGCCGGGCGAGCGGTAGGTGACGTCGCCGCTGACGTCGAAGCCCTGCGTCGTCGAGTCGTAGTGCGCCTCGTTCGCGGTCAGCGTGCGGTTGCCCTGGCGGACCTTGACCGGCCCTTGCAGGTGCGCCTGCCCGTCCTGGGTGACCTCCGCGCCCTGCGTCGTGACCTCGACCCGCTTCGGGTCGCCGCGCGGCGTCTCGGTCTCGGCCGGCACCGCCACCGGGGCCGGGCAGCGGTCCTCGGCGCGCGCCGCGCCCGCCACGAGCCACGCCGCCGCGACCGACGAGAGGGCGGCGCGCCGGACGTGGAAAATCAGAGGTAGGGGCAACGTGCGGCCTAGATCGGGTGCGGGCGTAGAGCCGCCGCAGCCACGGCGGGCCCACGCATTATAATCCGCCGCTCATGCTACCCGACACCGCCGCCGCAACGGATCCGCGCCTTGCTCTGCTCGAGCACTGGCTCGAGAAGGACCTCCACCTCCGCGGCTGCGCGGTCGAGCCGGCGTCGGCGGACGCGAGCTTCCGCCGCTATTTCCGCGTCCGCCGCGGCGACGGGCGGACGCTGATCGCCATGGACGCGCCGCCCGACCGCGAAAACCTCGGGCCGTTCGTCAGCGTCGCGCGGGCGCTCGGCGCGCTCGGGGTCACGGTGCCGGAGGTGCTCGAGCAGGACCGCGAGCGCGGCTTCCTGCTGATGACCGATCTCGGGTCGACGCACTACCTCGCGGCCTTCGGCGCCGGCGCCGACGTCGACCGGCTCTACCGGGACGCGACCGAGGCGCTGCTGCGCATCCAGGCGCGCGGCCTCGCCGCCGCCGCCGCACTGCCGCCGTACGACGCCGCGTACCTCGACCGGGAGGTGCAGCTGTTCCCGGAGTGGTTCCTTGGCCGGCACCTCGGCGCCGCGCCAGCCGCCGCCGAGCGCGCGCTGATCGACCGGACCTCGGCCCGGCTGGCGGCGAGCGCGCTCGAGCAGCCGCAGGTGTTCGTGCACCGTGACTACCACTCGCGCAACCTCATGGTCCTGCGCGAGGCCAACCCCGGCATCCTCGATTTCCAGGACGCGATGCGCGGTGCGCTGGGCTACGATGTCGTGTCGTTGTTCAAGGACTGCTACGTCGTCTGGCCGCGTCCGCGCGTGCTCGCCTGGGTCCGCGACTACCGGCGCCGGGCGCTGGCGTCGGGCATCCCGGTGCCCGGCGACCAGGCCGACTTCGTGCGCTCGTTCGACCTGATGGGGCTGCAGCGGCACCTCAAGGTGCTCGGCATCTTCGCGCGGCTCTGGTACCGCGACGGCAAGGCCGGCTACCTCCGGGACCTGCCGACGGTGCTCGACTACGTGCTCGAGGCGACCGCCGCGTACGGCGAACTCGGCGACTTCGACGCCTTCCTGCGGGCGGTCGTCGTGCCGCGGTTCGCCGCCGCCCAGGCCCGGGCGCTCGGCGCGTGAGGCCGACGCGCGCGATGCTGCTGGCGGCCGGGCGAGGCGAGCGGATGCGGCCGCTGACGGCCACCGTGCCGAAGCCGCTGCTCAAGGCCGGCGGCAAGCCGCTGATCGTCTGGCACCTCGAGAGCCTCGCGCGCGGCGGCGTCACGCACGTCGCGATCAATACGTCCTGGCTCGGCGCGGAGCTGCGCCGGGCGCTCGGCGACGGAAGCGCGTTCAGGCTCAGGATCGGCTGGTTCGACGAGGGCCCGGAGCCGCTCGAGACCGCCGGCGGCATCCGCAACGCGCTCAGCTTCTTCGGCGACGAGCCGTTCGCGGTCGTCAACGGCGACGTCTACACGGACCTGCCGCTGCCGCCGTGCGTGCCGGCGCCGGAGCGCCTTGCGCACCTCGTGCTGGTGCCGAACCCGCCACAGCACCCGCACGGCGACTTCGCGATCGAGTGCGGCGAGCTCAGGCTCGACGGCGCGCGCCGCTACACCTTCGCCGGGATCGCGACCTACCGGCCGGCGTTCTTCGCCCGCCTCGCGCCGGGCCGCCGGCCGCTGAAGCCCGAATGGGACCGGGCGGCGCACGCGGGCCTCGTCAGCGCCGAGCTGCATGCCGGGCGCTGGGTCGACGTCGGCACGCCCGAGAGGCTCGCGGCGCTCGACGCGTCGCTCGCGTAGAATGGTACGGCCTCGCTCCCAGAGGAACCTCCGGTGGCCGACTTCAAGGGTATCCCGCTCGTCACGGCGAAGAGCGGCGAGAAATACGTGACGCCGCAGGGCTTCACGGCGATCCGCGACGGCATCAAGGCCGCCGCCGCGGCCGAACCGCTCGTGGTCGGCAGGAAGCCCGCCTGGCTGCGCGCGCCGATGCCGTCCGGCGCCCGCTTCGACTCGGTGCGCGCGACGGTCCGCGAGCATCGCCTCGCGACGGTGTGCGAGGAGGCGAAGTGCCCGAACATCGGCGAATGCTGGAATGCGGGCACGGCGACGATCATGCTGATGGGTGCGGTCTGCACGCGCGCCTGCCGCTTCTGCGCGGTTGACACCGGCAATCCTCGCGGCTGGCTCGACGCCGACGAACCCGACAACGTCGCGCGCACGGTCGAGCTGATGGGACTCCGGTACGTCGTGCTGACGTCGGTCAACCGCGACGACCTCGCCGACGGCGGCGCGGCGCACTACGCGGCCTGCGTCGCCGCGATCAAGGCGCGCCGCGCCGCGACCGCGGTCGAGGCGCTGACGCCCGACTTCCAGGGCGACCTCGCCGCCGTGCGTACCGTCGTCGACAGCGGCGTCGAGGTGTTCGCGCAGAACATCGAAGCGGTGCGGCGACTGACCCATCCGGTGCGCGACCCGCGCGCCGGCTACGACCAGACGCTCGCCGTGCTCGCCGAGGCGAAGCGCCACCGCCCGGGCGTGCTGACGAAGTCGAGCCTGATGCTCGGCCTCGGCGAGACGGATGCCGAGGTCGACGCGTGCCTTGCGGACCTGCGCGCCGCCGGCGTCGACCTGCTGACGCTCGGCCAGTACCTGCGGCCGACGGCGCACCACCTGCCGGTGCTGCGTTACGTGACCCCAGAGACCTTCCAGGCGCTGCGCGAGCGTGCCCTCGGGCTCGGCTTCCTCGAGTGCGTCGCGGGACCGCTGGTCCGCTCGAGCTACCGCGCCGAGCGCGCGCTCGAGCGCAACAACGCGGGCCTGTAGTGGCCGGGATCGCGCGCTGGCTCGGACGGGTGCCCTACATGTCGACGTGGCGCGCGATGCAGCGCTACACCGACACGCGCGACGCGGAGTCGCCCGACGAGATCTGGTGCCTCGAGCATCCGCCGGTGTACACGCTCGGCATGAACGCCGACCCCGCGCACGTGCTCGCGGCCGGCGAGGTCCCGGTGGTGCGGATCGACCGCGGCGGCCAGGTGACCTATCACGGCCCGGGGCAGCTGGTCGTCTACCCGCTCGTCAACCTGCGCCGCGCCGGGCTCGGCGTGCGCGACCTCGTGACGGCGCTCGAGACGGCGCTGATCTCGTTGGCGGCGGAGTCCGGCCTCGAGGCGGTCGCGCGCCGCGACGCGCCCGGCGTGTACGTCGCCGGCCGCAAGCTCGCGAGCATCGGCCTTCGGATCCGGCGCGCCGCGAGCTACCACGGCCTCGCGCTCAACGTCGCGATGGATCTCGAACCGTTCTCGCGCATCAACCCCTGCGGCTTCGAGGGCCTGGAGGTCGTCGACCTCGCGCGCCTCGGCGTCGACCTCGACCTGCCGTCGGCGGCGCGGCGGCTGGTGCCGCAGCTGTGGCGGACGCTGCGGCTCGAAGGCGACGTGCAGTGGGGCGAGGCGGGCGGCCTCGGTGGCGTCGGCGCGGTCTGAGCGGGCGTCCGCCTCAGAGCGAATAGAGCACGAGGCCGGTCGCGTGCAGCCGGCGGTAGAGGGCGTCGAGCTCGTCGCGGCTCGCGACCCGCACGACGACGGTCAGAGACACGAAGCCGCCGTCGCGGCTGATGCGCTCGGCGACCGCCGGCGCCGGCGTGGCGCCCCCGGCGAGCACGGCGAGCACCTGGGCGCGGAACTCCGGCGTGTTCCTGCCCATCACCTTGACGGGGTGGTCGCCCGGGAACTCGAGAGGCGAGTCGGCCATCCCGCGACCGATGCTCGTCAGCCGGCCGGCAGCAGCGGCGCTCGGGCGAGCTCGTCGCGGTAGGCGGCGAAGAGCTCCTGGAGTCGCGCCGCGACCGGTCCCGGCCGGCCGCTGCCAACCGCGGCGCCGTCGAGGCGCGTGACCGCGAGGATGCCGCGCGTCGCAAAGCCGAGCAGGATCTCGTCGGCCTGGCGCAGCTCCTGTTCGGTCACCGGCGCGACCCGCACCGGGATGCCGGCGCGCCCGCACAGCCGGATCGCGAGGTCGCGCGTGGTGCCGGGCAGGATCTCGGGGCCGTACGGCGGCGCCGACAGCGTCCCGCCGCGCACGACGAGCACCGAGCTCGACGAGCCCTCGCGCAGCCAGCCGCCGGCGAGCAGGATCGCCTCGGTCGCGCCCCGGTCGACCGCGACGCTCTTGGCGAGCACGTTCGCGAGCAGCGCGGTGCTCTTGATGTCGCAGCGGCCCCAGCGCTGGTCCGGCAGCGTCACGGCCGACACGCCCGCAGCGCGCGTCGCCGGGTCGAGCGCCGGCAGCGGCGTCGCCATCAGGAACACCGTCGGCGCGAGCGCCGGGTTGAGGGCGTGGTTGCGGCCGTCCTCGGCGCCGCGGCTGACGTGCACGTAGAGGTACATGTCGCCGCCGCCGTTGCGCGCCACGAGTTCGGTGAGCAGCGCCGCCCACTCGGCCCGCGACAGCGGCATCGCCATGCGGATCTCGCCGAGGCTGCGCTCGAGGCGCGCGATGTGCTCGACGAACAGGAACGGGCGGCCGGCGTACACCGGCAGCACCTCGTAGACGGCGTCGGCGAACAGGAACCCGCGGTCGAGCGGCGAGATGCGCGCCTCGGCGAGCGGCAGGAATGCGCCATTCAGCCAGGCGACCGGCAGCGGCGCCGCCATCAGGCGAACCACAGCCGCACGGTGTCGATCATGCGGCGGAAGATGTTGCCGGGCTCGACCGCCGCCGCCGGGTAGACCGGCACCTCGGCGAGCACGGCGTCGCCGAGCGTGACCTTGAGCCGGCCGACCGGCGCGTTGGCGGCGAGCGGCGCGACGAGGCGGGGATTGAGCAGCAGCTGCGCGCGCGCGCCGGCGAGCTCGCCGCGCGGCGCGGTGGAATAGAGGTCGCCGTGCACGACCACCGGCACCGGTTCGGACGCCTTGTAGACCGTTGCCTGGCCGATGCGCTGACCGCCGCTGTACAGGCGCTTGGTCTCGAAGAAGTTGAAGCCGTAGCCGAGCAGCGTTTCGCTCGCGTCCTCGCGCGCCTTGGGGCTCGCGGTGCCCATGACCACCGACACGAGCCGCATGCCGTCGCGCAGCGCCGAGCTCGCGAGGCAGAAGCCGGCGGCCTCGGTGTGGCCGGTCTTGATGCCGTCCACGGTCGGGTCGCGGTCGAGCAACCCGTTACGGTTGAACTGGCGGATGTGGTTGTACGTGAACTCGCGCTGCGAGAACCACTTGTAGTACTCGGGGAACTCGCGCACCAGCGCGGCGCCGAGGATCGCGATGTCGCGGGCGGTCGTGTAGTGCTGCGGGTCCGGCAGCCCCGCCGTGTTGGTCCAGTGCGTGCCCTTCATGCCGAGCTGCTGCGCGTACTGGTTCATCAGCACCGCGAAGGTCTGCTCGCTGCCGGCGATCGCCTCGGCGAGCACGATCGTCGCGTCGTTGCCCGACTGCACGATCATGCCCTGGATTGCGTCGACGACCTTGACGTTGCTGTGGATCGGCAGATACGAGGTCGAACCGTCGGACTTGGCGCCGCCGACGCGCCAGGCGTGCTCGGAGACCGGGACCTCCTGCTCGAGCCGGAGCTTGCCCTCCTTGAGCGCGTGGAAGACGACGTACGAGGTCATCAGCTTCGTCAGGCTCGCGGGCGCGAGCCGCTCGGTGTCGTTCTGGCCGGCGAGGATGCGCCCGCTGGTCGCGTCGAGCAGCACCCAGCCCTTGGCTGCGAGCGGCGGCGGCGGCGGCAGTGGCGCGGCGGCGGCGGGGATCGTCGCGGCGGCCGCGAGCAGTGACAGGATCGAGAGGGCGCGGACGGGGAATCTCGACATCGTGCTTCTGGGCCTCGGTACGGTTGGCGATCGGAAGTGAAAGTGTAGCGTCTGTGACAGCGGGGCGCGCCCTCAGTTCGGTGCGAGCACGACGCCGCTCACGTCGAGTGCGTGCAGCCGCGCCACCAGCGCGTCGTAGGCCGCGACCGAGTCGATCGGGCCGATGCGGACCCGGTACAGCGGGCGCCCGGCGACGGTGTCCGCCTTGAGGAACACCGGGCCGACCCCCGCCGCGAGCAGCCGGTCGCGCAGTCGCGCGGCGTTGTCGGCGACCCCGAACGCGCCGGCCTGCGCATAGAGTTCGGTCGGCGGCGGGGCGGGTGGCGGCGGCCCGTCCGGCTCCACGGTGCGCACCTCGACCAGCGTCGTGCCGTCGCGGACCATGTCGAGCTTCAGCGCCGCGGCGTAGGACAGGTCGATGATGCGGTTGGCCTTGAACGGGCCGCGGTCGTTGATCCGGACCACCACCGAGCGGCCGTTCCTCAGGTTCGTCACGCGCGCGTAGGCCGGCAGCGGCAGCGTCCGGTGCGCCGCCGTCATCGAGTACATGTCGTACGGCTCGCCGACCGAGGTGGCGACGCCGTGGAAATCGGGGCCGTACCAGGAGGCGACGCCGCGCTCGAGGTAGCCGCGGCCCGACTCCAGCACCGTGTAGCGCTGGCCGAAGACCTCGTAGAAAGGCGGGTTGCCGAGCCGCGCCCGCGGCTCCTGCCGCGGGACCGCATCGGGCAGCGCGAGCAGCTCGAGGTCGCTCGGCCGCGGCGCCGGCTCGACCGGCGCGG
>JBBINS010000028.1:0-22489 GCA_037443765.1 Gammaproteobacteria bacterium
CGCCTCGAAGGTCCCGAGCGCGGCGAGCGCGCCGCCGGCGCGGGCGAGCTCGGCGAGGCAGCGGTCGCTGTGCGCCGGGCCCATGCCCGGCAGCAGCTGGAGCACGCGGAACGCCGCGATCCGGTTGCGCGGGTTCTCGGCCCAGCGCAGCACCGCGAGCAGGTCCTTGACGTGCGCGGCCTCGAGGAACTTGAGCCCGCCGTATTTGACGTACGGGATGTTGTGACGCGTGAGCTCCACCTCGAGGAAATCGCTGTGGTGGCTCGAGCGGAACAGCACCGCCTGGCGCCGCAGCGCGACGCCCGCCTCGCGCGCCTTGAGCACCTCGGCCACCACGTAGTCCGCCTGGCCGCGATCGTCGGCGACGGTGACCAGCCGCGGCCGCGCGCCCGCGCCGCGCCGGGCACGCAGCTCCTTGCGGTGCTGGCGCGTCGCCTCGCCGATCAGCGCGTTGGCGGCATCGAGGATCGGCTGCGTCGAGCGGTAGTTCTCGGTCAGCGTCACGACGCGCGCCGGCGGCGTGAACTGGGCCGGGAAGTCGAGGATGTTGTCGACGGTCGCGGCCCGGAACGAGTAGATCGACTGCGCATCGTCGCCGACGACCGCGAGCCCCCTGCCGTCGGGCTTGAGCGCGCGCAGGATCTCGGCCTGCAGCCGGTTGGTGTCCTGGTATTCGTCGACGAGCACGTGGTCGAAGAGCGCGCCGACGCGCGCCGCGAGCCCGGGCTCGCTCACGAGCCCGTGCCAGTAGAGCAGCAGGTCGTCGTAGTCGAGGACCTGCTGCGCCTGCTTGCGCTCCACGTACGCGCGAAAGAGCCGCGTCAGGTCCGGCTCGAAGTCGGCGCACCACGGCCACTGCTCCGCGAGCGTGGCGGCCAGGGGCCGGAGCGTATTGACCCGGTGCGAGTAGATCGCGAGGCAGGTGTCCTTGCGCGGGAAGCGCTTGTCGCGCGCCGACAGCCCGAGCTCGTGGCGCACGACGTCGAGGAGGTCCGCGCTGTCGCCGCGGTCGAGCACGCTGAACGCCGGGTCCAGCCCGACCTCCTGCGCATGCAGCCGCAGGAGCCGGTTGCCGATCGAGTGGAAGGTGCCGGCCCACGGCAGCCGCACGGCACGGCTGCGACCGGGGCTGCCGCTCGCGGCGGCGACGATGCGCTCCGCGCGGCGCGTCATCTCCTCCGCCGCGCGGCGCGTGAAGGTCAGCAGCAGCAGCCGCGCGGGATCGACGCCCTCGCGCACGAGGTGCGCGACGCGATGGGCGAGCGTGTTGGTCTTGCCGGTGCCGGCGCCGGCGATCACGAGCAGCGGCCCCGCGACGAAGCGCCCCGCGGCGTCGGTCGTGCCGAAACGCGCCGCGTCGTGCTGCTCGGGATTCAGCGCTGCGAGAGGATCGGCGGCCATGGCGGGATTATCGGTGGGAGCTGTATGTTTATCCAGACCCGGCGGCTGCCGGCGGGCCGGCTGCTACACTCCGCCGCCCCGGCCGCCCCGGCCGCCTCGCGATGACGACCGATGGACCGGCTGACGCTCGGCGGTTTCCTGATCCGGCTCCTGGCGTCGGCGCTGCTGGTCGTCGCCACGTACAACCCGGCCGGCTACTCCTACCTGCACTGGCTGGCGACGACGTTCCCGAAGGTCGAGCCGCTGCAGGCCATCGCCGGCCTGCTCCTGCTCGGGGCCTGGGTGTTCTTCGCCCACGCGACCTGGCGCTCGCTCGGCACCTTCGGGGTGCTGCTCGCCACCGCGCTCTGTGCCGCGCTCGTCTGGCTGCTCGTCTCGTGGGGCTGGATCCGGCTGAGGACCGGCGGCGTGCTCGGCTGGCTCGCCGACGCGATGCTCGCCGTGCTGCTCGCGATCGGCGTGTCGTGGTCGCTGGTCGAGCGCCGCGTGACCGGCCAGGTCGTCGTCGACGAGGGCGAACGCCGCTGAACAGCGGGAGACCATCGATGCCGCAACCGAAACACGTCCTCGGCCTCAACATCGATCTGCCGGCCCGCGGCCAGCTCGACGCCGACATGCAGAAGTACTTCGGCGTCTGCGACGAGAAGCTCGGCTTCGTGCCGAACGTGCTCGCCGCCTACAGCTTCGACCAGAACAAGCTGCGCGCCTTCGTGACCCTGTACAACGACCTGATGCTGGCGGAGTCGGGGCTCTCGAAGCTCGAGCGCGAGATGATCGCCGTCGTCGTGTCGTCGGCGAACCGCTGCTACTACTGCCTCACGGCCCACGGCGCCGCCGTCCGCCAGCTGAGCGGCGATCCCGAGCTCGGCGAGATGCTGGTGATGAACTGGCGCACGGCGGCGCTGCCCGCGCGCCAGCGCGCGCTCCTCGAGTTCGCGCACCGGCTGACCGTGGCGCCCGCCGAGGTCGGCGAGGCCGACCGCGCGGCGCTGCGCGAGGCCGGCTGGTCGGAGCGCGACATCTGGGACGCCGCCAGCGTGGCGGGCTTCTTCAACCTCACGAACCGCGTCGCGACGGCGACCGACATGATGCCGAACCGCGAGTACCACTCGCAGGCGCGCTGATCGCGGCGAGCACCGCGTCGAGCGCGCCGAGCAGCGCGCCCGCCTCGAAGCCCGCGGAGCTGTCCCAGGTGAGCACCGCGCCGCCGAGCGCGCGGCCGGCGTCGCGGCCCGCCGTCCACTCGCGCTCGAGCTCGGGGAGCGCCTCGCGATCGGCGTGGCCGGGATGGCGGCTGCCGGCGCGGGCGCGGAAGCGCGCGGCGAGGAGTTCGGGTCGCGCCGCGCAGCGAATCTCGACGAACTCGGGCGGCGGCGACAGACCGGCGAGCGCGCCGAGCTGCGGCTCGCGAAAGTTGCCCTCGAGCACGCAACCGACGCCGTGGGCGAGGAGCCGGCCCGCCTCGGCGAGCAGCAGGTCCCAGGCCAGCAGGCTCACGCGTCGCGACCATTCCCGGTCGCGCGCGCCGAGGCGCTCGAACACCCTCTCCTTGTAGTCGTCCTTGGCGAGCAGCGGCCAGCCGGTGCGCTCGGCGACGGCGGCCGCGAGCGTCGACTTGCCGGCGCAGGGCGCACCCGAGACCACGATGCAGACGGCCATGGGCGCGAGTCTACCGAGCCGCGCCGCAGCCGTGGGATGATCGGCCCATGACCGACTCCACGCGGCGCATCTACACCGGCCGGGTCGTGACGCTCGACGTCGCGGACGTGCTCCTGCCGAACGGCCATCGGGCGACGCTTGAAATCGTCGGACACCCGGGCGGCGCGGCGGTCGTCGCGATCAATGCCGCGGGCGAGGTCTGCCTGTTGCACCAGTACCGTCACGTCGCGGGCGGCTGGCTGTGGGAGGTGCCGGCGGGCAAGCTCGACGGCAAGACGCCCGGCGAGACCGCGCGCGCCGAACTCGCCGAGGAGGCCGGCCTGGTCGCGCGTGAGTGGCAGTCCCTCGGCCACGTAGTCAGCTCGCCGGGCGTGTTCCGCGAGGTCGTCCACATCTACCTCGCGCGCGACCTCGCGCCCGTGCCGGCGGCGCCGGAGCGCGACGAGGTCTTCGAGGTGCGCTGGGTGCCGCTCGCCGAGGCGCTCGGGCGTGCGCTCGACGGCGATATCGACGACGCGAAGACGGTGGTGGCACTCGTGCGCGCCGCCGGGCGGCTCGGCCTCGCGCACTGAAAACCTACGGCAGATTACGTTCAATATCAGGGAAATACCTATCCGCGCTTGTGAAGTTCGTCACAGATCGGGGCACGCCCGACCCGTATCGTGTCGTCGCAGGTTGGAGACAGGGGTTCCGCGACGGCACATCGTGCCGTGGCGGTGTGACGAATTTGGTAGATACCGTAAAAATGCGGCGGCCGATTTTCGCGGACTTGGGCGATGGCCTGAGTACCGGCGTGACCGGCCGCGTCGACCACGACGATCGCGGC
The DNA here is from genome assembly GCA_037443765.1 of Gammaproteobacteria bacterium. GTDB lineage: Bacteria > Pseudomonadota > Gammaproteobacteria > Steroidobacterales > Steroidobacteraceae > CAIKZZ01. The sequence continues at coordinate 3,887 of JBBINS010000028.1, forward strand.
AACGCGATCTGGGAGTGGGCGACGAACCTTCCCGGTGCCGCCATCGAGCACACCGGTCTCGCGATCGTTGACGACGACCGGCCCGCGCCACTCGGCACGGTCAAGCTCAACAAGGTTGCCGCCAAGAGCGGCTACAACCCGTACGAGAGCGGTCTGATCGAGAAGAAGAATGTCCCGCGAAAACCGCGCGACCTGCGCGAGCTGTCGAAGTGGATCGAGCAGCAGAAGGTGCGCGGCGGCAACGGCGAGCGCTGAGCCCGCCCGCCCTCAGGCGGCTTCGATCGCCCTGAGCTTGCCCGCGTCGCCGAGCCGGTAGAAACGGCGCAGTTCCCCCAGCATCTCGTTGACGCGCGCGTCGCGCCGTCTGAGGAACCGGTCCTCGAGCCGGCGGCAGAAGCGCGCTGCGTAGCGGTTCGCCTCGAGATAGACGGCCTTCAGCGCCGCGTCGAGGTCGTCGCGGAACCGGACGCGCTCGAACAGCTGGCCGTGCAGCCCGCGCACCAGCGCCCCGCCCCGCTGCGTGCCCGCGAGCAGCACGGTCGCGGCGTACTTGTCGATGTCCGCCTGCATCTCGAGCCCGAGCAACGACACCGGCCAGCCGCGCGCCGCGCACCAGGCGACGCAGTTGAAATGGCTCACGCCCTCGAGCGCGGTGCAGAAGTCCTCGAGGTTGTCGTCGTCGAGGTGCGCGAGCGGCGCGCTGGCGCTGAGGCGCTCGAGCAGCACCGGGTCGAGGTACAGGCCCATGTCGAGCGCGTCGTCCTGCTCGGCGACGACCAGCGCCTCCGGGGTCTGCGAGGCGGCGCTTGGCGCGTGCCAGCGGCCGAGCTGGGCGCGGTCGGTGATCAGGTAGTCGCAGACGTCCTCGGGGACGGCGGCGTCGTTGATCCGGGCGAGCAGGGCCTGCAGCTCGCGCAGCAGCACGGCCTAGTGACTCCAGCGGACCCGCGCGCTGGCGGCCGGCTCGAGGCCGAGTGCGCGCAGCCGTCCGGCGGCGCGCTGGCTGCCGGTCTTGATCCAGAGCTCGTAGAGTCTCATCAGGTCATCGTGACACGGCGCGCGCGCGCTGTCGGCGATCTCGTTGAGCGCGTCGACGAGCTCGCGGAACTTGAGCGCGAGCTCGTTGAAGACGCCCGCGATCGAGCGGCCGCGCGGCGCGGCGCGGGCGGTGTCGGCGAGCGAGCCGTACGCACGACCGCCCATCGCGATGTGGTAGTCGACGTCGACGAGCTTGCGCGCGAAGCCGTGCGCGAAGAAGCCCGCGACGAACAGCGAGACGTCGCCGAGCCGCTGCAGCGCGTGCTGCCGCTCGGCGAGGGTCCGGGCGGCAGCGGCCTCCGCGAGCATCAGCGCGAGTGGCTTCAGGCGCGGGCCCGACGGCGTCTGCTCGAAGAACGCGTCGGCGCGCGAGAAGCTCGTCAGGACATTGACGACGTAGTGTTCGGTATGGTCGTCGAGTGCGAGCTTCTGCTTCTCCGCGGCGCCGTGCAGCGCGTCGCGGAAGAATTCCTCGAGGCTCGAGACCTGCAAGACCGTGCCGTCCGACATCGCGCCTCCTCGACTGCCCAATCGAAGGATCGTCCACGTCGGCCCAAACTTGACATGTTGTCGCGCCCCAGAAAAGCGGCCGAGCGCACGGTCTGAACATCCGGTCGCTGGCAGCCGCGAGGCGCGAGTGCTGATTCATCGCACGGCCGCCGGATCGCCGCGCGTCTGCTGCCTCCGCGGCGGGCACCCGGACGGCGGACCGGGTCGCGTCCGGCGCGTCCGTGACGGACGTCGCGATCCGGCCGTGATGTGGCTCACACCTTGGAGAGGCCTGCGCGGCGGGCACTTGCGCCGCGGGCTGGCCGCGCCATGATGGACGCCATGTCCCCCATCAACGCCAGTCCAGGATCCGCGAGCTACCTCGACACGCTGACCGCCGCGCGGCAGGGCATCGACAACGGCATCCGCGCCTTCGACGCCGCCGCGCAGGCGGTCGCCTCGGATGGCGCACGTGGCCAGCTGTCGGCGACGCACTCGGTCGACGCGATCGCGGCGCGCACGCAGGTGTCGGTGTCGGCGCGCCTGTTCGAGGCGGCCGACCAGATGCTCGGCACGCTGCTCGACACCCGCGCCTGACGGCGCGCCGGCTCGCGGCCTACGGCCGCCGGAGCAGCCGCTCCACGACCTCGACGAGTCCCGCGAGGTCCGTGATCTCGTGGTGCGGTCGCGGCAGCGCCTTCGGCCACGCGGCCCCGACGCGGTTCACCCACACGGTTCCGAAGCCCGCCCGCCGGGCGCCCTCGACGTCGGCGTCCGCGTCGTCGCCGACGTGCAGCACCGCGCCGGGCGGCACGCCGGCGACCTCGAGCAGTCGGGCGAAGATCCGCGGATCGGGCTTCGCCGCGCCCGCACCCGCCGCGTCGATCGCGGCCCGGAAGTGCCGCCCGAGGCCGACCCGCCAGACGCAGGCGTTGCCGTTCGTCAGCGCATACAGCGGCACGCGCGCCGCGAGCCGCGCGAGCGCGTCCGGCACCTCCTCGAACGGCACGACCTCGTTGCGCGCCGTCAGGAACACCGCGAACGCCTGGTCGGCGACCGCGTCGGAGTAACCCGACGCGCGCGCCGCGCGTCGCAGCGCCTCGTTGCGGATGAAGCTCAGGTCGTGGGCACGCTCCGGCCGCTCGGCGACGACATCGAGCCGCAACCGGAGCAGCGCCGCACGGTCGAAGCGGCTGGCGATCCCGGGGCTGTTCGCCGCCAACCAGTCGTGCAGCACCGCATCGGCGCGCACCAGCACCGGCGCCGTATCCCACAGCGTGTTGTCGAGGTCGAGCGAAACGGCGCGCAGCGGCTGGTCCATTCGGGCATTATCCCCATCCCTGTATGAGCGCGTCACCGTCCATGGCGCGGGCCTTCGGCCCGCCGATCGTCATCGCCCATCGCGGCGCGTCCGGCTACCTGCCGGAGCACACGCTGGCGGCCAAGGCCTACGCGCACGCGCTCGGCACCGACTTCCTCGAGCAGGACGTCGTGCTGACCCGCGACGACGTGCCGGTCGTGTTCCACGACCTCGTGCTCGAGGAAGTCACCGACGTCGAGCAGCGCCACCCCGCCCGCAAGCGGGACGACGGCCACTGGTACGTGATCGACTTCGACTGGGCGGAGCTCCGTGAGCTCGAGGTCCGCGAGCGCGTCGAGCTGACGAGCGGCGCACCGACCTACCCCGGGCGCTTCCAGGAACGAGTGCCGCTCAGGATCCAGTCGCTCGCCGAGGAACTCGCGTTCGTGCGCGGGCTAAACGCGTCGACCGGACGCCGAACGGGCGTGTACACCGAGGTCAAGAGCCCGGCCTTCCACCACGCCGCCGGCAAGGACCTGAGCCCGATCGTGCTCGGCACGCTGGCCGAATTCGGCTACCGCAGCCGCGCGGACGCAGTCTGGCTGCAGTGCTTCGATGCCGCCGAGCTCGCCCGCATCCGCTTCGAGCTCGGCTCGGCGCTCAAGCTCGTACAGCTCATCGGCGAGAACGACTGGCACGAGGCCGCGACCGACTACGACGACCTGCGCACGGCCGCCGGCCTCGCGCGCGTCGCGGCCTACGCCGAGGGCATCGGCCCGTGGATCCCGCAGATCGTCCGCTGGCCGCGCGCCGGTGCGCCGCCCGAGTACACGACGCTGGTCGCCGACGCGCACGCCGCGGGGCTCGCCGTGCACCCGTACACGTTCCGGGTCGACCAGCTGCCGGAGCACGCGCCGGACGCCGACGCCGTGCAGCGGGCGCTGTTCGAGATCGCCGGCGTCGACGGCCTGTTCACCGACTTCTGCGACGTCACGCTCGCCTTCCTTGGCCGCCGCGCCTGAGCCCGCCATGAGCAACCTCACCCTCGTCATCGGCAACTACAACTACAGCAGCTGGTCGCTGCGGCCCTGGGCGCTCATGAAGCACCTCGGCCTCGAGTTCGCGGTGCACCGTATCGTGCTCGACACCCCGGCGTTCGCCGCCGAGGTCGCGCGCTACTCGACGGCCGGCCGCGTGCCGGTGCTGCGCGACGGCGAGCTCACCGTCTGGGAATCGATCGCGATCCTCGAGTACGCCAGCGAGCTCGCGGGCGGACGCGGCTGGCCGCGGGAGCGCGCCGCGCGCGCCGAGGCGCGCGCGGTCGCTGCCGAGATGCACGCGGGCTTCGCGGCGCTCAGGAGCGCGTGCCCGATGAACATCCGCGGGCGCGATCGCCGGGTGCCGATGACCGAGCCGCTCGCCGCCGCGATCGCGCGCATCGACGCGTTGTGGACCGATTGCCGCCGGCGGCACGGCGCGGGCGGGCCGTGGCTCTTTGGCGGCTACAGTGCCGCCGACGCCATGTACCTTCCGGTAGCGTTCCGCTTCCAGACCTACGGCGCGACGGGCCTCGGCGCCGAGTCGCGCGCCTACCTCGCGACCGCGCTCGCCGATCCCGTCATCGAGCCGTGGGTGCGCGCGGCGCACGCCGAAACCGAGGTCATCGCATACTCCGAGGTGGGCATCGTCGCCGGCTAGGTCAGGCGACGACCTCGACCGCGTCGCCGACCGCGAGCATCGTGCCGGGCGCACCTTCGGCGACCGCGTTGACCCCGAAGGTCACGCCGCGCAATGCGCGGTCGTAGCGGAACGCCTTGAGGGCCGGCGCGGGATCCGTCGAGGGTTCGCCGGTGTCCTGGTCGACCGCCGGCACCGTGCAGCGCGTGCACGGCTTGACGAAGCGCAGCACCACCGCGCCGATGCGCACGGCCCGGATGGCGTCCTCCGCGAACGGCGCGAGGCCGTCGAGCACGAGGTTGGGCCGGAACCGCTCCATCGGCACCGGCACCGCCAGCCGCGCGTTGAGCGCCTCGAGCGAGGCGCTCGTGCAGACGAGGACCGGGTAACCGTCGGCGAAGCTCACGGGCACGTCGCGCTCGCCGACCCAGCGGCGATCGGCGTAGCGGCGCGTGTCCGCCGCGGTCCGGACGAGCCGCACCGGCTCGCCAAGCGCGCGCGTCAACCACGCCGCCGCGGTCGCGCCCGCGTCGACCGCGGTCATCCGGTCGTCCCAGACGACGACCTCGCGGCGGTCGCCGGCGGGCTCGGCGCCGACGACGAGCGGCGGCATGCCCGGACAGCTGAGCTCGATCGCGCCCGACATGAGCCGCGGCACGAGCCGCGCGAGCGCCGGATGCGTGCGCTGGCTGAGGAAGCGGCCGTCCGGGCGCGTGATCATCCACCCGCGGTCGCCCTCGAGGCCCGTCGTGCCGAGCGCCGCCGCCGTGAGCCCGATGCGCCGGCAGCCCTTGACGGGGTAGATCGCGAGTGCACTGAGGCGAGCGGTCAGGGGCAGCGCCTCAGCGGCTCGGGCTGAGCGGCAGCAGGCCGCTCGCGACGTCGCGCAGGACGCACTTCATGCCGCGGTTCGAGGGCGTGCACGGCGCCAGGTCCGCGGCCAGCGGCGCGCTGCCGGGATGCGGCGGCAGCGCGAGGAGGTCGCCGCGCCAGTCGCCGGCGGTTGCGTAGCGGGCGAGCCGCTCCTGCAGCAGGACCGTGTTCCAGCGGTACTTGTCGGCGAGCCGCAGGGCGCGCGTCTCGAGCCGCGCCGCCTCCTTGAAGTCGCCGTTGGCGGCACGGGCTGCCGCGAGCGCCTCCCAGGTCTGCGGGTCGGCGGCGTAGGTGTCGGTCCGGAGCTTCTTGGCGGCCTCGAGCGCGAGCGCGGGGTCGCGCACCGCGTCGAACGGCGTCGCCGCCAGCAGCGCGATCGCGTGGCGCGCCGCGAACGCCGACTCCGAGCGCGCGGCGAGCCCGAGCAGCGCCTTGGCGCGCGCCTGGTCGTCGCCCGAGGCGCCCGGCACGAGCAGCTCGCGGGCACGCTGCACCGCGGCCGCCGGCTCGCCCGAGCGCGCCGCGGCGTCGAGCCAGAGTTCGGCCTTGGCGTTCGGCCCGCACGCCGGCCCGGTGGTCAGCAGCTGCGCGAGCCAGTACTGCGCGCGCGGGTGGCCCGCCTGCGCGGCGCGCACCATGAGCTCGAGCGACTGCTGCTCGGGGATGTTGAACTCCTTCGGGTCGGCCCACGAGGCGCGCGCGATTTCGAACTCGGCGTAGGGATTGCCGACGTCGAGCATGGCCTTCACCCGCTTGATCGCCGGCTCGTCCCACAGCTGGCCGCCGTAATTCATCTGGAAGTTGACGCGAAAGCGGGCCGTGCTCTCGACCGGCAAGCCGGCCCGCTCCGCCGGGTAGAAGCGCGACAGCAGCAGCGCCTCGACCGCGGACGCGGCGAAGTCCGCGTCGGGGGGATAGGTGGCGAGCACCTCCGGCTCGCGAGGGATGCTGTCGATGCCCACCGTGAAGCGCAGGCTGACCGCCGCGTTCTGGTTCGTGCGTCGGCCCATGAACGGGTATTCCGGCGCGATCTGCTGGCGCTGCGCGACGTAGCGCAACCCGCTGCAACCGTCGAGGTCGGCCCGTCGCGGCACGACTCGTTCGGCGATGCCCGCCGCCCCGAAGCGCCGCGCGAGGTCGAGCGCGCGAGCGCGGCCCGCCGCGGGCAGCTCGGCGATCTCGGTGCGGACCTTGTCCTCGAGGCCGCGCGCATTCTCGTCGCCGTTCTCGGCGGCCGCCCGCAGCCACCCATTGCCGCCGGCGGGGTCGGCGTCGCCGCCCTGGCCCTTCAGCAGCATGATGCCGAGCAGGTACTGCGCGCGGCTCTCGCCGAGCTCCGCCGTCGACTGCAGCGCGGCCCGCGCCGCCGGGTAGTTCTTGTCCTTGTAGTAGAGCTGGACCGCCGCCGACAGCGCTGCCGTCGGCTCGGCCGGAGCGGCGCCCGCCGGCGCCGCGGCAACGAGCAGCGCGGCAGCCCACGCGGCGGTGCGTCTGCGGATCACGGCGTCCCGTGGCGACGGCGGGTGGACGGCCGGCTCACAGCTGCAGGACCGCGTGGATCCGTTGCCCGGGCAGCCGTGCGCGGCCGCCGAGCGCGACGATCTCGACCAGGAACGCACACCCGACGAGCTCGGCGCCGAGACGCGTCACGAGGTCGACGCTCGCCGCGGCGGTGCCGCCGGTGGCAAGCACGTCGTCGACGAGCAGCACGCGGCTGCCCTTCGCCAGCGCGTCGCGATGCACCTCGAGCGTCGCGGTGCCGTACTCGAGCTCGTAGGTCACGGCCTCGACCTCCGCGGGCAGCTTGCCCGGCTTGCGCAGCGGCACGAAGCCGGCACCGAGCTGCCACGCGACCAGCGCGCCGAAGATGAAGCCGCGCGCCTCCATCCCGGCGACGACGTCGACGCCGGCGTCGCGGAACGGGCGCGAGAGCTCGCCGATGGACGTGCGCAGCGCGCACGCGTCGCCGAGCAGCGGCGTGAGGTCGCGAAACGTCACGCCCGGCTGCGGAAAATCGGGAATCGAGCGGACGTAGCCCTCGAGCTTCAGCACCATCAGGCCTCGTTGGCGCGCCACGCCGCCGGGTAGCCGAGGCCGAGAGACAGGATGCGCGACAGCAGCTCGTCGTAGTCGATGCCCGCCGCCCGCGCCGAGCGCGCGAGGTCCTCCTCCTCGGCCAGGTTCGGGTTGGCGTTCGCCTCGAGCACGAACACCGCGCCGTCGGCGCGCAGCCGGAAGTCCATGCGCGCGTAGCCCGTCAGGTGCAGGGCGCGGTAGATGCGTTTCGTCAGCCGGCCGAGCTGCATCACGACCGCGTCGGAGAGGTTCTCGGCGGCGTTCGTCGTGATGCCGTGCCGCACCTGGTAGCGGCGGTCCCACTTGACCTTGCGCGTCGCGATCGGCGCCTGCCCCTCGGGCAGCGAGCCGAACGACATCTCCCACACCGGCAGCGTCGTCAGCCGGTCGTTGCCGAGCACGCCCACGTAGATCTCGCGACCCTCGATGTACTCCTCGACCAGCGCGTCGCTCTCGGTCTGCTCGTGGACGAACTCGATCCGCTCCTTGAGGCTCGCGGGATCGGAGCACACCGAGGCCTGCGCGATGCCCAGCGACGCGTCGTCGGTCGCCGACTTCACGAACAGCGGGTAGCGCATCTTCGGCGGCACCCGCACGCGCTTGCCGCGCTGGAACACCGCGAACTGCGGCGTCGGGATGCGGTGGTAGGCGAGCAGCTGCTTCGACAGCACCTTGTCGCGCGACAGCATCAGGCCGCGCGGGTTGCAGCCGGTGTAGGGCTGGCGCAGCAGCTCCAGGAACGCGACGACGTGCTGGTCGTGCTTGGCGATGCCGTCGAACTCCTCGAGCAGGTTGAACACGAGGTGCGGCCGCCACTCCTGGATCGTCGTCCTGAGCTCCGTCAGGCTGTCGAGCAGGCCGATGCAGCGGACGTCGTGGCCGGCCTTGTTGAGGTGCGAGACGACGTCGTACTCGGTGCGCCACTCGTCGATCTCGCTCTGTTCGTGGCCCTTGAGCGAGTCCGGCGGAATCAGCGTCTCGTGCAGCGCCACCAGGATGCGCAGCTTCCTCATAGCGTCAGCCGCCGCCCGGCGCTCCGCTCGAGCGTCCGTACCAGCCGCGCGAGCATCCACTCGGCGTGGTGCGCGGCGCGGCGCCGGTCGCCGGCGACGTACAGGCCGAGCTCGGTGCAGCGCCGGATCGCGGCGCGCATCACCTGGTGGACGAGGTACTCGCTGCAGCCGACGCGAGTGGCGAGCGCCGCGTGCAGCTTCGGCCGCAGGCGCCGCAGCAGCGTCGCGGCCCGCAACCGCCGCTGCCCCGGCTCGTAGCTGAACACGCGCTCCAGCAGCTCGTCCTCCTCGCGGCGCGTCGGCACGGCGTAGCGCTTGAGCACCGCGGTGTAGTGCTGGCGCAGCGTGCGCGCGTCCTGCGCGAGCGAGTCGACGTGGGCGCGCGTGCGGACCGGCGGCGGCTGCGTCCCGACCTCCGCCATCAGCGCGTCGACGAACTCGAGCTTGCCGAGCGCCGGCCAGTCGCGGTAGTCGTTGCGCCAGCGCGAAAGCGGCTTGAGCCACACGGCGAAGGTCTCGGCGAAGTCCTCGGTCGGGTGGCTCTGGGCATACCAGCTGCCGAGGTGCTGCACGTAGCGGCGGCTGCCGGGCCGCGGCCGGTAGCTGTCGGGGTACGGCAGCGACGCGGGACCGAAGGTCTCGCGCCACTGGCGGCGGCGGCGCAGCCGGTACGCGTTGTCGATCGCGTGACCGGCCTCGTGGCGCATGATGCGCATGAACCAGTTCTGGTTGCCGCCCTCGACCTCGCCCATCATGCGCCGCTCGAGGCGCCGCAGGCGCGGATGCGCGAGGTAGAACGGCAGGGCGAATCCCGGCACGCCGTCCGCCGAGAACCACTCCTCGCCGAGCCAGCAGTGCGGCCGGAACGAGATGCCGCGGCGCTCGAGCTCGGCGTAGAGCCGCTCGACGTAGCGCTGCAGCGGCGAGCGGTCGAGCGTCAGCCCGAGGTCGCAGAACCGCAGATCGAGCAGTTCTTCGTCACTGAGCTTAACCCACCAGTCACGGCGGGCGGTCCGGCGCTGCCGGATGCGAGCGGGCACGGCTCCTCCCCTTCAGATCGCTGCGATGCGTCCCAGCGCTCCCGTCAACAGCCGGTCCGCGATGCCCGCGATCCGGCTCGTCTCGGCGAGCGAGGCGACCCAGTGCGGCGGCAGCGCGGCCGCGCCATGGAGCGCCCCGGCCAGCTGCCCGACGAGCGCCCCGTTGGCGTCGGCGTCGAGGCCGAGGTTGACGGCGGCCAGCACAGTATCGCGGTAGCCGTGGCCGGCGGCCAGAGCCCCGAGCACGAGCTTGAGTGCGCCCACCGCGCCGCCCGCGGCGAGCTCGGCGGGATCGGCGTCCGCCGCCGTCGCGCGCCACTCCCCCGCCGCGATCCGGGCGACTTCGCGCTTCAGGGGCTTGCGCGCCCAGAGGCCGGGGACGGGCGTGAAGCCCGGCGCCAGCAGCTCGGCCTTCGGCACCCCCTGCAGGGCGCCGATCACGAGCGCCGCGAAGTAGCGGCAGGCGTCGAGGGCGACCGGCGCCTGATGGGTGGGCCGGGCCGCCTCGGCAGCGAGCTCGATCGCGCGTTCGGGATCGTCGAGCGCCCACGCCGCCGCGACGCCGGCCCGCACCAGCGGCTCGCGGTCGGCGCGCGCCGGGTCGTGGGAGCCGGCGAACGGATTGCCGCTCCACCGGGCCTGGGCGAGCGCCTTGGCGGTCGGCGCGCTGATGCCGAGGCATTGGCCGGTCGCCGACCCGGCGCCGTCGCGCTGCCAGCGCGTCAGCCGGTCGACGAAGTCGCGCGGCTCGAAGTCGCGGCGCTCGAGGAGGCTCTCCGCGAGCGCGAGGGCGACCGCCGTGTCGTCGGACCAGGCGCCGCGCGGCAGGTCGTACGGCCCGCCACCGAGGAGGTCGCCGACCGGCGTGAACGTGCCCGGCCGTCGGTGCTGGACGGGCGCGGCCAGCGCGTCGCCGAGCGCGAGGCCGAGCAGCAGCCCGCGGTAGCGGTCGCGCAGGCGATCGGCGACGTCGACGCCCGGCAGCGCCTCCGCCGGGTCGGCCGCGGCGCGCGTCTCGCGCCAGTCGCGCACGTACGCCGCCTGTGCATCGGTCTCGGGCGTGCGCGGCCAGTCCCGGTCGCGCTGCCCCGCCACCCACAAGCGGTCGAGCGTCTCGAGCGCCGCGGCGCCGCTGCCGAGGCGGCGCGCGAGGTGGCAGCCGACGACGGTGCCGGTGCGGCCGATGCCGGCCCGGCAGTGGACGTAGATCCGGTGGCCGCCGGCCAGCGCCTCGTCGAGTTCGTCGAGGATCTCCACCATCTCGGCAGCGTGGCGCGGCAGGTCGTGGTCGCGGATCGGGCGGCGCGAGTAGGTGACGGCGGCCACGCGCCCCGGCGCGTACGGGCTCGGCAGCAGCTGCTCGTATGGCGGCAGCTCGCCGGGCCAGGTGAGGTCGATGAACCAGTCGATGCCAAGCGCGAGGAGCGTCGCGACGCGCGCCTCGGCGTAGGCCGGATCGACGTGCCCCGGGTAGGCGCCGGCGAGGATCCGCTCGGGCTCGACCCAGTAGGTTCCCGGCGGTGCCGGCGTGGCGGCGGCCGGCCGTGCGCTCACGCGTCGCACCCGGCCTCCGGCGCCGCCGCGCGCTCGAGCTCGGCGCGGCGCGCCTCGAGCCCCGCGAAGTCGAACAGCGCCGGGTCCGCGAGCTGCGAGGGCTGCACGTCCCTTAGTGCCGCGAAGATCGACTCGACGCGTCCCGGGTGCTCGCGTTCCCACGCGGCCAGCATCCGGCCGACGACCTCGCGCTGCAGGTTCGGCTGCGAGCCGCACAGGGTGCAGGGGATCAGCGGAAAGCGCCGCGCCTTGGCGTAGCGGACGATCAGGCGCTCCGGCACGTAGGCGAGCGGCCGGATCACGATGTGGCGGCCGTCGTCGGACAGGAGCTTCGGGGGCATCCCCTTCAGCTTGCCACCGTAGAACAGGTTCAGGAACAGCGTCTCGAGCAGGTCGTCGCGGTGGTGGCCGAGGGCGATCTTGGTGCAGCCGTGCTCGTGGGCGTAGCGGTAGAGCGCGCCGCGCCGCAGGCGCGAGCACAGGCTGCACATGGTGCGGCCCTCCGGGATCACGCGCTTGACCACCGAGTAGGTGTCCTGCTCGATGACCGCGAACGGCACGCCGAGCTTCGTCAGGTAGCCGGGGAGCACGTCCGCGGGGAATCCCGGCTGCTTCTGGTCGAGGTTGACCGCGAGGATCTCGAAGCGCACCGGCGCGCTGCGTTTCAGCGACAGCAGCAGGTCGAGCAGCGTGTAGGAGTCCTTGCCTCCCGACAGGCACACCATGACCTTGTCGCCGTCCTGGATCATCGCGTAGTCGTCGATCGCCTTGCCGACGAGGCCGCGGAGCTCCGCCTGCAGGCGCTTGAAGTTGCGCGACGGGCGATCGGCCGCGGCGGGCGCGCGCGACGCGGGAAACGGCACGAGCTGGACCTCGCTGGCCATGACGCCCTCAGCGTGGCTCGAGGTACTTCGCCTCGAGGTAGCGCAACGCCGGCGCCGCCGACAGCGGCCGGCCGGAGGCGGCCTTGACGAGGTCCTGCACCGTCATCTTGGCGCCGACGCCGTGCACGTGCTCGCGCAGCCAGCCGAACATGCCGCTGAAGTCGCCCGCCGCGACCTCGGCGTCGAGGCCCTCGCGATCGGCGCGCAGCTTTTCCCACAGCTGCATCGCGATCAGCGCGCCGAGCGCGTAGGCCGGGAAGATGCCGAACTGCCCGACCGCCCAGTGGATGTCCTGCAGGCAGCCCTCGAGGTCGTTGGCGGGCTTCAGGCCGAGCCGCGACTGCGCCTTCTCGTTCCAGGCTTCGGGCAGGTTCTCGACCTTGAGCTCGCCCGACAGCAGGTCCTTCTCGAGCTCGTAGCGCAGCAGGATGTGCGCGGGATAGGTGAGCTCGTCGGCATCCGCGCGGATCAGGCCCCGGTGGACGCGCGTCAGGTGACGGTACAGGTTCTCGGCCTCCCACTCCGGGCCCGAGACGCCGAGGTGCTTCTCGAGCAGCGGCTTCAGGTACGTCAGGAACGGCCGGCTGCGCACCAGCAGCATCTCGATGATCAGCGACTGGCTTTCCTCGAGCGCCATGCCGCGGTTGCGGCCGACCGGCTGGTCGCGCCATTCCTTCGGCAGCCCGAGGTCGTACATCGCGTGGCCGGTCTCGTGCAGCGCACCGAGCAGCCCCTGGAAGGCGTCGCTGGACTCGAGCCGCGTCGTGATCCGAAGGTCGCCGGACATCCCCTCGGTGAACGGGTGCTCGGCCTCGTCGAGGCGGCCGCGATCGAACGGGAAGCCGAGCGCCTTCATCGCCTCGGTGCAGAGCGCACGCTGCTTCGACGCCGGGAACTTGCCGACGATCGGCAGCGAGGGCTTCTGCGCCTGCAGCTCGGTCGCCTCCTTCACCAGCGTCGGCAGCCGGCGCGCGACGGCCTTGAAGAGGCCGTCGATCTCCTCGGTGCGCACGCCCGGACTGAACTCGTCGACCAGCGCGTCGTAGGGCGCGAGGCCGAGGTGCTGGCCGAGGAGCTGGGCGCGGTCGCGGATCAGGCTGACGACCTCGGCCAGATGCGGCGCGTAGTCGGCATAGCGGCCGGTGCGGCGGGCCTCGAGCCAGTGGATCTCGGCGCGCGCGGTCGCCTTCGCGAGCCTCGAAACCAGCGCGTTCGGCGTCGCGATCGCGTGGTCGCGCTCGCGGCGCATCTCCCGCAGGTTCGCGAGCTGCCAGTCCTCGAGCCCCTGGCCGTTGGCCTGCGCACGCTCGATCAGTCGCGACACCTTGGGGGAGGTGAGCAGCGCATGGCATTCCATCTCGAGCGCGGCGAGCTGTTCGCCGCGGACCTCGGCACTGCCGCGCGGCATCATGACGGCCGCATCCCAGCGCAGCACCGCGAGCGCCCCGCGAAACGCGTGCAGGCGCCGGAACTCCTCCTCGAGCTGCTGGTAGGGCGAAGCGGCCATCGTTCCTTCGGAACCCGTCGCCGCGACGCTGTTCGTGTTCGGCGCCCGCGGCCGGCGGGGGCCTCGGGATCGTCGCGGGGGGTGATCGGACGGCGGTCATTCTACCAGCGGGCCCCGTCCGGGGCCGGCCCGAAATGTCCTAGATCATTGTTTATTATCAGGAAAGATATATTTGGCGGTGGTTGACAGCCCCGCCCGCCCGCCCGTCCCGCAGGTCAGAAGTAGAGCCGCGCGATCGTCTCGGCGACGCACGCCGGACGGCTCTGCCCGTCGATCTCGACGGTGAACTCCTCGGTAATCTGCACGCCGCCCTTGAACGGCTCCACCGCGACCACCCGCGCCCGGCCGCGCACCCGCGCGCCGGCGACCACCGCGTTCGTGAAGCGGACGCGGTTGAGGCCGTAGTTGACGATGCGACGCACCCCCGGGAAGCGCGCCTCGCCGCCCTCGGCCACGCCCCGCAGCAGCGGCAGGAGCGACAGCGTCAGGAAGCCGTGCGCGACCGTCTGCTTCCACGGCGACTCGCGCGCGGCGCGCTCCGGGTCGGTATGGATCCACTGGAAGTCGCCGGTGGCGGCCGCAAAGGCGTCGATGCGCGCCTGGTCGACCTCGACCCAATCGCTGACGTGGACCTCCTGTCCGACCTGCGCCGACAGCTGCGAAAGCGCCGCTTCAACCGACATGCTCGCCGTTCTCCTGGCCGCGGGGCGCGGGATGATACCCAAAACCCGCGCGACGCGGACTCAGCGCCGTCCGAGCCACGCGGCGATCGCGGTCGGCACCGCGTGGGCGCGACTGCTGACGTAGATGCCGATGTGGCCGCCGTCGAAGGCGAGTTCCTCGTAGTCGCGGCTGCCGACGAGCCCGGCGAGCGGTCGCGACGCCGACGGCGGCACGAGGTGGTCCTGGGTGGCATAGATGTTGAGCAGCGGCATCGTGACGCGCCTGAGGTCGACCGGCCGGCCGCCGACGACCGCGCCGCCCCGCACCAGCCGGTTCTCCTGGAAGAACTGCCGCACGAACTCGCGAAATGCCTGCCCCGCCTGGTCGGGGCTGTCGAAGATCCAGCGCTCCATGCGCAGGAAGTTCTCGAGCTGGCGCGGGTCGTCGGCCCCGTCGACCAGCGCAAGGTACTTCTGCAGCGTGAGGCGGAACGGCATCAGCGAGACGAACGTGAAATTGAGCAGCTCGCCCGGCACGTTGCCGAAGGTGTCGACCAGCAGGTCGACGTCGATGCCGCGCGCCCACTTGGCGAGCAGGTTCTCCGGGGTCCCGAAATCGACCGGCGTCACCATCGTCACGAGGCGCCGGATCCGCGCGGGCTCGAGGCTCGCGTAGACGAGCGCGAGCGTGCCGCCCTGGCAGACGCCGAGCAGGTCGATGCGGCCGTGGTGCCCGGCGCCGATGCGCTCGACGGCGCGATGCAGGAAGCCGAGCGTGTAGTCGGCGAGGCCGAGATGCCGGTCGCCGCGGTCGGGCGAGCCCCAGTCGAGCAGGTAGACGTCGATGCCGGCCGCGAGCAGGCGCCGGATCAGCGACCGGTCGGGCTGCAGGTCGAGCACGGTCGGCCGGTTGACGAGCGCGAACACGATCAACAGCGGTGGCCCGCCCGACGGCTTCGCGACCGAGCGGTAGCGGTACAGCGTCGCCTTGCCGTCGCGCTGCACGACCTCGCGCGGCGCGGTCGCGAGCTCGACCGGCGGCAATCGCGACAGCGCCCCGAGACCCGTCGCGAGGCGGCGCTGGAACTCGCCGATCTCGGCGGCGAGCGCCTGCGGGTCCGGGCGCGCCGCGGTCATTTCGGCGCCTGGCGGGTCGCGCGGCGGCGCGGCGTAGCGGACGGCGCCGCCGGCATCGCGCGCGCCGCGGCAAGCTCGCCCCTGAGCGCGCGCAGCTCGTCGTGGAGCGCATCGACCTCGCTGCGCGTCGGCACGCCGGCGCTCTTGGCGAGCTGCTCGACCAGGGTCTGCTGCCGGGCCTTGGCGCGGACGAACTCGTTGAAGAGCCGCGCCTGGGCCTGGGCGAACGCCTCGGAGTGCGCGGCCTGCTGGAAGGCGGCCTCGGCGCAGTCGATCCAGGCGTCGAACGTCGCGCGCAGCGTCGCGGGTGGCGCCGCCGCCGCGAGCCGTGCCGCGAAGGAGCTCGCCGTCGCGCGCGCGACCTCGGCGAGCACCATGGACCAGGCCGCGAGCGCCGCCGTCCACTCCGCGCCCTGACCCGGCCACGACGGCCACGCCGGCACCGCGCGCGCGAAGAAGCCCTGTGCCAGCGCCTCGAGTTCGCCGCGCACGCGCTCGGCGGCCGCCGGATCGCCGGCGCCTGCGCCGTGTGCCAGGCGGCCGTACTCCTGCGCAAACCGGGTGAACGCCGCCGCCGCATCGTGCAGCCCCTGCGGCTGGCCGCCGGCGGCCCCGGGCAAGCTCGCGCTCAGCCATCGCCGCCACTCGGCCGGCCCGAGGCTCCGCCATTCGTTCAGCCAGGCGTCCGGGGATTCCATCGCGACTTCACTTAATTCCAGTTGCAGTGCAACGATGAAGGGTGGCCGCAGGCGCCATCCATCCGGGATTAACTACGTTAAACTCTTGTTTATTAAGTATAAAAATCTTCGGTCTCGCAGCGATTCGCTCCGCGCAAAATTCCTGTTGCATTGCAAAAAGAACTAGCTATACTGCATCGCAACAACGGACTCACGCAGGAGCACCTCACCATGACGAACCCCACCGCTGAAATCAATGCGTTCCTCGAAAACTCACGCAAGTTTGCCGAGCCTGTGGCTCGCCTGCAGGCGCTGTCGGCCCGCACGTTCGAGCGCTTCGCGCGCTACGGCTACGAAGTGGCCGGCGACTACATGAACCTCGGCATCGCGACCCTCCACGCCGCGACGCAGGCGAAGGATGGCCCGGAGCTGCTGAAGAAGCAGGCCGAGCTCGCCAACGCCTACTTCGAGAAGCAGACGCAGCGCTCGCAGGACTTCCTCAAGCTCGCCGGCGAGGCGCAGGCCGACGTGACGTCGTTCATCGACCAGGCGTCGACCGAGTTCACGACCCGCGCCACGAAGGCTGCGAAGGCCGCCTGACGAATCGACCGACCCGCCGCTGAAGCGGCGGGCGGTGGACCCTCCCCCCTCGGGACGGTGTGGCTACGGCCCACCGTCCTTTTTTACGTCTGCGGGGGGGTCGTTTTTGCGCTGCAAGGAAACACCCCGGCGTTGGGGTAAACTTGGTGCCATGGCTAAGGAACGGTTGATCAAGAAGTACGCCAACCGGCGTCTCTACGATGCATCCCAGTCGCGGCACGTCACGCTCGACGACATCCGGGAATTCATCATCCAGGGCGAGAAGGTCGCGGTCGTCGAGGACAAGACGGGCGACGACATCACGCGGCTGATCCTGCTGCAGGTGATCGCCGAGCAGGAACAGTTCGGCAAGCCGATCCTGTCGACGCCACTGCTCGAGTCGATCATCCGCTTCTACGGCAACGGCATGCAGGACTTCATGAGCCGTTACCTGGAGAAGAGCGTCGAGACCTTCTCGCGCCAGCAGGAGACGCTGCAGACGCAGATCTCGAAGCTCATGGCGAACGCCCCGATGACGACGATGGGCGAGCTCGCCAAGCAGAACCTCGACTACTGGACCCGGATGCAGGAGTCGGTGGCCGCGGCGTTCATGCCCATGATCCGTCCCGCCGGCACGGCCGAGGCTCCGCCCGAGGAGCCGCCGTCGGCGGGAGCCGCCGGGCCGCCGCCCGGCGGCAAGCACGGCACCGGCGGCTAGGCCTCAGCGCTCCTCGCGCAGCCAGTCGAGGATCAAGTCGAGCCGCGCGATGCGCTGGTTCGGCCGCCCGTCGCGGCTCATGCCGTGCGACGAGTCCGGGAACACCGCGAGCCGCGCCGGCTTCTTGAGCTCGCGAAGCGCCGTATAGAACTCGAGCCCCTGCTCGAGCGGCGCCCGGAAGTCATCCTGGTTGTGAATCACGAGCACCGGCGTCCTCACGTTCTCGACGTACGTCAGCGGCGAGCGCGCGAGGTAGTCGGCGGCGTCGCGCCAGGGACCGGCGCGGAACCAGTGCGTCGTGAAGTAGTTGTTCATGTCGCTGGTGCCGACGAAGCTGTGCCAGTCGGTCACGGCGCGCTCGACCACGGCGGCGGCGAACCGGTCCGTGTGGCCGACGGTCCAGGCCGACATCAGCCCGCCGCCGCTGCCACCGGCGACGTAGAGCCGCTTCGGCTCGACCGAGCGGTTCGCCACCGCGAAGTCGACCGCGGCCATCAGGTCGCCGAAGTCGTCGCCCGGGTAGTGGTACTGGATGACGTTCGCGAACTGCTCGCCGTAGCCGGTACTGCCGCGCGGGTTGGTCAGCAGCACGAAGTAGCCGGCGTGCGCGAGCACCTGCATCTCGTGGAAGAAGGCCGTGCCGTACATCGCGTGCGGCCCGCCGTGGATGTAGAGCACGAGCGGGTACTTGCGCGTCGGGTCGTAGCCCGGCGGGCGCAGCAGCCAGCCCTGGATCCACTGCCGGTCGCCCGCCGGATGACCGGGGAACTCGACGACCGAGGGCGCGGCGCCCGGCAGCCACAGTTCCTCGTACGGCACGAAGCCCGACCGCGCCGCGAGCGCGGCATTGAAGCGGGTCAGCGCCTGCCAGATCGTGCGCTTCGACGCCGCCGCGGGCTGGAACGCGTAGAGCTCGACGGGCTCCGTCGGCGACGAGTGCGTCGCGACGACGCGCCCGTCGGCACCGACGTCGAAGGCCCGGATGTCGCCGACGGCAAGCGCCGTGACCGCGCGATATCGGCCGTCGAGCGTCGCCTCGTAAAGCTGCACGGCGCCCCGATCGGCCGAGACGAAATACACCGCCCGCGAGTCGGCGCGCCAGACGAGCCGCAGGCCCTCGTCGTGCACGCCCATGTCCGCGATCACGCCGTCGCCCACCGACCGGTCGAGGCCGCGCGCGAGTTCATGCCGCTCGAGCGTCGTGGTGTCGAGCACGTACAGGTGCGTGACGGAGTGGCTCTGGCGCTTCGCATCGTCGAAGCCCGTGCAGGCAAGGTAGCGGCCGTCCGGCGACACAGTCGGGTTGTCGTCGGGCCCGAGCCGGTCGGTCAGCGCCACGGGCTCGCGGCTGCCGTCCGCCGGCACGGCGTAGATCTCGG
>JBBINS010000029.1:0-22184 GCA_037443765.1 Gammaproteobacteria bacterium
ATCGCGCGCGCGGCGTGTCGGCGGCGAACTCGACGCGGGCGCGCGTGCCGCGGCCACCGTGGCCGCTGCCGAGCTCGAAGCGCGCGCCGTGCAGCGCGACGATGTCGCTGACGATCGCGAGCCCGAGCCCGGAGCCGACGCCCGGCGCGCCGGCGGCGCGGTGGAAGCGCTCCATGACCCGCGGCCGCTCCGCGGGCGGGATCCCGGGGCCGTCGTCCTCGACCTCGAGGAACGCGCCGTCGCCGAGCGGACCGCAGCGCAGCGTCACGACCCCGCCGGCCGGCGTGTAGTTGAGCGCGTTGTCGACGAGGTTGTTCACGAGCTCGCGCAGCAGCCACTCGACCGCACGCACCGAGGCGGACGCGGTCTCGGCACCGAAGTCGATCTTCTTGGCGAGCGCCCGGTCGAGGTGCAGCGTGACGGCCTGCTCGACCAGCTGCGACAGGTCGACGGCGACGAAGTCGCGCTCGAGCGTCGCCGAACCCTCGGCGCGCGCCAGCGTCAGGAGCTGATGGGCGGTGTGCGCGAGCCGCTTAAGGCCCTCTCGCACGGCGCGGACGCGGTCGCGGACCGGCAGCGCGTCGGCGTCGCGCTCGAGGAGCTCGAGCTGCGCCTGCATGCCGGCGAGCGGCGTGCGCAGCTGGTGCGCGGCGTCGGCGACGAACTTCTGGTGCGCCTCCGCCGCGGCGCGCACCCGCGCCACCAACGCGTTCAGCGAGCCGACGAGCGGCCGGATCTCGACCGGCACGCGCCGCTCGTCGAGCGGCTCGAGCTCGTGCGCCGAGCGACTGGCGAGCTCGTCGCGGAACTCGAGCAGCGGCCGCAGGCCGCGGCGCACGCCGATCAGCACGAGCGCGACCACCGCGACGAACTGCAGCACGTCGAGCGTCAGCGTCGCCGTGACCAGCGGCCGGGTGGCGTCCTCGCGGTCGCGGAGCGGCTCGGCGACCGAGAGTCCGAATGTGCGCGACTCCGCCTCGAACCGGTAGCCGACGATCCGCATCCGCTCGCCCGAGGCGAGCGTGGCGGTCGCGAAGCTGAACGACTCGCCGGCCGCGCCGGCAGGCGGTGCCGGCAGGCGGCGGTCGCCGGCGATGAACTGCGCGTCGGCCGCGAACAGCGCGAACAGCGGCCGGGAGCCCTGCGCCTCGGTGAGCTCGGCCGCCACCGGCCGCGGCAGCTCGAGCGTCACGCGCCCGCCCGGCCCCTCGCGGACGTAGGCGGCGAACACCATCGCGGCGTCGGCGAGCGATCGATCGAAGGTCGAGCGCATCGGCCCGACGACGACCAGGTAGTCGAACAGCAGCGCGAGCAGCAGCAGGCCGCCGAGCGGCACGAGCAGCACCGTCAGCAGCCGCCGGGCGACCGAGCCCGGACGGCCGGGATCAGGCCGCAGGTTCATCCAGCCGGTATCCGAGGCCGCGCACGGTGCGGATCGCGACGGACTCGCCCAGTTTGGCGCGCAGCCGCGACACGTAGACCTCGACCGCGTTGGGCGTCAGCTCCTCGTCCCAGCCGGCGATCGCACGCAGCAGCTTCTCCTTGCGGACCACGCGGCCGGCGTCGAGCGCGAGGCACTCGAGGATCGACCACTCGCGGCGCGTGACGTCGAGCAGCTGGCCGCCGAGTTCCGCGGTGCGGCTCTTGAGATCGAGCGTCAGCGCGCCGATGTGCAGCTCGGCGCTGGTCGCGGAACGCGTCCGCCGGATCAGCGCCCGGCAGCGCGCCGCGACCTCCGGCAGCTCGAAGGGCTTGGTCAGGTAGTCGTCGGCGCCGAGGTCGAGCGCGTCGACGCGGTCGGCGAGCCCGTCGCGCGCGGTCAGGATCAGCACCGGCAGGCTGCTGCCCAGGCGCCGGAGCCGCCGCACGAGCGTCAGGCCGTCGACCTTCGGCAGGCCGATGTCGACCAGCGCGAGGTCGAACTCCTCGGTCGCGAGCGCGGCCTCCGCCTGCTCGGCGCTCGCGACGCGATCGACCGCGAAGCCGGCCTCGGCCAGGCCGCGCTTCAGGGCGTCGGCCACCAGCTCGTCGTCCTCGACGATCAGGATGCGCATGCGCCGAGCCTAGCCGATCGGGCGCTCAGGGCGCCGCCTTCTGGGCGGCGATCCAGCGGCTGACCTTCGCGTCGAGCACGTCGAGCGGCAGCGCGCCGTCGCCGAGGATCGCCCGGTGGAACGCGCGCAAGTCGTACCGGGCGCCGAGCTCGCGCTGCGCGCGCGCCTTCAGTTCCTTGATCTTGAGCTCGCCGATCTTGTAGGTCAGCGCCTGCCCGGGCACGGCGATGTAGCGGTCGATCTCGGCCGCCGCGTCGGTCGCGCCGACCGCGGAGTTCGCGAGCAGGTAGTCGAGCGCCTGCTCCCGCGACCAGCCCTTCGCGTGCATGCCGGTGTCGACCACGAGCCGGATCGCGCGCCAGATCTCGCCCGACAGCGCGCCGAAGTAGCTGTAGGGGTCGGTGTAGAGGCCGAGCTCCTTGCCGAGCGACTCCGCGTACAGGCCCCAGCCCTCGATGTAGGCGCCGTAGCCGCCGAAGCGGCGGAAGCTCGGCAGCCCCTGCAGCTCCTGCTGGATCCCGATCTGGAAGTGGTGCCCGGGCTCGGCCTCGTGCAGGTAGATCTCCTCCATGCCGTACTTCGGCCGCGACTTCAGGTCGTAGGTGTTGACGTAGAAGATGCCGGGTCGCGAGCCGTCCGGCGCCGGCTGCTGGTACGAGGCGGTCGCCTGGGCCGCGGCCCGGAACGGCTCGACCGCCCGGATCTCGAAATCCGCCTTCGGCGCGAGGTCGAACTGCTCCGGCAGCCGCGCGCGTACGCGCGCCTTGAGCGCGGCGTACGCGGCGAGCAGGTCCTCCTCCCGGTCGAAGTAGAAGCGCGGATCGGCGCGCAGCGAGTCGAAGAACGCCTTGCGGTCGCCCTTGAAGCCGAGGTCGGCGATCACGCGGTCCATCTCGGCGCCGATGCGCTGCACCTCGGCGAGCCCGATCTGGTGGATCTCCTCGGGCGTCAGGCGGGTCGTGGTCGCGACCTTGACCCGGTAGGCATACCAGTCGCGGCCGAGCGGCAGGTCGGTCCAGGCGACCGAGGCGCGCGCGCGCGGCAGGTACTCGTCGCGGACGTAGTCGTGCAGGCGCTGGTAGGCGGGGTTGATCTGCTGCGTCACCGCCGCGAGGTACGCGGCGCGCAGCCGCGGCTGGTCGGCCGCCGGCACGCCCTTCGGGAACTCCGCCACCGGCTTCATGAAGAGGCTCTTCGCCGGGTCCGCGGCGATCAGCTTCTCGAGCTGCGGCACCAGCCGCTCGACGACGACCTTCGGCTGCACGTAGCCGCGGGCCGAGCCGCGGCGCATGTTGACGATCGCCTGGTCGACCCAGACGGTGAAGCCGTCGACGCGCTTCAGCCAGTTCTCGTAGTCGCGGGTCGTCGCGAACGGCTGCGCGCCCGTGCCGGAGCCGAGCTGCGCGAACGTCGACGGCAGCCCGCCGAACTGGTTCACCGGCAGCAGCTCCGCCTGGTAGCGGAACCCCTCGAGGTCCAGCTCGCGGTCCCGCTTGAAGACGGCGTAGCTGAGCGCCTCCTGGCCGGAGAGCGCCTTCGCGTCGATCAGCGCGAGCTTGCCGAGGTACTTCTTCTCGAGCGCGAGCTCGAGGCCGAGATGCGCGGTCGAGAGGTTGTTGGGCAGCTCCGCGTCGTAGCGGTGGTCGCCGAGGAACGTCGCCTGCAACGGCCGGAGCCGCAGGTGCTCCTGCCAGTAGTCCTCGACCAGCACGTTGAGCGCGGCACCCGGCGGCACGGCCGCGGGCGGCGGCGCGGCGGCGAACGCGCCGGTCCCGAATGCGAGCGCCAGAACGGCGAGCAGCGACGGGAACCGGGCCGGACGAGGCTGTTGCATGGGAACCCTCCGCGACCGCGCCGATTATAGGCCCGCCGCGACGATCCGCCGCGAGCCGGCCGCGTAGCGCAGGTTGAGCGCGAGCGCCGAGACCGCGAGCCCGGCGATCAGACCCGACCAGACCGCGACCGGTCCGCCGCCCCGGGCGAGGCCGAACACGAACGCGATCGGGAAGCCCACCAGCCAGTAGGCGCCGATCGTGATCACGAACGGCACGCGCGTGTCCTTGAAGCCCCTGAGCGCACCCATCGCGCCGACCTGCAGGCCGTCGGAGACCTGGAACACCGCCACCATCAGCAGCAGCCGGGCGGCGAGCGTCGCCACCGCGGGATCGCCGCTGTAGAGGCCCGCGATCGGGCCGCGCGCGGCGCCGAGCAGCGTCGCCGAGCCCAGCATCAGCAGCGCGCAGAGCACGATGCCGGTGAAGCCCGCGGCGCGGGCCGCGGCGCGCTCGCCGCGGCCGAGCGTATGGCCGACGTGGATCGTCGTCGCCGAGGCGAACGCCACCGGCATCATGAACGTGAACGAGGCGTAGTTGAGCGCGATCTGGTGCGCGGCGACGATCGTCGCGCCGAGCGTGCCCATCATGAGGCCGGCGGCGGAGAACAGCGCGCTCTCGGCGACCTGGCTGCCGCCCATCGGCAGCCCGAGCCTCAGGATCTCGGCGATCCGGCGCGGCTCGGGGCGCGCGAGGCCCTCGAAGATCCGGTACGGCCGGTAGGCGTGGTGGCGCCGGACGTAGGCGAGCATCGTCGCGAACATGCCCCACTGCGCGATCGCGCTCGCGGCGCCGGAGCCCGTGGCACCGAGCGCCGGCAGCCCGCAGTGGCCCCACACGAGGAGCCAGTTCGCGAGCACGTTGGTCGCGAGACCGAGGAAGGCGATCACCATCATCGGCCGCGTGCGGCCGAGCCCGTCGCTGACGTAGCGCAGCGCCTGGAAGCCGAGCAGCGCCGGCAGGCCCGCCGACAGCGCGCGCACGTAGGCGACCGCGCCCGGCACGACGGCGGGATCGATGCCGAGCCCGGCGTAGACGGGGCGGGCGGCACCGAGCCCCGCGAGCAGCAGGATCGCGAGCCCGAGCACGATCCAGCCGCCCTGGCGCGCGTAGTCGCCGACCCGCGCCGCCTCGCCCGCGCCGTAGGCGTGCGCGACGAGCGGCGACAGCGCCATCAAGGTCGCGCTGCCGAACACCATGAACGCGACGTAGTAGCTCGAGCCGACCGCGACCGCGGCGAGCGCCGCCGAGCTGTAGTGGCCAGCCATCAGCGTGTTGACGAGGTTCATGCCGGCGACCGACAGGTTGCCCACCACGAGCGGCGCGCCGAGGCGCACGATCGCGCGCGCGTGCGCGACGAGGGGCTGCGGTCGGGGCGCGCGGTCGGTCGCGGGCATCGCTGTCCAGGTTGGCGGCCGTGACGGCCGCGGCCGGGCGGTGGCATTCTAGGAGAGTTTTCCGCCCGCCGCGGCGCTCCCCCACCTCCCGGAGGCCCCCATGCTCGTTGGCCAGCACGTCCGCCGCGTCGCGATCCTCGGCGGCACCCGCATTCCGTTCGCCCGGGGCATGGGCGCCTACGCCGACGTCGGCAACCAGGAGATGCTGACCGCGGCGCTCGGCGGCCTCGTCGGCCGCTTCGGGCTCGCCGGCGAGCGCCTCGGCGAGGTCGCCGGCGGTGCCGTCATGAAGCACTCGAGCCAGTGGAACCTCGTGCGCGAGAGCGTGCTCGGCTCCGGCCTCGCGGCCGAGACGCCGGCGCTCGACCTGCAGCGCGCCTGCGGCACGAGCCTCGAGGCCGCGATCCTCGTCGGCAACAAGATCGCGCTCGGCCAGGTCGGCAGCGGCATCGCCTGCGGCGTCGACACCGTCAGCGACGCGCCGATCGTCTACGCGCGGCCCTACCAGCAGATGCTGCTCGAGAGCGCGCGCGGCCGGACGCTGGGCGAGCGCCTCAGGCCCTGGCTGCGCCTCAGGCCGTCGTTCTTCAAGCCGGTCGCGCCGTCGGTCAACGAGCCGCGCACCGGACTGTCGATGGGCCAGGCCTGCGAGCAGATGGCCAAGACCTGGCGCATCACCCGCGCGGCGCAGGACCAACTCGCCTACGAGAGCCACCGGCACGCGGCCGCGGCCTACGCCGCCGGCTTTTACAAGGACCTCGTGCTCGAGTTCCACGGCCTCGCGCAGGACAACAACCTGCGGGCGAACACCTCGCTCGAGCAGCTCGCGAAGCTGAAGCCGGTGTTCGACCGCTCACCGGCCGGCACGCTGACCGCCGGCAATTCGACGCCGCTCACCGACGGCGCGGCCGCGGTGCTGCTCGCGAGCGAGGACTGGGCGCGCGCGCGCGGCCTGCCGGTGCAGGCGTACCTGACGTACGCCAAGGCGCACGCCGTCGACTTCGTCAAGCGGGAGGGGTTGCTGATGGCCCCGGCCTACGCGGTGCCGATGATGCTGAAGGACGCGGGGCTCACGCTCGCGGACTTCGACTACTACGAGATCCACGAGGCCTTCGCGGCGCAGGTGCTCTGTACGCTCGCGGCCTGGGAGTCGGCGGACTTCTGCCGCGACCGGCTCGGTCTCGCGGCGCCGCTCGGTTCGATCGACCGCGCGAAGCTCAACGTCGTCGGCT
The DNA here is from genome assembly GCA_037443765.1 of Gammaproteobacteria bacterium. Classification (GTDB taxonomy): domain Bacteria; phylum Pseudomonadota; class Gammaproteobacteria; order Steroidobacterales; family Steroidobacteraceae; genus CAIKZZ01. The sequence goes on from JBBINS010000029.1 coordinate 6,516, forward strand.
CGAGCCTCGCGGTCGGCCACCCGTTCGCGGCCACCGGCGCGCGGATCCTGGCGACGCTCGCGAAGCTGCTCGCCGAGCGCGGCGGCAGGCGCGGCCTGATCTCGATCTGCACGGCGGGCGGGATGGGCGTCACCGCGATCGTTGAGCGCTAGCGCCGCGGCGGGCATGGCCGGCGGCCGAGCGCCGCCGGCCGGCCGGGATCAGAGCACCTCGAACAGGCCCGCGGCGCCCATGCCGCCGCCGATGCACATCGTGACGACGACGCGCTTCGCGCCGCGCTTCTTGCCGGCGACGAGCGCGTGGCCGGTGAGCCGCTGGCCGCTCATGCCGTACGGATGGCCGATCGCGATCGCGCCGCCGTCGACGTTGAGGCGCTCGTCGGGGATGCCGAGCTTGTCGCGGCAGTAGAGCACCTGCACGGCGAAGGCCTCGTTGAGCTCCCACAGGTCGATGTCCGACACCTTGAGCCCGGCGCGCGCGAGGAGCTTCGGCACCGCGAACACGGGACCGATGCCCATCTCGGTCGGGTCGCAGCCGGCGACCGCGAAGCCGGCGAACCGGCCGAGCGGCGCGAGGCCGCGCTTGGCGGCGAGCTCGGCGCTCATGACGACGCAGGCGCCGGCGCCGTCCGAGAACTGGCTCGCGTTGCCGGCGCTGATGACGCCGCCGGGCAGCGCCGAGCGCAGGTTCTTGATCGAGTCGTAGGTCGTGCCGGGCCGGAGGCCCTCGTCGGCCGCGACCGTCACCTCCTTCGTGTAGAGGCGGCCCGAGTCCTTGTCCATGCCGGCCATGGTCAGGGTGATCGGCGCGATCTCGTCGTTGAAGACGCCCGCCTCCTGGGCGGCGCAGGCGCGCTGCTGGCTGCGCGCGCCGTACTCGTCCATGCGCTCGCGGCTGATCGCATAGCGCTTGGCGACCTCCTCGGCCGTCTGCAGCATGTTCCAGTAGATGCCCGGGCAGTGCTCGGCGAGCCAGGGCTCGCGCAGGTAGTGCGTGTTCGCCTCGTTCTGCACGACCGAGATCGCCTCGACGCCGCCGGCGACGTAGATGTCGCCCTCGCCCGCGATGATGCGCTGCGCGGCCATCGCGATGGTCTGCAGGCCCGAGGAGCAGAAGCGGTTGACCGTCGCGCCGGGGACGGTGACCGGGCAGCCGGCACGCAGCGCGATCTGGCGGGCGATGTTGCTGCCGGTCGCCCCCTCCGGGAACGCGCAGCCCATCAGCACGTCCTCGACCTCGGCCGGATCGACCTTGGCGCGCTCGAGCGCGGCCTTGACGACGTGGCCGCCGAGGGTCGCGCCGTGGGCGAGGTTGAACGAGCCGCGCCAGGACTTCGCGAGCGGCGTACGGGCGGTCGAGACGATGACGGCTTCGCGGCTCATGAGCGGGCTCCGGCGGAGTTGAGCGACCTGCCTTCGGCGGCGAGGCGCGCGATCAGCGGCGCCGGCGTCCAGAAGCCGGGATCGCCGTAGGGATTGCGGGCGAGCTCGCGCATGCGCTGCGCGACCCCGTACACGCCGACCTCGTCGGCGTAGCACATCGGCCCGCCGCGCCAGACCGGGAAGCCGTAGCCCGTGAGGTAGACGATGTCGATGTCGGAGGCGCGCTGCGCGATGCCCTCCTCGAGGATCTTCGCCGCCTCGTTGACGAGCGCGTAGACCAGCCGGTCGACGATCTCGCGCGCCTCGAGCTTCCTCGGCTTCACGCCGATCGACACGCGGTGCGCGGCGATGAGGTCGTCGACGACCCTGGACGGGTAGGCGCTGCGGTCGCCGGGCTTGTAGTCGTACCAGCCGGCGCCGGTCTTCTGGCCGAAGCGGCCGAGCTCGCAGAGCTTGTCGGCGGCCTTCGAGTACACGATTTCCGGGTGCTCGACGGCGCGGCGCTTGCGGATGTGCCAGCCGATGTCGTTGCCGGCGAGGTCGCTCATCCGGAAAGGGCCCATCGCGAAGCCGAACTTCTCGATCGCTGCGTCGATCTCGGCGGGACTCGCGCCTTCGTCGACCATGAACAGGGCCTGCCTCGAGTACTGCTCGATCATGCGGTTGCCGATGAAGCCGTCACAGACGCCGGAGACCACCGCCGTCTTCCGGAGCGCCTTGGCGAGCTTCATCGTCGTCGCGAGCACGTCCTTGGCGGTCGCCTTGCCGCGCACGATCTCGAGCAGCTTCATGATGTTCGCGGGGCTGAAGAAGTGCGTGCCGATCACGTCGGCGGGGCGCTTCGTCATCGCCGCGATGTGGTCGACGTCGAGCGTCGAGGTGTTGGTCGCGAGGATCGCACCCGGCTTCATGACCTTGTCGAGCGCCTGGAACACCTTCTCCTTGACGCCCATGTCCTCGAACACCGCCTCTATGACGATGTCGGCCTGGCCGATGTCGTCGTAGGACAGCGTGGGCTTGAGGAGCGCCGCCTTGGCCTCCGCGTCGGCCGGCTTCATGCGGCCCTTCTTGACCTGGCCCGCGTAGTTGTCGCGGATCCGCGCGACGCCCTTGTCGAGCGCCTCCTTGCCGACCTCCAGGAGCTGCACCGGGATGCCGGCGTTCAGGAAGTTGATCGCGATGCCGGTGCCCATGGTGCCCGCGCCGATGACGGCGGCCGCCCGGATCTCGCGCGTCGGCGTCGTGTCGGGCACGTCCGGGATCTTCGCCGCGGCACGCTCGGCGAAGAACGCGTGCCGAAGCGCTCGCGACACCGGGGTCATCATGAGCTCGGCGAACAGCTGCCGCTCGGTCGCGAGGCCCTCGTCGAAGGACTTGCTCGCGGCGGCCTCGATCGCGTCCAGGCACTTGAGCGGCGCCGGGAAGTTCGGAAACGTCGCGCCGATCGTCGTGCGCGCGAAGCCGATCACCGCCTCGGTGTTGGCGCCGCGCACCTTGAGGTCGCGCGCCTTCGGGAGCCTCCCGCCCGCGGCGAGCGCCGCGGCCTTCTCGGCGGCGAGCGCGACCGCGGCCGGGACCGGGTCGCCGGCGACGAGCGCGTCGAGCAGCGGGCTGCCCTTGAAGAGCTTGGCGGGCACCGGCTCGCCGCCGAGGATCACGTTGATCGCGTTCTCGATGCCGATCAGGCGCGGCAGGCGCTGCGTGCCGCCGGCGCCGGGCAGCAGGCCGATCTTGACCTCCGGCAGGCCGAGCTTCGCGGTCTCGGCGGCGACCCGGTAGTGGCAGCCGAGCGCGAGCTCGAGGCCGCCGCCGAGGCAGGTGCCCTCGATCGCGGCGACGACCGGCTTCGCGCTCGACTCGACCGCGGTGATCACGTTGTGCAGGTTCGGGGCGCCGAGCATCGCCGGCGTGCCGAATTCCTTGATGTCGGCGCCGGCCGAAAACAGGCGGTTGCGGCCGGCGATCACGATCGCCGTAACGGCGGCGTCCGCGACCGCGGCGTCCAGCGCCGCCGTCAGGTCGCGGCGCGTCTGGTGGCCGAGGCTGTTGACTGGCGCTTCGCCGAAGCGGATGACTGCGACCGACCCCTCGCGGGCCGTCAGTACCGTGCTCATGGGGGAGATTCCTTGACGTGACGCCCGGCGATTATGCCAGCCGGGCGCCGGCGGCGGGCCCCGGGCCTACCACGAGGACGGCTGCGGCCGGTGAGGGGCCGCGCCGCTTGCCCTTAGTTTCAGGTGCAACTAAATTGCCGGGACGCCCCGGGGGAACCGTCATGAAGCGCTACATCCAGTATCCGCGCGTCGCCGGCACCGCGAGCCGCCAGGCCCACGCCGACCTGCCGCCCGGCACCTTCGAGCGGGAGATGGGCAAGGAGGGCTTCTTCGGCCCGGCCGCCTTCTTCCACCACCGCCACCCGCCGACCGGCTGGTCGAGCTTCGAGGGGCCGCTCCGGCCCCATGCCTTCGACCTCGCGACGCTGGTCGCGCCGATGTTCTCGCCGTGGGAGGCCGCGCCGATCCTCGAGAACGCCCACTGCCACCTCCGCTGGCTGCACCTCGCGACGTCGATGGATCACCTGGCGCGCAACGCCGACGGCGACGAGCTGCTGTTCGTGCACTCGGGGGAGGCGCGGCTCTACTGCGACTTCGGCCGCCTCGCGATCACCGCCGGCGACTACGTCGTGCTGCCGCGCGGCACGATGTGGCGGCTCGAGTGCGCCGCGCCCGTCACGGGACTGCTGATCGAGGCGACCAACGCCTCGTACCTGCTGCCGGAGAAGGGACTGGTCGGCCCGCACGCGATCTTCGACCCGGCGATGCTCGACGTGCCGGCGGTCGACGCCGAATTCCTCGAGCAGCAGGAGCACGGGCCGCCCGGCGCGCCGGCCGGCAGCCGCGAGTGGTCGGTGCGCATCAAGCGCCGGCAGCAGATCTCGATCGCGCGCTTCCCGTGGAACCCGCTCGACGCGATCGGCTGGCACGGCGACCTCGCGGTCTGCCGGATCAACGTCAAGGACCTGCGGCCGCTGATGAGCCACCGCTACCACCTGCCGCCGTCCGCGCACACGACCTTCGTCTCGAGCCGGTTCATCGTCTGCACCTTCGCGCCGCGGCCGTTCGAGACCGACCCGGGTGCGCTCAAGGTGCCGTTCTTCCACAACAACGACGACTACGACGAGGTCATCTTCTATCACGCCGGCGACTTCTTCTCGCGCGACAACATCCACCCGGGCATGCTGACCTTCCACCCGGCCGGGTTCACGCACGGGCCGCACCCGAAAGCGCTGTCCCGCATGCTGGTGCAGACAAAGCCGGCCACGGACGAATACGCTGTGATGGTCGACGCGCGCGACCCGCTCGAGCTCGGGTCGGCGGCGGCCGGGGCGGAATGGCCCGGTTACGTCGACAGCTGGAGGGGGAAGACCGCGTGACGGCGCGAGGGGGACGCAACCGATGAAGCTGGCGAGCCTCAAGAACGGGCGCGACGGGCGCCTGGTCGTCGTCGACGCCGACCTCAGGCACTACGCGCCGGCCGGCGGCATCGCGTCGACCCTGCAGGATGCGCTCGACGACTGGGGCCGGGCGGGACCGCGCCTCAGGGACCTCGCCGCGACGCTCGAGGCCCACCAGGCCAAGGAGTCGCTGCCGTTCGAACCGGCGGCCGCCGCCTCGCCGCTGCCACGCGCCTACCAGTGGGTCGACGGCTCGGCCTACGTCAACCACGTCGAGCTCGTGCGCAAGGCCCGCGGCGCGGAGCTGCCGGCCTCGTTCTGGACCGAGCCGCTCGTCTACCAGGGCGGCTCGGACGACTTCCTCGGCCCCACCGAGGACGCGCCGTTCACGAGCGAGGACTTCGGCATCGACCTCGAGGCCGAGGTCGCGGTCATCGTCGGCGACGTGCCGATGGGCTCGACCGCCGAGGCGGTGCGCGCGCGCGGCGACATCCGCCTCGTGCTGCTCGCGAACGACTGGAGCCTTCGGAACCTGATCCCCGCCGAGCTCGGCAAGGGCTTCGGCTTCTACCAGTCGAAGCCGTCGACGGCGTTCTCGCCGGTCGCCGTGACCCCCGACGAGCTCGGCGAGGACTGGCGCGACTCGAAGCTGCACCTGCCGGTGCGCACCTCGATCAACGGCGCGCCATTCGGCGCGCCCGACGCCGGCGTCGACATGACCTTCGACTTCGCGCAGCTGATCGCCCACTGCGCGCGGACCCGCAACCTCCGCGCCGGGACGATCGTCGGCTCCGGGACCGTGTCGAACTACGACCGCTCGAAGGGTTCGGCCTGCATCGCCGAGCGCCGGATGCTCGAGCAGCTCGAGTCCGGGGCGCCCCGGACGCCGTTCCTCACGTTCGGCGACCAGGTGCGCATCGAGGTGCTCGACCCGCACGGTCGCAGCATCTTCGGCGCCATCGAGCAGCGCGTCGTCCGGCCCTGGCGCTGAGCCCGACCGGCCCCGGCGGGCCGGAGGTGGTGCCGGCGGCACGGCTCGCGCAAAATAGCGCCTTGCCGGTCGCCACCGGCCAGAGGCCTCCCCGCCCATGACCACCCGCAGCGACATCGTTGAGCTCAAGGCCGTCGACGGCCACCGGCTGTCGGCCTGCCGGGTCAGCCCCGCCGGCAAGGCGCGCGGGGGCATCGTGATCGCGCAGGAGATCTTCGGCGTCAACCACCACATCCGGGCGGTCGCCGAGCAGTACGCCGAGGCCGGCTACCTCGCGATCGCCCCGGCGCTGTTCGACCGGGTCGAGCGCGACGCCGACGTGCCTTACGCCGACTCGGCCCGCGGCAGCGCGATCCGCGCCAGGCTCAAGACCGAGCAGACGCTCCTCGACCTCAAGGCCGCGATCGACGCGGTCGCGCCGGCCGGCAAGGTCGGCATGGTCGGCTACTGCTGGGGCGGCACGATGACCTACGTCGCCGCCTGCCACCTGTCGATGGCCGCGGGCGTCGTCTACTACGGCGGCGGGCTGACGAAGTTCCTCGACCGCACGCCGAAGTGCCCGGTGATGTTCCACTTCGGGGAGCGCGACGCGCACATCCCGGCGGCCGACGTCGAGCAGATAAAGAAGGCCTACCCGCTCGGCCACTACTACGTGTACCTCGCCGAGCACGGCTTCAACTGCACCGAGCGCCCGTCGCACGAGCCGACGAGCGCCAAGCTCGCGCTCGACCGTTCCCTCGACTTTCTCCACCGCCACGTCGGCTGAGCGGCGCGGCCCGCGCGGCCGCGTTGCGAGCGCCCCGAGGCCCATCGCCCCAAAGAGACTGACATGACGACCTTCACGCTGACCGATTCCGCGCTCCTGAAGCAGATGTGCTACGTCGACGGCCGCTGGGTCGCCGCCGACGACGGCGCCACCACCGAGGTCAAGAACAAGGCCACCGGCGCCGTGCTCGGCACCGTGCCGCGCTGCGGCGCCGCCGAGACGCGCCGCGCGATCGCCGCCGCCAAGGCGGCGTTCCCGGCCTGGGCCGCGCGGCCCGCCAAGGAGCGCGGCAAGATCCTGAGGCGCCTCGCGGACCTCATGGTCGCGAACACCGAGGACCTCGGGCGGCTGATGACCGCGGAACAGGGCAAGCCGCTCGCCGAGGCCAAGGGCGAGGTCGGCTACGCGGCGTCGTTCTACGAGTGGTTCGGCGAGGAGGGCCGGCGCGTCTACGGCGACCTGATCCCGTCGCCCCAGCCCGACAAGCGCCTGTTCGCGATGCGCCAGCCGGTCGGCGTCGTCGGCGCGATCACGCCGTGGAACTTCCCGGCGGCGATGATCACGAGGAAGGCCGGCGCCGCGCTCGCGGCCGGCTGCACGATCGTCATCAAGCCCGCCGAGTCGACGCCGTTCTCGGCGCTCGCGCAGGCCGAGCTCGCGGCGCGCGCCGGCGTGCCGCCGGGGGTGTTCAACGTCATCACCGGCAAGGCCTCGGCGGTCGGCGGCGAGCTGACCTCGAACCCGACGGTCGCCAAGATCACCTTCACCGGCTCGACCGAGATCGGCAAGCTGCTGATGCAGCAGTGCTCGAGCACGGTCAAGAAGGTCTCGCTCGAGCTCGGCGGCAACGCGCCGTTCATCGTCTTCGACGACGCCGACCTCGACGCCGCGATCGCGGGCGCGATCGCCAGCAAGTACCGAAACACCGGCCAGACGTGCGTCTGCGCCAATCGCCTGCTGGTGCAGGCCGGCATCTACGACGCGTTCGTCGCGAAGCTGATCGAGGCGACCAGGAAGCTGCGCGTCGGCGACGGCCTCGCCGGACCCACCGAGCAGGGGCCGCTGATCGACGACAACGCGGTGCTCAAGGTCGAGGAGCACATCGCCGACGCGATGGCGAAGGGCGCCAAGCTCGTGCTCGGCGGCAAGCGCCACACGCTCGGGCGGACCTTCTTCGAGCCGACGATCCTGACGAACGTGACCCCGGCGATGAAGGTCGCGCGCGAGGAGACCTTCGGGCCGGTCGCGCCGATCTTCCGCTTCGAGACCGAGGCCGACGCGATCAGGATGGCCAACGACACCGAGTTCGGGCTCGCCGCCTACTTCTACACCCGCGACATCTCGCGCGCCTGGCGCGTCGCCGAGGGCCTCGAGTACGGCATCGTCGGCCTCAACACCGGCATCATCTCGACCGAGGAGGCGCCGTTCGGCGGCTGGAAGGAGTCCGGCACCGGCCGCGAAGGCTCGCGGTACGGCATCCTCGACTTCACCGAGCTCAAGTACCTCTGCATGGGCGGCGTGATGTCTTGAGGCCGCGCGCGCTCAGCGAGCGCGCGCTGCTCGTGCTGCTCGCGGCCGTGACCGCCACCGGTCCGGTCGCGCTCAGCATTTACATGCCGGTGGTGCCGCTGGCGCGCGACGCCTTCGGCGTCAGCGTCGCCGCGGCGAGCGCGACGGTGACCGCGCCGCTGGTCGCGTTCGCGGTCGGGCTGTTCGTCTACGGGCCGCTGTCGGACCACTACGGCCGGCGGCCGATGATCCTCGCTGGGCTCGCGATCTTCATCGTCGGCTCGACGCTCGCGCTGACCGCGACCTCGATCGGCGCGCTCACCCTCGGCCGGGTCGTGAGCGCCCTCGGCACCTCGGCCGGCGTCACCGTCGCGCGCGCCGCGATGGGCGACCTCTACGCCCGCGACCGGATGGCGCACAAGCTCGCGACGCTGACGATGGTCATGGTGACCACGAACTCGCTGGCCCCGGCCGGCGGCGGCGCGCTCGCCGAGGCGCTCGGCTGGCGGGCGGTGTTCGGCGTGCTGCTGACCGTCGGGCTCGTCGTCGCGACGCTCGCCTGGCGCTACCTGCCGGAGACGCGCGCGGGCGGCGAGCCGCGCGACCCGCGCCGGATGCTCGGCGCGACGCTCGAGCTCGTGCGCGAGCCGCGCTTCCTCGCCCTCGCCTTCCAGGGCGGCGTGATCTACACGGTGTTCTTCGTGTTCGTCGCGCTGGTGCCGTACGTGTTCAGGAACCTCGGCCGGAGCCCCGCCGAATACGGCCTCTGGTACCTCAGCATCTCGGCCGGCTACTTCCTCGGCAACTGGGTCGTGTCGCGCTACACCCACGCGCTCGGCATCCGGCGGCTGATGCGCGCCGGCATCGCGCTGCAGGCGCTCGCCGCCCTGGCCGGCTGGGCGTTCGCGCTCGCCGGGCTCTGGCACCCGTTCTGGCTGTTCGCGCCGTGGGCGGTCATCGGCTTCGCGCAGGGGCTCGCGCTGCCCAACTTGACCGCGAGCGCGGTCGCGCTCGCGCCGCGCCACGCCGGCGCCGCCGCGGGCCTCCTCGGCTTCAGCCAGCAGATGCTGGGCGCGCTCGCGGTGCAGCTGATGGCGGTGACCTCGACCGCGACTCCGCTGCCGGTGACGGCCTTCGTCGCCGCCGCCGCCGCGGTGGCGCTCGTCGCGCTGCACTTCGGGCCGGGGCTCGCCGTTGAGGCGCGCGCCCGCGCGCCGGGCTAGACTCCGGCCATGCTTGGACGCTTTCTGGAAGTCTCGCTGCCGGCGCCGCGGATCCTCGAGTCGTGGCAGTTCTACCAGCGCCTCGGATTCACGACCGCGATCGTCGGCGAGACCTGGTCGCACCGCTATTCGGTCGTCACCGACGGCCGCGTCGCGATCGGGCTGCACGACGAGGCCGCGGTCACCGCCCCGCAGCTGTGCTACGTGCTGCCGGAGCTCGCCCGCCAGCTCAAGGCGCTCGAGACACTGGGCATCGACTTCGACCGCCGCCAGCTGGCCGACGACACCTTCAACGAGGCGGTGTTCACCTCCCCGGACGGCCAGCAGGTGCGGCTGCTCGAGGCGCGCACCTTCTCGCCCCCCGACCACCCGCCGCTCACCCGGCTCGGCTGGTTCGAGGAGTTCGCGCTGCCGGTGGCCAGCCTCGACGACGCGCGCGCCTACTGGGAGCGGCTCGGCTTCGTGACCGCGGCCGAGGGCGAGGAGCCGTGGCCGCACCTGTCGCTGACGAGCGATACCCTCGACGTCGGCCTCTACCTGACGCGCGAGCTGCCGCAGCCGACGCTCGTGTTCAGCACCGAGGACGGCGTCGAGCTGCGGGAGCGGCTCGCCGAGGCCGGCATCGAGCCGGAGACGCGGCTGCCGCGCGGGCTCGACCCGGATACGCACCTCATGGTGATCGCGCCCGAGGGGACGCGGCTCCTGATCGGGCCGCCGCCGGGCTGACGGCTCAGACCGCGCGCGAGCTGACCGCTCAGACCGCGCGCGAGAAGCGCGGCTGGTCGGCGGCCGGCGCCGCCTTCTTGAGGTGCGCGTCGAACACCATCGCGACGTTGCGCATCAGCAGCCGGCCGCGCGCCGTGATCCTGAGCGACCGTCCCTCGCGCGCCACGAGATCGTCCGCCGCGAGCGGATTGACGCGCTCGAGCTCGTCGGCGAAGTGCGCCTCGAAGCGGATGCCGTGGCGCTGCTCGACCGCGGCGAAGTCGAGGCGGGTCGCGCACATCAGCTGCTGGATCACGTCGCGGCGCAGGCGATCCTCCGCGTCGAGCGCGACGCCGCGCTCGATGGCAAGGGAGCCGGTGTTGATGCGCTTGTAGTACTCCGGCAGCGACTTGGCGTTCTGCGCGTAGGTGTCGCCGACCTTGGAGATCGAGCTCACGCCGAGCGCGACCAGGTCGCACTCCTTGCGCGTCGAGTAGCCCTGGAAGTTACGCTGCAGCGTGCCGTTCGCCTGCGCCCGCACCAGCTCGTCGGTCGGCAGCGCGAAGTGGTCCATGCCGATGTAGACGTAGCCGGCCTGGGTCAGCGTCTCGACCGTGAGCCCGAGCAGGCCAAGCTTCTCGGCCGGCGTGATCAGGTCGGCGACCTTGATCTGCTTCTGCGGCTTGAACAGGTGCGGCAGGTGCGCGTAGCTGTAGGCGGCGATGCGGTCGGGCCGCGCCGCGATCACGATCGCGAGCGTGCGCGCGAAGCTCTCGCGCGACTGCCGCGGCAGGCCGTAGATCAGGTCGATGCTGACCGAGTCGATCTTGAGCTCGCGGGCGCGGGTGATCAGCGCGAGCGTGTCCTCGCAGGACTGCACCCGGTTGACCGCCTGCTGCACGTCCGGATCGAAGTCCTGGACGCCGAGGCTGATTCGGTTGAGGCCGAGCGCCGCGAGGGTGTCGAGCCGCGTGACCGAGACGGTGCGCGGGTCGATCTCGATCGAGTACTCGCGATCCGGGTCGTCGCGCAGCGTGAAGTGCTGGCGGAGCTTCGCGAGCACCGCGATCAGCTCGTCGTCGCTCAGGAACGTCGGCGTGCCGCCGCCGAAGTGCAGCTGGTCGACCTGGCGGCTCCGGTCGAAGAGCGCGCCCTGGCGCTCGATCTCGAGGAACAGGTGCTCGAGGTACGGGCTCGCGCGGCCGTGGTCGCGCGTGATGACCTTGTTGCAGCCGCAGTAGAAGCACGGGCTCTCGCAGAACGGCACGTGGATGTAGATCGACAGCGGCTTCGGCGTCCCCGCGTTGCTCGCGCGCGCCGCGGCCTCGTACTCGGCGACGCCGAAGCCCGCGTGGAACTGCACCGCGGTCGGGTACGAGGTGTAGCGCGGACCCGGCCGGTCGTAGCGACGGACGAGGTCGGCGTCGAAGATCGTGGTGGTCGGGAGGGGCTGCTCGTTCATTGGCCGATCCTACGCGGGGCGTGTGACACGGCGCTAGTTACAGAAAATACGGACGGCACAAACCGAAGCGGCCAAGTGCCTGTCCTGGATCGATTTTTCCGGGCCGCCCGCTCAGCCGGCAGGGCCGGCGACCGCCACCAGCCGGAAGCGGATCTGCAGCTCGTCGCGGACCCGCAGCGCCCCCAGCCCGACGCTGAAGGGCACGAGCCCGAGCGCCGCCTGCGTCACCGCGAAGCCGCCCGCCACGACGATCTCCCCGGCCGCGGTCGAGAGCGTGACCGGCACGTCGACCTCGAGCGTGCGGTCGCGGACCCGGATCCGGCAGTGCGCGACGAGCGCGGCGCCGTCGCCGTCGGCGCTGCCTTCGAGCCGGACCGCCGGATGGCGGCTGGCGTCGAGCACCGCCGGGCCCTCGAGGTTGCGGCGCGTGCCCGCGACGTCCTCGGCGCTCGGGTCGACGGCGAACTCCTCGCCCTCCTCGCGCCGCGCCGCCGGCTCGTCGATCGCGAGTTCCGCGACCGGGAAGGACAGCGCGAAGCGCGCCGCCGCGGGCGCCGCGGACCGTGCGACCTCGCCCTCGAGTCCGCGCACCCGCAACACGTGGTTGTGGCCGAGGCGCGCCAGCGGGCCGGCGCGGTAGACGAGGATGCGCACGTCCGAGCGCGTCGCGTCGATGCGGTAGCGGCTGCCGTCCGCCGCCGGCGCGACGGCCGGCGCGATCCGCTCCGCGGCCGGTGGTGCGCGCCCGGCGGGGGCGCACGCGACGAGGAACGCGACGGTGGCGAGCGCGGACCCGAGGCGCGCGCCGCCGCTGCTAGACTCCTGCCGGCGCTTGGAAGAGAACCCGTGCAACCGATTGCCCCCGCCGACGTGCTCGTCGTGTTCGCCCTGCCCGAGGAAGCCGGCGGCCGCTTCGCCGCGGTCGCCTCGCCGGTGCTCTACACCGGCGTCGGCAAGGTTAACGCGGCGTGGGCGCTGACGCGCGCGCTCGCGCGCCGGCGACCCCGTCTGGTGCTCGGCTTCGGCACCGCCGGCAGCCCGCGCCTGCCCACCCACTCGCTCGTCGAGTGCACGCGCTTCGTGCAGCGCGACATGGACGTCCGGCCGCTCGGCGTGCCGCTCGGCACGACGCCGTTCGACGACCTGCCGGCGGTGCTCGAGGTGCCGCGCCGCTGGCCGGCGCTGCCCGAGGCCACCTGCGGCAGCGCCGACCACTTCGTTTCGGGCCACGACGTCGGCGAGTGCGACGTCGTCGACATGGAGGCCTACGCGCTCGCCAAGGTGTGCCGCCGCGAGGACACCGACTTCATGACGATCAAGTACGTGACCGACGGCGGCGACCATGCCGCGCACAACGACTGGGCCGCGAACCTGCCGCGCGCCGCGGCCGAGTTCCGCACGCTCTACGACCGGCTGGTCGCGGCCTGACGTGGCGGTCGTGCGCCTCGACGAGGTCGGCGAGTGCGTCGAGGCGACGTTCCGGCGCCTCGGCAAGCGCATCGTGATCGCCGCGCCGCTCGCGATCGGCAAGCCGAACCTGCTGCTCAACGAGTTCTACCGGCGCGCGGCGCGCGATCCCTCGCTGTCGCTGACGATCCTCACCGCGCTGTCGCTCAACCGGCCGGTCGGCCACAGCGAGCTCGAGCGGCGCTTCCTCGAGCCCTTCGTCGCGCGCGTCTTCGGCGACTACCCCGATCTCGACTACGTCAAGGCGGCGCGCCTCGGCCGGCTGCCGGCCAACGTCAAGGTGTGCGAGTTCTATCTGCAGGCCGGCGCCTGGCTCGGCGTCGACTCGGTGCAGCACGACTACATCTCGGTCAACTACACGCACGTCGTGCGCGACGCGCTGGCGCTCGGCGTCAACGTGCTGGCGCAGCAGGTCGCGACCCGCGTGGTCGCCGGCCGCGACGAGTACAGCCTGAGCTCGAACCCGGACCTCACCCACGACCTGCTCGCGCTGCTCGACGGCGCGCGCGCCGGCGGCCACGACTTCGTCTACATCGGCTGCGTGAACCGCCGCATGCCGTTCATGCTCGGCGGCGCGGTGGTCGCGGAGGAGCGCTTCGACCTGCTGGTCGACCACCCGCGCTACGACTACGACCCGTTCTGCCCGCCGAACCTTCCGATCCGCGACGTCGAGCACGCGATCGGCCTCAATGCCGCGGCGCTGGTGCGCGACGGCGGCACGCTGCAGCTCGGCATCGGCGAGCTCGGCGACGCCTGCGTGTACTCGCTGCAGCTCCGGCAGCAGCGCAACGACGCGTTCCGCCGCGCGCTCGCCGGGCTCGGCGTCGCCGCGCGCCACGCCGCCGAGATCGAGGCGCTCGGCGGCCTCGGGCCCCTCGAACGCGGGCTCTACGCCTGCACCGAGATGTTCGTCGACGGCTTCCTCGACCTGTACCGCAGCGGCATCCTGTCGCGGCGCGTCTACCCGCACGCGACGCTGCAGCGCCTGCTCGACGCCGGGGAGATCAGCGAGCGCCTCGACGTGGAGACGCTGGTGGCGCTCGCGCGCGCCGGCGTCGCCGGAATCGACGCCGCCACCTTCGCCGCGTTCGAGGCGGCGGGGTTGTTCCTGCCGGGCACGCGCTTCGCGCCGCCGGGGGAGATCGTCGCGCCCGACGGCGCACGGCTGGCGGCGCGGCTCGATGCGCCCGAGGCACGCGCGGCGCTCGCCGCGCGTTGCCTCGCGCGACGGCTCGACGGCGGTCGCGTGCTGCACGCGGGCTTCGTCCTCGGGCCGCGCGGCTTCTACGGCGCGCTCCGGGAGCTCGCCGAGGCCGACCGCGCCTGCTTCGACATGACGCGCATCAGCTACACCAACGACCTGCTCGGCGCCGACTACGCGCTCAAGGTGGCGCAGCGGCGGCACGCGCGCTTCATCAACACGACGATGATGGTCACCGGCCTCGGCGCCGGCGTCTCGGACGCGCTCGCGAGCGGCCAGGTCGTCTCGGGCGTCGGCGGCCAGTACAATTTCGTCGCGATGGCGCACGCGCTGCCGGAGGCGCACTCGATCCTGCTGGTGCGCGCGACGCGCACCCGCGACGGCCGCACGAACTCGAACGTGCTCTGGAACTACGGCCACGAGACGATCCCGCGGCACCTGCGCGACGTCGTGGTCACCGAGTACGGCGTCGCGATGCTCCGCGGCCGCACCGACCGCGACTGCGTCGCCGCGCTCCTCGCGATTACCGACTCGCGCTTCCAGCCGGCGCTGCTCGCCGAGGCGCAGCGCGCCGGCAAGATCGAGCGCAGCTACCGGATCCCGGACGCGCAGCGGCAGAACCTGCCGGCGGCGGTCGCGGCGGCCCTCGCCCCGCTGCGCGCCGAGGGCCTGTTCTCCGAGTTCCCGTTCGGCACCGACTTCACGGCCGAGGAGATCGTGCTCGCGCGCGCGCTCGAGCGCCTGAAGGCGCGCAGCGGCACGCTTGCCGGACGGGCCGCGGCGCTCGCCGGCGCCGCGTTCGCGCCGGTCGGCGACGAGGCGATCCGCCCCTACCTCGAGCGGCTCGGCCTCGGCAGCCCCGCGACCCTGACCGAGAAGCTGTACGCGCGGCTCGTCGCGGCGGGCGTCGCCGCGGCGCGCGGCGCCGGCTGAGCGCGCCTCAGCGGCCGAGGCTCGCGAGCAGCCGGTCGGTGAGCGCGAGCGCCTGGCGCGCGTAGCCGCCGCCGAACAGGTTCAGGTGGTTGAGCACGTGGTAGAGCTGGTGCAGCGGCCGTCGCTCGCCGGCACCGGGATCGAGCGGCCAGGCGGCGGCGTAGGCGTCGTAGAAGCGGGCGCCGAAGCCGCCGAACAGCCGCGTCATCGCGAGGTCCGCCTCGCGGTCGCCGTAGTACGGCGCCGGGTCGAACACCACCGGCGTGCCGTCGGCGAGCGCGCCGCGGTTGCCGCTCCAGAGGTCGCCGTGCAGCAACGAGGGCACGGGCCGGTAGTCCGCGTAGAACGCCCCCACCGCCTCGACGAGCCGCGCGCCGCGCTCGGTGAGCGGGCCCCGGTGGCCGTTCGCCGCCGCGAGCTCGAGCTGCGGGCGGAGCCGGCGCGTGGCGAGGAACGCCGGCCAATCGTCGGCCCAGCCGTTCGCCTGCGGCGTGCGGCCGAGGTAGTTGTCGGCGGCGAAGCCGTGGCGCGGCGCGGTCGCGCGATGGAGCGCGGCGAGCCGCTCGCCGAGCGCGG
>JBBINS010000030.1:0-21773 GCA_037443765.1 Gammaproteobacteria bacterium
CGGCCGGCCCGCGCTCGCCGGCGAGGCTGCCGATCGGCCACGCGGCGCCCGTGGCGCCCGTCGCCGCGCCGTCGTCGGCGCGAGCGAGCTTCGCGCTGAACCAGAACACGCTGCCGCCCGCGGCGCCGGGCCCGTAGCCCGCGGTCCCGCCCATCTGCTCGGCCAGCAGTCGCGTGATGGCGAGGCCGAGGCCCGTGCCGCCGTACTGCCGCGTCGTCGATCCGTCCGCCTGCTCGAACGCCATGAACAGCCGCGCGTGCGCGGCCGGATCGACGCCGATGCCGGTGTCCTCGACCTCGAAGCGCAGCGTCGCCGACCCGGCGTCGCCGGTCTCGACCCGGGCGCGCAGCGCGATCGATCCTGTGGTGGTGAACTTGACGGCGTTGCTCGCGTAGTTCAGCAGCGCCTGGCGGACGCGCGTCGCGTCGCCCACGAGCACCTCCGGCACGTCCGGGTCCACGTGGGCCTCGAGCCGCAGGCCCTTCTCGCGGGCCCGCTCCTCGAGCCAGATCGACACCTGCCGGACCATGGCGCGCGGCTCGAACGGCGCCGCGTGCAGTTCGAGCTTGCCGGCCTCGATCTTGGAGATGTCGAGCACGTCGTTGACGACCGCCAGCAGGTGGTCGGCGGCGTCGGCGACCTTGTCGAGCCGGTCCCGCTGCGCGCGGTCGACCCGCGACCGGCGCAGCAGGTGCGTCAGGCCGATGATCGCGTTCAGCGGCGTGCGGATCTCGTGGCTCATGTTGGCGAGGAACGTGCTCTTGGCGCGGTTGGCGGTTTCCGCGTCGAGCGCGCGGCGTGCCAGCTCGACGTTGAGCCGCGCGACCTCGAGCTCGCGCGCGCGCCGGTCGGCGTTGTCGAATACCGTGGTACGCGTGTGCAGAAAGCGACCGGCGGCATCGCGAATCGCCGTGGCGCTGACGAGCGCCGGCAGCCGCGAGCCGTCGCGCCGCAGGTACTCGACCTCGACGCCCCTGATGTCCCCGCCCTGCATCAGTTGCGCGCGGCTCTGGCGGTACAGCTCCTGGCTCTCCGGCGCCATCAGCTCGTCGATGCGCCGGACGCCGACCAGTTCCTCGCGCCGGTACCCGAGCCAGCGGAGCTCGGTGTCGTTGATCGTGCGGATGACGCCATGCTCGTCGATCGAGTGATAGCCGCAGGGCGCGGCGTTGTAGAGGTCGGCGATTTCGTCCGCACGGCGCTGCAGTTCCTCGTTGACGCGCTCGAGCTCGGTGGTGCGCTCCCGGACGAGCTCGGCGAGGTGATTGCGGTGCAGCTCGAGCTCGGCGTGGTTGCGGCGCAGCTCGGTCACGTCGTCGCGCACCTCGAGGTAGCGCGTGACGCGTCCGTCCGCCGAGCGCACCGGGACGACGCAGACCGACTCGGTCCGGGGCACGCCGTCGCGGCCGGCGCTCGTCAGCTCGCCGCGCCAGGTCTGCCCCGACGCCACCGCCTGCCACATCTCGGGCCCGGGTTCCGCAACGCCGGTGCCGGCCTGCAGCGCCACGAGGTGCTGGCCGCGAGCCTGCGTGACGGAGCGGCCCAACAGGCGCGCGTAGGCTTCGTTCACGTACTCGACCTGGCCGTCGAGGTCGGTGACCGCGATGCAGCTCGGGCTCTGCTCGACCGCGAGCGACAGCTGCCGCAGGCGCTGCTCGGCGAGGCGCGTCTCGGTGACGTCCGTGTGCGTGCCGAGTACCCGCACGGCCCGCCCGCTTGCGTCCCGCTCGATGACCCGGCCCTGGTCGAACAGCACGCGGTACTGTCCATCCGCGCGGCGATAGCGGTATTCGGCGCGGTAGTGGGTCGTCTCGCCGCGCAGGTGCGCCCTGAACGTCGCGGCGACCTGCGCGTGGTCGTCCGGGTGGATGCGGGCCAGCCAGCCGGCGAGCGTCATCGGGCCGGAAAGCTCGTCGCCGAGCTGAGCGATGAACGCCGGCGAGCCGTACGCCGCGCCGGTCGCGAGGTTGATGTCCCACACGCCCTGCCCGGTGCCCTCGATCGCGAGCAGCCAGCGCTGCTCGCGCACGCGCAGATCCGCTTCCGCACGGCTGCGTTCGCTGATGTCGCGTGAGATGCCGAACAGCCCGACGACCTCGCCGTCGGGCCCGTGCAGCGGGCCCTTGGTCGACAGGAACACTCTCTCGCGGTCGCCGAACTGCAGGCGCTCTTCGGTCGTCACGACCTCGTCGTCGGCCATGACGCGGCGGTCGCTCTCGCGCAGAGCGGCGGCGATCGCCGTCGGATGGATGCTCGTGCTGTCGCGGCCGATGAGTTCCGCCGCCGAGACGCCGGCCATCTTCTCGGCGGCAGCGTTGAAGAGCAGGTAACGGCCATTGACGTCCTTGGCGAAGATCGCGTCGGTGGAGCCGGCGGCGATGCTGGTGAGCAGTTCGGCAGTGCGGACCTTCTCCGCCTGCTGGTCCTTGAGCGCGCGGCTCAGTCGCACCTCGCGGTGCTCGTTGGAGAGCATGACCGCGAGTCCGATCGTCACGAGGGCGAGCGTCCCGGCGAGGCCGATCCATAGCGCTTCGTGCAGCGCGCCCGCCAGCAGCTCGCTGCGGTCCATCTTGGCGACCACGATCCACCGCGTGCCGGCGATGGGCCGGCTCACGGCCATGACCGGGATGCGCCGGTAGTCGACGCCCTCGACCACCTCGCCCGGCGGCGCGCCGGTCCCGGCGAGCCTCGCGCCGACGACCGCGGCGTCCGACAGCGGGATGCGCAGGTGCAGCGGCGCCACCGAGCGGAACCGCGGCGCGGCGAGGACCTCGACGTCCGCACCGTCCCGCCGGATCAGCAACGTCTCGCCGGTGCGGGTCGCGAGCGGCCACGAGCGGAGCTGCGGAAAGAGGCTTCGCTCGGCGTCGAGGCGCAGCAGCACGACGGCGCCGGCGTTCGCGCCGCGCGACGCGAGCGGCGCCACGAGGTCGAGCGCCATCGGCCCGTCGCCGCCGGCCGGCGCGTAGAGGTCCGTGTCGGCCGGCCGGCTGCTCGCGATGCTCGCGCGGACCGCGGCCGCGAGCGGTGCCGCGACCGAGGTGCCGGGATCGCCGCTCGAAATCAGCGGCGCGCCATCCGCGCCCAGGAGCGCGACCACCGCGTAGAGGCCGCCGCGCCGATGGGCCTCGAGCTCGGTGACGAGGTCGGCGCGGGTCGTCGCATCGCTCGTCCGGAGCCATCGTCCGTAGAGCTCCGCGAGGTCGCGGTCGAGACCGGCCGCCTCGGCGTCCTCACGGCGCTCCTCGATCCACGCACCGAGCTGCTGCGAGCGCAGCTCGGCGACGGCGTTCAGCTGGCCGAACTCCTTCACCCGCTGCCGGTTCGCCGTGTAGATCATCGCCCCGGCGATCAGGATGACGACCGCCGTGAGGCCGAGCGCCCAGGCCGCCCAGAATCGCGTGTCGCGCTCGGCGACCCCGGCCGCGGCCGAGCGGCGGCGCTGGCGGATGTCGGCGCGGCGCGCGAGCGGATAGAGCAGGATTGCCGTCACCAGCACGAACGCCCAGCCCTTCACGACGCTCGCGATCGCGACCATCGCCGGTTCGGCGAAGACGAGGGTCACCGCACGATCGGAGACGATGATCCAGAGCGCGGCCGTGCCGACGTACGCGAGCACCGTCCGAAGCGCTGGCCCGTGCACGCGCCACCGCCCGGGCGGACGCAGAGCCGATGCACTGGCACGGTGCTCGCGCGTGGCCGGCACGACGGTCGTCCGCGCAGCCGTCAGCGCGCGTCGCTGAATCGCGCGGCGATGGCCTCGAACTCGTCGAAAACCATCGCGAACGCCTCGACGACCGCCGGGTCGAAATGCGTGGCGCTCGCGGCGACGATCTCGTGCCGCGCCTGGTGCGTCGAGCGCGCCGTCTTGTACACGCGCTTCGAGATCAGGGCATCGAAGACGTCGGCGACGGCCATCAGGCGGGCCGAGAGCGGGATGGCCTCGCCGACGAGGCCGTCGGGATAGCCGCTGCCGTCCCAGCGCTCGTGGTGGCACTGGGTGATTTGCTTCGCGAATTCCAGGAACTCGACCGGCTGGTGCGCGTCGTTCTCGGCCTGCTCGATCGCATGGCGGCCGTGCACGGCGTGCGTGCGCATGATCTGCCACTCCTCCGCCGTCAGCGGCCCGGGCTTGCGCAGGATGTGGTCGGGGATCGCCACCTTGCCGATGTCATGCAGCGGCGCGGATTTCGCCATTGCCGCGATCGCGCGGTCGGTGAGCAGCGTCGTATACCGCCCGCTCGCCCGCAGCGCGGTCGCCAGGGCGCGGACATATTCGGTCGTGCGCCTCAAGTGGTTGCCGGTCTCCGGATCACGCTTCTCCGCGAGGCGCGCGAGCGCGTGGATCGTGACGTCCTGGATGCGCTCGTTCTGCGCCATGCGGCGCGCGACCTCGGCCTCGAGCGCCGCGTTGTGGTTCGCGAGCACGTCGCGGGCGCGTCGCAGCTCGAGCTGCGTGCGGATGCGCGCGAGGGCGACGGTCGGCCGCAAGGGCTTGGTGATGTAGTCGACGGCGCCGAGGTTGAGCCCCTGCTCCTCGTCCTCGGGCCTTTCCATGGCGGTGACGAAGATCACCGGGATGTCGCGCGTGCGCGCATTGGCGCGCAGGCGCGCCAGCACCTCGAGGCCGTCCATCTGCGGCATCATGATGTCGAGCAGGATCAGGTCGGGCACCGGGTGCGCGTTTGCGAGCGCAAGCGCCCGCGGACCGTTGGTCGCCGCCTGTACCCGGTAGTGCGGACGCAGCAGGTCGTGCAGCAGCGCGAGGTTGCTCGGCACGTCGTCGACGATCAGCAGCGTCTGCTCGTGCATGCCGGTGGGCTGCAGCAGCAGGGTCGTGGTCGCGAGCGGATCGAACCGCGCGGTCGCTTCCGGGACGGGTATTGCCGTATTCATTGGAGATTCCCTCGTACCTGGGGCGTGGCCGCGCCACGCCGGACCGCTGCGCCGTCGACCCTTCACACGCCACGCTCCGCTTTATCGTCAGGTGGCGCCGCGACTCCTGCTGTGGAAAACCGACGCCGCGCTCGGAATCCGCGTGGCGATCAGTCCGGGCGTGCGGTTTGGCGCGGTCGGGCGTAGGGGAACGGCTGAGGCGAGGCCTGGCCGGGCATTGCGCCGTTCAGACCAGCCTGCAACGTTCGCCACACGCGCGGCCAAGCGGGGATTGCCATGGCAGCCACGACGACGATCCGCCTGCCGCCGAAGTGGCGGGCGCGGATCGCGGCCCTCGCCAAGCAGACGGGCCGCTCGGCCGTCTCGATCATCGCGCGGTACCACCCGCTCGAGAGGTTCCGGCGGAAGGCCCTCGGCGCGCTCGTGGAGCTCTTGCCCCGGGGCGGTGAGCGGCGAAGGTGCGAGGCGGCGACGGCGGGGCGAGCGCCTGCGGTGCCGCGACACGTGTCGGGACCGCCCATCTGCTCGGGATAGACCGTGGCGGGCCTGGCGGAGAGGGTGGGATTCGAACCCACGAGCCCCGTGAAGGGCCTCCGGTTTTCAAGACCGGTGCAATCAACCGCTCTGCCACCTCTCCAGGAACCGGCCGCGAGCGCTCCGGGGCGGAACTTTACCGGAGCGCGCCGGTCCTCGTGAAATCGGGGGCGCCGCGCCCCGTCCGGGCCGTTGAAATCGTCCCGGCCGGCCCATACGGTACAATCCGCCCCCTTGCCGAGGAGAACGCCCCCGATGGACCGCCAGCCCGAGATCAGCGTCATCACCCGCGACGGAACCGTCGTCAACGGGGCCGCGTCCGCCGCGGCCCAGCGCGTACTGCGCAATACCTACCTGCTTCTGTCGGCGACGCTGCTGTTCAGCGCGGCCTGCGCCGGCACGGCGCTCGCCTTCGGGCTGCCCTACCCCGGCATCCTGCTGACGCTGGTCGGCTTCTACGGCCTGTCGTTCGCGATCCAGAAGTTCCGCAACAGCGCCGTCAGCATCCCGCTGGTCTTCGCCCTCACCGGCTTCATGGGCTATACGCTCGGACCGATCCTGAGCCACTACCTGAAGGCCGTCCCGAACGGGGGTTCGGTGGTCATGACGGCGATGGCGGTGACGGGCGGCGCGTTCCTGGCGCTGTCGGCCTACGCCGTGACGACGCGCCGGCGCTTCGATTTCATGGCGAGCTTCCTGGTCGTCGGCTCGATCACGGCGATGCTGCTTGGGCTGGTCGCGATCTTCTTCCACATGCCGATGCTGTCGCTCGCGGTCGCCGGGCTCTTCACGCTGCTGTCGAGCGGCATCATCCTCTGGCAGACCGGCGAGATCGTGAACGGCGGCGAGACGAACTACGTGCTCGCGACGGTGACGCTGTACGTCAGCATCTACAACATGTTCCTCAGCCTGCTGCAGCTGCTCGGCTTCGCCTCGCGCGACTGACACCCCGGCCCTCGACCTGCGCTGCGCCCGGCTCTGCCGGGCGCAGTCGTTTTCAGGGGTCGGCCGCGGCGCCTCAGGCCTTCGGGCCGATGACCTCGACGCCGCCCATGTAGGGCCTGAGGACGTCCGGGATCCGGACGCTGCCGTCGGCCTCCTGGTAGTTCTCGAGCACCGCGACGAGCGCCCGCCCGACCGCGACGCCGGAGCCGTTCAGCGTGTGAACGAGCTCGGGCTTGCCGGTCGCGGGGTTGCGGTAGCGCGCCTGCATGCGCCGCGCCTGGAAGCCCTCGCAGTTCGAGCACGAGGAGATCTCGCGGTACTTGCCCTGACCGGGCAGCCAGACCTCGAGGTCGTAGGTCTTGGCGCTGCCGAAGCCGACGTCGCCGGCGGCGAGCGCGACGACCCGGTACGGAATGCCGAGACGCTGGAGCACGGCCTCGGCGTGGCCGACCATCTGCTCGAGCGCGGCGTAGGAGTCCTCCGGACGCACGATGTGCACCATCTCGACCTTGTCGAACTGGTGCTGGCGGATCATGCCGCGGGTGTCCTTGCCGTAGGCGCCCGCCTCGGAGCGGAAGCACGGCGAGTGGGCGACGAGCCGCAGCGGCAGGGACTCGGCCGGCAGGATCGCGTCGCGCACCAGGTTCGTCACCGGCACCTCGGCGGTCGGGATCAGGAACAGCTCGTTCTCGCCCTTGAGCGCGAAGAGGTCCTGCTCGAACTTCGGCAGCTGGCCGGTGCCGGTCAGCGTCTGGCGCGACACCAGGTACGGCACGTACACCTCGGTGTAGCCGTGCTCGCGGGTGTGCAGGTCGAGCATGAACTGCGCGAGCGCGCGATGCAGGCGCGCGACCGCGCCCTTCATCACCGCGAAGCGCGCCCCGGAGATCCGCCCGGCGGCCTCGAAGTCGAGGCCGCCGTCGAGCTCGCCGAGCGCGACGTGGTCGCGCGCCTCGAAGGCGAGCGTGCGCGGCACGCCGACGCGGCGCACCTCGACGTTGGCGCGCTCGTCGGGGCCGTCCGGCACCGACTCGTGCAGCAGGTTCGGCAGCCCGAGCGCGAGCCGCTCGACCTCGGCCTGCACCGCGGCGAAGTCGGCCTCGGCGGCGACCTGCTCCTGGCCGAGCGCCTCGACCTCCTTGAGCAGCGGCGCGACGTCGGCGCCCTTGGCCTTCGCCTGGCCGATCGCCTTGGAGCGGGTGTTGCGCTCGTTGCGCAGCGCGTCGGTGCGGACCTGGATGGCCTTGCGGCGGTCCTCGAGCGCGTTGAGCGCGGCGACGTCGAGCGTGAAGCCGCGCCGCGCGAGGTTCGCGGCGACGCGGGCGGGTTCGGTGCGGAGCAGTTTCGGGTCGAGCACGATGTCCTCGGGGCGGATGGTCCGGTGCGCGGCCTCAGGAGCCCCCGCCCCGTCGCCGGGCGAGTGCCTCCTTGATCTTGATCTCGAGGCCGCGCGGCACCGGATCATAATAGGTTCGCGGCGGCATCTCGTCGGGGAAATAGCGCTGGCCGGCCGCGTGCGCTTCGGGCTCGTCGTGGTCGTAGCGGTAGCCCTTGCCGTAGCCGAGCTCCTTCATCATCCGGGTCGGCGCGTTGCGGACCGCGAGCGGCACCTCGAGGGTGCCGAGCGCCTCGGCGTCGGCGCGCGCCGCCTTGAAGGCCGTATAGACGGCGTTGCTCTTGGGCGCCACCGCGAGGTAGACGATCGCCTGCGCGATCGCGAGCTCGCCCTCCGGGCTGCCGAGCCGCTCGTAGGCGAGCGTCGCCTCGAGCGCCAGCGCGAGCGCGCGCGGGTCCGCGTTGCCGATGTCCTCGCTCGCCATCCGGACCGCGCGCCGCGCGACGTAGAGCGGATCGCAGCCGCCGTCGAGCATCCGGCACAGCCAGTAGAGCGCGGCGTCCGGGTCCGAGCCGCGCACCGCCTTGTGCAGCACCGACATCTGGTCGTAGAACTGCTCGCCGCGCTTGTCGAAGCGACGGTGGCCGCCGGCGGCGACGTCGGTCGCGATCGCCTCGGTGATCGTCGGCCGGCCGGCGACCGGCACGGCGAGGTCGGCGGCGACCTCGAGGAAGTTGAGCGCGCGGCGGGCGTCGCCGTCGGCGGCGCGCGCGAGGAGCTCGCGGGCGGCGGCCTCGATCGCGATGCCGCTCGCGCCGAGGCCGCGCTCGGCGTCGGCGAGGGCGCGGTCGATCAGCGCCTCGAGGTCGGCGGCCGCGAGCGGCTTGAGCACGTAGATCCGCGCGCGCGACAGGAGCGCGCCGTTGACCTCGAAGGACGGGTTCTCGGTGGTCGCGCCGACGAACACGAGCGTTCCGTCCTCGACGAACGGCAGGAACGCGTCCTGCTGCGCGCGGTTGAAGCGGTGCACCTCGTCGAGGAACAGCACCGTCAGCGCCTGGCGCTCGGCGCGCGCGGCGCGCGCGCGCTCGACGACCTCGCGGATGTCCTTGACGCCGGCGAGGACCGCCGAGAGCGCGTGGAACTCGGCCTTGGCCGAGACCGCGACGAGGCGCGCGAGGGTCGTCTTGCCGGTCCCGGGCGGCCCCCACAGCAGCATCGAGTGCAGCGTCGAGCCCTCGACCAGCCGCCGCAACGGCTTGCCGGGCGCGAGCAGGTGCGTCTGGCCCGTGAACTCGTCCAGCGAGCGGGGCCGCATGCGGTCGGCGAGCGGTCGGTAGGGTGGCGGCGTCACCGGCGCATTGTACTTTCCGGGCCTCGGTCCCCGCTCATCGTCAGGGCGGGCCGGCGCCGAGCAGCCTCTCAACCCGCGGTGCCCAGCCGCCGAGGCCCGCGTAGGCGGCGCCGAGCGCGACCACGATCGCGACGCCGTTCGTGAGCGCATCTGCGAGCGCCGGGTGGCGCGTCGGGCTCAGGTTCTGCAGCAGTTCCATCGCCCCGCCGAACAGGAAACAGCCGAGCGCGATCAGCGGGTAGCGCGCGCGCGGGTAGATGCCGAGGAACCACGACGTCAGAATGAAGTAGCCCGCCAGGTGCTGGGGCGCCCCGCCGACGTGCACGGGCGTCGTCCCGGCGGGCAGCACCGTCAGGACGATGCCGAGCGCGACGCCGAACCAGGCGACCGAGCCCCACAGGCGCGCGTAGCGCAGCGGCAGCACCTAGTGCGCCGCCGGGCCGATGACGTCGACGCCCGGCGGCGCGACGAACTGGAACAGCGAGTCGGCGAGCACGGCATTGCGCTCGAGGCGCGTCAGCTCGATCGCGGTGCGCTGGTTCAGCTTGTCGGCGAACTCCATGCGGCGCAGCACCTCGCCCGCGAGGCCGAGCCGGATCTCGCGGAAGTCGGTGTCGTTGGCCTTGGGCACGAGCACGATCCAGTCGAGGCCGCCGGCGCGGCCGCCGTCCTGGACGTCGAAGCCGTCGCGAACCCGCGCCTCGCCCGACAACAGCATCGCCGGCGTCTGCGACAGCGTGTCGCGCACGCGCCGCATGGTCGCCTGCTCGAGCTCGGGGTCGTAGAGCCACAACGTCGTGCCGTCGCAGACGATCAGCTGCCTCGGGCTCGAGTAGTCCCAGCGGAAGCGGCCCGGCTTCTTGAGGTAGAGCGTGCCCGCGGCGTGCTCGGTGGAGGTGCCGTCCTTCGCCAGCAGGTCCTGCGTGAACTGGGCGCGCACCGAGGCGAGGTTCGCGAGGCCCTTCTCGAGCCGGGCGAGGGCCCGCGCGTCCGCCGCCGGATCGGCGCGCACGACCGCCGGGAACGCCGCGAGCGCCAGCAGCGCGATCGATGCGAGCGCGCGGAACGGGCGCGCGGTCCGGGAGGTGGCCGGCATCGCTCAGTCCCCGGCCGCGGGCGGCACGAGCACCTCGCGCGACCCGTTCGGCTGCAGCGGGCCGACGAGCCCGGCCGCCTCCATGGTCTCGACGAGGCGCGCGGCGCGGTTGTAGCCGATCTTGAGCCGGCGCTGGATGCCCGAGACGGACGCCTTGCGCGTCTCGGCGACGATCTTGACGGCCTCGTCGTAGAGCGCGTCCTGCTCGGCGTCGGCCCCCGCGCCGCCCTCGCCGTCGTCCGACGACAGTCCCGGTATCGCGCCGCGCGGCCCCTCGAGGATCTCCTCGACGTAGTTGGGCGCGGTGCCGCGCAACGCGTTGACGACGCGGTGCACCTCCTGGTCGGAGACGAACGCGCCGTGCACCCGGGTCGGCACCGACGTCCCGGGCTGCAGATAGAGCATGTCGCCGTGGCCGAGCAGCGACTCGGCGCCGCCCTGATCGAGGATCGTGCGCGAGTCGACCTTGGCCGAGACCTGGAACGCGATCCGGGTCGGGATGTTGGCCTTGATGAGCCCGGTGATCACGTCGACCGACGGCCGCTGCGTCGCGAGGATCAGGTGGATGCCGGAGGCCCGCGCCTTCTGCGCGAGCCGCGCGATCAGCTCCTCGACCTTCTTGCCGACGATCATCATGAGGTCGGCGAGCTCGTCGATGACGACCACGATATACGGCAGCGACTCGCACGGCGGCACGTTGCCGGTGGCGTCCAACAGCCCCGTCTCGCCGGCCTGCAGCCGCATCGCGAGGATCGGGTCGGGGATCGGCTTGCCCGCGTCGGCCGCGTCCTTGATCTTGCGGTTGTAGCCGCCGATGTTGCGGACCCCGAGCTGCGCCATCAGCTGGTAGCGGCGCTCCATCTCGGCGACGCACCACCTGAGCGCATTGGCCGCCTGCTTCATGTCGGTGACGACCGGCGCCAGCAGGTGCGGGATGCCCTCGTACACGGAGAGCTCGAGCATCTTCGGGTCGACCATGATCAGGCGCACGTGCTCGGCGGTCGCCTTGTACAGCAGCGACAGCACCATCGCGTTGATGCCGACGCTCTTGCCGGAGCCCGTGGTGCCGGCGATCAGCAGGTGCGGCATCTTCTGCAGGTCCGCGACCACCGGGTGGCCGCCGATGTCCTTGCCGAGCGCGAGCGCGAGCGGCGAGGAAACGTCGTCGTAGGCCTTCGACTTCAGGATCTCGCCGAGCGTGACGAGCTCGCGCTTCTCGTTGGGGATCTCGAGGCCGACGACGCTCTTGCCCGGGATCACCTCGACGACGCGCACGCTGATCGCCGACAGCGCGCGGGCGATGTCCTTCGCGAGGCCCGAGATCTGGCTGACCTTGACGCCAGGCGCCGGGCGCAGCTCGAACCGCGTCACGACCGGGCCCGGGTGCACGGCGACGACCTCGACCTCGACGCCGAAGTCGCGCAGCTTGAGCTCGACGAGCCGCGACATCGCCTCGAGGGTCTCCGGCGAGTAGCCGGCCGCGCGCGGCGGCGCGTCGTCGAGCAGCTTGAGTGGCGGCAGCTCCTTCGCGGTCGGCTTGTCGAACAGCGGAACCTGCTTTTCCTTCTCGACGCGCTCGCTCTTCTCGATGACCGGCAGCGGCGGCTCGATGCGCGGCGGGGCCTTGTGCTCGGCCTTCTTCTTCTCCTCGCGCACGGCCTCCTGGCGCGCGGCCTTGTTCTCGCGCCCGGCCGTGAGGTCGCGCCGCGAGGCGACGAAGGCCCGGACCCACGCCTGCGCGGCCAGGATCGCGTGGCCGAGCCGGTCCATGACCTTGAGCCACGACAGCCCGAGGAACAGCGCCACCCCGGCGAACCAGCCGCCGAGCAAGAGCAGCGTCGCGCCGAGGAAGCTGAAGCCGTGGGCGAGGTTGCGGCCGACGAGGTCGCCGAGGATGCCGCCGGCGGTGTTCGGGTAGTGGGGCGCCGCGAAGTGCAGCGTCGCGATCCCGGAACTGGTCGCGAGCGTCAGCACGAAGCCGAACCACCGGAACGCGAGGCTGGCGCGCGACGGCGCCTCCCCGACCGGCGGGCGGAACACCAGCCAGCCGGTGACGCCGAGCATCACCGGGAACAGGAAGGCCGGCGCGCCGAACAGCAGCAGCAGCACGTCGGCGAGCCAGGCGCCGACCGGGCCGATCAGGTTCGCGACGCGGCCGGGCTCGCCGGTGTTGGAAAAGCCCGGGTCGTGCGCGTCGAAGCTCGCGAGCGCGAGCAGCAGCACGAGCGCGAGCGCGCCGAACACGAACAGCGCCCCTTCCCGCAGGCTGCGGGTCACGACGGCGGCGAGGCGCGAGGACTGGGCGCCCTTTGCGGAGGCGACGGCGTCAGCCAAGTTGAGATCCTGAGCGAGAAACGAGGGTTAAGCCCATGATACGTCTCGGGGTGCCTCCGTGCCAGCGGCGGCACAACACGCGACTGCCTTCGGCCGCGATTTTGCCTACCATGGGCGCCTCCCGCGACACGACCCCAAGGACCGAAGCGCCCCATGCCGACTCCCCGCCACGCCCGCCTCCTGATCCTCGGTTCCGGTCCCGCCGGCTACAGCGCCGCGGTCTACGCGAGCCGCGCCAACCGCAAACCGCTGCTCGTCACCGGCGTCGAGGTCGGCGGCCAGCTGATGACGACCACCGAGGTCGACAACTGGCCGGGCGACGTCGAGGGCCTGCAGGGACCGGACCTGATGGCGCGGATGCGCCGCCACGCCGAGCGCTTCCACACCGAGATCGCCGAGGACCACATCCACAAGGTCGACCTCGGCCGGCGCCCGTTCCACCTGCACGGCGACCGCGGCGAGTACACCGCCGACGCGCTCATCATCGCGACCGGCGCCTCGGCCCGCTACCTCGGCATCCCCTCCGAGCAGGCGTTCCGCGGCAAGGGCGTCTCGGCCTGCGCGACCTGCGACGGGTTCTTCTACCGCAACCAGGACGTCGCCGTCATCGGCGGCGGCAACACCGCGGTCGAGGAGGCGCTCTACCTGACCAACATCGCCCGCCACGTGACGCTGGTGCACCGCCGCGACCGGCTGCGCTCCGAGAAGATCCTGCAGGACCACCTGTTCGAGCGCGAGCGCGAGGGCAAGGCGTCGATCATCTGGAACCACACGGTCGACGAGGTGCTCGGCGACGACTCCGGCGTCACCGGACTTCGCATCGCCGCGGTCGACGGCGGCGCGAAGCGCGACCTCAAGCTGCACGGCGTGTTCATCGCCGTCGGCCACACCCCGAACACGCAGCTGTTCGACGGCCAGGTGCGCATGCAGGGCGGCTACATCGTGGTCAAGGGCGGGCTCGAGGGCGACGCGACCGCGACGAGCGTCGCGGGCGTGTTCGCCGCCGGCGACGTCGCCGACCACGTCTACCGGCAGGCGGTGACCTCGGCGGGCACCGGCTGCATGGCCGCGCTCGACGCCGACCGCTACCTCGAGCGGCTCGACGCGGGCCACTGACGGGGCAGCCGTGGATGCCGCCACCCGCGCCAGCGCGCTCCACGCGAGCATCGACGAGATCGAGCCGGCCGAGTGGAACGCGCTCGAGCTCGAGGGCGTGCCGTTCCTGCGCCACGAGTTCCTGGCCGCGCTCGAGCGCCACGGCGCGGTGTCGACCGCGACCGGCTGGACGCCATCGCACGTGACCGTGCGCCAGGGCGGGGTGCTGGTCGGCGCGCTGCCGCTCTACGAGAAGAGCCACTCGTGGGGCGAGTTCGTCTTCGACTTCAGCTGGGCCGAGGCCTACCGTCGCTACGGCTCCCGCTACTACCCGAAGCTCGTCGCCGCGACGCCGTTCACGCCGGCGACCGGGCCGCGCTTCCTGGTGCGCCCGGGCGCGGACGCCGAGCGGGTGCGCGCAGCGCTGCTCGCGGCGGCGCGCGCCCGGCTGCCCGGGAGCTCGTCGCTGCACGTGCAGTTCACGACGCGCCGCGAGAGCGAGTGGCTCGAGGCGGCCGGGCTCCTGACCCGCATCGACTGCCAGTTCCAGTGGCGGAACGAGGGCTACGCCGACTTCGAGGCCTTCCTCGCGACCTTCACCGCCGACAAGCGCAAGAAGGCGCGCCGCGAGCGGCGCCGCGTCGCGGAGGCCGGCATCCGCTTCGAATGGCGCAGCGGCGAGGCGCTCTCCGAGGCCGAGTGGCACGCGGTGCACGCGCTCAAGAGCGCGACGTTCCACCGCCACGGCCACGAGCCCTACCTCGGCCTCGGCTGCTTCCTCGAGTTGTCGCGCACCCCGGCCTGCCGGCCGCTCGTGCTGCTCGCGCTGCACGGCGCCTCGCTGGTCGCCTGCGCGATCTTCTTCCGCGGCGCCGACACGCTCTACGGCCGCTACTGGGGCGCCGCGGGCGACTACCACAGCCTGCATTTCGAGGCCTGCTACTACCAGGGCATCGACTACTGCATCCGCGAGGGGCTCGCGCGCTTCGAGCCCGGCACCCAGGGCGAGCACAAGATCGCGCGCGGCTTCCGGCCGACGCTGACCTACTCCGCGCACCACATCGAGGACCCGCGCTTCGCGGCGGCGATCGCGCGCTTCCTCGGCGACGAGCGCGCCGCGGTCGAGGCCTACGCCGCCGAGACCGAGCGGCACGTGCCGTTCCGCGCCGACGAGCGCCGGCTCGAGCTGCCGCCCGAGCGGCCGTGAGCGGCTCGCCGCCCCTCCCCTGGCTCGCCCCCGACGACGACCCGGCGCGCCTGCCCGACCCCGCCGCGGCGCTCGCCGACCCGAACGGGCTCTTGGCAGCCGGCGGCGCGCTGACGCCCGCGTGGCTGCTCGCCGCCTACCGGCGCGGCATCTTCCCGTGGTTCAGCGCCGGCCAGCCGATCCTGTGGTGGTCGCCGGACCCGCGCGCGGTGTTCGACCCGGCCCGGTTCCGCCCGTCGCGCAGCCTCGCGCAGTCGATCCGCAACCGTGGCTACGAAACCCGCATCGACACCGATTTCGGTGCGGTGATCGCCGCCTGCGCCGCGCCGCGCGGCGACGGTCAGGGCACGTGGATCACGGGCTCGATGCGTCGCGCCTACGCCGACCTGCACCGGCTCGGCCTCGCCCACTCGGTCGAGACCTGGCACGAGGGGCGCCTCGTCGGCGGGCTGTACGGCGTGCGCGTCGGCGGGATGTTCTTCGGCGAGTCGATGTTCAGCGGCGCCCGCGATGCCTCGAAAGTGGCGCTGGCGCGACTGATCGACGAGGCGCGCGCGACCGGGATCGGGCTGATCGACTGCCAGCTGCCGACGCCGCACCTCGCGAGCCTCGGCGCCGAGACGCTGCCGCGCGGCGAGTTCCTGCGCCGCCTCGAGGGCCTGATCGGCCAAAACGCCCCCGGCGGACCCGTAGCGCAGGCGCGACAGCGTTGATTGCCCTTCCCCCGGCGTTTGTGCACAATGCGCCGGCTCAAAGTCACCCGGATCGAGAATGCCGAAAGAGGAAGCGATTCAGATGGAAGGCGAGGTCGTCGAGACCCTGCCTAACACCACCTTTCGGGTGAAGCTGAAGAACGGCCATGTCGTTACAGCCCATATCTCCGGAAAGATGCGCAAGAACTACATCCGCATTCTGACCGGCGACGTCGTCACGGTCGAGATGACGCCGTACGACCTCACGAAGGGCCGGATCGTCTACCGCGGCCGCTGAGGCGGACGGCGCCCCGCGCCGTTCCCGCCCCCCCGAGACTCACTTGAGGAGCATCGGCTCCTCGGCGCCGCGCGCCTCGACCTCGAGGCTGTCGCCGTCCTTGCCGAGCGCGACCCGCACCGTGCCACCGCCGGCGAGCTTGCCGAACAGGAGCTCCTCCGCGAGCGGCCGCTTGATCCGCTCCTGAATGAGCCGCGCCATCGGCCGCGCGCCCATCTTCGGGTCGTAGCCCTTCTTCGCGATCCAGCGCCGCGCGTCGTCCTCGACCCAGAGCTGCACGCCCTTCTGCTCGAGCTGCGCCTCGACCTCGACGATCAGCTTGTCGACGACGCGCTCGATGGTCGCGGGCTCGAGGGGCGCGAACTGCACGATCGCGTCGAGCCGGTTCCGGAACTCCGGCGAGAACATGCGGCGGATCGCCTCGAGCCCGTCGGTGGTCGGGTCGCTCTGCGTGAAGCCGATCGAGTTGCGCGCCAGGTCGGCGGCGCCCGCGTTGGTGGTCATGACGATGATCACGTGGCGGAAGTCGGCCTTGCGGCCGTTGTTGTCGGTCAGCGTGCCGTGGTCCATGACCTGCAGCAGCAGGTTGAAGACGTCGGGGTGGGCCTTCTCGATCTCGTCGAGCAGCAGCACCGCGTGGGGGTGCTTCGTGATCGCCTCGGTCAGCAGGCCGCCCTGGTCGAAGCCGACGTAGCCCGGCGGCGCGCCGATGAGCCGCGACACGGTGTGCCGCTCCATGTACTCGGACATGTCGAAGCGCACGAGCTCGACGCCGAGCCCGAGCGCGAGCTGGCGGGTGACCTCGGTCTTGCCGACGCCGGTGGGCCCGGCGAACAGGAACGAGCCGACCGGCTTTCGTTGGTCGCCGAGCCCCGAGCGCGCCATCTTGATGGCGGTCGACAGCGACTCGATCGCCGGGTCCTGGCCGAAGATCACGAGCTTGAGGTTGCGCTCGAGGTTCTTGAGCACCTCGCGGTCCGAGGACGACACCTGCTTCGGCGGGATCCGCGCGATGCGCGCCACCACCGACTCGATCTGCTCGACCGTGACCCGCGTCGCGCGCGCCGCGACGGGCGTGAGCCTCAGGCGCGCACCGGCCTCGTCGACGACGTCGATCGCCTTGTCCGGCAGGTGGCGGTCGTTGATGTAGCGGGCCGCGAGCTCGGCGGCGGCCTTGAGCGCGTCGTCGTCGTAGCTGACGCCGTGGTGCTCCTCGAAGCGCGAGCGCAGCCCCTTCAGGATCTCGACCGTCTCGGCCACCGACGGCTCCACGACGTCGATCTTCTGGAAGCGCCGCGACAGCGCGTGGTCCTTCTCGAAGATGCCGCGGTATTCCTGGTAGGTGGTCGAGCCGATGCAGCGCAGCTCGCCGTTGGCGAGCACCGGCTTGATCAGGTTCGAGGCGTCCATGACCCCGCCCGAGGCGGCGCCGGCGCCGATCACCGTGTGGATCTCGTCGATGAACAGGATCGCGCCCGGCAGCTTCCTCAGCTCCGTCAGCACGCCCTTCAGCCGCTTCTCGAAGTCGCCGCGGTACTTGGTGCCGGCGATCAGCGAGCCCATGTCGAGCGAGAAGATGGTGCAGTCGGCGAGCACGTCCGGCACCTTGTTCTCGACGATCATGCGCGCGAGGCCCTCGGCGATCGCGGTCTTGCCGACGCCGGCCTCGCCGACGTAGAGCGGATTGTTCTTGCGCCGCCGGCACAGGATCTCGATCGTGCGCTCGACCTCGAGCTGGCGGCCGATCAGCGGGTCGATGCGGCCCTCGGTCGCGAGCCGGTTGAGGTTCGAGCAGTACTTGTCGAGGGCGCTGCCGTGGCTCTCCGACTCGCCGCGCTCGGCGCTCTCGGGGGCCGGGCCCTCCTCCTTGTCGCCGCCCTCGTCCTTGGACTTCGACAGGCCGTGCGAGATGAAGTTGACGACGTCGAGGCGCGTGACGTCCTGCATGCCGAGCAGGTAGGCGGCGTGCGACTGCTTCTCGCTGAAGATCGCGACCAGCACGTTCGCGACCGAGACCTCCTTGCGGCCGCTCGACTGCACGTGGAACACGGCGCGCTGCAGCACCCGCTGGAAGCCGAGCGTCGGCTGCACCTCGCGGTCGTCGTCGGCGGCGAGCTTCGGGGTCGTCTCGGCGATGAAGGTCTCGAGGTCGCGCCGCAGCTTCGCGAGGTCGGCGCCGCAGGCGCGCAGGATCTCGCGCACCTTGGGCGTGTCGAGGACGGCGAGCAGCAGGTGCTCGACCGTCATGTATTCGTGACGGGCCTCGCGCGCGCCCTGGAAGGCGCCGTTCAGGCAGAACTCGAGTTCGCTCGATAGCACGCGCAGGTCCTTGGGTTCGATCGCTAGCCGGTCTCTTCCATCGTGCACAGCAGCGGATGCTGGTGCTGGCGGGCGTACGCGGTCACCTGGGCCACCTTGGTCTCGGCGATCTCGTACGTAAAAACCCCACAGACACCCTTGCCGCGAGTGTGCACCTCCAGCATGACACGGGTCGCCTTGACCCGGTCCATGCCGAAGATCCGCTCGAGGACGTCGACCACGAACTCCATCGGCGTGTAGTCGTCGTTGAGCAGCAGCACCTGGAACAGCGGCGGCTTCTTCAGCCGCGGCGAGGCCTCCTCGACCACGAGACTGTGGCCCGGTTCGTGGCGCGCGGTGCCGGCGGGGTCGTCGGGCTTCATCGAGGTCCTTTATAGGGACGCACGCCCCTGAAGACAAGTCGCCACACCTAACGGACCGCCCGGCAACGCCGGGGTTCCGCGCGCGCGCTGCGGGCGCCGCGCTTGTGAGCGTCGCAGCCGTGCCCGTATCATCGGCGGATGTCCAGCGCCACCCTTCCTGCGCGGTGCGGCATCGTTGCGCCCCCCGCGCAGCGGTGGGCACGATGAAGCTGCCGCGGGCCCTGCCCGCAGGCCTCTCGCGCCTCCGGCGGCCGTCGTCCGCCACGGAGTTCCTGCCCCAGCTGCTGACCGTGGTCGCCGCGGCCGCGATCGCCGGGCAGCTCGCGCTGCTCGTCTGGAAGTTCGTGCCGGGCGCCCGCCGCCTGCCGCCGCCCGTGCCGGTGCCGGCCCAGGGCGCGCGTCCGGACCTCGCGGGACTGCTGCACGCGCCGCTCTTCGGCTCGCCGAACGTGACCACGACGAGCGGCGAGAACGCGCCGCGCACGCGCGTCGCGCTGGTGCTCACCGGCACGCTCGCGGTCCGCGACCCGAAGGCCGGCCTCGCGATCGTCGGCGAGACCGCGCAGACCGCGCGACTGTACGCGGCCGGCAGCAGCCTGCCGGGCGGCGTCAAGCTGCACGAGGTCTACACCGACCGGGTCGTGCTCGACCGCGACGGCACGCTCGAGACGCTGCCGCTGCCCCGCCCGACGTCGGCCGGCGGCGCGACCGCCCGGGTGTCTGCGCCCGGCAACACGGAACCGGCGCTCGGCGAGAGCGTCCAACGGCTGGTCGCCCAGGGGCCGGAAGTCATCGGCGAGGTGCTGAGACCGATGCCGATGTACGCGAACGGCCAGCTGAAGGGGTTTCGGGTCTATGCCGGGCGTGACCGCCAGAAATTCGCCAAGCTCGGCCTGCAGCCGGGCGACCTCGTGACGCAGATCAACGGCGTGCCGCTCGGCGACGCGCAGCACGGCATGGAGATCCTGAAGACGCTTGGCAACGCCGCCACCGCCAACGTCACGATCGAGCGCGGCGGCGCCGTCCAACAGGTCAGCATCGACACCGCCCAGGTGGCGGCGATGGCGGAGTCGGCGAACGCGACGGGCCGGCCGCCGGCCGTCGCCCCGCCCCCCGGCGCGCCACCGGCCGACGCGCCGCCCCCGGCCGAACCGCCACCCAAATCCGACTGAGCCACCGGCCGGGCGCCCGCCCGTCCGCCCCGAGATCCCGCATGAACCACACCGCCCCGATCCGTCCGAGCCGCCGCACCCAAGCCGCGGTGCTCGCGTCCCTGTGGCTGGTCGCGACCCTCGTCGCCGCCGACCCGCGGCAGCAGACGATGATCACGCCGAACTACAAGGACGCCGATCTCGGCCAGATCGTCGAGGCGGTGAGCCAGGTGACCGGCAAGAACTTCATCATCGATCCGCGCGTCAAGGCGCAGGTGACGATGCTGTCCTCGACGCCGATGACCCCGGACGCGTTCTACGAGGCCTTCCTCGCGATCCTGCAGGTGCACGGCTTCGTCGCGGTGCAGTCCGGCCAGGTCTACAAGATCATCCCCGACGCCAACGCCCGCACCGTGCCGGGCGACGACCTCAAGGACCACGTCAGCTCGACCTCCGACGAGCTCGTGACCCAGGTGGTCGCGCTCAAGAACGTCAGCGCCGCGCAGCTCGTGCCGATCCTCCGGCCGCTGATCCCGCAGTACGGCCACCTCGCGGCCTACACCGCCTCGAACGTGCTGATCATCTCCGACCGCGCCAACAACGTCAGCCGCATGCTGCGGATCATCGAGCGCATCGACCTCGCCGGCGACGACTCGATCGAGGTGATCCGCCTCGAGCACGCCTCGGCGGTCGAGGTGGTGCGCGTCGTCAACCAGCTCGCGCAGGCGGGCGGCGCCGAGGCCGGCGCGAACGCGAAGCTGATCGCCGACGAGCGCACCAACAGCGTGCTGCTGTCGGGCGAGAAGAACCAGCGGCTGAAGCTGCGCACGCTGGTCGCGCACCTCGACACGCCGGTCGACAAGGGCGGTGGCACGACGGTGCGCTACCTGCACTACGCCGACGCCGAGAAGCTCGCGACCAAGCTCAAGGAGCAGGTCTCGGCGACTACGCCGGCCGGCGCGGGCGCGGGCGCCGCCGCGGGCGGCGCGAGCGCGCAGGAGAAGAGCACCTCGATCTGGGCCGAGCCCACCACCAACGCGCTCGTGATCACGGCACCGCCGAAGGTCATGCGCCAGCTGATGGACGTCATCGACCGGCTCGACATCCGCCGGCTCGAGGTGCAGGTCGAGGCGATCATCGTCGAGATCACCGGCAACAAGAACATCGACCTCGGCGTCAACTGGGCGGTCGACGCCTCCGGCAACAACATCGGCGCGGGCGCGTTCAACGAGCAGATCGGCTCGGCCGGGCCCTCGATCGCGAGCGTCGCCACCGCGGCGATCGGCGGCACCGCCGGCCTCGCGTCGGCGTCGATCCCGACGGGCTTCACCTACGCGGTCGGCCGCATCGCGAAGACCGGCACCAACTTCGCCGCGATCCTGAACGCGATCGCCGGCACCGCCAACACCAACATCATCTCGACGCCGACCGTGGTCACGCTCGACAACCAGGAGGCGCAGATCAAGGTCGCGACCGAGGTGCCGTTCCTGACCGGCCAGTACGCCTCGACGCAGACCGCGGCCACCGCCGCGACCGGCGTCGGCGGCGCCGCCGGCATCGTCAATCCCTTCCAGACGATCCAGCGCGAGGAGGTCGGCACGATCCTCAAGATCACGCCGCAGATCACCGACGACGGCACCGTGCTCCTCAAGATCGAGCAGGAGGTATCGAGCCTCATCAAGAGCGCGATCGCGACCGTCGACGTGCAGACCTCCAAGCGCGTCATCAACACGCGCGTCCTCGCCCAGGACGGCGAGATCATCGTGCTCGGCGGCCTGATCTCCGACACCGTCACCGAGAGCGAGCAGCGGGTGCCGATCCTCGGCAGCATCCCGTGGCTCGGCAACCTCTTCAAGACCAGGAGCTCCACCAAGGACAAGACCAACCTGATGGTGTTCCTGCGGCCGAAGATCCTCGTCAACGCCGAGCAGATGGCCACCGAGACCGAGGCGAAGTACAACTACATCCGCAACCTGCAGACCACTCAGGGCGGCAAGGTGCAGATGATCCCGAGCGAGCACCAGCCGATGCTGCCGGACCTCAAGACGCTGCAGCCGACGGCCGGGCCGCCGGCCGAGACGCCGAAGTCGCGCGCCGCACGCGGCGCGTCGCGCCCGCCGTTCGACGCGCCGCCGCCGACGCAGCTGCAGCAGC
>JBBINS010000031.1:0-21538 GCA_037443765.1 Gammaproteobacteria bacterium
GCGCGCGGCGCGCCGCCGGCGTGCGAGCCCCGCCAACGCCGATTGGCCCCGGGCGCGAGCCGCGCTTCGCGCGTGGGCGCCGGAGCCAGTCGGACGGCGCGGGCGCGGATCGGGCGTTCAGTCGGCGCGAAACGTTCCGGCCTTGATCGCGATTGCCCGGGCCGTCGGGTAGAACTGCGTGAACGTCGTGTCGACGGCGCCGTGGGCCTGGTGGCAACCGTAGCACTCCGCCGAGGACGGCAGCACGCGCGCCGGTGCGTCGCCCGCGAGGGCGAAGAAGCCCCATCCCCCCTTGAAGCGCGCGTCGTCCCGGACGTGGACTTCCAATCCCATCAGATCCTCGGTCTGGTAGTGCCCCTGCTTGTTGATCGACCCCTTGGAGCTGGCGCCGCGCGCCTCCATGACGAACATCGTCCCGTCGGGCCAGTGCCCGGTGCGCTTGAACGAGGCCCAGGACGCCGGGTCGACGAACACATTGTCGAACATAGAGTGGCCGGCCATCGAGGGCGCCTCGGAGTAGCTCATGTCGAGGCCCGAGCTCAGGTACACCCACTCGCGGTAATTCGCCGGCGGCACGAGCGCGCCGTCAACCGTGTAGCGGGGCCCCGTCGGCTCGTCAGCCGCCGCCGCGAGCAGCAACAGCAGCGGTGCGAGCAAACTCACGGTGCGGCGCAACAGCATGGAGGTCTCCTTCGGGGACTGGCGTTTGGGGCGTGAACCGCCGGCGGTAATCGGTGGGCGAGAGCCCGAAGCGGCGATCGAAGGCGCGACGGAACGCGTCGTCGCTGCGAAAGCCGACGGTCGCCGCGATCACTTCCACCGGGGCCGCGGTCGCGGTCAGGTGCTCCCGCGCGGCGTCGAGGCGCAGCGCCTCGACCTGCTGGGCCGGGGTCACGCCGAAGGCCTGCGCGAAGCGTCGGCTGAACTGCCGCGGGCTGAGGCGCATGCGCGCCGACAGCGCCTCGACGGACAGGTCCTGCCCGAGGTGCGCGGCGATCCACGCGGCGAGATCGGCGAACCGGTCTCCCGCTCGTGCCTGGAACCGCAGCGGTTCCGAATACTGGCGCTGGCCGCCGGATCGCTTGAGGTACACGACCAGGTCGCGCGCGACCCCGAGCGCGAGCTGCGGCCCGTAGTCCTCCTCGATCAGCGCGAGTGCGAGGTCGATGGCCGCCGTGATTCCCGCGGACGTGTAGAGCGCGCCGTCCTTGACGAAGATCGCGTCGCGGTCCAAGTGCACCGCCGGGAAGCGCGCCTGCACGTCGTCGGCGAACCGCCAGTGCGTGGTCGCGCGGCGACCGGCCAGCAGCCCGGATGGGGCGACGCCGTAGATGCCGGTGCAGATCGATACGATCCGGCGGCACGCGGGCGCAAGCGAACGGAGCGCCGCGGCCACCTCCGCCGCGACGCCGGGCCGTCGCAGGCCCTCGCCGCCGGGGACGACCAGCGTGTCGATGGACCCCGCGTCGGACAGCGCGCAGTCGGGCGTGATCCGCAGGCCCGTCTCGCTGACGAACGGGTTGCCGTCGAGGCTGGTCGTGACGGTGGCGTATGCGCCGGCCCGCGCCGCACTCGCCGAGCCGAAGGCGTCGAGCGGCCCGACCAGATCGAGCGTCTGGACGCCCGCGTATCCCAGCAGCGCGACGCGGATCGGATTCGATGACATCTGGTGCTCCCGGACCGCCGTTGTACGCCGGCGCGCGGACGTCTGCTATGCCGTCCGGGAGACAATATCGGACATCAGCGGCCGCGCGAATGCCGGCGCGGCCCGCGATGCTGCGGCGCAGCGACCGCCGCCGACCGCGGCGAGTGCCGCCGGGCGGCGACGCCCGGCGGCGCCGTCACGTCACCATCGCCAGTTGATGCCCACCGCGACCTGGTCGGCGGTGTAGTCGTAGACGCCGTCGTTGGTCCCGTTCAGGAGGCGCACCCACTCGAGCGTCAGCGACGTCCGCGGCCGGAGCTTGAACTCCGCGCCCACGCCGAACGAGAGGCCCGCATCATTGGAGTTGAAGTCTGGGTAGTTGCGATGAAACTGGACGCCCGCGAGTCCGGCGAGCCCGTAGCCCGACAGCCACGGCGTCATCGGCAGGATGCCCTTGACGTAGCCGGCGTAGACCGCCTGTACGCTGGTCCTGAATCCCTGCGACTCGGCGCCGCCGAGGCCACTGCCCAACCGGCCCTCGAGCGCGAGGTAGGGATTGATCTCCGCGCCGATCCGGAACTCCACGATGCCGGGACGGAGCGCGTCGATGCCGTCCTCCCGGTAGATGAACTCGCCGCCGCTGACGCCGAAGTAGAGGCCGGCCGGATAGCCGGAGTCGCGGTAGTACGGGCCGTCGTAGCGATCGCCCGCCTGCGCGGGCGCCGAGGTCACGGCGACGAGGCCGAGCACGGCCGTTGCGAAAAGTTTTGTCATCAGCGCCTCCTGTCCGTCATCCACAGTTCGGAATCCCGGCGCTCGTCGGCGGGGTCCGCCGCCCGGGTGCGTTCCTCGCGTTGCGATTCCGGCGCCGCGGCACCTCTGGCCGCCGCCTTGCGAAGCGGAGCGGACGCGTAGTCCCGCCAGCCGTGAACGGCAAGCGCGGCGGTCCGCCGGCCGTCCGCCGGCGTCGCGCAATCGCCGTTGGCGGGCGTCGGCTCGGACGCGTCGAGCCCGCAGCCGGGCATCGCTTCGCCATCCCCGGAGGCGGAGCCGTTCACGATGGGCGCTCCGCGATTTCCGCCCGCGCCTCACGGCTCGGCCGCCAGCACGCGGCCGCCAGATTGACCGGCGCCTGGGGCGTGCCCGCCCGCCGGGCCGGTCGCGGCGCGCGGCGCCCGTCGCGGACCACCGCGTCGACGCGCGCGGGAGTCCCGAGGTCGGTCCAGCCGCAGCCATGTGCCGGCACGACCCGCAGGCGCGGCTCGAGTCCGGCGAGCATGTGTCGCGAGAAGTCGAGGTTCGGCAGCGTGCCGTACAGCTCGGCGAGTTCCGCCGGCCGGCCGCCGGCCAGCGACTCGTCCATCGCATCGACGACGTCCGGCATTCGTTCCCTGAAGAGTGCTAGCAAGGTCGCTCCGGTCGTGGCGAAGATGAAGCTGTTCCAGAGTGCACCGGCGTCGACGAGCACGGCGGCCTCCGCGGTCGGCGGCTTCTCGACGAACCGCGCCACGCGGCGCGCCTTGCTGACATGCGCGCGCGGCACGATGTAGCCGAAATCGGGCTCCGGCCCCTCGGGTTTGATGCCAACCAGGATCATTTGACCCGGTGCGCGCTCGACCTCGGCCAGCGCGGTGCGCATGGCCGATTGCAGCCGGTCTTCCCGCGCGACGAAGTGGTCCGCGGGCAGAAACACGATCCGCGCCAGCGGATCGAGCGCCTGCACCGCCAATACGGACAACAGAACCCCCATCGCGGTTCCCCGGTTGTCGGGCTGGGCGATGAGATTTTGGCGCGGCACCGCCCAGAGGGGCTCCTGCCACCACTCGGCGTGCTGCGTCGCTACGACGGTGCAGAGCCGCTTGCGCGGCGCGAGTGCGAGTGCGCGCTGCATCGCGTCCTGAAGCAGCGTCGGACCGCCGAACAGCGAGCAGTATTGCTTCGGCACGGGACGGCCGATCGGATCGGTCGTGAGGGCGCGCAGGCGCAGTCCGTCGCCGGCAGCCAGAACGATCGTCCACGTGTGGTCGTGCTTGCACATGATTTCTTCCCTCACCTAGAGATCGCCGGACGCCGCGCGACTTCGGGACGCGATGCCCGCGTTAGGAGTGCCCGCGCCTCGGTTTGGTTGTCGCGATTGCAGTACTTCTCCGCGCCATGACAGTTCTTGTCGGTCCACGGGCCTGTGATCGTGCGACTATTTCTGCGCGCCAGAGTTCACCGAGCGGCGCGCCGGCGGGGACTCCCGCGCGACGCGCGGACGCACGCACGAGACATTCGCGCAGATCCTCGAGGGCCCCTCGATAAGCCAGACGAGCCTCGACGTTCCGGCCCGCGGCCGGAGTGTGGCGCGGTGCAGCGGCGGAACACCTCGGTGAACCTCGCGCCGCATCGGGTGACGCCGCTGTTGGCCGCGCGCGACGCGCTGATCTGGCTGATGCTGATGGTGGTGGTGGGCGCTCACACCGCGCGCGACCTGCTGCAGGGACGCTTGGGCGACGGGACGGATCCGTCGGTTCGGCCCGCGCGAGACGCCGAGTGAGCGTGGCGGTCGGCTGGCGGTGGGGCCGGCCGGTCACCGGACGCCGGGCCGGATTCCAAGCAGCGCACGGGCGCCGCCGCGGTATTGCAAGTCGCCGCGCCCGAGCAACTGCGGGCCCGATACCTCGAGGTCCGGGCGGGCGCCGAGGTGCGCTACTCGTCCGACGATCCGGCGACCGCTGCGGCGCGGCGCGAGTGGCTCGGCGCACAGTAGCGGGATCAACGCGCCGCGGGGCGCCGGTGTCGTAGTGGATCCGGCGCGCTACGGGCGCCCGGCCGGAGGCGGCGACGTCAGCCCTTGACCGGCGGCTTCGCGCGGTACTGGCCCTGGAACGCGAGCATCCAGCCCGGGTACTCGGCCGGCAGGACGCTCGCCTCGTCGAGCGCGCGGATGTCCTCCGCCGCGAGCGTCAGTCGCGTGGCGGCGAGGTTGTCGACCAGCTGCGCCGTCGTCCGCGCGCCGATGATCACGGTGCTGACGTACGGTTTGGCGAGCAGCCACGCGAGCGCCACCTGCGCGATCGACACCCCGTGACGCTCCGCGATCGGCCGCATCGCGTCGACACATCGATACGCGCGGTCCTTCTCGACGACCGGGAAGTCGAAGGTCGTGCGACGCGCGCCGTCGGGGCCCTTCTCGGCCGGCCGGAACTTGCCCGTCAGCAGGCCTCCGGCGAGCGGGCTCCACACCATGAGCCCGAGCTTCTGGTCCTCGATCAGCGGCACGAGCTCGCGCTCGAGGTCGCGCCCGGCGATCGTGTAGTACGCCTGGACGCTCTCGGAGCGCGCCCAACCGCGCCGCTCCGACACGGCGAGCGCCTTCATGACCTGCCAGGCGGCCATGTTGCAGAGCCCCACGTAGCGTACCTTGCCCGACCGGACCAGGTCGTCGAGTGCCGCCAGCGCCTCGTCGAGCGGCGTCAGCGGATCGAAGCCGTGCAGCTGATAGAGGTCGATGTGGTCGAGCTGCAGGCGTCGCAGGCTCGCGTCCACGGAGTTGAAGAGGTGATAGCGGGACTGGCCGCGCCCGTTCGGCGAATCGTCCATGATGCCGGTGGCCTTCGTCGCGACGACGAGCTGGTCGCGGGGCAGCCCGAGGTCCTTCAGTGCCTGGCCGAGCAGCCGCTCGGACTCGCCGAGGGAGTACACGTTGGCGGTGTCGATGAAGTTGACGCCGGCCTCGTAGGCGATCTTGACCTGTTCGTTGACCGCCGCCTGTTGGAGCGAGCCGATCTGTTCCCAAAAGCCCTTGCCGCCATAGGTCATCGTCCCGAGGCAGAGCTCGGATACATAGAGGCCGGTCCGCCCGA
Source organism: Gammaproteobacteria bacterium (assembly GCA_037443765.1). GTDB lineage: Bacteria > Pseudomonadota > Gammaproteobacteria > Steroidobacterales > Steroidobacteraceae > CAIKZZ01. The sequence goes on from JBBINS010000031.1 coordinate 5,494, forward strand.
GCAGTCGATAGCGCATGGTCCAATCCTCCGCCGCCGAACGCGTGCAGCCCTTGTACGCGAGTGGCGTGACGGTAGCACTCCCGGCCGTCGTCCGCGGCCGCGCGCCGGCCGCGCGCGGGCGCCGCGAGTCCGCGCATCGCCGGCGGCGGCGCGCGGTGGCATGATCGGGTGCGATGTGCGACACGATGGTCACCGTCCTCCCCGACCGGGTGCTGTTCGCGAAGAACAGCGACCGGGACGCGAACGAGGCGCAGCTGCTCGACTGGCAGCCGCGACGCGCGCATGCGGCGGGCGCGGAGCTCCGGTGCACGTGGATCTCGATCCCGCAGGTGCCCGTGACGCACGCGGTGCTGCTCAGCCGGCCGTTCTGGATGTGGGGCGCCGAGATCGGCGCCAACGAGCACGGCGTCGCGATCGGCAACGAGGCGGTCTTCACGCGCCAGCCCTACGCGCCCACAGGGCTGACCGGCATGGACCTCGTCCGGCTCGGCCTCGAGCGCGGCGCCACCGCGGCGGAGGCCGTGGAGGTGATTGCCGCGCTCCTCGGCACGCACGGGCAGGGCGGCGGCTGCGGCCACGAGGACCGCAGCTTCACCTACCACAACAGTTTCCTCGTCGCGGACCCGGCGGGGGCGTTCGTGCTCGAGGCCGCGGGCCGCCGATGGCAGGTCGAGCGCGTCACGGGCGCCCGATCGATCTCGAACGGGCTGACATTGCCCGGCATGGTGAGCGAGAGCGACCGGCTGCGGACGCTCCTGGCGCGCTGCCGGACGCGCCGCGCGCGCACCGAGGCGGCCGCCGGCCGCGCGACGAGCGCCGCCGACCTGATGGCGGCGCTACGCGATCACGGCAGGCGCGCCGCACCGCGCTACCGCCTGCTGACCGGCGCGATGGCCGCGCCGTGCATGCATGCCGGCGGGCTCGTCGCGTCGTCGCAAACGACGGCGTCGTGGGTTGCCGAGCTGCGGCCCGGTGCGACCTGCCACTGGGTCACCGCCACCGCCGCGCCCTGCGTCGGGCTGTTCAAGCCGGTGCGCATCGCCGAGCCGCTCGACCTCGGGCCGGCGCCGACCGACCACGCGGACGGCGCCAGTCTCTGGTGGCGTCACGAGCGACTGCACCGGATGGTGCTCCGCGACCCGGGCCGGCTGCGGCCCCTGTTCGTCACCGAGCGCGACGCGATCGAGGCGCGCTGGCAGGCGACGGCGCCGGAGCCCGCGGCAGCCTTCGCCGAGGGCGACCGGGCGCTCGCGGAATGGACCGCACGCGTCGCGGCCGTCGCCGGCGTGGATCGCCGGCCGCGCGCGGTGCGCAAGTACTGGCGGCTGCGCGATGCGCGCGCCGGGCTCGCCGTCTAGGGCCGGGGCACGTTCAGCCGGCCTCGTTCTCGACGAATTTCAACGCCGCGAACCGCGCCGCCGCGTCCGCGCCGAGCGTCTTCTGGGCGCGGATCTCATTGACGAGCTCGAGCGCGGTCTTCGGCGAGGGCGGCAATTCCGCATCGCACGGCAGCAGCGGCACCACGCGGTCGCCCCAGCGCAGCAGGTGCGCCGACAGCGACAGCCCGCCGCCGAAGGCAGGCATCAACACGAGACTGCCGGGCGCCACCCGGCCCTGTTCCACGGCCTCGACCAGCGCGACCGGGGCCGTCGCCGAGCTCATGTTGCCGTACTTCTGCACCGTCAGGAACAGCTTCTCGGGCGCCGCGCCGGCGCGCTTGGCGACGGCGTCGATGATGCGCAGGTTGGCCTGGTGCGGCACGACCAGCGCGATGTCGTCCATCGTCACGCCCGCGCGGCGCATCACGTCGAGGCTCGCCTCGCTCATTCCCTGGACGGCCTTGCGGAAGATCTCCGGCCCGTCGAAGTCCCAGCGCGTCTGGCCGAACGGCACGCCGAGGTTCGCGTACATCGTGCCCATGCCGCGGACGCGCAGGATCTGGCGCGAGTCCGCGTAACACTGCAGTTTCTCGGCGATGACGCCGCATTCCTGCTCGGACGCCTGCAGCACCATCGCCGCGGCCCCGTCGCCGAACAGCACCGCGACGTTTCGGTTGTCCCAGTCCATGTACTGCGAGATCAGCTCGACGCCGATGACGAGCGCGTTGCGCACGACGCCGGTCTTGATCATCGCGGTGCCGATCGACAGGCCGTACATGAAGCTGGTGCAGGCGGTGTTGACGTCGAACGCTGCGGCATGAGTCGCGCCGATCCGCTGCTGCACGCCGGAGGCGCTGTTCGGCACCGTCTCGTCGTTGCTGCAGCTGCCGTAGATCACGAGGTCGATGTCGGAACCCTGCAGGCCCGCGCAGGCGATGGCACGCCGCGACGCCGTGATGGCGAGGTCGATGCCGCGGACGTGCGAGATGCGCCGCTCCTTCATGCCGGTGCGGCTCGTGATCCACTCGTCGTCCGTCGGCAGGAAGGTCGCGAGGTCCTGATTGGTCAGGATCGACGGTGGCAGGCACTTGCCCCAGCCGACGATTGCAGCGTGCGTCACTTGGACCCCCTCGTTCGAATGAAAATGCAACCGTCAGGCGTCGCCGCGCACCGGCACGACCAGGACCGGGCGGGTCGCGCTGCGCACGATACCCTCCGAGATGCTGCCGATCAGCAAGTCGTAGACGGCGCCGTGCCCGTGGCTGCCGACGACGATGAACGCGACGTCGAGGCGCCGCGCCTCGTCGACCACGGTTGCGACGGTCGGGCCCTGCGCGACGTGCGACGTGGCATCGCAGCCGCCGGCGCGCAATCCGGCCGCGATGTCCTCGAGCTGCGCGCGCTGGGCCCGGAACTCCCGCGCGATCTGGCTGCGGACCGTGGCGGGGCCGACGTCGTAGCCGACGAAGTCCGGGTCCGGCGCCACGACATGCAGGAGGTGCAGGTTCACGCCGCCAAGCGCGCCGACGCGCGCGGCGGTCGCGAGCACGCGCGGCGTCATCGCCGAGAAGTCAATCGTGACCAGGACGTGCATCGGCCGGCAATGCCTCGGAGCGGACCCTCAGCCAGCGTACATTATCGCGCAGCGCACGGACGTAGGCATCGGTAAAGCGCAACGCCGAATCGCGGCTGAGGTGCGACCACTCGGGGATGTCCAGATGCTGCATTTCGGGGTAATCCTCGAAATGCACGCCGAAGGAGCCGGTCTCGCGCAGCAGCCGGTCCCAGGTCGCCGCGCGAGGCGCGCGCGTGCGCTCGTTCACCAGGATCGGCTCGGCAGCCGGCGGCCGCACCCAGACGACCTCACCGCCGCGGGCCCGGATGCGGTCGATGTCGGCCTTGGTCGTCGCGACGGCCTTGTCGATCATGTCCGGCGCCACCGGCTTGCCTGCAAAGCCGTTCCAGGCGAGGCGCGCGTGTTCCCGCAGGTAGCCGTCGCGCTCGATCCGGTCCCACAGGACGACCTGACGGTCGTCGTAGGTTTCGCTGATCTTCCACACGTCGTAGTACGGGGAATCCCCGCGAGCGACGCGTTCGGTCGGCCACTCGCGCTGCTCGATCAGCTTGAAGAGCGTGTAGTCCTGGTCGAGGAACGCGAGGTGGCGCTGCAGGTACCGGTCGATCCGCAGGCCGAGGCGCTGCGACGGCGACTCGATCGGCAGGTAGTCGAGCACGTCGCCGTGCACGCCGTGGCCGTCCCGGAAGTACGAGGTCGGTGAGATGCCGACGACGGCCAGGCCGGCGAAGTGCTCGTCCATCGCGAGGTCGTGCAGGAACGGCCGCGCGTTCGTGCCCTGGAGGGCCAGCTGGATCGGCCGCCGGCCGGTCAGTCGCTGCCAGGTGGCGAGATCGGTATCGAACAGGATACGCGAGTCGCCGATGATCACCACCGGGTCGCGCGGCCCCGAGTCGACCTTGCGCCGCTCGGCCGCCCAGTCGGCCTTGCCGTCGCCGATGTCGCCGGCGTGCAGGCCGAGGTGCCGCGTTTCGAGCTCCCAGCCCGTGATCGCGACCGCCGTCACCGCTGCGACGACGGCGAGCACCCGTCGCCACGGCGCCGCGGGCACCGGGCGCTCGAGGCCTCTTTCCTGGCTGGTGGGCACGTTGGGGGACTCCTGGCCGGGCAGCGTTCAGAACTGGAAGTAGATGAAGGAATCGCCGCTGCCCTGCGTGAGCACGACGGTGATCAGCATGCCGGCCCAGGCGGTCGCGATCGCCGGCCACGGCGTCCGCGACACGAGTTCCTCGAGGCTGCGCTCGCGCATGGCCCAGTGGGCCGCGAGCAGGCCGGCGATGCCGACGGTGACCTCAAGCGCCCGGACGCTCGGCAGGACGGCGGCGGCGTGCGCGTGCAGGCCGAACATCGCGGCGAGCACCGACGCCGCCGACGTGAAGGTCTTGGCGCGGAAGAACACCCACGTGACGTTGACGAGCGCATAGGTGACGAGCGCGAGCAGCAGCTGGAACGCTGTCCCGGTCGGCAGCCGCCAGCGGGCCGTCGCGCCCTTGAGCCAGCGCTCGGCGGCGAGGTACGCGCCGTGCAGCGCCCCCCAGACGACGAACGTCCAGCTGGCGCCGTGCCAGAGACCGCCGAGCACCATCGTCGTCATCAGGTTGGCGTAGGCGCGCGGCTCGCCCTTGCGGTTGCCGCCGAGCGGGATGTACAGGTAATCGCGCAGCCAGGTCGACAGCGAGATATGCCAGCGGCGCCAGAAGTCCGAGAAGCCGATGGCCGCGTATGGCATGCGGAAATTGTTCGGGATGTTGAAGCCAAGGCACATGGCCGCCCCGACGGCGGTCGTCGAGTAGCCGGCGAAGTCGCAGAAGATCTGCCCGGAGAACGCGAGCGTGCCGAGCCAGCCGTCGAGCGCGCCGATCGCCTCCTTGGCGCCATAGACCGCATCGGCGGCCGGCGCGAAGGCGCCGTCGGCGAGCACGACCTTCTCGAACAGGCCGAGCGTCATCAGCGCGAGCCCCCAGCAGCGCTGGTCGGACGTCGCGTTGCGCGGTTTCATGAACTGCGGCACGAGGTCCGCCGTCCGCAGGATGGGCCCGGCGACCAGTTGCGTGAAGAACGCGACGAACAGCGCGAAGTCGAACAGCCGCGGAATCGGCTCGACGCGTCGCCAGTAGATGTCGAGCGTGTAGGACATCGAGTGGAAGGTGTAGAAGGAGATGCCGACGGGCAGCAGGATGTTCCAGGGCTGCGGTTCGTAGTGCACGCCGACGAGCGCCATGAGCGCCGCCCAGTTCTCCATCACGAACCGGCCGTACTTGAAGAACCCGAGGAAGCCGAGGTTGACGACCAGCGACAGGACGAGCCACGCCTTGCGGCGCTGCTCGGTCGGCTGGCGGTGGATCTGCCGGGCCACGAGCCAGTCGACGACCGTCGACGCCCAGAGCAGGACAATGAACGGCGGGTTCCAGGCGGCGTAGAAGAGGTAACTCGCGACCAGCAGGTTCAGCTTCTTGAGCGACCAGGGCAGCGGCAGGTTGTGCAACAGCAGCACAACGCAGAAGAACGCCGCGAACGTCAGCGAATTGAAGACCAACGGGTGCCGCCCGAATGCTTGTTGTTGTGCTGGCCGTCGACGCGACGACGGCCGGAGTCGCCGTTGGCGGTCCGCGGGCGACGCGCCCCTCGTCGAGCGCGGGGCTAGCCTAGCATGATGAGAGCCGTTCTCATGCCGGCAATGCGGTATGCCGGGCCGGGTTCGGCGGCCAGCGGCGGAATTCCGGATGGCGCGGGCGAACCGCGCCGGGGGGACGTCAGGCCTTGCCAGTCGCCGGCCGGCTGGCGTCGGCAGCGAGCCGCGACTCGAGCCACTTGCGGATGCGCCGGGCGTCGGCGACGCGCGTGTACTTGCCCGCGGAGTCGAGCAGCACGATCACGACGGAGCGACCCTCGAACACGGCCTTCATGACCAGGCACCGGCCGGCCTCGGCGATGTAGCCGGTCTTCTGGACGATGATGTTCCAGGTCGGGTTGCGCACCAGCGAGTCGGTGTTGTGGAACTCGACCTGGCGGCGGCGCACGGGCACGCTGTAGCTCTTGTCGGTCGAGTATTCCTGGATCGTCGGGCTTTCGGCTGCCGCCATGACGAGCTTCGCGAGGTCCTCGGAGCTGGCGACGTTGTCGCTCGAGAGCCCGGTGGGCTCGACGAAACGCGTGCTGCGCATGCCGAGCGCGCGCGCCTTGGCGTTCATGGCCTCGATGCAGGCGGGCAGGCCGCCCGGGTAGCTGCGGCCGAGCGCGTGCGCCGCGCGGTTCTCGGACGACATCAGCGCGAGGTGCATGAGGTCGGCGCGCGTCAGGCTCGTGCCGACATCGAGGCGCGACACCGTGCTCTTGGTGCCGACCCGGTCGTCGGCCGTGATCTCGATCGGCTCGTCGAGCGGCTGGCCCGCCTCGAGCACCACGAGGGCCGTCATCAGCTTGGTGATCGAGGCGATCGGCATCGCGACGTCGGACTGGCGCGACAGCACGACCGCGGCGTTGGTCTCGTCGATGACGTAGACGGCGTTCGACTTCAGCGAAGGCGTCCCGGGCGCGGCGTGCGTCGCGTGCGCGCGCGCGAGGGCGGGTCCCGGGCAGACGCCTGCCGAGAGGAGGAAGGTGGCCAGAAGCGCCCGGGAAGCCTGCGTGCGGACCATGGAACCTGCCGTTCGTTCGCGATTCACCTTAATGCAGCCTAGCAGAGCATGCCCGGCGGCCGCGAGACCGTGACGCAGATTATGGTTTTCGCAGTCCGTCGTCACCGTCCGATCCGCGCGGACGGAAAACGGCCAGCCGCCGAAGCGCGCCTGATCCTGACCCCGCAAGCGCCCTCGGCGCCCTGCCGAACGCGGCGGGCGCCGCCTTGGGCGGACGGGCGTCGGCGCACGGATCGTGCGACGCTCTGCATCCATGAGCGGCGACCCCTCCCTCGACGACCTGTGCCGCGACGTCCGCCGCAGCGGGCTCGCCTGGCGCGGTGCGTTCCACCCGGTCGCCGACGACGGGGTGCCGCCGCTCGCGGGCGGCGACGCGGTCGCGACGTTGGCGCTCCTTGGCTTCGTCGGCGGCGAGCAGTGGCCGGCTTTCGCGGCCTCGCCCGAGCGCGCGGACGGCCTGCCACACCCGCTCGACCGGTGGTCGCGACGCGTGATCGACGCACTCGGCGCGCGCCACGGTGCCGCTGCGCTCTACCCGTCGGACGGGCCGCCGTGGCTGCCGTTCCAGCGCTGGGCGATGCGCGCGGAGGCCGTGCACCCGTCGCCGGTCGGTATCCTGATCCATCCGGATTTCGGCTTGTGGCACGCCTATCGCGGCGCGCTCGCGTTCCGCGTGCGCCTCGGCCTGCCGGTCCCCGACGCCCGGCCGAGTCCGTGCACGAGCTGCGAGACGCGCCCGTGCGAGCGCACCTGCCCGGTCTCCGCGCTTTCGGCGGCGGGCTACGACCACACCGCCTGTGCGGCGCACGTCGCCGCCGCCGCCGGCGTCGACTGCCTCCGGCAGGCCTGCCGGGCGCGGCGCGCCTGTCCGGTCGGCGCCGCGTACCGCTACGGCGCCGAGCAGGCGCAGTTTCACATGCGGTCGTTTCTGGGCCGCCGTTAGCGGTGAGGGACGATCGCTGGCGGCGGCAGCATCGCCTGCACGTTGCCGGTGGCCGGATCGATCACGACCAGCAGCCGCGTTTCCGGGCCCACGATGAACGTCGCGACCCTGCCGTCCGCCGGGAGCCCGAGTTCCGTCATCCTGGCCTTGAGCGCCCGCTGCTCGCTGCGCGCGAAGATCCCGAGTTCGTCCACCTTCCTGAGCCGCTCGCGCAGCGCCGGGACGCCCTGCTCCCATGTCCGGAAGTACCGCGGCATGTCGACGACGTCCTGGCCCACGGTGACCGCCGACGTGATGATCCGGGTGCGCTCGTCCGGGTCATCCGGCAGCGGCGCCCAGACCCAGCGCGGCAGGCTGTACCAGTGCGGCGCGAGGGCCGGGTTCAGGCGCCGCCCGAGTTCGGCTTCGTCGGCATGCACGCCGGACGCCTGCACCAGGTCGATCCGGTCCTCGGAATACGCGTAGTAGAGCGGTCTGCCCTGCCACAGGGTGGTCGTGCCGTAGACGAGGGCGGCGAACTGCACCGCCACGATGATCCCGATATCGCGCGCCAGCTCGCGGCGCGGCTTTGCGGGGTTTGCGATCACGAACGTGAGCAGCGGCCCGAGCGCGGCGTCGACGCCGACCATGACCTCGACAACATGCAGAACGCCGGTGAGGTACCAGCCCGGCCAGCGGTACCAGCCGGCGTACAGCCCGCCGAGGACGAGCGCCAGCGCCGTGACGCTCGCCGCCAGGTGCAGGCCGAAAGCTTTCAGACGAAAACCCATCGTTGCCTCCCGAAGTCGGGGGCGTCCCGCGTCGCGGCCGATTCCCAGCCTCCGCCGCTGCAGGACCGTCCCCGCGAGGCCGCGAGTTTAGCGTACGCGCCTGTCGCGCCGCCTCGGCTGCGCTGCGCGCCGAGACGCGATTCGGTGGATAATGCCGCCGGCGCCCGCGCGCCCAGGAGGCCGCCGATGCTGAAGTTCCTGCTCTGGCTGCTGCTGCTCGTGCTGTGCTGGCCGCTCGCGCTGCTCGCGCTCATCCTCTGGCCCGTCGTCTGGCTGCTGTCGCTGCCGTTTCGGCTCCTCGGCATCGCCGTCGAGGGCGTGTTCGCACTGCTGCGGGCGTTGATCTTCCTGCCGGCGCGCGTGCTCGGCGGGGCGCGCTGAGCCCCGCACCCGCCTAATCGCCGCCGGCGGCGCGGCTGATCAGCCGGTGGTAGAAGCGGATGAGCTCCGCGTAGTTCGCGATCGAGATCCTCTCGTCGGTGCCGTGGAAGCGCGGCAGGTCCCCGCTGCGGGCGCGCACCGGCGAGAACTTGTAGACGTTGTCGGCGATGCCGGCCATGTGTCGCGAATCGCTGCCGCCGATCATCAGTCCGGGCGCGACCAGCACGCCCGGGAACAACTCGCGGAGGGTCCGGTTGATCAGCTGATACGAGGCCGAGCCGGTGGCCGCCACGCCCGAGGCCTCGGTGGCGCCCGGTGCGATCTCGATGCGGATCCGGTCGTCATGGACCGTGCGGCGGGCGTGGGCCATCACCCGCTCGATGGTGTCGCCGGGCAACAGACGGAAATTGACGAGTGCGGTGGCCTCGCCCGGCAGCACGTTCTCCTTGTTGCCGCCCCGCACGACGGTGAGCGCCGTCGTCGTGCGGAGCATCGCGCCGGTTGCGGGCGCCCCCTCGAGCTGCGCGCGGACCAGCGGTCCGAACAGCCACAGGTTCGAGAGCGCGACCCGCTTCGTGAGGTCCATCTCGGGCGCGAGCGTTTCCAGCATCTCGGACGGCACGCCGCGGATCGCGGCCGGCATCGGCGCGTGCTCGAGCTTCGCGAGGGCGGTGGCGAGCGCGCCGATCGCGGACCGCGGCCCGGGCATCGACGAGTGGCCCGGTCGCTCGGTTGCCGTCAGCCGGAGCGTCAGCGAGCCCTTCTCCGCGACGCCGATCAGCGCCGCCGGACTCGACAGGCCCGGCATCATGCCCTCGGTGATCAGCATGCCCTCGTCGGTGACGAAGTCGAGCCGGACGCCGCGCGCCCGGAGCAACGCGGCGATCGCCTTCGCCCCGGCCTCGCCACCGTTCTCCTCGTCGTGCCCGAACGCGAGGTAGATTGTCCGGCGCGGTTCGAAGCCAGATGCCGCGAGCAACTCGACCGCCTCCAGGATCGCCATCAGGTTGCCCTTGTCGTCCCAGGTGCCGCGGCCCCAGACGAAGCCGTCGCGGACTTCGCCGCCGAAGGGGTCCGCGTGCCACTGGGCCTCGGTGCCCGGAGCGACCGGGACGACATCCTGGTGCGCCATCAGCAGGATGGGCTTCACGGTGCGGTCACGGCCCGGCCACGTGTACAGCAGACTGTAGCCGCCGACGATCTCGCGCTGCAGCGCGGCGTGCGTGCGCGGGAACGAGCGCTCGAGGTAGGACCGCAGCTTCGCGAGCTCCGTCCGGCTCTCCTCGGACGGCGTCTCGTAGGACACCGTCCGCAGGCGCACCGCGCCCGCGAGCCGTTCGGCGGCCGCGGCGTGGTCGACGGCGACGCCGCTCGCCGCCGGCACGACGAGCTGCCGGGAACCGTGCCGCAGCGTCCCGATGGCGACCGCCGCCACGAGCAGGGCGAGCGCGAGGGCAACGACGTAGAGGGCTCTGCGGGTCATGGGCGGCTCCGGCGTGAGCGGTGGATTCTGCACGAGCGCGGCGGCGCGCGCCCCTGCGGGCCGGCAGGACGGCGATCGGGTAGGCTTCGTCCATGCGCGCCGTGCTGACGATCGAGATCTGGTCGGACGTGGTCTGTCCGTGGTGCTACCTCGGCAAGCGGCGCCTCGAGGCGGCATTGTGCGAGCGACCGCAGCTCGAGGTCGCGCTCCGGTGGCGACCGTTCGAGCTCAATCCCGACATGCCGCCGGGGGGCGCCGACCGGCGCGACTACATGGCGCGCAAGTTCGGTGCCGACGGCCGCCTGCGGGAGATTCACGCCCGCCTGGTCGCGCTCGGTCGCGAGGCCGGCATCGACTACCGCTTCGACGCGATCGGCCGCGTACCGAACACCCGCGCCGCGCATGCGCTGGTCGCGCTCGCGGGCGACCGCCAGGACGCGGTCGTTGAGGGCCTGTTCCGCGCGTACTTCGAGGAGGCCCGCGACGTCGGCGATCGCGGCGAGCTGGTCGCGATCGGCACGGCCGCGGGCATCGGCAGCTCCGGACTTCTGGCCCAGCTCGCAGAGGCGGAGAGGCTCGCGGCGGTCGAGGCCGAGGAGCATGCCGGGGCACGACTCGGAATCAGTGGCGTGCCCTTCTTCGTGCTGGCGGGACGCTGGGCGATATCCGGCGCACAGGAGCCGGCGATGCTCGTCGGTGCGCTGGATGAGGTGGCCGCGGCGCTGGCGCGCGATCCACGCGAGCCCGCCGCGCCCGGTCCGTAATGCGGGCCGGGCCGGGCGGACCGCCGTCACCCCGGGGCATCGGTGCGCCGCGCGACCGGCTGCGCTACCCTTCGGCGCCGTCCGCGCGGCCGTGGCAACACTACCGGAGAAGCCCGATGTCCTACCGTTCCGTGCTCGCGATCCTGTGCCTTGCCGCCGCGCCCGCGTGCGCCGACACGGTCGTCGTCACCGCCGACCGGATGGTCGACGTGCTCGCGAGCCGGGTGGTCGACCACCCGCAGGTCACGATCACTGACGGCCGGATCACCGCGATCGCCCCGCAGGGCACTGCGGTGCCCGCGGACGCGCGCCGGCTCGACCTGCCCGGGATCACGCTGTTGCCGGGCCTGATCGACATGCACGTGCATCTCACGTCCGACCCGCGTTTCGGCGGCTACCGCAGGCTCGAGCGTACGGACAACTTCTGGACCGTGGTCGGCGTCGCGAACGCCAAGAAGACGCTCGAGGCCGGGTTCACGACCGTGCGCAACGTCGGTTCCGCAAACTACGACGACGTCGCGATCAAGCAGGGGATCGAGGACGGCTACGTTCCGGGGCCGCGGATCGTGCCGGCGACCTATGCCATCGGCGCGACCGGGGGCCACTGCGACCGGACCCAGTTCCCGCCGTCGATCACTGCGCCGGCGCCGGCCGTCGCCGACGGGCCGGAGGCGATCCGCGCCACGGTCCGCAAGCTGCGCAAGTACGGTGCCGAAGTGATCAAGTTCTGCGGTACCGGCGGCGTGCTGTCGAAAACCGACACGGTGGGCGGCCAGCAATACACGCTCGCCGAGATGACCGCGCTGGTCGACGAGGCGCACCTGCTCGGGCTCAAGGTCGCGGTGCACGCACACGGCACGGCCGGCATCAAGGATGCGATCCGGGCCGGCGTCGACACCATCGAACACGCGAGCCTCGCCGACGACGAGGCGATCGCGCTCGCGAAGCAGCGCGGCGCCTACTTCTCGATGGACATCTACGACGACGACTACATTCTGGCCGAGGGCGAGAAGAACGGCGTCTTCAAGGAATCGCTCGAGAAGGAGCGCCAGGTCGGCCGCCGCCAGCGCGAGACGTTCAAGGCGGCGACCGCCGCCGGCGTCAAGATGGTGTTCGGCACCGACGGCGGGGTCTACCCGAACGGCGACAACGCGAAGCAGTTCGCGACGATGGTCGCGTGGGGCATGACGCCGATGCAGGCGATCCGGGCGGCCACGGTCACGGCCGCCGAGGCGCTCGGGCGTTCGAGTGACGTCGGCGCGATCGCCGTTGGCCGGTATGGCGACCTGATCGGCGTGGCCGGCGATCCGCTCGGCGACGTCACGCGCCTGCAGTCCGTCGCCTTCGTGATGAAGGGCGGCGTCGTCTACAAGGAGCCGACCGCCGCACGCTGAGCGCGGCCACCGGCGGGCGGCGTCAGAGCGTCACCGTCAGCGTGACGCCGAACGTCCGGGGCGGCTCGAGGAAGGTACTGCCCGGCCCCGGGTCGTTGGCGGTCGCGGCAGCCGCCTGAACCGCCCTGTTCTCGAGGTTCCGGCACCAGAGCCCGAGCGAGTAGCGCCCGCTGGGGGCGTGCCAGGTCGTCGCGAGGTCGGTGCGGATGGCCGCGGCCTGCCGCAGGCCCGACGAGTGCAGGAAGTCGCCCCAGAAGGCATCCTCGTAGCGGGCGTGGACGCTGGTCGTGAGCTGCGCGCCGGACTCGAACGGCAGCCGGTGCGTGAGCCCGACGTTGACGGTCCAGTCGGGCGCATTCTGCAGCTGCAGGCCGTCGAAGTCGCCGGCGGCGATCTGGAACCGCTCGTTGCGCGCGTGCAGGTAGCCCACCGCGAGCTGCGCGTCGACCTCGCGCGCCACGCGCCAGCTCGCGTCGAGCTGGTCGCCGCGGATGAGCACCCGCTGCGCGTTCGCGAGGCGCAGCGCCCCCGTGCCGGCGTCGAACGCCTGCACCAGCAGGTCCCGGTAGTGATACTCGAACACCTCGTCGCTGACCCTCAGGTCGCCGTCGAGCAGCGTGCCCTTGAGGCCGGCCGAGATCGCGAGCAGGTTCGACGCGCGGGTGGTCGCGTTCGGGTACGAGTCGAACGTGCCCGGCTGGAACGCGGTCTGAACGGTCGCGTAGGCGAGCCCGTAGGCGCCGACGTCCTGCTCGGCGCTCGCTTTCCAGTCGACGTGGTGCCAGCGCGCATCGTTCGCGAACGGCGTGTTGGCCACCGCCGCCGGATCGGTCGAGAACGTGATTCCGGGTTCGAAGCCGTTCGCAGTCCGGTGATCGGTCGAGGCCCGGCCGCCGGCGATGAGCCGCGTGTGCTCCGCCGCCGCGAACGTCACCTGGCCGAAGGCCGAGGTGCCCTCGAGGCGGTGGTCGCGCACGTCGCTGGCGTCGTACCAGACGCCGGGTGCGACCTGGATGAACAGCTGGCCGCTCGTCTCGAGCCGATAATAGTAGAGGCCCGCCAGCCACTTGGTGCTGGAGTCGTCGCCGCCGGCGAGCCGCAGCTCGTGGGTGGTCTGGCGGATCGACTCGCCGAAGTCCGACGGCTTGGAGCCGATCCAGTAGCCCTGGTGCCAGTCGAAGTCCGTGAACGACGGCAGGTACGTGAGCTGCATGGCGCCGAGGTTCCACGCGACCTCGCCGCCGATGAGCGCGGTTCGCCAGCTCTTGGCCTTGCCGTCGATCGCGCCGAACGGGGCGAGCGCGGCCGGACGCGTATCGTCCCACGGATCGGCACGCAGGTAGGCCTGGCTGTACGGGTCGCCTGCCGTCCCCTTGTTGACGAGGTTGGCTGCGGTACCGCCCTTGTGCTCGTAGATGCCCCAGAGGTAGATCGACAGCGCCTCGACCGGCCGCCAGTCGGCGGCGAGCTCCGCGGCGCGGTCGTCGGCGGACTGCGCCCCGCTGCGCTCGTAACCGGAGTGCTGCAGCCAGTTGACGCCGGCGCGGACGTCGAGCGTGTCGAGCGCGGGCAGGTCCTGGACGTAGGAGCCGTGCACGAGGTTGTAGTTGCCGGTTTCGAGCACGGCGTGGCCGTCGCGGTCGTCGCCCGGCCGGACCAGGGTCGCGTTGACCGTGCCGCCGAGCGAGCCCCGGCCGTAGAGCGTGCCCTGCGGCCCGGGCAGCACCTCGAGCTGGCGTACGTCGAACAGGCTGATCGCCGCCACCTCGCGGGGGATCGAGATGCCGTTGATGTTGAATACCGTCGGCGGCTCCACCATCGGCACGTCCAGCGTCGAGCCGACGCCGCGGATGTAGATCTCGGTCGACGCCGATTCCTCCTGGAACCGCACCGACGGAATACGCGGGGCGACGTCGCGCACGTCCTGGATGCCGCCGCCGCGGAGTTCGTCGCCGGCGACCACGGTGATCGCGGCCGCGGCCCGGGCGAGCGACTGGCTCTCCTTCTGGGCCGTGACGACCACGTCCTGCAGCGTGGGGCTGCCGGCGGTGTCGGCGGACTCGGCGCCGCGCGCCGTCCCTGCGGCGCCGGCGAGGGCGAGTGCACAGAGTGCGATCGTGGACCGGGCTCGACGGGCGGACGGTTCGTGCATGGCTTGCGGCGACGAGCGGCTCAGGCGCGCCCCATCGCGTCCTTGTTGTTCGAGACGACGAGGCCCGCCATTGGGCCGGGAACGCGAGTCGCGCAGTACCGTGGATTTCCGAAGCGTCCCGCGTCGTGCGGCCGCCGAGGCGGGCAGCTTACCGCTGGCTCACGATGCCCGCCGATCGGCGTCGCCGCCGCGGTGGCGACGCTTGTCGCGGTACATCGCGGCGTCGGCGCGCCGGATCAGCCTGTCGGGATGCGCGCGGTCGGCATCTCGTAATGTCGCGACGCCGACGCTGATCGTCAAGGGGCAGGTCGTGCGCACGCGCGCCCGCAGCCGCGCCGCGACCGCGGCCGCCTGGCGCAGGTCGGTGTCCGGCAGCAGCACGCAGAACTCGTCGCCGCCGAGGCGTGCGGCGACGTCGATCTCCCGCAGGCTCGCGGTCAGCGCGGCGGCAACCGCGGCCAGCGCCTCGTCGCCGCGGCCGTGGCCGTCGCGGTCATTGAGGGCCTTGAAATCGTCGACGTCCAGGTAGAGCGCGGCGAGCGGCCGTCGCTGCCGGCGCGCGCGGCTCAATTCCCGCGCCAGTTCGTCGAGGAACGCGCGCCGGTTGCGCAGGCCGGTGAGGGGGTCGGTCCGTGACAGCTGCTCGAGCTCGCGGGTGCGCGCCGCGACTTCGGCCTCGAGGCTGCTCGCGTAGCGCAGCGCGCGGTTGTGCTCGCGCCGCGCCTCCGCAGCGAGGCGGTGCTCGTAGGCGTCGATGATCAGTGATTCGTCGAACAGCAGTCGGCGTTCGAGCGCCGCGACCGCGCGCTCGACCGCGCCCGGGTCCTCGAGACGCGCGGCGATGGTCCGGCGCAGGTTCACCTGCAGATGATGCAGCGCCGCGAGGAAGTAGCGCGCGGGCAGCCCGATCCGCCGGTGCACGAATCCGACCCGCAGCCGGCCGCTCGCGTTGTCCGAGTCGTGCCGCCCGCAGAACACGCTCTCGACGAAGCGCGACATGTCGCGCTGCATCTTCGCGGGGGTCGCCGTGTGCGGGACGTACGCGGCGACCTCCGGGGACTCAAGCTGCCGCCGCAGGCACGCGCCGGCGAGCGCGTTCGCCTCCGTTCGAATCGCCGGCCAGCAGTCCGCCAAGGCCGCGCTGTCCTCCGCCAGGATGCCGGCGAGGGCTTCGCGCCGCTCGAGCGCGAGATCATGCAGCGGCAGCTGCTCGAGCAGGGACTTCGACGATGACGACATGGGCGGCCTCATGGCACACGGCGCCGCCGGCGGGTCGGCCCGCCGACTTGACTTATCGACACGCTACTGCCGCGGCCCGGCGCCAGACACGCGCCACGTCACAGTTGCGCCCGTCCGGAGCTGCGGACGACCGGCAGCGTCTCTCGGTTTCGCGCAGGCCGAGCTAGCCCTCCGCCTTCGCCCGGTCGTCGCAGTGCAGGCGGTAGCCGATGCCTGCCTCGGTGATTAGGTAGCGCGGCTGCCGCGGATCCGGCTCCAGCTTCTGGCGCAGCATCTTGATGTACGAGCGGAGCCCGCGGCTGTCGCCGAGCCGGTCGGGGCCCCAG
>JBBINS010000032.1:0-21128 GCA_037443765.1 Gammaproteobacteria bacterium
GGCGGCCCGGCCGGCGGCGCGCGGGCCGGGCCCTCAGGCCGGGCCGCGCGGCCGCGGCAGCACGAAGGTCGCACGCGCCTCGGTGCGGTCGAGCTCGCCGGCGGGGTAGTAGCGGCGGAAGTACTCGGCGCTCGTGAGCTCAGGGTAGCGCTCGAGGAAGGCGTCGAAGCCGAGCCCCGCCGGCTCGTCGGCGAGCCGCTCGGCGATCAGCGCGAGGTACGCGACCGTGACGGTCTCGTGATAGAGGCCCTGCTTGCCGAGGCGCGCCGCGAACCCGACGATCGCGCGCTTCATCGCGACGCAGGCGCCCGGGAAATCGTGCCGGCGCAGGTACAGGAAGGCGGCGCGCAGGTGGCCGCGATGGTCGAACTCGGAAGGCGGCAGGCTGCCCGCCTCGAGGCGGGCCAGGAAGTCGTGGTCTGTCTCCGGCATGCGTTCCCCGCCCGGTGGCCAATCTGCGACGAGGTTCTCAGAGCCGGCCCCGCCGCCGCCGCCCGGCTGTGACGAAGCTCGCGCCGGTGGCCTCGCCGTTGTTGCAATATGTCGCACGGCCCGGCTGCCGGCAAATCGACACGCATGGACAGCAAGATCAAGCACATCGAGGACAAGCAGGTGGTCGAGCGCTACCTGCGCGGCCGCCTGACGCCGCCCGAGGCGCGCTTCTTCGAGCAGGTCGTCAAGCAGTCGCCCGAGATCGTCGAGCGGATCGGGCTGCCCGAGACGCTGAAGCGCATGATGCGCCTCCTCGACGACACCGGCACCGAGTGGCGGGAGCAGCCGCCGAAGTTCTGGCACCAGCCGTGGGTGCCCGCGACCCTCGCCGGCGTCGCGGTGCTCGCGTTCGTCGTCGCGCTCGCGATGTGGAGCGGCAAGCGCACCGCGGTCCAGAACTTCGGGCACCTGAAGACCGAGCTCGCGGCCGGCATCCTGAACGCGCCGATCAACAGGCAGGTGCTGCACCTGAAGCCCGCGCTGCCGCAGCAGGCGGTCCCGACCGTCCCGATCGGCGCCCGCGTCGGGCCGACGCTCGCCGAGATCCGGATCAACCTGAGCGGCGTGCAGGCGACGCTCTACACCGTCACCGTCAAGCGCGACGACGGCACGTTCTTCATGCGCCTCGACAACCAGCTCAAGGACTCGAACGGCGACCTGCGGATCGGCGTCAACTCGGGCGCCTTCCCCGCCGGCGTCTACGACGTCGCGCTCGAGACCGTGAACCTGCGCGGCGGCGACGGCGAGCTCGTCGGCCGCCTGCGGCTGCGGATCGATACCGGCATCTAGCCTCAGGCCTCCCTGAGCGTCGCCGCCGGCGGCGTCGTCACGACCCGGCGCGTCGCGAGCGCGCCCGCCACGCCGACGATCAGCGCGCCGGCGACGAGCCCGGCGAGCCACACCCCCGGATCGAACGAGTAGCCGAGGCCGAACAGCCGCGTCGCCACCAGCCAGCCGACCGCCGACGCCGCGCTCGCCGCCAGCAGGCCCGACAGCAGCCCGAGCGCGGTGAACTCCGCCGCGACGCCGAGCAGCACCGTGCGGCGGCTCGCGCCGAGCGTCCGCAGCACCGCGCTCTCGTAGCGCCGCTCGTCGCGCGTCGCCTGGATCGCCGCCAGCAGCACGACGAGGCCGGCGAGCAGCGTGAACGCCGAGACGTACTCGACCGCGAGCGCCGCGCGGTCCATGACGTCGCGCACCTGCCCGAGCAGCGTCTCGACGTCGAACACCGTGACGCCCGGGAAGCGCCGCACGAGCTCGGCGAGCGCCGGACGCTGCGCCGCGTCGAGGTGCACCGAGGTCATGAACGTGCCGGTCGCGGTGTCGAGCACGCCCGGCGCGAACACCAGGAAGAAGTTCGGGCGGAAGCCGTCCCAGCGCACCTTGCGCACGCTCGTCAGTTCCGCGACGACCGGCTCGCCGGCGACGTCGAAGGACAGCCGGTCGCCGAGCTTGAGGCCGAGCTCCTCCTGGAACTCGGTCGCGACCGAGACCTCCGGCCGTGCCGGGTCGGGGCTCGTCCACCAGCGGCCGAGCACGACGCGGTTGTCGGCCGGCAGTGCCTGCGACCACGACAGGTTCTGCTCGCGCTCGGCGAAGGCCCGGCCGCGGTCGGTCTTCGGCATCCGCTGCTTGAGCGGCTCGCCGTTGATCGCGGTGAGCCGCGCGCGCACCCACGGCGCGAGCGTCGGCCGCGCCACGCCGTGCGCGACGAGGAAGCCGGTGAGCGCGTCGGCCTCGGCGGGCGCGATGTTGATCAGGAAGTGGTTCGGCGCGTCGGGCGGCAGCGACCGCTGCCACTCGTGCAGCAGGTCGTTGCGCACCAGCGCGAGCAGCAGCAGCACCGTGAGCCCGAGCCCGAAGGCGACGATCTGCACGGCGCTCTCGCGGCCGCGGCGCGCGACGTTCGCGAGCCCGTAGCGCCAGGCGACGCCCGCCCCGCCCCGCAGGCCGCGGGTCGCGCGCACGAGCGCGAGGCCCGCGCCGAACAAGAGCGCGCCGCACGCGACCAGCAAGCCCGCGGCGTAGGCGATCAGCTTCGGGTCGCGCACGAGTCCCCACAGCAGCGCCGCGAGCGCCGCCGCGGCCGTGAGGTAGGCGAGCCCGAACCGGAGCGGCGCCGGCTCGAGGTTCCGGCGCAGCACCCGCGCCGGCGGCACGCGCCTGAGCTCGAGCAGCGGCGCGAGCGCGAAGCCCACCAGCATCGTGAACGCGGTGCCGGCGCCGAGCCAGGCCGGCCCGAGCGTCGGCGGCGGCAGCACGCCCTTGACGAGGTCGCGGGCGAGGTAGCCGAGCCCGGCCTGCGCGAGGTAGCCGAACGCGGTGCCGGCGAGCGCCCCCGCGAGCGCCACGCACGCGAGCTCGAGGAAGGTCACCTGCAGCACGAAGCGCTGGCTCGCGCCCATGCACTTCAGGAGCGCGACGACGTCGAGGTGGCGCGCGGCGTAGCGGCGCGCGCCCATCGCGACCGCGACCGCGGCGAGCAGCACCGTCACGAGCGCCGCGAGATTGAGGAAGCGCGCCGCGCGGTCCATCGCCGACTTCATCTGCTCGCTCGACTCGCCGACGTCGATCAGGCGCTCCGCGTCGCTCTTGCGCGCCCGCAGCCACGCCTCGAACGGGGCGACCGCGGCCGCGGGACCGGCGAACAGCAGGCTCCACG
Source organism: Gammaproteobacteria bacterium (assembly GCA_037443765.1). Lineage (GTDB taxonomy): Bacteria > Pseudomonadota > Gammaproteobacteria > Steroidobacterales > Steroidobacteraceae > CAIKZZ01. Next base: position 3,155 of record JBBINS010000032.1, read on the forward strand.
TCGCGCGGCTGCCGGGCCCGACCAGCCGCGTCGCCGCGACGTCGTCGGCGTTGATCAGCAGCGCCGGCGCGAGGTCCTGGAAGCCCGAGCCCTGGTCCGGGCGGTAGTCGAGCACCGCCGTGACGCGCACCTGGAGCGCGCCGAGCGTGAGGCTGCCGCCGACCGGCACGCCGAGGCGCGCGAGCAGCCGCGGGTCGGCCCACGCCTCGCCGCGTCCCGGGATGCCGGTGGCCGGGTGGCCTGGCGCATAGGGCGCGTCGGCGAGCTTCAGGCGTCCGCGCAGGGGGTAACCGGCGCTCGCGCCGACCACCGAGGCGAGCTGGCTGACCTCGCCCTCGAACACGACGCTCGCGAAGCTCAAGAGGCGCGCACTCGCGAGGCCGCGGGCCTGCGCCTCGCGCCCGTAGGCGCCGCCGAGCTCGAGCGGGCGGCCGGACTCCAGCCGCAGGTCCGCGGCCAGCACCGCGCCCGCCTGCTCGCGGATCCCCTGCCCGACGCGGCTCGTGAAGAAGCCGACCGCGGTCAGCGCCGCGACCGCGACCACGAGTCCCCAGAACAGCACGCCGAGCTCGCCGCTCTTCGCGTCCCGCACGAGCGCCACGAGGGCGAAGCGGAGCGACTTCACGGCCGCGCTCAGCCGCTCACGAGCCGGCCGGCGTCGAGCTCGAGCACCCGGTCGCAGCGACCCGCGAAATCGCGCTCGTGCGTCACGAGCACCAGCGTCGTGCCGGAGGCCCGGTTGAGGCCGAACAACAGCTCCGCGACCCTCGCGCCCGTGACGGTGTCGAGGTTGCCGGTCGGCTCGTCGGCGAACAGCACGTCGGGCCGGCCGACGAACGCGCGCGCGAGCGCGACCCGCTGCTGCTCGCCACCCGACAGCTGCCGCGGGTAGTGGCCGACCCGCGCGCCGAGGCCGACCTCGGCGAGCGCCGCGCGCGCCGTGCGGCCGGCGTCGGCGAGGCCGGCGAGCTCGAGCGGCAGCATGACGTTCTCGAGCGCCGTCAGCGAGGGCACGAGGTGGAAGGCCTGGAACACGAAGCCGACGTGGCGGGCGCGGGCGGCCGCGCGGCCGTCCTCGTCGAGCGCCGTGAGCTCGGTGCCGTTCAGGAACACCGCGCCGCGCGTCGGCGTGTCGAGTCCGGCGAGGATCGCGAGCAGGGTCGACTTGCCCGAGCCCGACGGCCCGACGATCGCGAGCGACTGGCCGCGCTCGACCGCGAAGCTGATGTCGTCGACGATGGTCAGCGTTCCGTCCGGACTGCTAACCTCCTTGCTGACGTGGCGTGACTCGAGTACCTGCAACTTGAACCTCGCACAATGGCTGTCGCGCGCCGCGCGGGCGCTGCCGGTCCTCGGCGCGCTCGTCGCTGCCATGCCCGCGGCACCGGGCGCCGCGACGACGGGGCTCCCGATGGCGCCCGCGCTCGTCGTGCTCGGCGATTCGTTGAGTGCCGGTTACGGGATCCGCGTCGAGGACGGCTGGGTGGCGCTCCTCGAGCGACGGCTCGAGGCCCAAGGGTACGGGTACCGGGTGGTCAACGCCAGCGTCAGCGGCGAGACGACGGTCGGCGGGCTCGCGCGGCTGCCGCGAGTCCTGGACCGGCAGCATCCGGCGATCGTCATCATCGAGCTCGGCGGCAACGACGGGCTCCGCGGCCTGCCGGTCGCCGACATGCGCCGCAACCTCACCGAGCTCGTCGCGCGCTCGCGCGCGGCGGGCGCGCGCGTGCTGCTGGTCGGCACGCGCATGCCGAGCAACTACGGGCCGGTCTACACCGAGCAGTACTTCGAGGCCTTCGCGGCGGTCGCCAGGGCCGAGCGCGTCGCGCTCGTGCCGTCGCTGCTCGAGGGCGTCGCGGCCGAGGAGCGCAACTTCCAGGCCGACCACCTGCACCCGACCGCCGTCGTCCAGCCGCGGCTGCTCGACAGCGTCTGGCGCGGCCTCGCGCCGCTGCTCGGCCCGCCGTCCCGGGCCCGGGGCCGCTGATGGCGGGCGAGAGCCAGTTCCGGCTGCTCGGCGAACGGCGTTTCCTGCCGTTCTTCGGGACCCAGGCGCTCGGCGCCTTCAACGACAACGTCTACAAGAACGCGCTGCTGCTCGTCGCCACCTACGATACGGCCGCCTACAGCGCGCTCGACCCGGTGCTGCTGACGCAGCTCGGCAACGGCCTGTTCATCCTGCCGTTCGTGCTGTTCTCCGGCCTCGCCGGCCAGCTCGCCGACCGCTACGACAAGGCGGTCGTGATGCGCGTCGTCAAGCTGTGCGAGGTCGCGATCATGGTGCTCGCCGGCATCGGCTTCGCGCGCCACGACATCTGGCTGCTGCTCGGCGCGCTGTTCCTGATGGGCTCGCACTCGACCTTCTTCGCGCCCGCGAAGTACGGCTGCCTGCCGCAGGTGCTCGTCGAGGACGAGCTGGTCGGCGGCAACGCGCTCCTCGAGATGGGCACCTTCGTCGCGATCCTGCTCGGCCAGGTGCTGGCGGGTGTGTTCGCGGCGGCCCACGAGCTCAGCGTGCTGGTCGGGGGGCTGTTCGCGATCGCCCTCGCCGGGCTCGTCACGAGCCTGTTGATCCCGTCGATCCCGCCGGCGGCCCCGGGCCTGCGGATCGACCGCAACGTCGCGCGCTCCACGGTCGCGAACCTCGCCGCCGCGTACGCCGACCGCACGGTGTTCCTCGCGGTGCTCGGGATCTCGTGGTTCTGGTTCTACGGCGCGCTCGTCGTCGCGCAGCTGCCGCTCTACGCCAAGGCGGTCCTGCACGGCAGCGAGGAGGTCTTCACGACGCTGCTGCTCGCGTTCTCCCTCGGCGTCGGCACGGGTTCGATGCTCTGCGAGCGGCTGTCGGGACGGCGCCTCGAGATCGGCCTCGTGCCGCTCGGCTCGCTGGGGCTCACGGTGTTCGGCATCGACGTGTTCTTCGCGACGCCCGCGGCGGCGCCACGGGCGCTGCTCGACCCGGCGGGGCTCCTCGCCACGGGTTTCGGCCGCCACGTCGTGATCGACTTCGCGCTCATCGGGCTGTTCGGCGGCCTCTACATCGTGCCGCTCTACGCGCTGATGCAGCGGCTGACGCCGGCGGCGTTCGTGTCGCGGGTCGTGAGCGCCAACAGCATCTGGAATGCGCTGTTCATGGTGGTCGCGGCGCTCTTCGGCATGCTGCTCTTGAAGCGCGGCGCGACGATACGCGAGGTGCTGCTGGTCGGCGCGGTGCTCAACTTCGCGGTGACCGCGTTCATCTACGTCCGCGTGCCCGAGTTCCTGCTGCGCTTCCTCGCCTGGCTCGTGGCGCGGGTGCTGTACCGGATCCGCGTCACCGGCCTCGAGAACGTGCCCGCCGCGGGTCCGGCGCTCGTCGTCTGCAACCACGTGAGCTTCGCGGACGCGCTCGTGCTGTCGGCGGCCGTGCACCGGCCGATGCGCTTCGTCATGGAGGCATCGATCTTCCGCACGCCGGTCCTCAACCTGGTGTTTCGCGGCATGAAGGCGATCCCGATCGCCTCGGCGCGCGAGGACCTCGCGGCGCGCGAGGCGGCCTTCGCCCAGGTGCTCGCGGAACTCGAGGCGGGGCAACTGGTCTGCATCTTCCCGGAAGGCCGCCTGACCGCGGACGGCACGGTCGGCGAGTTCCGGCCGGGGCTCCTGCGCATCATGAAGGAGCGGCCGGTGCCGGTCGTGCCGGTCGCGCTCTCGGGCCTGTGGGGCTCGGCGTTCTCGCGCCGCTACCGGGGCCTCGGCCGCTGCCTGCCGAGGCGGCTGTGGTCGCGGATCGGCGTCGCCATCGGCACGCCGGTCGCGCCCGCCGACGTGACTCCCGAGGCCCTGCGCGCGCGCGTGGTGGCGCTGCGCGGTGCCACCGCCTGAGAGCTCCTCAGGCGCGCGGCGCGGCGCGCCACGGACGCACGGCGCGGATTGCTCGCTTGCGCGGCGGGTAAGCGCTGGATAGCGTTGGGGGCAGCCGGCGGCGATCGGTGTATTGCGATGCAACAAATGCGACGGGGTGCGTGTGGATAAGCTCTGGTTGAAGTCCTACCCGCCCGGCGTGCCCGCCGAGATCAACCCGGAGCAGTACCGGTCGCTCGCCCAGCTGTTCGACGAGTCGTGCGCGAAGTACGCCGACCGCCCCGCGTACTCGAACCTCGGCCGCACGATCACCTTCGGCCAGCTGAACGCGATGAGCCGCGCCTTCGGCGCGTGGCTGCAGAAGGAGGCGCGTCTCAAGAAGGGCGACCGCATCGCGCTCATGATGCCGAACATCCTGCAGTACCCGATCGCGCTCTTCGGCGCGCTCAGGGCGGGTCTCACGGTCGTCAACACGAACCCGCTCTACACGCACCGCGAGCTCGAGCACCAGCTAAAGGACTCGGGCGCGAAGGCGATCGTCGTGTTCGAGAACGCCGCGCACGTGCTCGAGGCGTGCCTCGAGCACACCGACGTCGAGGAGGTCATCGTCACCGGCATCGGCGACCTGCTCGGCTTCCCGAAGGGACCGATCGTCAATTTCGTCCTCAAGAACGTCCGCAAGCAGGTCAAGCGCTACGCGCTGCCGCAGGCGCACTCGTTCCTCAACGTGCTCGAGCAGGGGAAGTGGGTCAACCTCGAGGACCCGGGCCTGACGCTGCAGGACGTCGCGTTCCTGCAGTACACGGGCGGCACGACCGGCGTGTCCAAGGGCGCGGTGCTGACGCACCGGAACATGGTCGCGAACACGCTGCAGACGCACGCCTGGCTCGGCCAGTTCCCGCTCGATCCGGCCGAGCAGCAGGTGGTCGTCGGCGCGCTGCCGCTCTACCACATCTTCGCGCTGACCTCGATCGCGCTCGTCTGGCTGCACGAGGGCGGCCACGCCGTCCTGATCACGAACCCGCGCGACATGCCGGCGTTCATCAAGGAATTGCACAAGTACCGGCCGACCGTCTACTACGGCGTGAACACGCTGTTCAACGGCCTGCTGAACACGCCCGGCTTCGCCGCGGTCGACTTCTCGCGCGTCACCTCCTGCGTCGCGGGCGGCATGGCGCTGCAGGGCGCGGTCGCCGAGCGCTGGAAGGCGATGACCGGCACCGAGCTGCTGCAGGGATGGGGGCTCACCGAGACCTCGCCGGTCGCGACCACGAACCCGCGCGGCGTCGACTTCAACAACTCGATCGGGCTGCCGGTGCCGTCGACCGACATCTCGATCCGCGACGACTCGGGGCGCGAGCTCGACATCAACCGGGTCGGCGAGATCTGCGTGCGCGGACCGCAGGTGATGCGCGGCTACTGGAACCGGCCCGACGAGACCGCCAACGTCATGATCGACGGCGGCTGGCTGCGCACCGGCGACATCGGCCGCATGGACGAGAAGGGTTTCGTGTACATCGAGGACCGCAAGAAGGACATGATCCTGGTGTCCGGCTTCAACGTCTATCCGAACGAGGTCGAGGGCGTGATCGCGCGGCACCCGGGCGTGCTCGAGGTCGCCGCGGTATCGCAGCCCGACGAGCGCTCGGGAGAGGTGGTCGCGGTGTTCGTGGTGCGCAAGGACCCCGCGCTCACCGAGGAGTCGCTGATCGAGTTCGCGCGCACCGACCTCACCGGCTACAAGGTGCCGAAGCACGTCTACTTCCGCGACGAGCTGCCGAAGACCAACGTCGGCAAGATCCTCCGGCGCGCGCTGCGGGACGACATCCCGAAGACCGCCTGAGCGCGGCCGCCTAGGGCGCGATTCGGCGCCTCAGCACCACCATCGCGAGGTCGTCGCGCTTCGGCGTGCCGAAGCGCTCGTCGTGGTACGGGAACGGGCGCCGCTCGCCGGTCGGCGCGTAGCCGCGCCGCTCGTACCACGCGATGAGCTCCTCGCGTTCGGCGATCACGGTGCTCTCGATGAACTGCGCGGCATAGTGCTCGCGCGCGTAGCGCTCGGCCGCCGCCAGCAGCTGCCGCCCGATGCCGTTGCCCTGCAGCGCCGGGCGGACGGAAAACATCCCGAGCCCGGTGACGCCGCCCGCGAGCCTCGTGAGCTGCACGCAGGCAAAGAGCCCCGACCGGGCGCGCAGCACCAGCAGCGCCTGGTCGGGCGCGGCGATGATCTCCTCGAGCGCGACGGCGTCGATCCTGGGTCCGCCGACGAGGTCGGTCTCGGTCGTCCAGCCGCGCCGGCTCGCGTCGCCGCGGTAGGCGCCGTTGACGAGCTCGAGGAGCGCCGGCACGTCGGCGATGCGCGCCAGCGTCGTGTAGAGCTCGTCCGGGCCCGCTTCGATCGTCACCGGGGCCTGCTCCGACCCTTGGGCGCGGCGCGGTGCGCGCGCGGCACGACGACCGGCCGCGGCTTGACCACGACGCCCTGCACTCGCGCGATGCCGCCGCGGATCAGCTGCGCGGCGCCGTTCGGCCCCTCCCACTTCGAGATCGTCACCCACTTGCCCTTCTCGAGGTCCTTGTAGTGCTGGAAGAAGTGGGCGATCTGCTCGGTGAGGATCGGCGGCAGGTCACGATAGGAGCGCACGCCGCTGTAGAACGGATGCAGCTTGTCGACCGGTACTGCGACGATCTTCTCGTCGCCGCCGCCCTCGTCGCGCATCATCAGCGCGCCGATCGGCCGGCAGCGGATCACGGCGCCCGGCACGACCGGCACCTGGCCGACGACGATGATGTCGCACGGATCGCCGTCCTCCGCGAGCGTCTGCGGGATGAACCCGTAGTTGCCCGGGTAGTACATCGAGGTGTGCAGGAAGCGGTCGACGTAGAGCGCGCCCGACTTCTTGTCGAGCTCGTACTTGACCGGGATGCCGCCCTGCGGGATCTCGATGACGGCGTGGATGTCCCACGGCGGGGTGACGCCGACCGGAATCTGGCTCAAGTCCACGATGCTCTCCTTGGCGGGGTGTCGGCGGCCCGGTGCCGCGGCGCGCGCGCCTCGCAGCTGCGGCAGCGGGCGAGGCTGCCGGGCGCGCCGCGGACGGCGATCCGCAACGGGGTCACCCCGTTACGATACCCGAAGCGGCGGCGACGGTCTCAGGCGACCCAGCGCTGCTCGCGTGCGGCCGCGCCGGCCGGTGCGGCGCGCGCGGCCTGCAGCCGCTCGAGGGCGCCGCTGCCGGCGGTGAGCAGGCGCGAATAACTCCCGATGCGATTGCCGCCGAGGCGCTTCGCGGCGTACATCGCGCGGTCGGCGGCGCGCACGAGATCCCCGGGTAGCACGCCGTCCGCCGGCCGGAAGGCGACGCCGGCGCTCACGCCGACGCGCACTTCCTCGTGGCCGATCAGGATCGGCGCCTCGAGCGCGGCGACGAGCTTGCGGGCGACGGCCGCGGCGCTGTCCGCCGACGGCAGGTTCTCGAGGATCACGCCGAACTCGTCGCCGCCGATCCGCGCCAGCGTGTCGCCGGCGCGGATCTCGGCGGCGAAGCGCGCCGCGGCGGCCTTCAGCAGCGCGTCGCCGCCGTCGTGGCCGAGCGCGTCGTTGGTGAGCTTGAAGCCGTCGAGGTCGAGGTAGAGCAGCGCCATCAGGTGGCCGCTGCGCTCCGCGCGCGCGGCGGCGCGGCCGAGCGATTCCTCGAAATGGGCACGGTTCGCGAGCCCGGTCAGCGGGTCGCGCAGCGCCAGCCTGAGGAGCCGCGCGCGCGCCGCACCGCGCTCGATCGCGAGGTCGATGGTGCGCACCAGCTGGCGCGCGTCGAAGCCGCCCTTCTCGAGGCAGTCGTCGGCGCCGTGGCGGATCGCCTCGAGCGCCTCGCGCGAGTTGCCGAGCGTCGCCAGCGCCACCAGCGGCGTCGACGGCGCGAGCTCGCGCAGCGCGCCGACGGCGCCCGCGCCCGCGGAGCCCGGCAGGCCGAGGTCGAGGAGCACGCAGTCGGTCGGCGCCCGGCCGAGGCGCTTCAGTGCCGCGGCCAGGGTGCCGACGACGGCGAATTCGTAGCGGCCGGGGGCCGCGCGCTCGGTCGCCTCGAGGAGCACGGTCGCCTCGACGGCGCTGTCCTCCACGAGCAGGACCCGGGCAGGGTGTAGGGGGGGCATGACACGGTCTCCGTCCGTTGTATGACGGGTATCGGACCCCCGGACGCGGGCCTAAAGCGCGGCCGCCCCTGCGCTTCGCGTTCTGTGAACGGACCCGTGGAAAACCGCGATGCGGCTCAAGTCCCGGCGGCGGCGGCCGTCCGGCGCGCGCCGAGCCCAGGGGAACGGCTCAGCGGTGGTAGGCGGGCGAGAGCTCGTGGACCGCGTCGACCATGGCCGCGGCGTGCTCGGGCGGCACGTCCGGGTGGATCCCGTGGCCCAGGTTGAACACGTGGCCCGGCCCCTGGCCGTAGCTCGCCAGCACCCGGCCGACCTGCTCGCGGATCGCCGCGGGCGGCGCGTACAGCACCGACGGGTCGAGGTTGCCCTGCAGCGCGACGCGCCCGCCCACCGCGGCGCGCGCGGTCGAGAGGTCGGTGGTCCAGTCGACGCCGAGCGCGTCGGCGCCGGAGGCGACGAGTTCCGGGAGCCACTGGCCGCCGCCCTTGGTGAACAGGATCGCGGGCACGCGCCGTCCCTCGTGCTCGCGCAGGAGCCCGGCGACGATCCCGGTCATGTACCGGAGCGAGAACTCGCGGAAGGCGGCCGGCGCGAGCGCCCCGCCCCAGGTGTCGAACACCATCACCGCCTGCGCCCCGGCCCGGATCTGGGCGTTCAGGTAGTCGGTGGTCGCGCGCGTCAGGTGCGCGAGCAGCCGGTGCAGTTCCGCGGGCGCGCCGTAGAGCATTGCCTTGATGCGGGCGAAGGCCTTGCTGCCGCCGCCCTCGACGCAGTAGGTCGCGACGGTCCAGGGGCTGCCGGCGAAGCCGATGAGCGGCACGCGACCGTCGAGCTCGCGCCGGATCGTGCGCACGGCGTCCATGACGTAGCGCAGGTCGGTTTCCGGGTCGAGCGTCGGCAGCCGGTCGATGTCGGCGGGCGTGCGCACCGGCCGGTCGAGCTTCGGCCCCTCGCCCGCCTCGAATTCGAGGCCGAGCTTGAGCGCGTGCGGGATCGTCAGGATGTCCGAGAACAGGATCGCGGCGTCGAGGCGGTAGCGCTCGAGCGGCTGCAGCGTGACCTCGCAGGCGTAGTCGGGCGTCATGCACAGCTGCATGAAGCTGCCGGCCTTGGCCCGCGTCGCCCGGTACTCCGGCAGGTAGCGGCCGGCCTGGCGCATCATCCAAAGCGGCGTGCGGGGCGTCGGCTCGCGGAGCAGCGCCCTGAGGAACAGGTCGTTCTTGAGCGGCGCCACGGCTCAGCGCCCGCCCGTCGTGGCGAGGATTGACGCCTGGATCGCCTCGGCGGCGGCGCGCGGGTCGGCGGCGTCGCGGATCGGCCGGCCGACGACGATGTAGTCCGCGCCGGCGGCGAACGCGCCGGCCACCGTCAGCACCCGCTTCTGGTCGTCGGCCGGGCGGTTTTCGGCCGGGCGGATTCCCGGTGTCACGATCTTGAGCGCGGTGCCGAGCGCGCCGCGGATCGCGGCGGCCTCGACCCCGGAGGCGATCACGCCGGCGGCACCGGCGGCCTGCGCGCGCCGGGCGCGCGCGAGCACCAGCGGCTCGACCTCGGCGCCGAGCCCGAGCTCGTCGACGTCCGCGCGGTCGAAGCTCGTCAGCACGGTGACGGCGAGGACGTCGATGCCCTTCGCGGCGCCGACCGCGGCGGCGACGATGCCCGCGTTGCCGTGCACGGTCGTGAAGCTGACGCCGCGGCCGTTCAGGCCGCGGATCGCGCCGGCCACCGTCGCCGGGATATCGTAGAACTTGAGGTCGGCGAACACTTTCTTGCCGCGCGCGACCACCCAGTCGAGCAGCTCGTGGTAGCCGCCGGCCATCAGCAGCTCGAGGCCGAGCTTGTAGAACACGACCGAGTCGCCGAGCGTGTCGACCATGCGCCGTGCGGCGCCGGCGTCCGGGACGTCGAGGGCGAAGATCAGCCGTTCGCGCGGCGGGATGAAGCTCATGGGGCAATTATGCCGTGGGCCGCCGGCGCTGGGCGAGCGATTCACCGCAACGACCGGCCCCCGGCTACGGCACGCGCGGGTCGTAGAGCCGCGAATGCTCGAGGATCGCGTAGCGGTCGGTCATGCCGGCGATGTAGTCGGCGACGCCGCGCGCGCGGCCGTCGATGCCGTCCCGGTCCTCGAGCCGGCGCGCCGCCTCGCGGTGCTCGTCCGGCAGCAGCCGGGTGTCCCCGAAATACGCGTTGAACAGCTCCCGGACCACGCGCTGCGCCTTGGTCGTCATGCGCACCACGCGAAAGTGCCGGTAGACGCGCTCGCGCAGGAAGCGCTTGGCCTCGAGGTGGTCGGCGGCGATCCGTTCGCTGAAGGAGACGAGCGGCCCGCCCTCGGCCCGCACCGCGGCGAAGGTGGCGGGCGCGGCGGCCGCGAGCCGTGCGCGCGTCGTCTCGATCAGGTCGTTGACCACCTCGTTGATCATGCGTCGCACGACCTCGTGGATCAGGCGCCGCTCGCTGATGTCCGGGTAGCGGGCCGCGACCACGTCGTGATGCCGCGCGAAGAGCGCGACGGTCCGCAGCTCCTTCGTGGTCACGAGCCCGGCCCGGAGGCCGTCGTCGACGTCGTGGTTGTTGTAGGCGATCTCGTCGGCGACGTTCGCGAGCTGCGCCTCCAGCGAGGGTTGGGCGCGCCGCAGGAAGCGCTCGCCGACGTCGCCGAGCGTCGCGGCGTTCTTGACCGAGCAGTGCTTGAGGATGCCCTCGCGGCACTCGAAGGTCAGGTTGAGCCCGGGGAACTCCGCGTAGCGCTCCTCCAGCTCGTCGACGACCCTGAGCGACTGCAGGTTGTGCTCGAAGCCGCCGTAGTCGCGCATGCACTCGTTGAGCGCGTCCTGGCCGGCGTGGCCGAAGGGCGTGTGGCCGAGGTCGTGCGCGAGGCAGATCGCCTCGCACAGCGACTCGTTGAGGCCGAGCGCGCCGCACACCGAGCGCGCGATCTGCGCGACCTCGAGCGAGTGCGTCAGGCGCGTCCGGTAGAGGTCGCCCTCGTGATTGACGAACACCTGGGTCTTGTAGACGAGGCGCCGGAACGCGGTCGAGTGCACGATCCGGTCGCGGTCGCGCTGGTACTCGCCGCGGTGGCCGGCCGGCGGCGGCTCCGGGTAGCGGCGCCCGCGCGAGGCGCTCTCGTGGCAGGCGTAGGGCGCGAGCACGGGCGGGACGGGCGTGAAAGACGCCGGCGGCATCAGGCGACCGCCGCCTCGAGCACCGCCTCGAGCGCGGCCCGGTCGTAGTCGGCGCTGACGACGGCCTCGCCGAGGCGCCGGAGCAGCACCAGCCGGACGTTGCCGGCCAGCACCTTCTTGTCGAGCGCCATGAGCTCGTGCGCACGCGCGACGCCGATGCGCGGCGCCTTGGCCGGCAGCCCCGCCCGCAGCACGAGCTCGCGCACCCGGAGCACGTCGGCCGCGCCGAGCCAGCCGAGCCGTCGCGAGGTCTCGGCCGCGAGCACGAGCCCGACGGCGACCGCCTCGCCGTGCAGCCACTCGCCGTAGCCGGCGGCAGCCTCGATCGCGTGGCCGAACGTGTGGCCGAGGTTCAGCAGCGCGCGCGGCCCGCTCTCGCGCTCGTCGAGCGAGACGATCTCGGCCTTGATGGCGCAGGAGCGTTCGACCGCCTCGGCGAGCGCCTCCGGATCGCGGCCGATGAGCCTCGGCAGCTCGCGCTCGAGCCAGTCGAGGAACCCGAGGTCGCGGATCAGCCCGTACTTGATGACCTCGGCGAGACCGGCCTTCAGTTCCCGGTCCGGCAGCGTCGCGAGCGTCTCGAGGTCGGCGACGACCACGCTCGGCTGGTGGAAGGCGCCGATCAGGTTCTTGCCGGCCGGGTGGTTGACGGCCGTCTTGCCGCCGACCGAGGAGTCGACCTGCGCGAGCAGCGTGGTCGGCAGCTGTGCGACCGCGATGCCGCGCTGCCAGGTCGCGGCCGCGAAGCCGGCGATGTCGCCGACGACGCCGCCGCCGAGCGCGATCACCGCGCCGTCGCGGGGGATCCGGCCCGCCGCGAGCGCGTCGTAGACGCGCGCGAGGGTGGCGAGGGTCTTGTAGCGCTCGCCGTCGGGCAGCACGCACTCCCGCAGCGCGCGCCCCGCGAACGCCGCGCGCACCCGGGGCAGGTAGCGCGGCGCGACGGTGTCGTTGGTGACGACGAGCAGCGGCCCGCCGGGCAGCGCGGCCTCGAGCCGGGCGCGGTCGGCGAGCAGCCCCGCGCCGATGTGGATCGGGTAGCTGCGGGGGCCGAGGTCGATGGTCAGCGTGCGCGGTGTCGGGGTCACCCCCGGGACGATAACAAGAACCCCGGCCGGAGGTCTCGGGGCGAGACCGCGTCGCGCACGAAAATCGACGAACACGGAGCCTGCCGCCGGCGCCCGCGCGGGCGGCCGCGGGTCGGCCGGAAATCCCCTATGGATCAGCGCCCTAGCGTCGGGCGACGGCGCCGCGCCGCTTCAGTCGCGCGAGCGGCCGCGGGCGTTGATGACCGCGTAGCGCAGCAGTTCGGCGGCCGACTCGAGGCCGAGCTTCTCGCAGATGTTGCGCTTGTGCGAGTCGACGGTCTTGATCGCGGTGCCCATGCGCGCCGCGATCTCGCGGGTCGTCAGTGCCTCGCCGAGGAACTCGATGACCTCCTGCTCGCGCGGGGTCAGCGCCTCGTGTGCCACCGGTCCCTGCTCGCGGCCGGCGGCGACGCGGCGCATGACGCGCTGTGCGAGCCGGTCGCTCAGGTAGACGGCGCCGCCGGCGATCGTGCGGACCGCGCGGATCAGGTCCTCGGGCGGCACGTCCTTCATCGTGTAGCCGCGCGCGCCGAGCGCGAGCGCGTCGTCCGCGTACAGCGACTCGTCGAACATCGACAGCACCAGCACCCGCGGCGTGTAGCTGAGCTCATCGAGCGAGCGCAGCAGGTCGAAGCCGCTCTCCTCGCCTAGCGTGAGGTCGAGCAGCACGACGTCGGGCTTCAGGAGGTCGATGGCGGCGCGCGCCTCGGCGACCGTCGTCGCCTCGCCGCAGACCTTGAGGTCCGAGTGCGAGTCGATCAGCTGCCGCAGTCCGATGCGCACCACCTCGTGGTCGTCGACCAGCAGGACGCGGACCGGACCGCCACGACCCGGCCCCGGGCCTCCGCCGGCGGCCGGTGGTTCCTTGTTCATCTCAGGCACAGCGACCCCCACACGCGGCCAACGCGCCGAACGCCGCGACGCCGCGACGCCGGACTAGTTTTGCGGGAATGCCGCCGGTGCTCAATGAGTAAATCCCCGAGTCAGCCGCCCGCGGGGCCGGGCGCGGGCTGGAGCGCCTCGAGGCCGGCGACGATGTGCTCGGCGACGGTCTGTACCTTGCGCCGGTCGGTGCTCACGGTGACCCTTGCAATCGATTGGTAGAGCGGCGCCCGCACGCCCATGAGTTCGGCGAGCCTCGTCTCCGGGTCCGCGTTCGTGAGCAGCGGCCGGTGCCGGCCGTGGCGCGTACGCTCGACCTGCTGCTCGATGGAGGCCTCGAGGTAGACCACCATGCCGCGCTCGGCCAGGTGCGCGCGGTTCTCCGGCAGGAGCACCGCCCCGCCACCAGTCGCGAGCACGATGCCGGGCATCCGGGTCAGGTCGTCGATGACCTCGCGCTCGCGCGCGCGGAAGCCGGGCTCGCCTTCCTTCTCGAAGATGAACGCGATGTCGACGCCGGTGCGGCGCTCGATCTCGGTGTCGCTGTCGATGAACTTGAGGCCCCGCAGCCGGGCCAGCACCTTGCCGACCGCCGACTTGCCCGAGCCCATCGGCCCGACCAGGAAGATGCTGGTCGCCCGGGGATCGGGGCAGGGAGCGGGCTCGTTCATGCCCGCAGTGTAGTCCCTGCCCCCGGCCTCGGAAGCGCCTCCGGGCCGTCTACTTCGGGTTGCTGCAGTCGTTGACCGACGAGTTCTCGAAGCCGTACGGGCTGAACGGCCCGGGCGGCTCCGTGGTCTGCTGGTTGAAGTCCGCCGCCAGTCCCGGCAGGACGAAGTCGGCGCTCGTGCTGTGCTGCGTGCCCTGCACGGTCGCCGTGACGGACAGGCGCACGCCGACGTAGTACGCGTGGTCCTGCGGCCAGGTGACGTGCAGCAGGAGCGTGCCGGTCGAGTCGGTCACACCGCCGGTCGACGGCTGCACCGAGGCGACGTTGCCGGGGTCGAGCTTGCCGTTGTTGTTGTAGTCCTCGGATGCGACGTAGATGCCGGTCCAGCCGATGTCCTCGTTCGGGCACTGCGCACCGTTCGGCACGTAGATGTAGTTGACCGGCGCGTACTGCGACGGATCCGTGCACAGCGCCGGGAATGCGCAGCCCGGGATCGAGTTGACCGTCCCCCAGACCGTGCCGGTCCAGTTGCGGAAGCCCTTGTAGTAGTACAGCGGCAGCACCGTGGCGGTGACCGGCGCGTTGGCGAGCGCCGCGCCGTGGGAATCGAGCGCCTGTACCGCCCAGTCCTGCTCGTACTGCGCCGTATTCGGCGCCGAAATCTTGTTGCCGGTGCCGAGCGACAGGAACACCGTCTGGCCGCCGACCGACAGCGACGTGCTGCCGGTGACGGTGGTGCCGGGGACCGACGCCGTGACGGTGATGCCGTTCGCGGCGCTGGTCGTCGCGGTCGCGGTGTAGATCGTCTGCGCTCGTCCCTGCACGTCGGTGGTCGCAGTCGCGGTCGACAGGCTGCCGCCTGTCGGGTCGACCGTCAGGTTGAAGTCGACCGTCGCGCCCTCGACGAGGTTGTTCTGCGCATCGCGCACGATGGCGCTGATCGTGCTCGTGCCGTTGATCGGGATCGTCGCCGGGCTCGCCTGCACCGCGATGCCCGCCGGCGTCTGCGCGACGAAGGTCACCGGCACCTGCGCCGAGACGCCGCTGCCCGAGGCCGAGATGATGGCGGGCCCCGCGAGGCTCGAGGCGATGGCGACCGTCGCAGTACCCGTGGCGTCGGTATTGACGGTCGGGTTGGCGAGCGCCGCCCAGGGCGAGGTGGCGCTCAGGATCGTGCCGCGCGTGGTCGAGAACGTCACCGCCGCGTTCGCCTTCGGCGTGCCGCTCGACGTCCACAATACCTGCACGACCACCGGCAGCGTGGCCGGCGGAATGCTGCTGAGCGGGACGAGCGGCAACGGCGGGTTCTGGTTCGGCGGCGCGACGAGCGTGATCGTGAAGCTCTCGCTGCTGACCAGGATGGTCTCGGGCGCCGTCAGGCCGAGCGCTGCAGCGGTCAGCGTGTCGGTGCCGGCGACGGACGCCGTCAGTTTCACCGTCGCGTGGCCGCCCGCGTCGGTCGTCGCGGTCGTCGCGCTCAGCGTGTTGCCCTTGGCGGACGAGAACGTCACGGTCTTGCCCGCGATGCCCGCGCCCGAGGCGTCGGTCAGGAGCGCGGTGTAGGTCGAGGAGTTGCCTGCGACGAGGCTCGCCTGGCCGCTCAGCGCAAGCAGTGTGCCGCCGACGGACACCTGGATCGTGGCCGGCGGCGCGCTGCCGGCCGTGACCGTGACCGTGATGACGCGGTTCGTCGGGTCGTTGCCGGCCGTGAGCACCGCGGTCGCGACGCCGTTCGCGTCGGTGGTACCTGCGATGACGACCGGCGACGCCGCGCCGCCGAGCAGCGTCTGGGTCTTCGTGATCGCGCCGGAATCGGGCGAGAAATTCACCGCGATGCCGGGCAGGACGTTGTTGTTCGCATCGCGCATCAGCGCCGTGATCGTCGCGCCCTTGGAGCTGTCGGACGGGATCAGGGGGAGGCTGGTGGTGAGGCTCAGGGTCTGCTGGATCTGCACGATCGTGACGCTCGCGGAGCCCCTCACGGTACCCGCCGTGGCGTTGACCGTGACGGTCGTGCCGACCGCGGCACCGGTCGCCGCCGCGACGGTCGCGGTGGCCCTGCCGGAGGTGTCGGTCGTACCGCTGACGACGGTGAGGACGCCGCCGGTGGTGGCGGCGAACGTGATCGCGACCTGTGGCACGGCGACGTTGTTCGCGTCGAGCGCCGTCGCGGTGATCGTCGAGGTCGTGCTGCCGTCGGCCGCGATCGACGCGGCGCTCGCGGTGACGCCGACGGATGCCACGGTCTGGCCGCCGCCCGGAGTGCAGTTGGTCGTGCACGTCTTATTGGTCAGCGTATTGCCGCCGCCGCAGCCCGCGACGAACAACGTCAACGCCAGCGTGGCTCCAAGAGTCTTAAACAGTTTCATCCATCCTCCCAAAATCGTTATCGCCTGCCGCCTCCCCGCAGAGCGTCAGTACAGATTGGCCCCCTCACGCAGGATCTTTGGCGTCACGAAAATCAGGAGTTCGTCCTTGTTATTCGTTCTGGTCCGGGTCTTGAACAGGTAGCCGAGCACCGGGATGTCGCCGAGCACCGGCACCTTGTTGTCGGCCGTGCTCTTCGTGGTCTCCATGATGCCGCCGAGGACCACCGTCTGGCCGTCGTTGACGAGCACCTGGGTCGTGATCGTGCGCGTGTCGATCGACGGCACCTGGCCACCGGTCGCGCTCTGCACGAGCTGACCCACGTTGTCCTTCGAGACCACGAGATCCATGATCACGCGATTGTCGGGCGTGATCTGCGGCTTGACCTTGAGCGACAGCACCGCCTTCTTGAACTGGGTCGTCGTCGCGCCGGACGACGCCGATTCCTGGTACGGGATTTCCACGCCCTGCTCGATGAAGGCTTCCTTCTGGTTCGAGGTGATGACGCGCGGCGCCGACACGATCTCCGCCCGGTCCTCGGCCTGCGCCGCGGAGAGCTCGAGATCGACGAGGTAATTGCCGTTCAGGACCGACAGCGCGATGCTGCCGGCCGCGGGCGTGACCGGCATGTTGACGTTGTAGCGGTCGAGGTAGCCGGTCGTCGTGCCGTTCAGCACGGTGCCGCCGGGTCCGGTCGGGATGGTCACCGGGAACGCGCTGTTGCCCGCCTGCAGGTTGGTCAGCGCCGAGCCCACGATCGTGTTGTTCGATGCGGCGTCGCCGGAGATCGACACGAGCCCGTTCGAGCCGTTCTTCGCGACGCCGGTCATGCCGAGGCGCACGCCGAGCTGGCGCGTGAAGTCGTCGTTGACGATGACGATGCGCGTCTCGATCAGCACCTGGCGCACCGGGATGTCGAGGGTCGCGACCAGGCGGCGGATGTCGGCGAGCCGGTCGGCGGTGTCCTGCAGCAGCAGCGTGTTGGTGCGGTCGTCGATCGCGACGCTGCCGCGCGCCGAGATCAGCGAGTTGCCGGTCTTGCCCTTGATCAGCGTCGCGAGGTCGGTCGCCTTCGCGTAGTTGACCTGCAGGTACTCGGTCCTGAGCGGTGCGAGCTCCTGCACGTCCTTGCGGGCCTGCAGCTCGGCCTTCTCGCGGTTCGCGAGTTCCTCGGTCGGACCGACGAGGATCACGTTGTCGCGGCGGCGCATCGACAGGCCCTTGGTGCGCATCACGATGTCGAGCGCCTGGTCCCAGGGCACGTTCTGCAGGCGCAGCGTCACGGCGCCGTTGACGGTGTCGCTGACGACGATGTTCTGGCCACTCGTATCGGCGAGCAGCTGCAGCACCGCGCGCACGTCGATGTCCTGGAAGTTCAGCGTCAGCCGCTCGCCGGTGTATTCCTTCTTGTCGTCGGGCGCCGCGCCCTTGGCGGCCGCCGGCGCGGCGCGCCGGATCTCGACGACGTACTGGTTGTCGGTCTGGTAGGCGAGCTGTTCGTAGTCGCCCTGCGAGTTGATCACCAGCCGCGAACTGCCGTCGACCTTGAGGGCGTCGACGTACGTCACCGGTGTCGCGAAGTCGACGACGTCGTAGCGCTTGACCAGGTCCGCGCCGATCTTCGCGCCGACGAAGTCGACGACCACCTGCTGCCCTTCCTGGCGCAGGTTGACCGGGGTGCGCGGGTCCGACAGCGCGACCGTCACCCGGCCGGTGCCGTCGGGCGCGCGGCGGAAGTCGACGCCGGACACGCGGCGCTCGGAGCCGCCCGCGGCGGG
>JBBINS010000033.1:0-20760 GCA_037443765.1 Gammaproteobacteria bacterium
CCTGGGGAGGATCGCTTGAAACACAACAGACAGTTGGCCTATGCCATATCGACCGTGCTGAGTGCGTACGCCGGTGCCACGGTCGCCGCCGACACCGCCGCTCCGGCGGCCTCGGGCGGCGTCGAAGAGATCATCGTGACGGCGCAGCGGCGCACGGAATCGATCCAGAACGTGCCGATCACGATCCAGGCGGTGACCGGCGATCAGCTCCGGCAGCTGAACGTGATCACTTTCGAAGACCTTCTGAAATACACGCCGAACGTGACCTTCAGCGGCAACGGCCCCGGCACCGGCAACATCTTCATGCGCGGCCTGAGCTCCGGCGGCTCGGGCAACCAGTCGCAGTCGACGACGGCACCGATGCCGAACGTCGCCCTCTACCTCGACGATCAGTCGATGCAGTTCCCGGCGCGCAACAACGAGGTGTACCTCGTCGACATGGAGCGCGTCGAGATCCTCGAAGGCCCGCAGGGCACCCTGTTCGGCGGCGGCGCGCAGGCCGGCGCCGTGCGCTACATCACGAACAAGCCGAAGCTCAATGTCACCGAGGGCAGCGTCAATGCCGGCTACGGCATCACCGCAGGCGGCGATCCGAACTCGAACCTCAACGCGGTGCTCAACCTGCCGCTGATCCAGGACAAGCTCGCGATCCGCGGCGTGTTCTTCGAGGACCGTCGGGGCGGCTACATCAGCAACGTGCCGGGCACGATCCAGTTGCAGCCCTGCACGGCCGGCGTCGACTACAAGTGTCCGATGACGCGCCCGGGCGGCCCGGAGGCGGTCAACGGCGGCCTCGTCGGCGAGAACTTGAACAACGTCGACTACCAGGGCTTCCGACTGTCGGCGCTGTGGCAGATCAACGACGACTGGAGCCTGCTGCTGCAGCAGAACTACCAGAACTCCGAGGCGGACGGTTACTTCTCGACGGAACCGGTGAGTCCGGGCGGCGTCCGCCTCGGCTCGAACCAGACGGTCGCGTTCGCGCCGTCGTGGTCCAAGGACCGCTACGAAAGCACTGCCTGGACTCTGAACGGCAAGCTCGGCGACTACGTGAAGGCTGTCTATACGGGCAGCTACATGACGCGCCACATCGACGGCCAGCAGGACTACTCGAACTACCTGACCTCGGCGCACGGCGCGTGGTACGACTGCACCGGCGCCGGCGCGGGTTATCCGTATTTCCGCTCGGCAAAGCCAACCACCTGCTACAAGCCGGTCGGTTCGTGGCGCGACGTCGTGACGAACACGCACCAGAGCCACGAACTGCGCTTCACGATCGCCGAAGATAAGCCGATCCGTGGCACCGTCGGTGCGTACTGGGAAAAGTTCGTGATCTACGACATCATGAACTTCAACTACATGCCGATGGCGCAGTGCGACCCGGCCAATCTCGCGGCCTCGAAGGCTGGCGGCCCGGACTGCGTCGAGGCGGTCGGGCCGATCCCCGGCTACTTCGCGAACGACCCGTCGCTGCGGACCAATACCAACACGGCGTTCGGCGAGGACGTGCAGCGCGGCTACAAGCAGCTGGCGGAGTTCGCGTCGGTCGACATCGACCTCCTGCCGAAGGTGCTGACGCTGACCGTCGGCACGCGCCACTACAAGTACGACGAGTTCCAGGAAGGCTCGGAGTACTACAGCGCGACGTCCAGCATCCTCAACGTTCCGAATGGCGCCGGCTACTGCAAGCCGGCGTGCTACGGCTTCGGCATGAACCTGAAGAAGAGCGAGAGCGGCTTCAGGAGCCGCGCGAACCTGACGTGGCACATCACGCCCGACACGATGGCGTATTACACGTTCTCGCAGGGCTTCCGGCCGGGCGGATTCAACCGCACGTCGACGTCGATCGACGGCAGCGTGGTCCACCTGTCCGCGGTCGCGCCTTACTCAAGCAGCATCCCGAAGTCGGACCAGTTCCTGAAGCCGTCGGGCTACAACTCGGACAACCTGATTAACAACGAGGTCGGCATCAAGAGCGAGTTCCTGAATCGCCGGTTGCAGGTGAACGCATCCTTCTACCAGATGGACTGGAAGAACGTGCAGCTGCCGCTGTTCGATCCGACTCACCTCGGCAATACGACGTTCGACGTCAACGGCCCGACCTACCGGGTCAAGGGCGCGGAGCTGCAACTCGTCGCCCGCGTGACGGAAGGCCTGACGCTGCAGGGCTCGGCCTCGTGGAACAGCTCGGATCAGACGAACGCGCCGTGCCTCGCGAGCGTGGGCAACGTCGGCGGCAAGACGGTCAACAACCCGACGCCGGCCGGACAGTGCATCACGCAGATCAGCGATGCGCCGTACACGAACCCGTACGGCGTGCTTGGCACGTCGCCGCCGTTCTCGCCGCCCCTGATGTTCAACGCGCGCGCGAAGTACGACTGGCTCGCGGGGGACTACAAGGCCTTCGCCTGGGTCGGCGCAAACCACGTTGGAGGCATGCGCAACGAGCCGGCGAGCTTCCCGGCCGGAAACCTGACGCAGGCGAACGGTGGCTGCCTCGACAACACGGGTGCGCCGACGACGACCTTGTGCAAGTACGACATCCCGGGATATACGACCTACGATGCGGCGATCGGGATCGGCAAGGACAATTGGACCGCGCAGGTCACCGGTAGCAACCTGACCAACAACGATGCGGCGACCAACATCTCGTCGGGTCAGTTCCTGCAGCAGAACTTCCCGCTGCGGCCGCGCGTGCTGATGGTGCAGATCGGGTACAAGTTCTAAGGCGCCGCGGCGGCGCCGGACAGGTATCCGCGGCCCCCACCAGATCGGTGGGGGCCGGTTGCAGTAGAATCAGGGGCGGACCTTGCGGTTCGCCCCTTTCTTTTCCGGATGCCGATGGCCGCCAGCGAGACGGTGCCCCCGTCGCCCCCGACCGCCCCTGCAGCACCATCCGCGGGACTACCCGAGAGCGATGGCGCGCGCCTGCGCCGCCTGCTGCAGGCGCGCCAGTACGGCGAGCTGCTGGCGGCGGCCGACGCCCTGATCGCTGCGGACGCGACGCACCGCGAGGCAGGCCTGTTCCGGGCTATTGCGCTCCGGCTGCTCGGTCGCGTCCCGGAGGCGCTGGCCTCGCTCGTGGTACTAGAACAGCGGTACCCGAAATTCAGCCGCCTGTACGAGGAGCGTGGTCAGTGCCACGTGGCGCTCCGACGGGCGCCTGAGGCGATCGCCGCGTTCGACCGGGCAGTGCGCCTCAATTACGCGCTGCCGACGAGCTGGGCGATGCTCGAGCGTCTCTTTCGGATGGTCGGTCGCGGCGGCGACGCGGCCGACGCCGCCGCTCAAATCGCGACGCTGCAGCGCCAGCCGCGCGAGGTCGTCACGGCGACTGGCTACTTCCTCGACGGCGACCTCGACGCTGCGGAGCGGCGCGTCCGATCCTACCTCCTCGCGCATGGCGACGAGATCGAGGCGATGCGCCTGCTCGCGCGGATCGGCATGGCGCGCAAGGTCTACGACGACGCCGAGATCCTGCTCGAGGCCGTGCTCGAAATCGCGCCGGATTACCGCGCGGCGCGTGCCGAGTACGCGGAGGTGCTGATCGAGCGCTATCGCTATGTCGACGCGCTGCCGCAGATCGCACGCCTGCTGGCCGAGGATCCGGCCAACCGGCACTATCTGCGCAGCCTCGAGGCCAACGCGCTGGTCGGGCTCGGCGAGTACGAGCGGGCGATGGTCATCTACCGCGAGCTGCTCGCCGCGGAACCCGGGGACGCCGACCTGCACCTGTCGCTCGCACACGTGCTGAAGACGCTCGGCCGCACGCCTGAGGCTGTCGATTCCTACCGCCGCGCCGCCGCGCACCGTCCCGGCTTCGGCGACGCCTACTGGAGCCTCGCGAACCTCAAGACCTACCGCTTCACCGACGCCGAGCTCGCGGAGCTGAGGGCGCTCGAGTCTTCGGCCACGCTGTCGCCGACCGACCAGTTCCACGTCGACTTCGCGCTCGGCAAGGCGCTCGAGGACCGCGGCGACTTCGCGGACTCCATCCGCTACTACGAGCGCGGCAACGCCCGCAAGAGCGAGCTGTCGCGCTACGCGCCCGAGATCATCGAGATCAACACGCGGCGGCAGATCGAGGTGTGCACGCGCGAGTTCTTCGCGACGCGCCCCGGCGTCGGCGCCCCGGACCCCGACCCGATCTTCATCGTCGGGCTGCCGCGTTCGGGCTCGACGCTCATCGAGCAGATTCTGGCGTCGCACTCGCTGGTCGAAGGGACCCAGGAGCTCGCGAACATCCAGCACATCGTCCACGAGCTGCGCGGCCGCGAGCCGGACCTCGCGAACCCTCGCTACCCGCAGGCGCTCGCGACGCTCGATCCGGCGGAGTTCCGCCGCCTCGGCGAACAGTACCTCGCGACGACCCGCGTCTACCGCCGCGGCAAGCCCGGGCCGGTACCTTTCTTCATCGACAAGATGCCTAACAACTTCCGTCACCTCGGGTTGATCCGGCTGATCCTGCCGAACGCCAAGGTCATCGACGCACGCCGCGAGCCGATGGCCTGCTGCCTCAGCAACTTGAAGCAGCTGTTCGCGAAAGGTCAGGAGTTCACCTACGGCGTCGAGGACATCGCCCGCTACTACCGCACCTACCTCGAGCTGATGCGCCACTGGAACGACGTGCTGCCCGGGTGGGTGCTCCGCGTCCAGCACGAGGACGTCGTGGAGGACCTCGAGGGCAGCGTCCGGCGGATCCTCGACTTCTGTGGCCTGCCGTTCGAGCCCGCGTGCCTCGAGTTCCACCGGACCGTGCGGACCGTCCGCACGGCGAGCTCGGAGCAGGTGCGCCGTCCGATAAACCGGGCGGGCCTCGAACAGTGGAAAAACTTCGAGCCGTGGCTCGGGCCGCTCAGGGACGCGCTCGGTGACGCGCTGACCGGCTACCGTGAGTGACGCTCCCGCTGGCGGCGGCCCGGCGCCGCCGAACCCGCTAGAGATCGCCGCGCTCGTCGAACTCGTCGGCCGGGGCCGGCTGGCCGAAGCCGAGTCGCGCGCCCGGGCCCTGCTCAGGCTGACGCCGCGGGTGGGCATCGTCTGGAAGATCCTCAGCGTGGCGATCCTGCGTCAGGGCAGGGATGCGCTGCAGGAGATGGTGTTCGCGGCCGAGCTGATGCCGGACGACGCCGAGGCCCACCACAATCTCGCGGCCGCCTTGATCGACCGGGGCAAGCCGGCCGAGGCGTTCACGTGCCTCGAGCGCGCGCTGTCGCTCACGCCGGGGAACGTCGACGTGTTGGTCGATACCGGCGACACGCTGCGCGCCCTGCGGCGTCCCGCCGAGGCGATCCCGCTCTATCAGCGTGCGCTCGCCGCCGACCCCCGCCGCGCCGACGCGCACAACAACCTCGGCAATGCCTACCTCGAACTCGGCCGCCATGCCGAGGCGGTCGACTGCTACCGGGCGGCGGGCAAGCTGCGTCCGGGCGCGGTGGAAGTGCTCGGCAACCTTGGCGTCGCGCTGCGCCACCTGGGCCGACCCGACGAGGCGCTCGCGGTGACGCGCCGCGCGCTCGCGCTGGACCCGGGCCTCGCGGTCGCGCACGACAACCTCGGCGTGCTGCTGCTGGAGAGTGGGCAGCGCGACGCGGCGATCGCGAGTTTCCGCAAGGCGATCGAGCTCCAGCCAGGCTTCGTCGACGCGCTCAACCACCTCGGCGGCGCCGTCCGCGACGACGGCCAGCGTGCCGAGGCGGTGGCCCTGCACCGCCGCGCGGCCGAGGCGGACCCGGCCAGCGTCGAATCGCATTGGATGCTCGGTGCGGCGCTATTCGACCTGAAGCAGTCCCGCGAGGCGATCGGGAGCTTGCGCCGCGCGCTCGAGCTCAACCCGCGGTTTGCGCCGGCGCACCTTGGCCTCGCGATGGCGCTGCGGCAGCAGCGCCGCCCGATCGAGGCTGAGGCCGGCTGCCGCGAGGCGCTCTCGATCGACCCGGATTACGCCGACGCGCTCGCCTTCCTCGGTGAGCTCGAAGCCGACCGTGGCCGATTCGCCGAGGCGGAGTCGCTGTTTGAGCGGGCGATCGCGCTCCGGCCGGACTTCGCTGCCGCGTACTTCAGCATCGCGAGTCACCGCCGGATGACGGGCGACGACCACGCATGGCTGGCCGGCGCGGAGGCGCTGGCCGCGAGGCCGCTGCCGCTCGGGCAGCAGATCAGCATCCGGTACGCGCTCGGCAAGTACTGGGACGACACTCGCGATTTCGACCGCGCGTTCGCAAACTACCGCCAGGCTAACGAGCTGACGAAGCGCTACGCCGCGACGTATGACCGGGGCAAGCTCGAGCGCACCGTCGACCGGCTCATCGAACGTTTCGATCCGGACTTCATGCGCAGCCTGCACTCCTGGGGGTCGCTGTCGGAGCTGCCGGTGCTGGTCGTCGGCATGCCGCGTTCCGGCACGTCGCTCGCGGAGCAGATCCTCGCGTCGCACCCGCTCGCCGCCGGCGCAGGCGAGGTTGCGTTCTGGGACCGGGCCTACGTTGCGTTCGGCAAGGCCGGCCTCGATGCGGCGGCGGCGCGCGTGCTGCCGGACGTCGCCCGCGGCTATCTCGCCGTGCTGGGCGAGAACTCGGCCGTCGCGCAGCGCGTCGTCGACAAGATGCCGGCGAATTTCCTGTACCTCGGGCTCGTGCACGCGACGTTCCCGCGGGCGCGGATCCTCCATATGCGCCGTCACCCGATCGACACGTGTCTCTCTGTCTACTTCCAGAACTTCTTCGGCATGGGGCCGTACGCCAACGATCTGGACAGCCTCGCGCACTACTACGAGCAATACGCGCGCGTGATGAACCACTGGCGTGCGGTCTTGCCGGCGACGACGCTGCTCGAGGTGCCCTACGAGGCGCTGATCGAGGACCAGGAAGGCTGGACTCGGCGCATGCTCGATTTCGTCGGCCTGTCGTGGGATCCGAAGTGCCTCGACTTCCATCAGACCGACCGCGTCGTCATCACGGCCAGCAAGTGGCAGGTGCGACAGAAGATCCACGCGGCGTCGGCCGGTCGCTGGCGCCAGTACGAATCGCACGTTGGACCGCTGCGCCGTCTGCTGGAGCTCGTGCCGCCGACGTGACGGCCGGTCTGCGGACCGTGGCGGGATCCGGGCGCGCCGGCAACGTAACTCGTTGATTTGACATAACGGCCCGGTGCTTAAGTGCGCCCGCGGGTGGTGCCGCGAGCAGGCGCGACCGCGTTCCGGCGCCCGATAGCAAAATTTCGGGATTGGTAGAAAATCTCTCCGGCGTTCCGTCCGTTGGCGTGCGACCCTCACCCACGGCCGCCCCTGCCAGTCCCGCGTTGCGTCGCAATGGCGGCCGGCGCCGCGAACGCGGCCGCGGGCCGTCCATCGGGACTGCCGGGATGACGGATCCAACGATCACTGGAGCAACATCGTGAGCGAGTGCGAGAACAAGGCCCGGCGTTCCGGGCGCGAGGCACGGCGGGCGCTGCGGGCAGGGCCCTTGCCCGACAACCTGCGGCCGGTGTGGCCCGGCCTCGCAAGCGGCCGATACCGGCCGCTGAGCGACGCCGATGTGCTCGCGATCCACCGCACGGCGTTGCGGCTGCTGGCCGAGGTGGGCCTCGCCGATGCCCCGCCCTCGGGCGTCGAGGTGCTGACGAAGGCCGGCTGCACGCTGAGCGACCGGGGTCGGCTGCTGTTCCCGCAGGCGCTCGTCGAGGACACGCTCGCCAAGGCTGCGCGTCACTTCGTGCTGCACGCCCAGAATCCGCGCTTCGACATGGAGCCTTGGGGCAAGAAGACCTACTTCGGCACCGCGGGGGCCGCCGTCAACATGGTCGGCGCGGACGGCAGCTACCGTGAGTCGAAGATCCAGGACCTCTACGACATCGGCCGCATCGTCGACGTCATGGAGCACATCCACTTCTTCCAGCGCGCGGTCGTGCCGCGCGACATTCCCGATCCCTTCGAGATGGACTTCAACACCTGCTACGCCGCGGTGTCGAGCACGGTCAAGCACGTCGGTAGCAGCTGGGTGCAGCCCGAGCACGTCACGGCCTCGCTCGAGATGCTGCACTCGATCGCGGGCGGCGAGGACAAGTGGCGCGAACGGCCGTTCGTCAGCCAGTCGAACTGCTTCGTCGTGCCGCCGATGAAGTTCGCGACCGACGCGTGCAAGTGCCTCGAGGTCGCCGTGCGCGGCGGCATGCCGGTGCTGCTCCTGTCGGCCGGCCAGGCCGGCGCGACGGCGCCGGCCGCGCTCGCCGGGGCGCTCGCCCAGGAGGTGGCCGAGTGCCTCGCCGGCCTCGTCTACGTCAACGCGATCAAGCCGGGCCACCCGGCGATCTTCGGGACCTGGTGCTTCGTGTCGGACCTGCGCACCGGGGCGATGTCCGGCGGCAGTCCCGAGCAGGCGCTACTGTCGGCCGCCGCGGGCCAGATGGCGCACTTCTACGACCTCACCGGCGGCACGGCCTCCGGGATGACCGACTCCAAGATCGCCGACGGCCAGTCGGGCGCCGAGAAGGCCCTCAATCACGCGCTCGTCGGCAACGCCGGCGCGAACCTGATCTACGAGTCGGCCGGCATGCACGCGAGCCTGCTCGGCTACTCGCTCGAGAGCCTGGTCATCGACAACGACATCATCGGCATGACCCAGCGCACGATCCGCGGCATCGACGTGTCTGAAGACAAGCTGTCGTTCGAGACGATCAAGGACGTGTGCCTCAACGGGCCCGGACACTTCCTCGGCTCGGACCAGACGCTGCAGCTCATGCAGACCGACTACCTGTATCCGGCGGTGGGCGACCGCAAGAGCCCGACCGAGTGGGCGGAGCAGGGCTCGATGGACGTCATCGCACGCGCCGCGAAGAAGGTGCGCGACATCCTCGCGACCCACTACCCGAGCCACGTCTCGGAAGCGGTGGACGCCGAGATCCGCGCGCGCTTCCCGGTCAAGCTGCCGCGCGCCGGCATGCTGCCCGGCGGCGGCGGAGCGCCGGCCGCCAAGGTCGTCGACCTGCAGGGCAAACGCGCGTAGCGAGCCCCGGGCCGCGCGACGGCGCCCGCCGCCGCAGCGGGAGCGCCGCGCGCCGGCGACGAACCGCGTCGAAATGGGCGTGTCCCGCGCTCGCGCGGACGCTAGAATGCGCGCCCCTTTCGGCCCGAACGGCGGCGACGATGACGGCGCGAATCATTGACGGCAAGGTGGTCGCGAAGAAGCTCCGCGGCGAATACCAGGCGCGGATCGGCCGCCTGGTCGCGGCGCACGGGCTGCAACCGGGCCTCGCGGTCATCCTCGTCGGCATGAACCCGGCGTCGCGGCTCTACGTCAGCAACAAGGTCCGCGCCTGCGAGGAGGTCGGTATCCGCTCGGAGCGGATCGAGCTGCCCACCGACGTGCCCGAGTCGACGCTGCTCGCCGAGATCGACCGGCTGAACGCCGACCCGACCGTGCACGGGATCCTGGTGCAGCTGCCGCTGCCGCCGCACATCGCGATGGCGCGCGTCCTCGAGCGGATCTCGGCCGACAAGGACGTGGATGGCTTCCACCTCTACAACGTCGGCGGCTTGCTGACCGGCTCGACCGTGTTCCCGCCCTGCACGCCGTACGGCGTCCAGAAGCTGCTCGAGCACGAGCGCGTCGAGATCGCCGGGCGCAACGTCGTCGTCGTCGGCGCGAGCAACATCGTCGGCAAGCCGACGGCGATGATGCTGATGCAGCAGGACGCGACGGTCTGCATCTGCCACAAGCGGACGCGCGACCTCGCGATCTTCACGCTGCTCGCGGACATCCTGGTCGTCGCGGCCGGCGTGCCGAACCTGATCGTGCCGCAGATGGTCAAGACCGGCGCCGTCGTCATCGACGTCGGCATCAACCGCCTGCCCGACGGGCGGATCGTCGGCGACGTCGACTTCGAGGGCGTCAAGGAGAAGGCCTCGCTGATCTCCCCGGTTCCCGGCGGCGTGGGCCCGATGACCGTCACGATGCTGCTCTACAACACGCTGCGTTCGGCGGAGCGCACGGTCGGGATGCGCAACGGCGACGACGCGCCGTTGCTCGCCGGCGTCTAAATCACGGAATGAGCACGATCTTGCCGACGTGCGACTTCGCGAGGAAGTCGCGCTGCGCGGCCACGATCGCCCCGAGCGGGTAGGTCGCGCTGACGACGGCACGGATCTCGCCGCGCTCGATGTAGCCGACGAGGTTGCCGAACACTTCCGGCTCGAGGATCGTGCAGCCGAGCAGCCTCAGGTCCTTGAGATAGACCGTCCGCAGGTCGAGCTCCACGACCGGTCCGGAGATGGCACCGGCCACCGCGTAGCGGCCGCCACGACGAAGCACCTCGAGTAGCTGCGGGAAGCCGACGCCGCCGACGACGTCGACGACCGCGTCTATCGACTCGCGGCCGAGCGCCTCGACGAGCGGCTCGTCGCGGCCGAGCACGCGGTCGGCGCCGAGCGCAGCGACCGCCGCCGCCTTCGACCGGCTCGCGACGGCGACGACGCTTGCGCCGCGGCGTCGTGCAAGCTGCACGGCGGCCGAGCCGACGCCGCCGGAGGCGCCGGTGACGAGCAGCGTCTCGCCGGCCGCCAGTCCTGCGCGCGTCAGCATGTTCTCCGCGGCCGAGTAGGAACAGGGGAACGAGGCGAGCTCCGCGTCCGACATCGTCGTGGCGACGCGCCGCGCGTTCGTCGCGGGCACGGCGACGTAGTCGGCGAATGCACCGTTGCAGTCGGACCCGAAGTAGCGTGTCGCCCCGAGCGCCACCTGCCCGGGCGGCCGGAGCATGGGATCGACGAGGACGCGCTCGCCGATGCGCGCCGCGGCGACGCCGGCGCCGACCGCCACGATCTCGCCGCATGCGTCGGCGCCCTGGATCAGCGGGAACGACAGCGCCGAACCGGTCCAACCGGCGTCGGCGGCCTCGGCGCCGCTGCCGGCGGGGTCGGCGGCCGCCTTCGAGTACCAGCCGGTCCGGAGGTTGACGTCGGTGTTGTTGACTCCGGCGGCGCGTACCCGCAGCAGCACCTCGCCCGCCGCCGGCCTGGGCACAGCCACATCGTCGCGGTACTCAAGCTGCTCGAACCCGCCGTGGCCGCGCAGCAGGACTGCGCGCATGCGTTCGGGAATGCGTGGCGGCTCGCGGCGACTCACTTCAGGAGCACGCCTTGACCGGATCCGGGCGGAAGGTCTTGGTCCGCGCAATCCAGCACTGGTCGAAGATCGAGCAGTAGCACGCCTCGAGCGCGACCCGGCCCGACTGGCGCGCAACGTCGATGTAGTCCCACAGCGGGGCGTTCGCCTCGCTGCGCGGCCAGCGCACGATGAACTTTTCGGCGCCGGCCTTGAGATAGGTCTCAGCGACGGTCGAATAGGTGATCGTCCCGGACGCGATCGCGCCTGGCGGCAGCAGGCGCTTCGCCGCAGCCTCGTCCTTGAGCCGGCGGAAGAGTTCGTTCCAGTCGGCGACCGGTTGACCGTCGAGCGTGACCGAGAAGCGTTCGATCCGCGCGGCGCCGGCGCCGGGGTTCGAGGCCGACACGGTCAGCATCGAGACCACCGGGCCGCCGCCTCCCGGCGCGCCGTCGGCAGTGGGCGCACGCGCCTCGCCGTTGCTGGTCCCGAACTCGAGAAACGGCCGCGAGTTGGCCTCGACCAACCGTTCCATCGTGTGGCCGTGGTGGATCGCCAGCGCGAGCGAGCAGACGGAGATGAAGATCGCGCTGAAGCCGACGGTCACGTCGGCGAGACGGCGGCCGGTCCTGTGGACCTCGGGTGCGGCTTCGGTCTCCGGCAGCATCTGGACTTCCTCGCCGGGCGTCCCAGGGGCGGCCCGTGTCATCGCGCGACCGGCTCAGTGTAACGCACGCGCCGCGGTGCCTCGCGTCGCGGCTCAGGCCGTCACCTCGACACGCGTGCCGTCGGAGTCGAGCACGACACTTTCGTAGTAGCCATCGCCGGTCCGTCGCGGACCATCGACGACGACGTAACCGTCAGCCGCCATGCGGCGCGACAGTTCGTCGACCCGCTGCTCGGAGCCGACCGCGAGCGCGACAGGGGCGAGCCCCGCGCGCTCGGCGCCCGGGGTGCACGACGCGAGCGTGCGACGCGTGGTCGTCATGAGCTCGATCCGCGCGCCATCGTCGCAGTGCAGGAACGCCGACTCGAATCCCTTGGCCGGATTGACGTACCGGTCGCCGGCGCGGGCGCCGAAATAGGTCGTGTAGAACGCGGCCAGGCGGTCGATGTTCTGGGTCCACATCGCGACGTGGGCAACGCGGGTCATGGCGGGCCTGTGGGTTGGGCGGCGTCGCGTCGGGCACCGCCGGACGGCGCGATCATGCCCGCCGGCGGCGGACGGCGGTAGGCGGCGGTAGGCGGCGGTCGGCAGCGGCCCGGATGGCGGCGCAGCGGCCCCCGGAGGTGCGTGAAGAAAGTTGCCATTATTTCACCATGGTGAAAATGCCGGCTGCTTCCGCTATATTCGTGAAAGAGCGGGGCAACGGCGGTCATCCGGGTGACGAGCAGAACCAAGGCGCGAGTGCGCGGCCGGCCTCGGGCGGCGAAGCCCGGCCGGGCCGCCGGCCGGCGCCCGACCCCGCCGGTGGCGCAACCGAGTCCGCTCGGCAGCCAGATCCGCGACCTGCGCGAGGCGCGGCGCATGAACCTTGCGGCGCTCGCCGAGGCCATCGGCAAGTCGATCGGCTACGTCAGCCAGATCGAGCGCGGCCGCTCCGAGATCTCGATCTCGACGCTGAAGGCCATCAGCGAGGCGCTCGGCGTCCAGATCAGCTGGTTCTTCCAGGGCTACGATCCGAGCGTGCCGGCCGAGCACGGTCACGTCGTGCGCCGCGAGCATCGCCGGCGGCTCGATTTTCCGGGGACCGGTATCGAGGAGGAGCTGCTGTCGCCGACGCTGACCGGCGAGGCGGAGCTGATCCTCTCGACGTTCGCGCCGGGCGCGCTCTCCGGTGACGAACAGGTGTCGCGGATGGCCGAGCAGTCGGGCTTCGTCATCGACGGCGAACTCGAGCTGCACCTCGGCAGCAGGCGCTTCACGCTGCGCGCCGGCGACAGCTTCCGCGTCGGCCGCGGCGAGGCGTTCAGCGTCCGCAACCCGGGCCCCGTCACGTCGGTCTCGCTGTGGGTCATCGCCCCGCCGCGCTACTGATCCTCTCGCGTCATTGCCAAGGACCTACCGGATGTCAGTTCCCAGTCGTGCAAGCGTGGTCATCGTCGGCGGCGGCGTCGCCGGCTGCTCGGTCGCCTATCACCTGACCAAGATCGGCGTTACGGACGTCGTGCTGCTCGAGCGCAAGCAGCTCACCTGCGGCACGACCTGGCACGCCGCCGGCCTCGTCGGGCAGCTGCGCGCGACGCGCAATCTCACGGAGCTCGCCAAGTACACGGCGGACCTGTTCCACTCGCTCGAGGCCGAGACTGGCCAGGCGACGGGCTTCAAGCAGAACGGCTCGATCAGCGTCGCCAACACGAGCGAGCGACTCGAGGAACTGCATCGCGGCGCCTCGATGGGCAAGACCTTCGGGCTCGCGATCGACTTGCTGTCGCCGGGCGACATCAAGGAGCGCTGGCCGCTGCTCGAGGTCGGCGACGTCGTTGGCGGCATCTTCCTGCCGAAGGACGGCCAGACGAACCCGATCGATACGACGCTCGCGCTCGCCAAGGGCGCCAAGCAGCGCGGTGCCCGGATCGTGGAGAACACGCGCGTGCTGCGCATCCTGGTCGAGAAGGGGCGGGCGGTCGGCGTCGAGACCGCCGATGGCGAGATCCGCGCCGACACCGTCGTACTCTGTGGCGGCATGTGGTCGCACCGCCTCGCCGCCGGGGCGGGCGCCGCGGTGCCGCTGCACGCCGCGGAGCACTTCTACATCGTCACCGAGCCGATCGCGGGCATCCCGCGCAGTCTGCCGGTGCTCAGAGTCCAGGACGAGTGCGCGTACTACAAGGAGGACGCGGGCAAGATCCTGATGGGGTGCTTCGAGCCGGTGGCGAAGCCGTGGGGCATGGGCGGCATCCCCGAGGAGTTCTGCTTCGACACGCTGCCGGAGGACCACGAGCACTTCGAGCCCATCCTCGAAGCCGCGGTGAAACGTGTGCCGGCGCTGGCCGATGCCGGCATCCAGCTGTTCTTCAACGGGCCGGAGAGCTTCACGCCCGACGACCGCTACTACGTCGGCGAGACGCCCGAGGTGCAGAACCTGTTCGTCGCGACGGGTTTCAACTCGGTCGGTATCGCCGCGAGCGGCGGTGCGGGCAAGGTGCTCGCGCAGTGGATCGTCGACCGGCGCCCGCCGCTCGACCTGTGCGACGTGGACGTCCGCCGCGTGATGCCTTTCCAGGGCAACCGCCGCTACCTCCACGACCGTACCGTCGAGACGCTCGGCCTCCTGTACGCGATGCACTGGCCTTACTACCAGTACCGCACCGCGCGCGGTGCGCGGCGCACGCCGCTGCACGACCGGCTCGTCGCGGCGGGCGCGTGCATGGGGGAGACGGCTGGCTGGGAGCGGCCGAACTGGTTCGCGACGCCGGGTTCGACGCCGCAATACCGGTACTCCTATGGGCGGCAAAACTGGTTCGACGCCTGTCGCGCGGAGTGCGAGGCGGTGCGCGACCGGGTGGCGCTTTTCGACCAGACGTGCTTCGCGAAATTCATCGTGCAGGGCCCGGACGCCGCGCGGTTGCTCAACCGGATTTCCACCGCCAACGTTGACGTCGCGGCCGGGCGGATCGTGTACACGCAGTGGCTGAACGACCATGGCGGCATCGAGGCGGACCTCACGATCACCCGCCTCGCGGAGCAGGAATTCATGGTCGTGACCTCCGCGATCTGCCAGACCCGCGACCTCGCGTGGCTCAGGCGCCAGATCGCCTCCCACGACGCCCTGCGCTGCACGGTCACCGACGTCACCCCCGGCATCGCGATGCTCGGCGTCATGGGTCCGCAGAGCCGCCGGCTGCTCGAGGCGGTCTCGGGCGCGGACCTGTCGAACGCCGCGCATCCGTTCGGCCGGTCGCGCGAGATCGAGATTGGCTATGCGCGGGTCCGCGCCAGTCGCATCACCTACGTCGGCGAGCTCGGCTGGGAGCTCTACCTGTCGGCGGAACACTGCCTCGACGTCTACGAGCGGCTCCTTGAGGCGGGTGCCGCGGTGGGCCTCGTCCACGCCGGCTACCACGCGATGGGCGCCTGCCGCGTCGAGAAGGGTTATCGCCACTGGAGCCACGACATCGCCGACGAGGACACGCCGCTCGAGTCGGGACTCGGGTTCACCGTCGCCTGGGACAAGGCCGGCGGCTTCATCGGCCGCGACGCGCTGCTGAGGCAGCGCGGCCAGCCGCTCGGCAAGCGGCTCGTCCAGGTCCAGCTGGTCGACGACTCGGCCAGTGCGCCGATGCTCTACCACGAGGAGCCGATCGTCCGCGACGGCGTCATCGTCGGCTCGGTGAAGTCCGGCGCGTGGGGGCATCGGCTGCAGAAGTCGCTCGGGATGGGTTACGTGAGCTGCGCGGACGGGGTCGCGAAGGACTGGCTTACGTCTGGACGCTGGGAGGTCGAGGTCGCGTGCCGGCGATACGCGGCGCAGGTGCAGCTGGAGCCGTGGTACGACCCCGGGAATGAGCGGATCAAGACCTGAGCAGCCGGCGGCACGCGGCGGGACGGGGCACTGAAATGGCGCAATCGGAGAGTCGAGATACATGAAGACGCAAGCGCGGGTAGTCATCATCGGTGGCGGTGCAGTCGGCTGCAGCGCCCTCTATCACCTGACCCAGCTCGGCGTTACCGACGCGGTGCTCCTCGAACGTGACGAGCTGACGGCCGGTTCCACCTGGCATGCCGCCGGCAACGTGCCGAACTTCTCGACCTCGTGGAACCTGCTGAAGATGCAGCGCTACACGACGCGCCTGTACGCCGATCTCGCGCGCCGGACCGGCTACGACATCAACTACCACATCACGGGCTCGATCCGCCTCGCCCACACGCGCGACCGCGTCGACGAGTTCCGCCACGTGGTCGCGCAGGCGCAGGCGCAGGGCACCGAGTTCGAGATGCTGAGCCCCGCCGACATCCGGTCGCGCTATCCGTTCATTCAGACGGACGGCCTGCTCGCGGGCCTCTGGGACCCGTACGACGGCGACATCGACCCGGCCCAGATGACACAGGCGCTCGCCAAGGGCGCGCGCGACAAGGGCGCCGAGATCCACCGTAACACCAAGGTGACGGCAATCGAGCGCACCGCCTCGGGCGAGTGGCGGGTGGTCACCAATCGCGGCACGATCGTGGCCGAGAAGGTCATCAACGCCGCCGGCTACCGTGGCGGCGAGATCGCGGCGATGGTCGGCCAGTACCTGCCGATCGTGACGATGTCGCACCAGTACCTCGTGACCGAGGACATCCCCGAGCTCGTTGAGCGCGGTGCGGCGCGGCTGCCGCTGCTCAGGGACCCGGACGTCTCGTACTACCTAAGGCAGGAGCGGCAGGGGTTGCTGCTCGGGCCGTACGAGTGGCAGGCGACTCCGCACTGGCTGGACCGGATCCCCGACGAGTTCGCGCACCAGCTGTTCGACGACGACCTCGGCCGTCTCGAGAAGTACATCGAGGCCGCCTGCGAGCGCGTGCCGATCCTCGGTTCGGTGGGCATCAAGACCGTCATCAACGGCCCGATCCCGTACGCGCCGGACGGCAACCCGCTGATCGGCCCGGCGCCGGGGCTGCCGGGCTTCTATCACTGCTGCTCGTTCACGTTCGGCATCGCGCAGGCGGGCGGCGCGGGCAAGGTGATCGCCGAGTGGGTGGCGCACGGCCAGCCCGAGTGGGACGTCTGGCCGCTCGACTCGCGTCGCTACCTCGAGTTCGCCAACGACAAGTACACGGTCGCGAAGGCCATCGAGACCTATCAGTACGAATATGGCATCGGCTACCCGGCCGAAGAGCGGCCGGCCGGCCGGCCCGCCAAGACCTCGCCCGTCTACCAGCGCCTCAAGGACAAGGGGGCGCGTTTCGGCGCGCGCGGCGGCTGGGAGCGCGCGGTGTACTTCCCGAAGGCCGGCGACCCGACCGATCCGGAAGTGTCGTTCCGCCGGCCGGCGTGGCACGCCGCCGTGGCGCGCGAGTGCGAGGCGGTCGGGCAACGCGTCGCGGTCCTGGACCTGCCGGGCTTCACCAAGTTCGAGGTCGCGGGCAGCGGAGCACGCGGCTGGATCGACCATATGGTCGCCGGTGTCGTGCCGAAGGAAGGGCGCAGCGCGCTCAACTACTTCTGCGCGCCGAACGGCGGCATCGTCACCGAGATGACGGTTACGGCCATGGCGCCGGACCGCTTCTGGCTGATCAGCGCCGCCGCGGGCGAGCGTCACGACGAGCACTGGCTCCGCGATCACCTGCCCGCCGGCGGGGACGTGTGCCTCGAGAACCTGTCGACCCGCTACGGCTCGCTGGTCGTGGTCGGCCCGCGCTCGCGCGAGCTGCTCGCGAAGCTGACGCGCGCGGACCTTTCGAATGCGGCCTTTCCGTGGCTGTCGGTCCGTGCGATCGACGTCGGCTACACGAAGGCCTACGCGATACGGGTCAACTATGTCGGCGAGCTCGGTTGGGAGCTGCACATCCCGGTCGAGCACCTGCTTTCGGTCTACGACCTCCTCTGGGAGGCGGGCGAGTCGCTCGGCATCAGCGACTACGGCCTCTACGCGATGGACAGCCTGCGGCTCGAGAAGTGCTACCGCTCGTGGAAGGCGGACCTCACGACCGAGTACACGCCGTTCATGGCCTCGCTCGACCGCTTCGTCAAGCTCGACAAGCCCGGCGGCTTCATCGGCGTCGAGGCGCTGAAGCGCGAGGCGGCCGCAGGGCCGCGCGAGCGCTTCGTGCCACTGATCGTCGACGCGGCGGACGCCGACGCGGCGGCCGTGTCGATCGTCTACGACGGCAAGGTCCCGGTCGGACTCGTGACCTCGGGCGGCTACGGCTACCGGCTGCGCCAGAGCATCGCGCTCGCCTACGTGCGCACCGACCTTGCAGCGCCGGGCAAGGTGCTCGAGGTCGAAATCCTCGGCGAGCGGCGCCGCGCCGTCGTCGGTACCGAGCCGCTGTACGACCCGACGAACGCGCGCCTCAGGGCCTGAGGGAGCGCGGGCCGCCCGCGGACGCTGCGCGCACCCCTTGGGGCGACCCCGCCGCGAGAGCCGCCGGCGGTCGTCGGGCCGCGTGGATGCGGACCCGGCTGCGTCGTCAGTTGACGGTGACGGAGATCCGCTTGGCCTGGACGGCCGGCGCCTTCGGGATCACGACCTCGAGTACGCCGTTCGCGTAGTTCGCCGTGATGCCGCCTTCCTGGGCCGGCTCCGGGCGCGTGAATCGACGCATGAAGGTCCCGCTGAGGCGCTCGATGCTCTCGAACTCGGCGGGCGTCGCCGGCGCGCCTGCCTGGCGGTCGTCGCTGATCGTCAGGATGCCGCCCTCGGCCGTGACCTCGATGTCCTTCGCAGCGACGCCCGGTATGTCGGCCCGAACCACGTAGCGGCCGCTCTCGTCGTAGACGTCGACCACCGACGGCATCCACGCCGCGCCATCGGGACGGACGGGCTCTGCGGCGGCAGACGACTGGCTCAGGGCCTGGTCGAGCTCACGGTGCCAGCGGCTCATGAGCGACCACGGCTGATAGCGAACGATGTTCAGCATTCAATTCTCCTCGGAATCGTCAGCCCGAAGTGGCGACAAGACCGATATGGTGGCGGCGACGCGGTATTGATTAGGGCCAGGCGCGAGAATCGCGAGGACGGTTCCCGAAGCGTCGCCGGGACGGCCTTGGCCATCGGGCCGGCCGGGCGGGCGGCGGCCAAACGCCGGGCCACCGGGCACGGCCCGTCAGTGGGCCGTCTTGATCCGCGTCCAGATGCGCGTGCGCATGCGTTCGGTCGCGGCGCTGACCTCGCTGGTCAGGTAGAGGCGCCTCATGACCTCCGGGGTCATGTAGAGCGTGGGGTCGTTGAGGATCTGCGGCTCGACGAACGCCCGCGCCGCGAGGTTCTCGTTCGCGTAGTGCGTTTCGTTGGTGATCTTCGCGATCACCTCCGGTCGCAGCAGGAAGTTCAGGAACTCGTGCGCCTCCTCGACATGCGGCGCGTCGACGGGGATCAGCATCGCCGAATAGGTCGCGTTCGCGCCTTCCTTCGGCACGGTGAAGGCGAGCTTGACGTCGATGCCCGCCTGGCGCATGCGCGCCATCGACACCGCGTAGTCGCTCGACCAGCTCATCGCGATGCAGGTCTCCTGGTTCGCGAGCGTGTTCACGTATTCGGCCGAATCGAACGTCTTGATGTACGGACGCACCTTGAGGATCAGCGCTTCCGCGGCCGCGTAGTCCTCCGGCCGGGGCGTGTTCGGGTCGAGGTGCAGGTAGACGAGGGCGAGCTGCAGCACGTCCTCGGCCGAGTCGAGGAACGTCACGCCGCAGTCCGCGAAGCGCTGGACGACTTCCGGTTTGAAGATGAGGTCGAGGCTGTCGACCGGCGCGTCGGCCATGCGCGCACGCACCATCGCGACGTTGTAGGCATAGCCATTGATCGCGTGCAGGTACGGAACCGCGTACTGGTTACCGGGGTCGGATTCGGCCATCAGCGCGAGCACCTTCGGGTCGAGGTTCCCCCAGCCCGTCAGCTTCGCGCGATCGAGCTTCCGATAGGCGCCGGCGCGGATCTGGCGGCTGAAGTAATTGGTGGAGGTGCTGACGACGTCGTAGCCGGACCCGCCGGCGAGCATCTTGGCCTCCAGGGTCTGGTCGGAGTCGAAGGTGTCGTAGTCGACCTTGATGCCGGTCGCCTTCTCGAAGTCCGCGACGGTCGTCTTGCCGATGAAGTCGGCCCAGTTGTAGACGCTGACGACGCGCTCGTGGGCGCCGCCCGCCGGCCCGCCGCAGGCGGCGAGTCCGGCCCAGGCGACGGCGCCCAGCGCCGGCAGCCAGCGTCGCGAGCGTGTTCGGTGCGGTCGATCGATCGTGGTCGTCATTGGGTCTCGGGCCCCCTGTCAGAGCGCCGGGGCTGGCCGTCCCCGGCGGCGGTCACAGCGCGGTCTTGATGCGCGTCCAGGTGCGTGTGCGCAGGCGCTCGGTCGACGCCTTGATCTCACCGGGCATGAAGGCGCGGGCCCGCAGCTCCGGGGGCGGGTAGAGCGCCGGATCGTTCAGGATGCTCGGGTTCAGGAACGGGCGGGAGCCCGGAATCTCGTTCGGGTAGTGCGTGTCGTTGGTGACCTTGGCGATCACGTCCGGGCGCAGCATGTAGTTGATGAACTCATGCGCCTCGGCGACGTCCGGCGCGTCGAACGGGATCAGCCAGCCGTTCACCGTGTTCGCGGTGCCCTCCTTCGGGATCGTGAAGGCGAGCGGCAGGGTCACTCCGGCCGTGCGCGCCCGGTCGACCGCGATCGCGTAGTCGCTCGACCAGGCCATCGCGACACAGGTTTCGCCGGTGGCGAGCGCGTCGATGTACTCGGAGCTGAAGTGATGGATATACGGTCGGACCTTGAGTGCCAGTTCCTCCGCTGCCTTGAAGTCCTCGGGCCGGTCGCTGTTGGGGTCGCGCTTGAGGTAGACGAGCGCGAGCTGCAGCACCTCCCCCGGTGAGTCGAGGAACGTGACGCCGCAGTCGGCGAAGCGCCGGACGACATCGGGGTTGAACAGCATGTCGAGGCTGTCGACCGGTGCATCCTTCATCCGCGCACGAATCATCGGCACGTTGTAGGCGAAGCCGTCGTAGGAGTGCAGGTACGGTACCG
>JBBINS010000034.1:0-20448 GCA_037443765.1 Gammaproteobacteria bacterium
GCCCGACCCGCCGCGCGAGGCGCGCCCAGCCGTCGGCGGGCGGCGCCAGTTGCGGCAGCGCCCTGAGTGCGCGGGCGACCGCGTCCCGATCCTGGTCCCGGTTCATCACGACTCCTCCACGGCTACGCCGTCCGCGGCCGCGGCGCACGCCGGCGCCGCCTCCGGGTCCAGCCAGGCGCGCAGCCGCGCGTGTGCGCGCGCCAGCTGCGACTTCGAAAAACTCGGCGTCCGCGCGGTCGCGGCCGCGATCTCCTCGTGCGTGTAGCCCTCGACGTCGTGCAGCCACACGACCAGCCGTGCGGTCGGCGGCAGCCGCTCGAGGGCCCGCTCCAGGTCGAGCGCGAGGCCGGTCGCCGAGGTCGGCGGTGCCGCGCCCTCGAGGCGTTCGAGCAGGTCGCCGAGCCAGTCGCGGCTGCGCTGCCAGGGCGAGCGCAGGTGCATGTAGCAGCGCCTGACGACGATGCTGCGGAACCAAGCGCCGAGCGGCACGCCGCCGCGAAACGCCGGCAGCCCGCGGATCGCATCGAGGAACGCGTCCTGCAGGAGGTCGTCGGCGGCCGGCCCCGGCACGATGCGCCGGATCACGCTGTAGGCCGGGCCGGCGCAGGCGGCGTAGAACGCCGCGAGCGCGGCCTCGTCGCCGCTCTGGGCGAGCGCGACGACGGCGGGCGACAGGTCGACTTCGTGGAGCCTCACGGTACCTTAGGATGCGCGAGCCCGGCAAAGCGTCGCAG
Source organism: Gammaproteobacteria bacterium (assembly GCA_037443765.1). Lineage (GTDB taxonomy): Bacteria > Pseudomonadota > Gammaproteobacteria > Steroidobacterales > Steroidobacteraceae > CAIKZZ01. The sequence continues at coordinate 735 of JBBINS010000034.1, forward strand.
CCAGCGGGCGGCCGTCGCGTGCTAGGATTCCGGCCCGCGCCGGTGTGGCGGAATTGGTAGACGCAGACGACTCAAAATCGTCCGCCCAAAAGGCGTGTGGGTTCGAGTCCCTCCACCGGCACCAGCCTCCGCGGAGTCCATGAAGTACTGCCCCCAGTGCGGCCAGCCCGTCGAACTGCGCGTGCCGCCCGGCGACCACCTGCCGCGGCACGTCTGCCCGGCGTGCAACGCGATCCACTACCAGAACCCCAAGATCGTGGTCGGCTGCGTGCCGGAGCACGAGGGCCGGATCCTGCTGTGCAAGCGCGCGATCGAGCCGCGCCTCGGGTACTGGACGGTGCCGGCCGGCTTCATGGAGAACGGCGAGACGCTCGAGGCGGGCGCCGCGCGCGAGTCCTGGGAGGAGGCCCTCGCGCGGGTAGAGATCGGCAGCCTGCTGGCGGTCGTCAGCGTCGTGCACGCGCATCAGGTGCACGTCATGTTCCGCGCCCGCCTGCCCGCGCCCGAGTTCGGCGCCGGGCCCGAGAGCCTCGAGGTCGGCCTGTACCGGCCCGAGGACATCCCGTGGCCGGAGATCGCGTTCCCAAGCATCGACTTCGCGCTGCGCCGCTACCTCGACGACCAGGCGCGCGGCGTCGCCGGCCTGCACCTCACGGACTTCGACCGGCCGGCCTGGCCGCGCAGCAAGCCGCCGTAGGCGCCCTCGTATAGAATGCCCGCTTCCCCGCGCCGCGCCGCGCGCGCGTCGCGTTGCGACCACGACCCAGCCGAGAGTGACCATGACGTTCGTCGTCACCGAGAACTGCATCAAGTGCAAGTACATGGACTGCGTGGAGGTCTGCCCGGTGGACTGCTTCCACGAGGGCCCCAACTTCCTGGTCATCGACCCCGACGAGTGCATCGACTGCACGCTGTGCGAGCCCGAGTGCCCGGCCGAGGCGATCTACTCCGAAGAGGAGATCCCGAAGGGGCAGGAACAGTTCCTCAAGCTCAACGCCGAGCTGGCGAAGATCTGGCCGGTCATCAACGAGATGAAGCCCGCGCCGGCCGACGCCGACGAGTGGAAGGGCCGCCCCGGGAAGCTGTCCCTGCTCGAGCGCTGACGCTCAGCCGGTGCCGCCGGCCTCGAGTTCCTTGAGCTTCTCGACGAGCTGCGCCGGCGGGTAGTAGCCGGGCAGGTACTCGCCGCGGTCGGTGAAGATGCCGGGCGTGCCGCGGATGCCGAGTTCCTGGCCGAGCGCGTAGGTGCGCGCCACCGGCGTGTTCTTGCAGACCTTGCCGGTGACCTCGGTGCCCTGCTTGGCCCGCGTCAGGGCGTCCTGCCGATTGGCCGAGCACCAGACCAGCTCCGCCTTGTGCCACGAGTCCGAGCCCGGGCCCGAGCGCGGGTAGAACACGTAGCGGACCCGCACGCCGAGCCGGTTGTACTCGGCGATCTCGCTGTGGAGCTTGCGGCAGTACTGGCAGTCGACGTCGGTGAACACGGTGATCGTGTAGCGCGGCGCCTTCGGCGAGAAGATGATCGCCTCGTCGTCGGCCACGGTCTTGAGCGCCGCCAGCCGCGTCTCGCTGCGGCGCTGGTCGGTCAGGTTCTTGCCGTTGCCGGTCTCGTACAGGTCGCCGGTGAAGGCGTAGCGGCCGTCGGTCGTCACGTACAGGACCTCGCCGCCGTGCGCGACCTCGTAGAGGCCCGCGATGACGCTCGGCCGGATGGCGTCGAGCGGCACCTCGAGGCGCTTGGCGATCGGCGCCCGGGGGTCGGCTTTGGGGTCCGCCTTGGGGTCCGGCTTCGGGTCGGCCGCGCCGACGGCGAACGCCGCGGCGAGGCCGGCAAGGGCGAGCGTGGCCACCGCGAGGCGGCGACGGGGGAAGCGGGTGGGCATGGCGGACTCCGGGGCCGGCGCGTGCGGATTAGGACCGCGCGCGGCCGGGACAGTTCCGGGAGTCTAGCAAACGGTCCGACCTCAGCCGCGCGGATGATGCGCCGAGTGCAGTTCCTTCATGCGCTCGCGGGCGACGTGCGTGTAGATCTGCGTCGTCGACAGGTCGCTGTGGCCGAGCAGCATCTGCACGACCCTCAGGTCCGCGCCGCGGTTCAGCAGGTGCGTCGCGAACGCGTGCCGGAGCGTGTGCGGCGACAGCTCCTTGGCGACGCCGGCCTTGCGCGCATAACGCTTGATGATGTGCCAGAAGGCCTGGCGCGTCATGCGATCGCCGCGCCGCGTCGGGAACAGGTAGTCCGTCTGCCGCTCGAGCAGGATCTCGGTGCGCGGACCGTGCACGAACTCGGCGAGCCAGCGGACCGCCTCGTCGCCGAGCGGGATCAGGCGCTCGCGGTTGCCCTTGCCGACGATGCGGATCACGCCCTGGTTCGTGTTGACCTGGGAGTGCTTGAGGCTGACGAGCTCCGAGACCCGCAGGCCCGTCGCGTACAACACCTCGAGCATGGTCCGGTCGCGGTGTCCGAGCGGGTCCGAGACGGTCGGCGCCGCGAGCAGCGCCTCGACCTCGTCCTCGGTCAGCGACTTCGGCAGCGAGCGGCCGATCTTCGGCATCGCGATCTGCGCGGTCGGATCGTCGGTCACGGCCCCCTCGCGGACGAGGAAGCGGAAGAAGCGGCGGAACGAGGACAGCTGGCGCGCCGTGGAGCGCGGCCGGGCGCCGCCCTCGACGCGCGAGGCGATGAACGCCAGCAGGTCGTTGCGACTGGTGCGGGTGACGACCACCCGCCGCGCCTCGAGCCAGCGCGTCAGGGCCGTGAGGTCGGCACGGTAGGCCGCGAGGGTGTTCTGCGACAGCCCGCGCTCCATCCAGACGGCGTCGAGGAACCGGCCGATCGCGGGATCGGTCTCGGCGGGCGCTTCGCGCGGTGGCTTCACGGCCTTGGCATGCATTTTGGGATGGACCGCCGAATCTGGTTTCGCTGTAGGTTCACGTCGACGCCGCGGCACTGGGCAACCCCAGCCTCAAACCGGCACAATCCGCGGCGTTCTGGAACGAATCTGGCCACCTCGTCGCACCTCATGGCGGACGGTTCCGGACGAGTATCCCCAGCACCGTCCGCCGGGTACGTGACCTGCCTCACGAAAGCCGCGGTCGGTTGACATAAAGAGAAATAGTTCACATTAAGCCGGAAACGCAGCCCCTTGATAGCACCGGGATGAGAAGCGTTTGGCGCCTCGGTTACGGCCTCTGGTGCTGGGCGGCACTCGCGGCCGTCGCGCTGGTGGTGCTGCTGATCGCCCTGCCGACGCCGTCGCTTTCGCTGCGCCGCCGCATGGCGCGCCGCGGCGCCCGGCTGTTCTTCGCCGTCGCCGGCATGCGCCTGACGGTGCGCGGGCTCGAACGGCTGCCCGCGGCGGCCTGCATCGTCGTCGCCAACCACTCGAGCTACATCGACGGCATCGTCATGCAGGCGGCGTTGCCGGCGCGCTTCGCGTTCGTCATCAAGAAGGAGATGGCGCGGGTGCCGCTCGCCGGGCTCCTGTTGCGCCGGCTCGGGTCCGAGTTCGTCGACCGCTACAACCGCCACCAGGGCGGGGTCGACGCGCGCCGCGTGCTCAAGACCGCGCTCGCCGGCGAGTCGCTCGCGGCGTTCCCCGAGGGCACGTTCACCGACCAGGTCGGCGTGCACCGCTTCCACATCGGCGCCTTCGTCGCCGCGGCGCGCGCGGGGCTGCCGGTGGTGCCGGCTGCAGTGTTCGGCGCGCGCGCGGTGCTGCCGTGCGACGCCTGGCTGCCCCGGCGCGGGCCGATCGAGGTCGAGATCCTCGCGCCGCTCGCGGCGCCCGCGGCGAGCGCCGAGCGCGTCGCGGCGCTCGGCCTCAAGGACGCGGCCCGCGCGGCGATCCTGGCGCGGCTCGGCGAGCCCGACCTGCAGGCCTGAGCGGCCTACATGTTGCGGCGATACTGGCCGCCGACGGCGTAGAGCGCGTGCGTGATCTGGCCGAGCGAGGCGACGCGCACGGTCTCCATGAGCTCGGCGAAGACGTTGTCGCCGCGCGCCGCGGCGGCCTGCAGCCGCGCGAGCGCCTCGGGCGCCGCCGCCGCGTGCCGCGCCTGGAAGGCGTGCACCGCGGCGACCTGAGCGTCCTTCTCCTCGCCGGTCGAGCGGATCAGCTCCGCGACGTGCGGCGCCTCGCCGCCGGGCGCCGGCAGGAAGGTGTTGACGCCGACGATCGGCAGCGAGCCGTCGTGCTTCTGGTGCTCGTAGTACAGGCTCTCTTCCTGGATCTTGCCGCGCTGGTACATCGTCTCCATGGCGCCGAGCACGCCACCGCGCTCGGCGATCGCCTCGAACTCGCGGTACACCGCCTCCTCGACGAGGTCGGTCAGCTGCTCGATCGCGAACGATCCCTGCCACGGGTTCTGGATCTTGTTGAGGCCGAGCTCGCGGTTGATGATCAGCTGGATCGCGACCGCCCGCCGCACGCTCTCCTCGGTCGGCGTCGTCAGCGCCTCGTCGTAGGCGTTGGTGTGCAGGCTGTTGCAGTTGTCGAACAGCGCGTACAGCGCCTGCAGCGTCGTGCGGATGTCGTTGAACTGGATCTCGCGGGCGTGCAGCGAGCGTCCGGAGGTCTGCACGTGGTACTTCAGCATCTGGCTGCGCGGCGACGCGCCGTAGCGCTCGCGCATCGCCCGTGCCCAGATGCGGCGCGCGACCCGGCCGATCACGGCGTACTCCGGATCCATGCCGTTCGAGAAGAAGAACGACAGGTTCGGCGCGAAATCGTCGATCGCCATGCCGCGCGCGAGGTAGTACTCGACGATCGTGAAGCCGTTGGCGAGCGTGAACGCGAGCTGGCTGATCGGGTTCGCGCCCGCCTCGGCGATGTGGTAGCCCGAGATCGACACCGAGTAGAAGTTGCGGACGTCCTGCGCGATGAAATACGCCTGCACGTCGCCCATCATCCTGAGCGCGAACTCGGTCGAGAAGATGCAGGTGTTCTGCGCCTGGTCCTCCTTGAGGATGTCGGCCTGCACCGTGCCGCGCACCTGCGCGAGCGCCTCGCAACGCAGGCGCGCGTAGTCGGCCGCACCGAGCACCCCGGCCGCGACCAGCTCCGCGCCGGAGGCGCCGAGCAGGCCGAGGCCGCAGCCGTCGTGGCCGGCCGGCAGCTCGCCGCGGTAGGCCGGGCGCGCGGCGCCCTGCCAGGAGCGCGCGAGCGCCTGCTCGGCGTCCGCCCAGCGGCCGGTCTCGCGCAGGTGGCGCTCGACGCGCTGGTCGACCGCGGTGTTCATGAACATCGCGAGCAGGATCGGCGCCGGGCCGTTGATCGTCATCGACACCGAGGTCGTCGGCGCGCACAGGTCGAAGCCCGAGTACAGGCGCTTCATGTCGTCGAGCGTCGCGATCGAGACGCCGGAGTTGCCGATGCGCCCGTAGATGTCGGGGCGCTCGTCCGGGTCCTCGCCGTACAGCGTCGCGGAGTCGAACGCGGTCGAGAGCCGCTTGGCGGACGGGTTCGCGGCGAGGTAGTGGAAGCGCTTGTTGGTGCGCTCCGGCAGGCCCTCGCCGGCGAACATCCGCGTCGGGTCCTCGGCCTCGCGCCGGTAGGGATAGACGCCGCCCGTGTACGGGTACGCGCCCGGCAGGTTCTCCTGCTTGAGCCACTGCAGCCGGTCGCCGGCGCCGAGGTAGCGCGGGACCGCGAGCCGCGGGATCTGCTGGTGCGACAGCGACTCGGTGTAGTTCGCGCCCTTCACCTCGCGGCCGCGCACGACGTAGGTGTACTCGGCGTCGGTCGCGCTCTGCGCGCGCGCCGGCCACTCCCGCAGCAGTTTCAGGCCCTCCTCGCCGACCGCGTCGAGCGCCTCGTTGTAGGCGCGGCGCAGCCGGGCGAGTTCGGGCGGAGCGCCCGCGAGCACCGTGTCGGCGTAGCGCTCGAACGGCGCCGGCACGAGTGCGCAGCCGAGCGCCTCGAGCGCGGCGCGGTAGCTCTCCGCGCGGCGGGCGGCCTCGGCCTCGCGCGCGATCGCCGCGCGCGCGCGCCGGCCGCCGTCGGCGATCTCGGCGAGGTAGCGGACGCGCTCGCCGGGGATCAGCGCCGCGCGCCGCGGCACGCCGACGGGTTCAAGCGCCGCCGGCCGCCAGCCCTGCAGCCGGCCCCACTGCGCCTCGAGCCGGCCGCACAGCGCCACGAACAGCCGGTTGACGCCGGCGTCGTTGAACTGGCTCGCGATCGTCGGGTAGACCGGCACGTCCTCGTCGGGCCGCTTGAACTCGTCGGGGTGGTTGCGCTTCCACTGCTTGCGCACGTCCCGGAGCGCGTCCTCAGCGCCGCGCTTCTCGAACTTGTTGAGGACGATGAAGTCCGCGAAGTCGAGCATGTCGATCTTCTCGAGCTGGCTCGCCGCGCCGTACTCGCTGGTCATCACATACAGCGACAGGTCCACGAGGTCGACGATCTCGGTGTCGCTCTGGCCGATGCCGGCGGTCTCGACGATGATCAGGTCGAAGCCGGCGAACTTGAGGAGCTGGATGGTGTCTGCGAGCACCGCGCTCGTCGCGAGGTGCTGGCGCCGGGTCGCGAGCGAGCGCATGAAGACGCGCTCCGACTCGAGCGAGTTCATCCGGATGCGGTCGCCGAGCAGCGCGCCGCCGCCGCGGCGCCGCGTCGGGTCCATCGCGACGACCGCGATCCGGCGCTCCGGGAAGAAGCGCAGGAAACGGCTGAGCAGCTCGTCGGTCAGCGACGACTTGCCCGCGCCGCCGGTCCCCGTGACGCCGATCACCGGCGGCCGGTTCAGCGTCTTGAGCGCGAGGTCCCGCAGCGGCCCGGCGGCGCCCGACTCGTCGGCCTCGAGCACCGAGATCGCCTGCGCGATGCGCTGGTGGTCGTCGGCGCCGAGCGCCCCGGGCGCGAACGCCGGCCGCTGCCAGGCGCGCACGCGCGCGAGCACGTCCGCGATCATGCCGGTCAGCCCGAGCCGCAGGCCGTCGTCCGGCGTGTAGATCTTCTCGACGCCGTGGCCCTCGAGCATCGCGATCTCGTCGGGCGCGATCGTGCCGCCGCCGCCGACCACGACGCGGATGTGCGCGGCGCCGTGCTCGCGCAGCATGTCGACCATGTAGCGGAAGTACTCGTTGTGGCCACCCTGGTAGGAGCTGACGGCGACGCCGTCCGCGTCCTCCTGGATCGCGGCGCGCACGATCTCAGCCACCGAGCGGTTGTGGCCGAGGTGCACGACCTCGGCGCCCTGCGCCTGCAGGATCCGGCGGATGATGTTGATCGCGGCGTCGTGGCCATCGAACAGCGACGCGGCCGTGACGAAGCGCGGCGGTCCGCGTTCGGCGGCGGTCGGCAGTTCGGCGCGCTCGGCGGGAGTGCTCATCGACGGGTTCCTCGTTCGGTCGGCAGCAGCGTCCGGGGCCCGCGGCCGGGCGCGCGGGCAAGCCCGCGCGGGCGGCGCCACGGAGTCTAGCAGCGTGCGGCCGAAGCCTTCAAAACAAGCAGGACTGACTGTTTTTTAGGGAAGGGCGCGTCCGGCTAGAGCACTGACCGGGCTGTGGATTTCCGCGCCGTCGTCGAGGCCCTGGCGGCGGCGGCCGGCGCCGCCGCGGCAGCGCCGGCGGTAGACCAAAGTCTACGTTGCACCGCAAAAACGCACGGGCGTAGACTCGTGCGCCAGCCAACCGAGGGGGAACTCCGAATGAGCGCCGAATCCGTCGTCATCCTGTCCGCCAAGCGCACGCCGATCGGCGCCTTCCAGGGCGTGCTCGCCCCCGCCTCCGCCACGCAGCTCGGCGCCGCCGCGATCCGCGGCGCGCTCGCCGCCGCCGGCGTCGGCGGCGACGCGGTCCAGGAGGTCATCATGGGCTGCGTGCTGTCCGCCGGCCTCGGCCAGGCGCCGGCGCGCCAGGCGGCGCTCGGCGGCGGCATCCCGAACTCGGTGCCGGCGACGACCGTCAACAAGATGTGCGGCTCGGCGATGCGCGCCGTGATGCTCGCGGCCGATGCGCTGCGCACCGGCGACATCGACCTCGCGGTCGCCGGCGGCCTCGAGTCGATGAGCAACGCCCCGTACCTGCTGCCCAAGGCCCGCAGCGGCTACCGGATGGGCCACGGCGAGATCCTCGATCACATGTTCTACGACGGCCTGCAGAGCCCGTTCGACGGCCAGCTGATGGGCTGCTTCGCGGAGAACACCTCCGAGAAGTACCACTTCACGCGCGAGCAGCAGGACGCCTTCGCGACCGAGTCGGTGCGGCGCAGCCTCGCGGCGGTCGCGAGCGGCGCCTTTGCGGGCGAGATCGCGCCGGTGACGATCAAGGGCCGCAAGGGCGAGACCACGATCGACAAGGACGAGACGCCCTTCACCTGCGACGTCGCGAAGATCCCGCAGCTCAAGGCCGCGTTCCGCAAGGACGGCACCGTGACCGCCGCGAGCTCGTCCTCGATCTCCGACGGCGCGAGCGCGCTCGTGCTCGCGCGCGGCGCGGCTGCGCAGGCCAGGGGCTGGAAGCCGCTGGCGCGGCTCGTCGCCTACGCGAGCCACGCCCACGCCCCGGAGTGGTTCACGACCGCGCCGGTCGGCGCAATCGACAAGGTCCTCAAGAAGGCCGGCTGGACGGTCGCCGACGTCGACCTGTTCGAGGTCAACGAGGCCTTCGCGGCGGTCGCGATGGCGGCCATCCACGACCTCAAGCTCGACCCCGCCAAGGTCAACGTCAACGGCGGCGCGTGCGCGCTCGGCCACCCGATCGGCGCCACCGGCGCGCGGATCATGTCGACGCTGATCGCGGCGCTTCGGGCCCGCGGCGGCAAGCGCGGCGTCGCCTCGCTGTGCATCGGCGGCGGCGAGGCGACCGCGGTCGCCGTCGAGATCCTTTGAGCCGCCCGGCGGGGGGGGCGACGGGCCCCGGGCGTCGCGGCGTGTCCGGCCGGCCGTGGCGCCGTAAGCACTTCCCCCGGTTAGCGGTCCGTCCTGTTTTTTTGCAGTGCATGACGCGCTAACATGCTGCCTGCGGGCGGGATTGCCTCCTTTTGTCTGGCAGTGCGATACGCCCGCGGTCTGGGCCCTGCGCCGGCAGCCGCCGTGCGAGCCGGCGGACCCGCGACCTCACGAAGGTCAGGCAGCGACGCCGCCGGCGGCGGCAGAGGTAGAGCGACGATGGACATCAAGGGCAAGACGATAGCGGTCACGGGCGGCGGCCGGGGCCTGGGGCGCGCGATGGCGCTCGAGTTCGCGGGCCGCGGCGGCAACCTCGCGCTCATCGACCTCAACGCCGCCGACCTCGAGGCGACGCGCGCGCAGTGCGCGGCGCTCGGCGTCAGCGCGCGCCACTACGCCTGCAACGTGACCAGCGAGGAGGCGGTGACGGCGACGATGGACGCGATCGTCCGCGACTTCGGCTCGCTCGACGTGCTCGTCAACAACGCCGGCATCGTCAAGGACGCGCTGCTGATCAAGGTCAAGGACGGCCAGGTCGTCGGCAAGATGACGCTCGACCAGTGGAACGCGGTGATCGGCGTCAACCTGACCGGCGTGTTCCTCTGCGGCCGCGAAGCGGCCGAGCGGATGGTGCGCGCGGGCCGCGGCGGCGTGATCGTCAACATCTCGTCGATCTCCAAGGACGGCAACGCCGGCCAGACCAACTACACCGCCACCAAGGCGGGCGTGGCCGCGATGGCGACCACGTGGGCCAAGGAGCTCGCGCGCTACGGGATCCGCGTCGGCGCGATCGCGCCCGGGTTCTGCGCCACCGACATCCTCGCCGGAATGACGCCCGAGACGCTGGCCAAGGTCACCGCCCCGGTGCCGCTCAAGCGACTCGGCGAGCCGCGCGAGATCGCGCAGACCGCCGTGTTCATCGTCGAGAACGACTTCTTCACCGGCCGCACCATCCAGGTCGACGGCGGCCTGCGCATCTAGCCGCGGTCGGCGCCGACAGTAGCCTTGCGCCCGCCGCCGCGAGACAATCCCGCCATGCAAGCACCAGAACTCAAGGCCGTCGTCACCGGCGGCGCCTCCGGACTCGGACTCGCCGTCGCCCGCCGCATCATCGCGGACGGCGGTCGCGCCACGCTGCTCGACGTGCAGGAGGAGCTCGGCCGCAAGGCCGCGGCGGAACTCGGCGAGCGCGCGGGCTTCGTCCGCTGCGACGTCAGCGACGAGGCCAACGTCAACGCCGCGGTCGCCGCCGCGCACGCCGCCATGGGCGGACTCAACCTCGCCGTCAACTGCGCGGGCGTCGTCGGCGCCGGCCGGATGCTCGGCCGCGACGGGCCGATGTCGGGCGCGTTCTTCACGAAGGTCGTCTCGATCAACCTGGTCGGCACGCTGCACGTCGACAAGGCGGCCGCGCAGCTGATGCAGGCGAACTCGCCCAACGCCGAGGGCGAGCGCGGACTGCTGATCCACACCTCGTCGGTCGCGGCGTACGAGGGCCAGATCGGCCAGATCGCCTACTCGGCGACCAAGGCTGCGGTGATCGGCATGATGCTGCCAATGGCGCGCGAACTGGCGCGCGTCGGCATCCGGGTCATGACGGTCGCGCCCGGCATCTTCGAGACGCCGATGGTGGCCGGGATGACGCCGGAGCTGCAGGCCTCGCTCGGCGCCCAGGTACCGTTCCCGTCGCGGCTCGGCCGGCCGGCGGAGTTCGCCGACCTCGTGCTCGCGATCGTGCGCAATCCGATGCTGAATGGCGAGACGATCCGCCTCGACGGCGCGATCCGGATGCAGCCGAAGTAGCCGGGCGGGGTCTGCCGGCGGCGCTACCGGCCGAGGGCGCGGTCGCGCCATAATCACCGCTTCGCCCACGACCCGCCGAGCTCCCATGCCGAAGCCCCCCCTCGTTGCGCTCGCCGCAGCGCTCGCGCTCTGCAGCGTCGCCGCGCAGGCGACCGAGCCTGCCGCCGCACCCGTCCCACCACCGCCGGCCGCTGCGGCGGCCCCGGCCCCGGCCCCGGCCCGGCTCGACGTGGCGGTGACCTACTACCGCTTGCCGAACGGGCTGCGGGTGGTGCTGTCGCGCGACACGTCGGTGCCGACGGTCACCGTCGCGACGTACTACCACATCGGCTTTCGGATCGAGCCCAGGAATCGCACCGGCTTCGCGCACCTGTTCGAGCACCTGATGTTCCAGGAGACCACCAATCTCGGCAAAGGCGAGGCCGATCGCCTCGTCAGCGGCAACGGCGGCGTCTCGAACGGCTCGACGCGGTTCGACTACACGAACTTCTACGAGGTCGTGCCGAGCCACGTGCTCGAGCCCGTGCTGTGGGTCGAGGCCGAGCGGATGCGCGGGCTCGCGCTGTCGGAGACGAGCCTCCAGAACCAGAAGGACGTCGTCAAGAACGAGGTGCGGGTCAACGTGCTCAACCGCCCCTACGGCGGCTTCCCGTGGCTCGACCTGCCGCAGGCCGCGAACCAGAACTGGTTCAACGCCCACAACTTCTACGGCGACTTCGCCGACATCGACAGCGCGACGCTGGCGGACGTGCGCTCCTTCTACGACACCTACTACGTACCGTCGAACGCGGTGCTGGTGGTCGCGGGCGACTTCGAGCCGGCCGCCGCGCGCGCCGCGATCGAGCGCTTCTTCGGGCCGCTGCCGACGCGCCCGGCGCCCGCCAGCGTCGACGTCAGCGAGCCGCCGCAGCAGAAGGAACGGGTCGCTCAAGTGACCGACCCGCGCGCCCCGCGGCCCGCGATCGCCTTCGGCTACCACGTGCCGCCGCGCGACACCCCCGAGTGGTACGCGTTCGGCCTGATCGACCAGATCCTGCTGCAGGGCGAGGACAGCCGGCTGTGGGAGCGGCTCGTCAAGGAGCGCGGCTACAGCGACTCCGTCGAAGGCGGCATCAACCTGGTCGGCAACATGTTCGACTACGAGGGCCCGATGCTCTGGTCGGCATACCTCGTGTACGACCCCGCCAGCGACGCCCGCGACATCACCTTCGACTTCGACGCGGTCGTCGCGCGCATCCAGCGCGAGCCCGTGCCGCCCGCCGAACTCGAGCGCGCGCTGACCAAGATCCGCTCCGCGCTCTACGACGTCGCGGGCAGCTCGAACCGGTTCGGGCTCGTCGACCTCCTGGCCTCGTTCACGCTGTTCGACGACGACCCTGCCCGCGTCAATCGTATCGAAGCGGAGTTCCGCAAGGTGACGCCGGAGCTCATCCAGCGCACCGCGCGGCAGTACCTCGTCCGCTCCAACCGCACGCGCCTGACGCTGCGGCCGGGCCGCGGCGCCAAGGAGCCCACGCCATGAGGCGCCTCGCGATCGCCACCCTGCTGCTCGGCGCCGTCCTCGGCGCGGCCGGCGCGCCGGCGCGCGAGTTCGCGCCGCCGCTCGGCCACCCGCACCCGTTCGCGCTGCCGGAGAAGCACGAGTTCGCGCTGCCGAACGGGTTGGCGGTCACGCTCGTGCCGTTCGGCACCGTGCCGAAAACCACGATCCTGGTCGTCGTCGGCGCCGGCAACGCCGCCGACGGCGACAAGACGGGGCTCGCCGACGTGGTGGCGAGCCTGATGAAGGAAGGCGCCGGATCCCGCGACGCGGAGGCGGTGGCGCGTGCCGCGGCGGAGATGGGCGGCGCGCTCGACATCGGCGCCGGCCCCGACCAGTTCACCGTGACGATGGACGTGCTCGCCGAGCGCGCCGACGACGCGATCGGGCTGATCGCCGATGCGCTGCGCCGGCCGCGCCTGCCGCCGCGGGAACTGCCACGGCTCAAGGCCGACATGATCCGGCAGATGGCGATCGCGCGCGCGCAGCCGCAGGCGATCGCCGGCGAGGCGTTCGCGCACCTCGTCTGGGGCGACAGCGTCTACGGCCGCACGCTGCCGACCGACGCGCAGATCGCCGCGATCGGCATCGACGACGTCAGGCGCTTCGTTGCGACCGAGTTCGGCGCCGCCCGCACGCACGTCTACATCGCCGGTCGCTTCGACAGCGCCGCGATCGAGGCGGCGCTACGCGCCGCGTTCGGCGACTGGGCCGCGGGGCCCGCGCCCCGGCACGGCGCACCGCAGGGCTCGCGCGCGCGCGTCGTGAAGCTGATCGACCGGCCCGGCGCCACGCAGTCGACGCTCCTGATGGGGCTGCCGGTGCCGACCCCGGCCTCGCCCGGCTTCATGCGGCTGTCGCTGGCGAACGCCCTGCTCGGTGGCTCGCTGCTGTCGCGCCTCGACCAGAACCTGCGCGAGGACAAGGGCTACACCTACGGCGCTTCGAGCCGCATCACGCCGTACCAGGGCGTCGCCGGCTGGTCGCTCGCGACCGACGTCAACGCGCCGCAGACCGCGGCCGCACTCGGCGAGATCTTCAAGGAGCTCGCGCGACTGCGCAGCGAGCCGCCGCCGGCGGACGAGCTCAAGCAGATCCAGAACTACCGCGCGGGCACGTTCGTGCTCGGCGCCTCGAGCCGCCCGGGGCTCTTGTCGCAGCTCGCGTTCCTCGACCAGCAGGGGCTCGGCGACGACTGGCTGACCCACTACGTCGAGCACGTCTACGCGGTGACGCCCGACGAGGTGCGCGCCGCGGCGGCGGAGGCGCTCGATCCCCAGGCGATGACGATCGTCATCGTCGGCGACCTCGCCAAGATCAAGGCCTCCGTCCTGGCCCTCGAGCCGCTCCAGGGCGCCGAATTCCGCTGACACCACGAGAGCGACCATCGCCATGAGCGCAGATCCGATCGAACGCGACCAGATGGAGTACGACGTGCTGATCGTCGGCGGCGGCCCCGCCGGCCTCGCCTGCGCCATCCGGCTCAAGCAGCTGAAGTCCGACCTCAGCGTCTGCGTACTCGAGAAGGGCGCCGCGGTCGGCGCGCACTCGCTGTCCGGCTGCATCATGGAACCGGGCCCGCTCGACGCGCTGCTGCCGGACTGGCGCAAGACGCCGCCGGCGATCTGCGTGCCGGCGAAGCGCGACGAGTTCCGGCTGCTGACGGCGAAGCGCGCGATCCCGTTCATCACGCCGCCGCAGATGCACAACGAGGGCAACTTCATCATCTCGCTCGGCATGCTGACGCCGCAGCTCGCGCAGGCGGCCGAGGCGCTCGGCGTCGACGTGTTCGCCGGCTTCGCGGCCGCCAAGCCGCTGTTCGACGAGCACGGCGGCGTCGCGGGCGTGCAGATCGGCGACATGGGCCTCGACAAGAACGACGAGCCGGGACCGAACTTCGCGCCGGGCCCGGAGGTCCGCGCCAAGACGACGGTGCTCGCCGAAGGCGCGCGCGGCAGCATCACGAAACAGCTGATCGCGAAGTACAAGCTCGACGCCGACTGCTGCCCGCAGACGTACGGCCTCGGCTTCAAGGAGCTGTGGCAGCTGCCGAAAGGCCGCGCCGAGGCCGGGCTCATCCAGCACACGATCGGCTGGCCGATGGACCCGAACACCTACGGCGGCAGCTTCGTCTATCACCTCGACCAGGACCGCGCCTACGTCGGGTACGTCGCCGGACTCGACTACAAGGACCCGCGCTTCAAGCCCTTCGAGGCGTTCCAGCAGTTCAAGAACCACCCGACCGTCAAGCCGCTGCTCGAGGGCGGCGAGCTGCTGACCTACGGCGCGCGCACGATCGCCGCCGGCGGCTGGCAGTCGCTGCCGAAGGTCGAGATGCCGGGCGCGATGATCGTCGGCTGCGCCGGCGGGCTCGTGAACGTGCCGAAGATCAAGGGTGTCCACCAGGCGATCCGGTCGGGGTCGCTCGCCGCCGAGCACCTCGTGGAGCACGGCGGCCCGACGGGGTTCGACGCGCACTTGCGCGCGTCACCGGCCGGCCAGGAACTCAGGAAGGTCCGCAACTTCAAGCCGGGCTTCAAGCGGGGCATCTGGCTCGGCCTCGCGAACGGCGGCCTCGAGACCGTCACCGGCGGCCGCACGCCGTGGACCCTGAAGAACGCCGCCGACTCCACCCAGCTCGAGAAGCTCGCGGACTACGCGTCCCCGGACCGCCACTGGCAGGCGGAACGCGAACTCAAGCCGCGCGACCGCGCGGCCGCCGTCTACTTCGCGGCGACGACGCACGAGGAGAGCCAGCCGGCGCACCTGCGGGTGAGCGACACGCACATCTGCAGCGACCAGTGCGCCACGGAATTCGGCAACCCGTGCCAGAACTTCTGCCCCGCCGGCGTCTACGAGATGGTCGACGACGGACCGAACCGCAAGCGCCTGCAAATCAACGCCTCCAACTGCGTGCACTGCAAGGCCTGCGACATCAAGGACCCGTACGGGATCATCACCTGGACGACGCCAGAGGGCGGCTCCGGACCCAATTACTCGAACCTGTAGCGCGGTCCAGGCCGCGCTGGAGCACGACCATGGCGACGCTGTCGGTCCGCTTTCGTGTCGACTTCGGTGAGGACTGCGCGATCGGGCCCGGCAAGATCGCGCTGCTCGAGGCCATCGGGCGCACCGGCTCGCTGTCCGCCGCGGCGCGGCTGCTGAAGATGAGCTACCGGCGCGGCTGGCTGCTGCTCGACAGCCTCAACACGTCGTTCCGGCGCCCGGTCGCGGAACTCAGCAAGGGAGGCCGCGGTGGCGGCGGCGCGAACCTGACTCCGTTTGGTCGCAGTCTCGTCGAGGCCTATCGCCGGCTCGAGGCCGACCTCGTGCGCCGCGCGCGAATCGCGCTGTCGGCGGTGGCGCGCGAGGCGATCGGCGACGCGTCGACCGCCGTGCACCGGCGTCCGCTGCCGCGCAAAAAAGCCCCGTAGCACGGCAACGACCGGCGCGGGACCGGACGACGCGACGCCGAGCGGCCGCGCGGCCGCATCCTCCTGCAAGTTTCACTCGGCGACGATGTGCGGTCGATCGCGGCGGCGGCCCCGGAACCCGCGCGGCGCGGCGGCCTGCCGGCCGACCATCGCGTCGACCCACGCGGGCGGCTGCCGAGATGATCGCGGCGGGCAGTGCCTCGATCGGTTCCGGTTGCAGTTCGCCGACGACCTCGACCCCGTCCGGCGTGGTCGGCGGCTCGGTCCTCGATCAGCGGCCCACCACGGAGTCGAGCCGGAGTCCACCGAGCCTTCAGGCGATGCGATAGCCGCATCCGCCCTCCGCGCACTGCCGACGCCAACATCGCGCTTCAAAGTGCATTGACGGCCAACGCGGCGCCGCACATCGAGGCATGAAGCCGCTACGTCGGCAAGTTCGTCGCGCCTCAAATCGGCCCGCCACGGAGAGCGATCAGAATGTGAACCGAGCACCGACCGTCGGCGCGAGGTTGTTGTTGTAGAAGTACGGAACGCCGGGGGCGTGCGGGATGGCGATCGCAAGTCCGCCGCTGACGTTGGAATAGGCGATGCCCGCATACGCGTCGAAGCGCCTGGTGAAGTGATGATCCGCGTAGAGCGAGACCTCATTGAGGGTGCCGGAGCAGGAACTGCGGACTCCGGCACTGGGCGAGCAGTCCGGCGGGTTACGAAAATCGCTCTGCATCTGATGGTAATAGGACAACGTGACATCCGTCTTTCTGTCGTAAGCGAATTTCACACCCGCCCAGTAGACCTGGACGATCTTGGGGGAATCGAGATTGTTGTTCTCGACACCGCTCAGGATGTATCCGCCCTGGGCCGTTGCGCCCACGCCCAAGGGGTCGGACGGGTTGGTCTGCCGAATGTGTTCGTAGCCGCCAAAGAACTTGAGCCGGTCCCAAGTGTATTTGGCGGCGACCATCAGGGCGGTATTGTCGGTCACGATCCCGTATTCGGTGTTGGCCATGCCCACGAGATTCGCGCCGTTGATGGCGTGCGAATTGACGCTATTGAGCGTTGACTGAAATGGCTGCGTCAGGCTTTGAGGCCCCAACAAGGGGTTGACGACGCTGATCGCCTGGTTGACCTGCTGGAAGACCACGTCGGCGGAGAAGTTGCCGAAGGTTCCGCCGAGATCGAATCCATCGGCCGTGTTGTGCGACGTCTCGGGCGTACAGGTGGCGGCCGTCCAGGTCGCGGCGGCGGAGTAGCAGCCGCCCTGGCCATCGGCGAATTTGTACATCGCGCCGATATGGATCGGACCGTAGTTGAGGCGGAATTTCACGGCGTTGTCCCAACGCGTGTCCTGCGTGTCGCCGCCGCCGGCCATCAGGCCGTTATAGCCGATGTACGAGAAGGAGTAGGCGCCGCCGGCGGGGTCGTATGCGAGCATCGCGTCGGTACCGAGCGCGCGCTCGCGGCCGAAGGTCAACGTGCCCAACCGCGCGGACCAGATGCCGCCGTAGAACTCGTCGTTGATCGTCTGGCCCGCACGAGCGCCGTCGCCGGTAATGGAATAACTGCCCCGGGGGAGGCCGGCGTTGGCAGTGTTGGTGGCCGCCATGTTGGCGAGCTGGCCGGACTGGGGATTGATGCCGGTCGATGCGTTGAATACGACGGCCCAACCCTGAACAAACTCCTCCTTGCCCCGGATCCCAAGACCCGTCTGCGACAGGTTGTTCGGCGCGATGAGGAACTGCGAGTGGTTGCCGTTCCGGTTGACCAGCGATTCGCCCTCGTAGTTGTAGGCATTTTCCGGCAACCCGTGGCTGACCCAGCCGATGCCGACGTCATAGGCGCCGTACAGGGTGATCCCGTGCCAGGTCAGCGGGCAATCGCTCGCCAGGAACTCCTGGGTGCTCGCGCAGCCTGCGGGGCCTGGCGGCGACGCAAGCGCCTGCCCCGCCGCCAGGTCATTGGCGGGTGAAGCCTCAGCGGCGATCACGAGCGGGCTCAGGGCAAGGATCGAAACGAGCGCCGCGAAGGCGCGCCACCGGATTGAGCGCATACCGTTTTCCCCAAGGTAGAAGCTGTCACGACGACCGAGACCCGAACTGTCCGCGCGCGGCCGCGCTTCGCTTGCGCAGGCTGGTCGCAAGCGCCAGTCCGCTCACGTTATATCGACGTGTATATTACCAAAGCCGAATCGCCGTGCACTAAGTTCCGGCTCTGGGCGAGCGAGGGACGGTGCGCCCAACGCTGGACACGCGCGACAATCTCACGGACCGGCGCCGCTCGAGTCCCCGGCCGTCCGGCACTTTCTGCGAATCCGCGGTTCAGCACGGCGTTGTAACTTACTGTATATATCGTCCGCGGGGGCGCGGGACCGCCGACCTGCCTGCGATGCCGGCGCCGAGTTGGAACTTGCCCTGACTGCTCCGGAATGGACCGCGACGCAGCGGCGGCGGACGCAACGGCCGGTTTCTGCGGAGCGGACGCCTGGGCTCCGGCCGGGCGAACCCATGCGAGCTCGGCGGGGCGAGTTTGTCTCTTCGGTTCGAGCGCGCCCGATTGCCGGCGTCCGTCCGGCGGCAAACGGCCCTCGAGTCGTGAGGGTCGGGTTCCCGCCGGTCGCCGGCGGTACGGCCGCCACCCGCCCCAGCGGTCCCGGCTGGCCGTGCGATATAGTCGCTTGGGTATTCCGGGCGGGTGCCGCACGATGTGGAGGTCGCTGAAGCTTGGGGTCGTGCTGTGCCAGATCCTGCTGGCGGGACTCGCCGGCGCTGCGGAGCCGCAGCGCACGGGGGTCACCGTCTTCGCGGCGGCGTCGCTCACCGAATCCGTCGGCGCGCTGGCGGCCGAGTACGAGAAGCGCACGGGCGTCCCGGTGCGAGCCGCATTCGCCTCGAGCGGCACGCTCGCCCGGCAGATCGACGCCGGCGCGCAGGCCGACATCTTCATCTGCGCGGACACCCAGTGGATGGACTTCCTCGCCCGGCACGGCCGGCTGGTCGCCACGACGCGCCACGACCTGCTCACCAACCGGCTGGTCCTGATCGCGCCCGCCGGCAGCGCAGTAAAGCTCGCGCTCGGACCGCACGCACCGGTCGTCGCCGCGCTGCACGGCGAGCGCCTGGCGCTGGCGGATCCGGTCAGCGTTCCGGCGGGCCGCTACGCGCAGGCGGCGTTCGAATCGTTCGGGATCTGGAAGGACCTGGAAGCGCACCTGCTCCGCGGCGAGGACGTCCGCGTCGCGCTGATGTGGGTGGCCCGCGGCGAGGCGCCCCTCGGCGTCGTGTACGCAACCGACGCGCGGGCTGAACCCCGGGTTCGCGTCGTCGACACCTTCCCGGCGGGGAGCCATCCACCGATTCTCTATCCGATGGCAATGGTGAACGGCGCGACGCCCGCGGCGGCGGCGTTCGCGGCGTATCTGGATTCGGCGGCGGCGCGCGCGGTATTCGTCCAGGCCGGATTCGCGACGCCGTAGGTCGCCGGCGCGGCCGTCGCGCCGCGCCCGCTCACTCGCGCGGCGTGACCTCGACGAGGACGGCGCCCTCGGGGACGCGGTCGCCCTTCGCGAAATGCACCTTGGCGACCGTGCCGCCGACCGGCGCGACGACGGCATGCTCCATCTTCATCGCTTCGAGGACCATCAGCGTCGCGCCGACCTCGACCAGGTCGCCGGCGACGACTGACACGGCGACGACCGTGCCCGGCAGTCGCGCGACCAGCTCGCCCTCGTGGACCGAGGCCTTGGCGTCGACGTGGCGGGGATCGATGATATCGACGTCGAGCCGCGCGGCGCCGCGCCACAGCGACAACCGGTCGCCGTCGCGGTGGAGGTCGACCCGCCGGCGGCGGCCGTCGACCGTGGCCTCGAGGCCGCCGGGCACCGCCTGCGCGACGAGCCGGTGCTCCGCGCCGCCGGTCCGGGCGAGGTACTGCGCGCCCTCGCGCACCAGCTCGACGCGGTGTTCCGCCGCACCGACCCGGAGCGTCCACTGCTGCGACCACGGCAGGTCGACGCGGAACGCGTCGCGGGAATCCCACGGCGAGGGCG
>JBBINS010000035.1:0-20034 GCA_037443765.1 Gammaproteobacteria bacterium
CCGCCGCCGCCGCCACCGGAGTCTCGACCTCCTCGGCGCGCATCGCGTGGACCGCGACGATCGACGGGTTCTTGCCCGACTGCAGCTCGACCGACAGCACGCCCTCGGGCAGCTTGAGGTCGGACACGTGCAGCGATTCGTTGAGGTGCAGGCCCGAGACGTCGAGCTCGAGGTACTCCGGCAGGTCCTTGGGCAGGCACTCCACCAGCAGCTCGTTCTTGAGGTGCGACATCATGCCGCCCTCGGTCTTCACGCCAGGCGACGCCGCCTCGCCCGTGTAGTGGATCGGAACCGAGAGGCGGATCTTCTCGTTCTCGTAGACGCGCTGCAGATCGATGTGCACGACCTGGTTCTTCCAGGGGTGGCGCTGCACGTCGCGCAGGATCGCCGCCTGGGTCTGGTCGCCCACCTTGAGCTGCATGATCGAGGAGTAGAACTTCTCGTTCTCGAGCGCCAGCTGGAGCTTCGTGTGGTCGAGCGACAGCGCGCGGGGCTCGCGCTGGCCGCCGTAGAGGATCGCCGGAACACGTCCCGCGTGACGCAGGCGGCGGCTCGCACCCTTCCCCTGGTCATCGCGGAATTCCGCGATCAGTTCAAATGAGGTCTTCATCATCGTCTCCTTGCATTAGAACCCGACACGGCCCGCGACCAAGTCCGTACCGGATCCGTCGTCCCGCGGCACCGCGCCGCGGGATTGAAACTCAATCGATGTACAGCGAGCTCACCGACTCCTCGTCCCGGATCCGGCGCATCGTCTCGGCGAGCAGCCCCGCGACCGACAGCTGGCGGATCTTCGGGCAGCCACGGGCCGCGGCGCTGAGCGGAATCGTGTCGGTCACCACGAGTTCGTCGAGCACCGAGCCGGTGATCCGCTCCACCGCGGCGCCCGACAGTACCGGGTGGGTGATGTAGGCCACGACCTTGACCGCACCCTCGTCCTTGAGCGCCTGCGCGGCCTGGCACAGCGTGCCGGCGGTGTCGACCATGTCGTCGACCATCACGCAGCTCTTGCCCTCCACGTCGCCGATGATGTTCATCACCTTCGACTCGTTGGGGCGCGGACGCCGCTTGTCGATGATCGCGAGGTCGGCGTCGTCGAGGCGCTTGGCGAGCGCGCGCGCGCGGACCACGCCGCCGACGTCGGGCGAGACCACGATCATGTTGTCGTACTTCTGCTTCCAGGCGTCGCCCAGCAGCACCGGCGAGGCGTAGACGTTGTCGACCGGCAGGTCGAAGAAGCCCTGGATCTGGTCCGCGTGCAGGTCGATCGTCAGCACGCGATTGACGCCCGCGGTCGCGATCATGTTGGCGACCAGCTTGGCGGTGATCGCGACGCGCGTCGCGCGCGGCCGGCGATCCTGGCGCGCATAGCCGAAGTACGGGATCACCGCGGTGATCCGGCCGGCGCTCGCACGCCGGCACGCGTCGGCCATGACGAGCAGTTCCATCAGATGGTCGTTGGCCGGCGGGCAGGTCGGCTGGACGATGAAGACGTCGCGGCCGCGCACGTTCTCCATCAGCTCGACCGTCGCCTCGCCGTCGCTGAACCGGCCCACGTGGGCGCGGCCGAGCGGCATCATCAGGTGCCGCGCAATCTCCTGCGCGAGCGCCGGGTTCGAGTTCCCGGCGAACACTGACATCTGCGCTTCGGACACTGCACGCTCCCCGCTCAGTCGACGTCCAAACCATCAGTCAAAGTGGCTGGGGCGGAAGGATTCGAACCTTCGCATGGCGGAATCAAAATCCGCTGCCGTACCACTTGGCTACGCCCCAACCGCAACCCTAGCGGCGAGCCGGCAGGTGCCCCGCGCTGCGCGCCGCCGCAAGCCGCGCGGCGAGCGGCGAGCGGTGCAGCCCCTCCGCCACAAAACCCGTCCAGCCGGCCGGAAGGCCGTCGAGCGCCGCGTCGGCGGCGCGCCGGTCGGCGAACACCGCGAACACGCTCGCACCCGAACCGGTCATCCGCGCCGGGCTCCGCGCGCCGAGCCACTCGAGCGCCGCGCGCACGGCCGGGTGGCGCGCGGCGACGACGGGCTCCAGGTCGTTTCGTCCCGGCAGCTGGGCCCCGATGCCAGGAGGCAACGGGGAGCCGGGTATTGTGATGGCCGGAGAATTTCTTGTCAATTCAGGTGCCTGGAAGGCCTCTGCGGTCGACACCGGCGCGCCCGGATAGACCACTGCGAAGGCCCGGGAAGGCAGCGAAACGGGCTCGAGCCGCTCGCCGATGCCCCGGGCCACGGCATTCGCGCCGTAGACGAACACCGGCACGTCCGCGCCGAGCTCGAGGCCGATCTCCGCGAGCCGGGCGGGCTCCCACCCCAGCCCCCAGAGCTCGTTCAGCGCGACGAGCACAGTGGCCGCGTCCGAACTCCCGCCGCCGAGGCCGCCGCCGACCGGAATCCGCTTGGCGACGTCGATCTCCGCGCCGAGCCCGGGTTGCGCGGCACGCGCCCGCAGCAGCCGCGCGGCCCGCACGACGAGGTCCTCCTCGGCCGGCACGCCCGGGGCGCCGCCGATGCGCGCGATGACCCCGTCCCGGCGCACCCCGATGCGGAGCTCGTCCGCGAGGTCGATCAGCTGGAACACGGTCTCGAGCTCGTGGTAGCCATCGGCGCGACGGCCCGTCACGTGCAGGAACAGGTTGAGCTTGGCAGGCGCCGGCCAGGGCACGGCGCTCACGATCCGCCGACCCGCCAGCGGTCGATGACGACGCGAATCCGGGTCGTGTCACGACTGAGCGTGAGCCGCGCGGGAAGCGGCCCCGGCGCCCCATCGACCGGCACGAACTCCGCGACCGCCACCTGCCAGCCGTCCTGGCGGAAGTCGCTGCCGGTGCCGTCCGCGGGTCGGCCCGGTGCGGGCACGCCGAGCACCCAGTACCGCAGCGGATCGAGCGGCAGCGGGAAGCCGAGGCGTGCGACGAGTTCGGGCTCGAGCGAATCGAACGGCGCCGCCACCTCGAAGGGCGGCGCACCGCCCGAGTCGATCTGAATCCTCTCGGCGGTGCGGGTAATCCGCACCGCGCCGGCGCCGAAGGGGCCGCGGACGCCGAGCTCGCCGCGCCCCGCCGCCTCCTGCCAGTCGAAGCTGGCGCTGAAGCCGTCGCTGCCGGCGCGCACCGCCACGCGGCCGGACGCCTGCCAGGTCGTGAGCGCGGCGATCGCGCCGCGCTCCGCGGCGTCGGGCCCCGGCACCGGCCGAACCGACATCGCGTGGCAGCCGGCGAGCACCGCCAGCGCCGCGACGAGCGCGAGCCTTGGGGTCATGACTGCGGGCCGAGGTTCCGCTCGAGCGCCTTCTTGAGGTGCGGATCACCCGGGTTCTTCTCGAGGGCCGCGCGCCACGTGTGCTCCGCGGCCGCGCGGTCGCCCAGCGCCCACTGCACCTCGCCGACGTGCGTGGCGATCTCCGGATCCGGGTCGACGGCATAGGCGCGCTGCAGCCAGACGAGGCCGTCGGCGCTGCGACCGCGCCGGTGCAGGACCCAGCCGAGGCTGTCCTGGATCGCCGCGCTATCCGGACGCTCGGCCAGCGCCGCCCGGATCCGCCGCTCCGCATCGGGAAGCTCGCGCCCGTGGTCGGCCAGCGTGAACCCGAGCGCGTTTTGCGCCGTCGGGTCGAGCGGCCGCAGGCGCGCGACCGCGCGCAGCTCGCCAAGCGCTGCGTCGACCGCCCCGGACTGCTCGAGGACCGTGGCGCGTGCATAGCGCAGTTCCACCCGGTCGGGGTAGGCGACCGCGGCGCGCTCGAGCAGCGCGAGCGCATCCGCGGTCCGGCCGAACTCGCCGAGGATCTGCGCCCGCCCGGCGGACACCTCGACGCGGTGCTCGACCGAGGACGCGACGAACTCGTCGAGCTGGCGCGCCGCGACCCAGGTGTCGCCGTGCTCGAGGCCGAGGCGGTAGGCCCGCAACTGGGCGGCGACCGCGCGCGGGCCCGAGGTCACGCGGCCGTACAGCCGCAGCGCCCGGTCGCGCTCGCCGCGCCGGTCGGCGATCACCGCGAGGCCGAAGAACGCGCGTTCGGCGTTCCGGCCCGTCGCGAGCATCTCCGTGTAGCGGCTGGTCGCCTCGTCCCAGCGGTGCGCCTCGACGTCGAGGCCGGCGAGGCCCTCGAGCGCCTCGGCCCGCACGACGTGGCCGCGCGCGAGGTCAGCGAAGTAAGGCTGCGCCTCGGCACCGCGGTCGCAGGCCGTCAGCAGCCAAGCGTAGACGAGCCGGTCGGTGTCGGCCGACTCCGCGGCGAGCGCGCTCGCCTCCTTGAGCCCGGCGTCGCAGTCGCCGCCGGCGATCCGCGCGCGGGCGTGCAGCCAGCGCGCCTCGCGCCAGTCGGGTCGGAGCGCGAGCGCGCGGCCGACCGCGCCTAGCGCCGCAGGCGAGTCGCTGGCCGACAGCGCGAGCGAGGCCGCCGCGTACTGTGCCTCCGGGACGCCGGCGTACTGGTCCGCCAGCCGGCCGACGGCGCGGGCGACGCCCGTGTCGTTCCGCAGCGCCGCCAGCGACTCGCCGAGGGCGTTGAAGGCCTCGGCCGGCGAGTCGTAGGCGGTCCGGACGAGGTCGCCGAGGGTCCGCTCGGCGGCGGCCCGGTCGTCGAGCTCGAGCTGCGCGACCGCGAGGAAGCGGCGCGGCGCCTCGCTCTTGGGGTCACGGGCGAGCCATTCCGCGGCCGTGCGCGCGAGTTCCCGGTCCTGACCGTTGTCGAAGCTGATGCGGGCGGCCCGCTCGGCGATCGCCGTGTCGCCGGTCGACGCTGCGGCAAGCCGGTATTCGCTCGCGGCAACCGCGTACTCGCCCCGCTCGACCGCCACCTCGGCCAGCAGCATGCGCTCGCCCGGCGGCGCCCCCCCCAGGCCCGCGCAGCCGCCGAGCGTGAGTGCGAGGCCCGCGAGCGACACCCGGGCAGATCTGGAAGCCACGTGGATCATGGGTTCACTATATCCCAAGGAACCCGCCCGGCCGGCGTGACGGCCACTACGCTTGCCCTGCCCCGCCCGCGTACCTGACAATCCCGCGCCACCCGACCCCCTCAGGCTCCGCATGCCCCTTGTCGTCGTCGGGATCAACCATCGCACGGCACCCCTCGAGGTGCGTGAGAAGGTGGTCTTCGACCCCAGCCACCTGCCGGACGCGCTCAAGGCGCTCGCCAGCGGCGGTGCCCGCGAGAACGTCATCGTCTCGACGTGCAACCGCACCGAGCTCTATTGCGTCACCGACCAGCCCGGCGAGCTCGGCCGCTGGCTCGAGACCTATCACGGCACCGGCTACGAGCTCAAAGAGTGCCTCTACGAGCACCACGACGCGACCGCGATCGAGCACGCCTTCGCGGTCGCATCCGGGCTCGACTCCATGGTGCTCGGCGAGCCGCAGATCCTCGGCCAGCTGAAGGACGCCTACCGCGCCGCGCAGCAGGCCGGCACGGTCGGGCCGCTGCTCAACCGGCTGTTCCAGGCGACGTTCTCGGTCGCCAAGCGCGTACGCACTGAGACGCAGATCGGCGCCAACGCGGTGTCGGTAGCCTACGCGGCCGTGAGCCTGGCGCGGCAGATCTTCGCCGGCTTCACGCAGCACACGGCGCTGCTGGTCGGCGCCGGGGAGACGATCGCGCTCGCCGCCCGCCACCTGCACTCGCAGGGCCTGAAGCGGATGATCATCGCCAACCGCAGCCTCGACCGCGCGCAGCTGCTCGCCGCCGAGTTCAACGCCTCGGCGATCACGCTCGACGCGCTGCCCAGCCACCTCGCCGATGCCGACATCGTCGTCAGCTCGACCGCGAGCCCGACCGTCGTGATCACCGCCGCCGACGTCGAGGCCGCGCTCGCGGCGCGCCGCCGCCGGCCGATGTTCATGGTGGACATCGCCGTGCCGCGCGACATCGAGGCGTCGGTCGCCGACTTCGAGGACGTCTACCTCTACACGATCGACGACCTGCAGGGATTCGTCACGCAGAACCTCAAGGCCCGCGAGGACGGGGCGCGCGAAGCGCGCATCCTGATCGACGAGGAGGTTGCGCGCTTCGTGCAGGGGCTGCGCGGCCAGCACGCGGTGCCGACCATCCGCGAGCTGCGCACGACCGCCGAGCAGATCCGTGCGCAGACGCTCGACCAAGCGCGCCGGCTGATCAGCTCCGGCCGCTCGCCAGAGGACGCGCTCGCCTACCTCGCCGACACGCTGACGCACCGGCTGATCCACCCGCCCACGCACGAGCTGCGCCAGGCCGGCGAGGCCGGCGACGAGGCGCTCGTGGCCGCGGCGCGGCGCCTGTTCCACCTGGACGCCGACACCGAATGAGGGACTCGATCCGCCGACGCCTCGAGCGGCTCGCCGAGCGCTACGAGGAGGTAGGCCGGATGCTGTCGGACCCCGCGCTGCAGGGCCGCAGCGACCGGTTCCGCGAGCTGTCGATGGAATACTCGCGCCTCGAGCCCTTGGCCCAGCGCTTTGGAGCCTACGCCGCGCTCGAGCACGAGGCACGGGCCGCCGCCGAGCTCGCCGCGGACGCCGACCCCGAGATGCGCACGATGGCCGCCGCCGAGCAGCGCGAGCTCGCGACGCGGCTCGAAGCCGCGGAAGGTGACCTGCAGCGGCTGCTGATCCCCAAGGACCCGCACGACGACGGCAACATCTTCCTCGAGATCCGCGCCGGCGCCGGCGGCGACGAGGCGGCGATCTTCGCGGGCGACCTGTTCCGCATGTACTCGCGCTACGCCGACGCGCAGCGCTGGAAGGTCGAGGTGCTGTCCGAGAGTCGCGGCGAGCACGGCGGCTTCCGCGAGATCATCTGCCGGATCGTCGGCCAGGGCGCCTACTCGCGCCTCAAGTTCGAGTCCGGCACGCACCGCGTGCAGCGGGTACCGGCGACCGAGGCACAGGGCCGGATCCACACCTCGACCTGCACGGTCGCGATCCTGCCGGAACTGGCCGCGGTCGAGGACGTGCCGATCGCGGACGCGGACCTGCGGGTCGACACCTACCGGTCGTCCGGCGCCGGCGGCCAGCACGTCAACAAGACCGACTCGGCCGTGCGCCTCACCCACCTGCCGACCGGCATCGTCGTCGAGTGCCAGGACGAGCGCTCGCAGCACAAGAACCGCTCGCGGGCGATGTCGCTGCTCAAGGCCAAGCTGCTGCAGGCCGAGCGCGACAAGCAGGCCTCGCAGCAGGCCGCGAGCCGCCGGCTGCAGGTCGGCACGGGCGACCGCTCCGAGCGGATCCGCACCTACAACTTTCCGCAGGGCCGCCTGACCGACCACCGCATCGAGCTCACGCTCTACAAGCTCGAGGACATCGTCGGCGGCGAGCTGGACGAGGTGCTGGTGCCGCTGGCGCGCGAGTTCGAGGCCGAGCAGCTCGCGGAACTCGAGTGATCAGCGCGGCGCTCGCGCGCGCCGCGCGCCGGCTCGCATCGTCGTCCGACTCGCCGCGGCTCGACGCCGAGCTCCTGCTCGCACACGTGCTCGGCGTCGAGCGCGGCCGCCTCGCGGCGCTCGCCGACCGCCCGTTCGCAGCGGCCGAAGCCGCGGCGTTCGCGGCGCTGCTCGCCCGGCGCGCCGGTGGCGAGCCGGTCGCATACCTGCTCGGCCGGCGCGACTTCTGGACGCTGACGCTCGAAGTCGGCCCCGGGGTGCTGGTGCCGCGACCCGAGACCGAACTCGTCGTCGAGGTCGCGCTCGAGGCGCTCGCCGGGCGGCCGGCACCGGCGGTACTCGACCTCGGCACCGGCAGCGGCGCGATCGGGCTCGCGATCGCCGGCGAGCGCCCGGACGCGACGGTCGACCTCGTGGACGCGAGCGCCGACGCGCTCGCCATCGCCGAGCGCAATCGCGCCCGGCTCGGGATCGGCAATGCCCGGGTGCTGGCGGGCGACTGGTTCGGCGCGGTCGCCGGCCGGCGCTACGACCTCATCGCCGCCAACCCGCCGTACCTCGCCGCCGACGACCCGCACCTCGCCGCGGCGGAACTCGCGCACGAGCCCCGGGTGGCGCTGGTCTCGGGCCCGGGCGGCCTCGAGGCGGTCGCGGCGATCGCGGCCGGGGCGCCCGCGCACCTCGTGGCGGGCGGTTGCCTCGTGCTCGAGCACGGCGCCGGCCAGGGCGCGGCGGTGCGCGCCTTACTCGGGCAAGCCGGCCTCGGCGGCATCGCGACCCGCCGGGACCTCGCCGGCCACGAACGCGCGACGGCGGGCCGGCGGCGCGACTAGAATCGCGGCGCGGCGGACCGCTTTCCCGCCGGGAGACCCCTCGTGCTCAAGTTCCAGACCTCCCTCGGCAGCTTCCTCGTGGAGCTCGCCACCGACGACGCCCCGATCACCTGCAAGAACTTCCTCGACTACGCCGAGGCCGGCCACTTCAACGGCACGGTCTTCCACCGCGTGATCCCGGGCTTCGTGATCCAGGGCGGCGGACTCACGGCCGACCTCAAGCAGAAGGCGACCCGCGCGCCGATCAAGAACGAGGCCGCCAATGGCCTCAAGAACCGGCGCGGCGCGCTGTCGATGGCGCGCACCAACGACCCGCACAGCGCGACCTCGCAGTTCTTCGTCAACCTGAAGGACAACGTCTCGCTCGACGCCGGCCGCGGCAGCGCGGGTTACGCGGTGTTCGCGCACGTGTCCGAGGGCATGGACGTGGTCGACAAGATCGCCGCGGTCGACACCGGCACGCGCGGCCATTACGAGGACGTCCCGGTCGAGCCCGTCGTCATCGAGTCCGTCACCGTCGTCGAGAGCTGATCCGCGCCCCATGGCGGCGCAGGGCGGCGTGCTCCGAGGCCTCGCGAAGGCGCTGCTGTGGCTGATCGGCGGGTTCATCGCCGCGACGTCGCTCGCGGTGCTGGCGCTGCGCTGGGTGCCGCCGCTGACGTCGGCGTTCATGGTGAACGCCTACCTCCAGGCGCGGCTCGCGCACGACGCGAGCTGGCAGCTCGATTACCGCTGGACGCCCTACGAGCGCATCTCGCGCCACGTGAAGCTCGCCGTGATCGCCTCGGAGGACCAGAAGTTCGCGTTCCACCCGGGCTTCGACTTCGAGGCGATCGACGCCGCGATCAAGGAGCGCGAGCGCGGCAAGCGGCTCAGGGGCGCGAGCACGATCACGCAGCAGGTCGCGAAGAACCTGTTCCTGTGGCCCGGGCCGAGCTTCGTGCGCAAGGGGCTCGAGGCCTACCTGACGATGCTGATCGAACTCTGCTGGCCGAAGCAGCGGATCCTCGAGATCTACCTGAACGTGGCCGAGTTCGGCCCCGGCGTCTACGGCGTCGGCGCCGCGGCGCCGCACTTCTTTCGCACCGACCCGGCGCACATCAGCCAGGCGCAGGGCGCGCTGCTCGCCTCGGTGCTGCCGAACCCGCGCAAGCTGCGCGTCGATCACCCGAGCGCGTACCTCTACCGGCGCCAGGCGTGGATCATCGAGCAGATGAACGCGCTGGGCGGCGCCGACTACATCCGCGAGGTCGAGGCGGGCCGCCACTGACGACGGCGGCCGGCATCCACGGCGGACGTCGCCCGCCGGATGAGCCCGCTTGCTAGCCCGTCAGCCGGAACACGACCCGCACGGTGGTCCAGCTCGCGACCGGTCCCTCGCCCGACCCGGCGGGCCGGAACAGCCAGCGGCGCACCGACCGCAGCGCCGCGTCGTCGAGCCGCGGCGAGCCGCTCGAGCCCGCGAGCTCGACCTGCTCGGCATGGCCGTCGACGCCGACCAGCACGCGCACGAGGACCACACCCTGCTCACCGAGGCGACGCGCGGCCGCGGGGTACGGCGGCTCCTCCGGGCGCAGCACGCGCGCGCTGCGCGTCTCCTGCGGCCCGGCCGGCGGCGCCTCGATGCGGGCCGGCTCGGCCGTCGGCCCGTCGCCACCCGTGACCCGGGGCAGCGGCGGCAACTCCCACTCCGGGTCGGCCGTCCGTCGCGGCAGCGTCCACTGGTCCTTGAGCCCGAGGCTCACCGCCGCGACTTCGGGCTCGGGCTGCTGCCGCGCGTCGACGGGCGGCGGCCGCAGCGTGACGTCGACCTTCGGCACCTGCACCGCGATTCCGGTGATCAGTGCCGCGACGAGCAGCAGGTGCAGGGCGACGACCGTAGCCGCCGCGGTGCCGCGGCGACCGAGCGGCACGGGGAAGGAGTGCAAGAGGGTAGCTGACGGCATGACGGTCCTCCGGTTCGGTCACTGAACACGCAAGGCATCGACGTCGGCGATCCGAGTCTAGGCACGTCAATGACGGCCGCACAAGAACGGGGTTACGGAACGGCCAGCGGGGGCGGCCAACGGGAATCGGCCCGCGACGGGCCGGAGTGGCGCCGTTACTGGAGCGCGCGCGGTCCGCTGACGGGGCCCGCGTCGGCAAAGAGCCCGGCGACGTCGACGGCGTCGTACTGCCAGGCGCGGTTGCAGAACTCGCAGCGCACCTCCACCGAGCCGCGCTCGGCGAGGATGTCGCGCACCTCGGCCTCGCCGATCGACCGGAGGATGCCGCTGACGCGCTCGCGCGAGCAGGTGCACTGGAAGAACACCGGCCCGGGATCGAACAGCCGCACGTCCTCCTCGTGGAACAGGCGGCGCAGCAGCTCGTCGCCGGTGAGGCCCGTGAGTTCCTCCGGCGTCAGCGTCGAGGCGAGGTGCACGACGCGGTTCCAGTCCTCGTCACCGGCCGCCGCCGAGTGCTCGATCTCCTCGGCCGAGGCGGTCGCGCCGCTCGGCAGGCGCTGCAGCAGCAGTCCCGCCGCGCGCTCCGGCGTCGCCGCGAGCCACAATCGCGTCGGCAGCTGCTCCGAGCGGGCGAAATAGGCCTCGAAGCAGTCCGCGAGCCCGTCGCCGGAGAGCGGCACGATGCCCTGGTAGCGCGAACTGCGGTCGGCGTTCTCGACGGTGACGGTCAGCTGGCCGCCGCCCGATAGCGCCTCGAGGCTCGGCCGCGCCGCCGGCAGCTCGCCTCGCCAGCGCGCGACGCCGCGCACCGCCATGCGGTGGGTTGCCTGGACAACCAGCAGGTGCATCGGGCCAGGCCCCTGTATCTGCAGCGTCAGCAGGCCGTCGAACTTGAGCGTCGCCGCGAGCAGCATGGTAGCGGCGGCCGACTCGCCGAGCGTGTCGCGCACCGTCGCCGGGTAGGCGTGGTGCTCGATCAGTGCGCGCCAGGAGGCGTCGAGGTGCACGACGTAGCCGCGCACCGGGAAGCGCTCGAACAGGAACCGCCGCAGGGTGTCGCCGTCGCGCAATGGGCCTTAGGGACCGGCGAGCTTCTTCTTCAGCAGTTCGTTGAGCTGGGCCGGGTTCGCCTTGCCCTGCGTCGCCTTCATCGTCTGGCCGACGAAGAAGCCGAACAGCTTGTCCTTGCCGGAGCGGTACTCGGCGAGCTGCTTGGGATTCGCCGCCATCACCGCCTCGATCGCCGCCTCGATCGCAGTCGTGTCGGTGATCTGCTTGAGGCCCTTGGCCTCGATCACCGCGTCCGCCCCGGCAGCGTCGGCCCACATGAGCTCGAAGACCTCCTTGGCGATCTTGCCGGAGATGGTCTCGTCCTGGATGCGGCGCAGTAGCCCCGCGAGCGCGGGCGCCGGCACGCGGGCCGCCGCGATCTCGAGGCCGTCGCGGTTGAGGAACGCCGAGAAATCGCCCATGACCCAGTTGGCCGCGAGCTTGGCGCTCGGCGCGCCGCCGCCGACCTCGCGCACGACCGCCTCGTAGAAATCGGCGAGCTCGCGGCTCGAGGTCAGGACGCCGGCGTCGTACGCCGACAGGCCGTAGTGGAGCGCGAAGCGCGCCGCCTTCTCGTCGGGCAGCTCCGGCAGGGTCGCGCGGACCTGGTCGACGAACGCCGGCTCGATCACCAGCGGCAGCAGGTCGGGGTCCGGGAAGTAGCGGTAGTCGTTCGCCTCCTCCTTGGAGCGCATCGACCGCGTCTCATCCTTGGCCGAGTCGTACAGGCGCGTCTCCTGGACGATGCTGCCGCCACCCTCGAGCACGTCGATCTGGCGCTCGACCTCGAAGTTGATGGCCTTCTCGACGAAGCGGAACGAGTTGACGTTCTTGATCTCGCAGCGGGTTCCGAACTCGGTCTTGCCGAGCTTGCGCACCGAGACGTTGGCGTCGCAGCGGAACGAGCCTTCCTGCATGTTGCCGTCGCAGATCTCGAGGTAGCGCACGAGCGTGTGCACCTTCTTGAGGTACGCGATCGCCTCCTTGGCCGAGCGCAGGTCGGGCTCCGAGACGATCTCGAGGAGCGGCGTACCCGCCCGGTTGAGGTCGATGCCGCTCGCGTTCGCCAGGCCCTCGTGCAGCGACTTGCCGGCGTCCTCCTCGAGGTGCGCGCGCGTGATGCCGATGGTCTTCTTGCTGCCGTCCTCAAGCACGATCTCGAGCGAGCCGTCCTCGACGACCGGCCGCTCGTACTGGCTGATCTGGTAGCCCTTCGGCAGGTCGGGATAGAAGTAGTTTTTGCGCGCGAAGACCGAGCGCGACGCGATCGTCGCGCCGGTCGCGAGACCGAACTTGACGGCCATGCGTACCGCGTCCTGGTTCAGCACCGGCAGCGTACCGGGATAGCCGAGATCGACGAGGCTGGCCTGGGTGTTCGGCGCCGCGCCGTAGGCGGTCGGCGAGCCGGAGAAGATCTTCGAGCGGGTGGCGAGCTGGGCGTGGATCTCGAGGCCGATCACGACCTCCCAGCCATCGCCGACAATGTTCTGGTTCATCGCGCGTACCTCAGGCGTACGCCGCCGGCACCCGGCGGTGGAAGTCGGTCTCGCGCTGGTAGGCATGCGCCGTCGCGAGCAGCCGGCTCTCGCCGAAATGCGGGCCGATCAGCTGCAGGCCGACGGGCAGCCCGCCGACGAAGCCGCACGGAACCGACATCGCGGGCACGCCCGCGAGGTTGGCGCCAATCGTGTAGATGTCGTTCAGGTACATCGTGATCGGGTCGTCCACTTTGGCGCCGATGTCGAACGCCGGCGTCGGCGAGGTCGGGCCGACTAGCACGTCGACCTCGGCGAACGCGCGCTTGAGGTCGGCGGTGATCAGGCTGCGTACCTTCTGCGCCTTCAGGTAATACGCGTCGTAGTAGCCCGCCGACAGCACGTAGGTGCCGGTCATGATGCGGCGCTTGACCTCGGCCCCGAAACCCTCGCCGCGCGAGCGCTTGTAGAGGTCCATGAGGTCGCGCGGCTCCTTGCAGCGGTGACCGAAGCGCACGCCGTCGAAGCGCGACAGGTTCGACGAGCATTCGGCCGGCGCGACGACGTAGTAGGTCGGCACCGACAGCGGCAGGTTCGGGCAGCTGACCCCGACGACCTCGGCACCGAGCTCGCGCAGCTGCGCGATCGCGGCCTCGACGAGCGCGCCGGTCGCGCCGTCGAGGCCGGCGGCGAAGAACTCCTTGAGCACGCCCACGCGCACGCCCTTGAGGGGCGCCGCGAGCTCGGCCACGTAGTCCGGCACCGGCGCGTCGACCGAGGTCGAGTCGCGCGGGTCGAAGCCGGCCATCGCCCGCAGCAGCAGCGCGCAGTCCTCGGCCGACGGCGCCAGGATCCCGGCCTGGTCGAGGCTCGAGGCGAAGGCGATCATGCCGTAGCGCGACACGCGGCCGTAGGTCGGCTTGATGCCGGAAATGCCGACGAGCGCGGCCGGCTGGCGGATCGAGCCGCCGGTGTCGGTGCCGGTCGCGGCCGGCACGATCCGCGCGGCGACCGCGGCGGCGGAGCCGCCGGACGAGCCGCCCGGCACCTTGGCGAGGTCCCAGGGGTTCTTGACCGGCCCGTAATAGCTCGTCTCGTTCGACGAGCCCATCGCGAACTCGTCCATGTTCGTCTTGCCGACGAGCACCGTGCCGGCGGCCGCCAGGCGCCCGACCACGGTCGCGTCGTACGGCGCGACGAAGTTGTCGAGCATCTTCGAGCCGCAGCTGGTCTTGATGCCGTCGGTGCAGAAGATGTCCTTGTGCGCGATCGGCACGCCGGTCAGCGGGCCGGCCGTGCCGGCGGCCTGCGCGGCGTCGGCTCGCGCGGCGTCCGCGAGCGCCCGCTCGGCGGTGACCGTCAGGAACGCGTTGAGCGCGGGGTTCGCGGCCGCGATCCGGGCGAGGAAGTGCCGCGCGAGCTCGACCGCGGAGAATTCCTTCGCCTTCAGGCCCGCCGCGAGTTCGGCCAGGCTGCGCGCGTGCAGGCTCACTCGATCACCTTCGGAACGACGTAGAGCGCGCCCGCGACGAGCGGGGCGTTCGCCTGGTATTTCTGGTGACGGTCGGTCTCGGTGACGGCGTCCGGCCGCAGCCGCTGGACCTCGCCCTCGAGCGGGTGGGCCATCGGCTCGACGTCCGCGGTCCGGGCCGCATTCAGCTGCTCGACGAAGGACAGGATCTTCGAGAGGCTGTCGACGTAGACGGGCAGTTCGCCTTCGGTGATCTCAAGACGGGCGAGGTGGGCGATTCCCTCAACGTCTCTGCGGGTAAGGCTCATGTCTGGATTGGGCAATTGCGCTGCAAAATTTCCTTATCAATCATACACGTCGCCTTGTGAATTGTCGTCCTCGTTGATAAATTACCCGAATCGCCGGCACGGCCTTATGTTGGCCTCCTCCGGTTCTGTCACCTCATTCGCCCACCCACCGACCGAGTACCCATGTTCAAGAGCCTTCGCGGCTATTTCTCCAACGACGTCTCCATCGACCTCGGCACCGCCAATACGCTGATCTACGTTCGCGGCAAGGGAATCGTTCTCAACGAGCCCTCGGTCGTCGCCGTGCGCGACGAACCGGCCCGCGGCGGCAAGACCATCGTCGCGGTCGGCGCCGAAGCGAAGAACATGCTCGGCCGGACGCCGGGCCACATCACCGCGGTGCGGCCGATGAAGGACGGAGTGATCGCCGACTTCACGTACACCGAGAAGATGCTGCAGTACTTCATCAACAAGGTGCACGGCAACCGCTTCCTGCGGCCGAGCCCGCGGGTGCTCGTCTGCGTGCCGTACGGCTCGACCCAGGTCGAGCGGCGCGCGATCAAGGAGTCGGCCGAGGGCGCAGGCGCGCGCAGCGTGTTCCTGATCGACGAACCGATGGCCGCCGCGGTCGGCGCGGGCCTGCCGGTGCAGGAGCCGCGCGGCTCGATGGTGCTCGACATCGGCGGCGGCACGTCCGAGGTCGCGGTGATCTCGCTGAACGGCATCGTCTACGCGGCGTCGGCGCGCATCGGCGGCGACCGCTTCGACGACGCGATCGTCAACTACGTGCGACGCAACTACGGCATCCTGATCGGCGAGGCGACCGCCGAGCGCATCAAGATCGAGATCGGCTCGGCCTACCCCGGCCAGCAGGTGCGCGAGATGTCGGTCAAGGGCCGCAACCTCTCCGAGGGCGTGCCGCGCAGCTTCACGCTCAATTCCAACGAGATCCTCGAGGCGCTGCAGGAGCCGCTGCAGGGCATCGTCGGCGCGGTCAAGCAGGCGCTCGAGCAGACGCCTCCCGAACTCGGCGCCGACGTCGCCGAGCGCGGCATCGTGCTCACCGGCGGCGGCGCGCTGCTCAAGGACATCGACAAGCTGCTGATGGAAGAGACGGGGCTGCCGGTCATCATCTCCGACGATCCGCTGACCTGCGTCGCCCGGGGCGGCGGGCGGATCCTGGAGCTGTCCGAAGAGCACCCCGGCGCCTTCGGCCTGCAATGATCCCGTGACGGGAGTATCCGGTTGCCGGCCCTGAGAGAGCCCGGTGCCCGTTATGCTCCGCCGCGCGTTTCGACGCTCGGCCTGCGGGCGCTCGTGCTGATCGCCCTGTCGATCGGACTGATGGTGGCCGATCACCGCCAGCAGGGGCTCGCGATGATCCGTTCGGGGCTCTCCGCCGCCGCCTGGCCTCTGCAGATGCTGGTGCACTCGCCGGTCGCGGCCTGGGACTGGCTCTCGGCGTCGACCCGCACCCGTCACGATCTGCTCGCCGAGAACGAGTCGCTGCGGAACACGGCGCGCGAGAACGACCTCAAGCTCCTCCGGCTCGAGGCGATCGAGCAGGAGAACCAGCGGCTGCGGGCGCTCGTCAACGCCGCGCCGCGCGACGCCGAGCACGTCCAGGCCGCGACCGTCATGCGCGTCGACCTCGACCGGCTGCGGCACCGGGTGCTGATCGACCGCGGCACGCGGGACGGCGTCACCCGCAGCCAGCCGATCATCGACGCGAGCGGCGTCGTCGGCCAGACGATCAACGTCGGGCCGCTGGCGGCGGAGGTGATTCTGCTGTCCGACCCGACGCACGCGATCCCGGTGCAGGTCGAGCGCAACGGCCTCAGGACCATCGCGGTCGGCACCGGCGACAGCGATCGGCTGGCGCTGCCGTACCTGCCCCGCAACGCCGACGTTCAGGCCGACGACCTGCTCGTCTCGTCGGGCCTCGGCGGCGTGTTCCCGGCCGGCCTGCCGGTCGCGCGCATCACGGAGGTCAAGCGCGACCCGAGCCAGCCGCTCGCGATCGTCAATGCGCGACCGGCGGCGGGGCTCGACCGCGACCGCGAGGTGCTGCTGCTGTGGTCCAAGCCGCGGGTCGCGCTGCCCGAGGCCGAGCCGCCGCCACCGCCGGCGCCGCAGCGCGACACGCGCGCCAAGCCGCGCCCGGCACCGACGCGATGATCGGCGACGCCAAGAGCCCGCGGCTGATGCTGCTGGTCGTGGCGCTGGTCGCGCTCGTGTTGTCGGCCGTGCCGCTGCCGCACGTGCTCGACCTGTTGCGCCCCGACTTCCTGCTGCTGACGGTGATCTGGTTCGCGCTGATGCTGCCGCGCGCGGGAGGACTCGTGACCGCGTGGATCGCGGGCGTCGCGCTCGACGCGTTCCACGGCGTCGTGCTCGGCGAGAACGCCCTCGCCTTCGTCGTGGTCGCCTTCCTCGTGCACCGGTTCCACCTGCGCATGCGCATGTACCCGCTGTCGCAGCAGGCGCTCGTCGTGCTGCTGCTGCTGCTGCTCTACCAGTTCCTGCTGTTCTGGATCGACGGCGTCACGGGCCACCCGCTCAACGCCTGGGTCCGCTGGCTGCCGGTGGCGACCGGCGCGCTGCTGTGGCCGGTGCTGACCGGCTACCTCGGCCGCCTGCTGACCCGGCGCTGAAGCGATGCGCCGCTCGGTCCGCATCAAGGATCACTGGTCGGAACAGCGGTTATTCGTGGGCCGCATCCTGTTCGCCGCGATCGCCGCGGCGACGCTGCTGCTGGTGGTCGGCGGCCGGCTGTTCCTGCTGCAGGTGCTGAAGCACGACTACTACGTCGACCTTTCGCAGGGCAACCGCGTGCGGCTCGAGCCGCTGCCCCCCGACCGCGGCCTGATGTACGACCGTCACGGCACCGTGATCGCCGAGAACACGCCCGCCTACACGCTCGAGCTCACCCCCGAGCAAGTCGCGGACGTGCCCGACACGCTGCGGCGGCTGGCCGCGATCGGCCTGCTGGAACCGGACCAGGTACCCGCGCTCGACCGCATGATCCGCACGGGCCGGAAGTTCGAGGCGGTGCCGCTCAGGCTCTCGCTTTCCGACGCCGACATCGCGACCTTCGCGGTGCGGCAGTTCGAGTTCCCGGGCGTCGAGATCCAGACCCGGCTCGCGCGCTGGTACCCGTACGGCAATGCCGGCGTGCACGCGCTCGGCTACGTCGCGGCGATCTCCGAGGAAGACCTGAAGCGCATCGACCGCGACCAGTACGCCGGCTCGCTGCTGATCGGCAAGATCGGGCTCGAGGGCACGTACGAGCAGGAGCTGCACGGCGACGCGGGCTTCCGCCAGGTGCTCGTGAACGCGCAGGGCCGGCGCGTCGACCGGCTCGGCGGCGGCACGGTCGAGCTCGAGACGCGGCGGCCGCGCGCCGGCAACGACCTGTTCCTCGGGCTCGACATGCGGGTGCAGAAGGTCGCCGAGGAGGCGCTCGCCGGCCGCCGCGGCGCCGTGGTCGCGATCGAACCCGACACCGGCGACGTCGTCGCGCTCGTGTCGGTGCCGACGTTCGACCCCAACAAGTTCACGCGCGGGATCTCCGGCCACGAGTACGCGGCGCTGCGCGACGATCTCGACCGGCCGCTGTTCGACCGCGCGCTGCGGGGCGCCTACCCGCCCGGCTCGACCGTGAAGCCACTGATGGCGCTCGCCGGCCTGCAGTACAACGCCGTGGACCCGAACGCGGCGCGCTACTGCCGCGGCTACTTCACGCTGCCGGGCTCGAGTCGCCCGTACCACGACTGGAAGAAGGAAGGCCACGGCATGGTCGACATGCGCAAGGCCATCCAGACCTCGTGCGATGTCTACTTCTACGCGCTCGCCGACATTCTGGGCATCGACCGCGTCCACGATGCGCTCACGAAGCTCGGCCTCGGCAAGCCGACCGGCATCGACGTCGGCGGCGAGCTGCCGGGGCTCGTGCCGTCGTCGGAGTGGAAGCAGCAGAAGTACAAGCAGGCCTGGTTCCCGGGTGAGACGGTCAGCGTCGGCATCGGGCAGGGCTATCTGCTCGTGACCCCGCTGCAGCTCGCGCACGCCGCCGCGATCCTCGCCGGCCACGGCAAGAACTTCCGACCGCGGCTCGTGACCGCGGTGCGCGACGCCACAACCGGCGCCATCCGCAAGCTGCCGCCGGAGCCGGAACCGACCATCGAGCTCAAGGATGAGCACTCCTGGGACATCGTCGTCGAGGGCATGGAGCGGGTCACGCAGGCCGGCGGCACGGCGAGCGCGATCGCCCACGGCGCGAGCTACAAGATCGCCGCCAAGACCGGTACCGCGCAGGTGTTCAGCCTCGGCACGAACGAGAAGTACGTGGCCAAGAACGTCGCGGAGCGGCTCCGCGACCACGCACTGTTCATCGCCTTCGCGCCGGCGGACGATCCCAAGCTCGCGGTGGCGGTCCTGGTGGAGAACGGCGGCCACGGCGGCAGCGCGGCGGGCCCGGTCGCGCGGCGCGTGTTCGACGCGTTCCTGCTCGGCAAGTACGACGCGGCGCCCGCCGCGATCCTGAAGACCGAATGAACATGCTGTACGACGAAGGCGAATACTCGACCA
This sequence comes from Gammaproteobacteria bacterium, assembly GCA_037443765.1. Lineage (GTDB taxonomy): Bacteria > Pseudomonadota > Gammaproteobacteria > Steroidobacterales > Steroidobacteraceae > CAIKZZ01. Next base: position 19,016 of record JBBINS010000035.1, read on the forward strand.
CGCGGCGCACGCTGACCGCCTCGGCGGTGCTGCTGCGGCGCCTGCACCTCGACGGGCCGCTGCTGGCCGCGCTCGCCGCGGTCGCGGCCTTCGGCCTGTTCGTGCTCTACAGCGCGACGGGCGAGAACTTCGCGCAGTGGCTCCGGCAGGTCGAGTACCTCGTGCTCGCGCTGGTGACGCTGGTCGCGCTCGCGCAGGTTCCGCCGGCGTGGCTGAGGCGCGTCTCGCCGCTGCTCTACGGGATCGGCATCGTGCTGCTCGTCGTGGTCGCCGTGCACGGCACGGTCGGCAAGGGCGCGCAGCGCTGGCTGACGGTCGGCCCGGTGCGGTTCCAGCCGTCGGAGATCATGAAGCTCGCGGTGCCGATGATGTGCGCCTGGTACCTGCACGAGCGCCCGCTGCCGCCGTCGTTCCGGGATGTGCTGGTGCTGCTCGCGATCGTCGCCGTGCCTGCCGCGCTGATCGCCAAGCAGCCCGACCTCGGCACAGCCCTGCTCGTCGCCTCGGCCGGAATCCTGGTGCTGTTCCTCGCCGGCATGTCGACGCTCGTGATCGTCGCGGGCGTCGCGGCGCTCGGCGCCGCGGTGCCGGTCGCCTGGCACTTCATGCACGACTATCAGCGGCAGCGGGTGCTGACCTTCCTCGACCCGTCGCAGGACCCGCTCGGCGCCGGCTACCACAGCATCCAGTCGCAGATCGCGATCGGCTCGGGCGGCGTGTTCGGCAAGGGCTGGATGAACGGCAGCCAGGCGCAGCTCGAATTCCTGCCGGAGCGCTCGACCGACTTCATCTTCGCGGTGATCGGCGAGGAACTCGGCCTGCTCGGCCAGCTCGTGCTGCTCGGCCTGTACCTGACGGTGATCGGCCGCGCGCTGTATCTCGCCTCCGAGACGCAGGACACCTACGGCCGCCTGGTCTGCGGCAGCTTCGCGCTGACGTTCTTCGTCTACGCGTTCGTCAACACCGGCATGGTCAGCGGCATCCTGCCGGTGGTCGGCGTGCCGCTGCCGCTCGTCAGC
>JBBINS010000036.1:0-19957 GCA_037443765.1 Gammaproteobacteria bacterium
CGCCTCGGCGGCCGCGAGCCGCCGCGCGGCGGCGGCCACCGCGCCCGACTCGGCGGCCGGCCGCAGCGGCTGCCGACCGGCGGTCGGTGCCGGCAGGCCGGAGGCATCCTCCGTGATGACGTCGCGGGGGATCTCGATGTAGGCCGGGCGCGGCCGGAGCCCCACGGCTCCCGCGAGCGCGAGGTCGAGCGCCTCGGGCAGCTGCTCGGGAGCCGTGATCCGGCGGCTCATGCCGCAGACGCGCGCGGCGACCCCGAGCTGGTCCGGCATCTCGTGCAGGAAGCCGCGGCCGCTGCCGAGCTCGCCGCGCCGGTTCTCGCTGGCAATGACGACGAGCGGGATCGAGTCCCCGTAGGCCTGGGCCATCGCGGTGACGATGTTGGTGAGCCCGGGACCGGTGATCGTGAAGCAGATTCCGGGCCGACCCGACACCCGCGCGTAGCCGTCGGCCATGAAGCCGAGGCCCTGCTCGTGCCGCGCGGCGACATGTCGGACCTTCGAGGCCGCGAGGCCCCGGTAGAGCTCGAGGTTGTGCACGCCCGGGATGCCGAACACGTGCCCGACCCCGCGCGCCTCGAGTACCTCGATCAGGTACGCTCCGAGCGTCTTCTTCATGGCTATACCCCCGTGAAGCGGCAGTATCCCACGCCGCCGGGTCCTCCGGCTGGTCCCGGCGCGCGGTGGTGTAAATATTATGGGCGCGATAATATGACGATCCGCGGTCCCGAGGGAGTGCCATGAACAACGACGTGATGATCACCTGCGCCATCACCGGCGACGACACCAAGGTGACGAAGAGCCCGCACTGCGCGGTGACGCCCGCCGAGATCGCGGCGGCCGCGGTCGACGCCGCCAAGGCTGGCGCCGCGATCGTGCACATCCACGTCCGCGAGCCGGAGACGGGCGCGTTCAGCATGGAGACCAAGCACTACCGCGCGGTCGTCAAGGCAATCCGCGAGAGCGGCACCGACGTGCTGGTCAACCTGACCTGCGGCATGGGCGGCTACATCGTGATCGGCGAGCACGGGATCAAGGACACGCCGGCCCCGGGCAGCGACTTCTGCAGCCAGGAAGACCGGATGCGGCACGTCATTGACCTGTGCCACGAGGGCAAGTACCGCCCGGACATCTGCACGCTCGACTGCGGCAGCCTCAACTTCGGCGACGGCAACCGCGCCTACGTCTCGACCCCGAACTACCTGCGCCAGGGCGCCGCGATCTGCAAGGACCTGGGCGTCAAGCCCGAGTTCGAGATCTTCGACACGGGCAACCTCTGGTTCGTGCGGCAGATGATTAAGGAGGGCCTGGTGCTCCCGCCGCCGCTGATCCAGCTCTGCATGGGCATCGCCTGGGGAATGCCGGCCGACACCGGCCACCTGCTGGCGATGGTCAATACGCTGCCCGCCGACGCCGTCTGGACCTCGTTCGGCATCAGCCGCATGCAGATGCCGTGGGCCGCCCAGTCGGTGCTGGTCGGCGGCAACGTCCGCGTCGGCCTGGAGGACAACCTGTACCTCAGCAAGGGCGTGTACGCGAGCAACGCGCAGCTCGTGACCAAGGCCCGCGGCATCGTCGAGGCAATGGGCGCCCGGATCATCGGCCCGGCCGAGGTCCGCGAGCGCCTGAAGCTCGGCTGACGCGCCCGCCATGGCCGGCACGACGATCTTCCGCTCGGCGATTCGGCCCGAGTGGATCGACTACAACGGGCACCTGCGCGACGCCTACTACGTGGTCGTGCTCAGCGACGCGATCGACGCGCTGATGGAGCGGGTCGGCATCGACGCCGGCTACCGCGCCCGCACGCGCAACACGCTCTACTCGCTCGAGATGCACATGCACTGGCTCGAGGAGGTCAAGGCCGCGGACACGCTCGAGATCGACGCGGTCGTGCTCGGCGCGGACCAGAAGCGCCTGCACATCGGCTGCGACGTGCGCATCGCCCGCCACCCGAAGCCGGTGGCAACCGCCGAGTTCATGCTGCTGCACGTGCACCAGGGCGAGAAGCCGGGCGCCGCGCCCTTCCCCGCCGACGTCCAGGCCGCGATCGAGCGGCTGCGCGCCGCGTTCGGCGGCAGCGGCTGGACCGGCCCGCGGTCGCGCGAACTCGCGCTCAAGAAGCGCTGAATGAGCCTCGGCCGCCTCGAGCGCCTGCTCGCGCCGCGCACCATCGCGCTCGTCGGCGGCGGCTGGACCGACCACGTCGCCGAGTCCGGGCGCCGCATCGGCTACACCGGCGAGACCTGGCGCATCCACCCGACGCGCCCGTCCGACGCGACGACGCGCTACTACCGCTCGGTCGACGAACTGCCGGGCGCGCCCGACGCGGCCTTCCTCGCGGCGCCTGCGGCCGACATCCCCGCCGTCGCGACCGCGCTCGCCCGTCGCGGCACGGGGGGCTTCGTCTGCTTCGCCTCGGGCTTCGACGAGACCGGCACCGAGCGCGGCCGCGAGCTGACGCAGGCGCTGCTCGCGGGCTCCGGCGACCTGCCGTTCACGGGACCCAACTGCTACGGCCTCATCAACTTCTTCGACCGCGTCGCGCTCTGGCCCGACCAGGTGGTCGGCGGACGGCCCGAGCGGGGCGTCGCGCTGTTGTGCCAGAGCGGCACGATCTCGCTGACGCTGACCTTCAACGACCGCTCGCTGCCCATCGGCTACCTGATCTCGGTCGGCAACCAGTCGCGGCTCGCGGTCGAGGACCTGATCGAGGCGCTGTGCGAGGACCCGCGCGTCACGGCCTTCGGTCTGTACCTCGAGGGCGTCAAGGACGTCGCGCGCTTCGCCCGCGCGGTCGACCGCGCACGCGCCGCCGGCAAGCCGATCGCGCTCCTCAAGGCGGGGCGGACCGCCGCGGCCGTTCGGGCCGCCGCGACCCACACCGGCTCGCTCGCCGGCGCCGACCAGGTGTTCGACGCCTACTGCCGGCAGGCAGGAGTCGCGCGCTGCGAGACGCTCGGCTCGCTGTGCGAGACGCTCAAGGTGCTGCACGTCGGCGGCCCGCTCCCTGGCCGGCGGACGCTGGTCTTCGGGCACTCCGGCGGCGACATGGCGATGATCTCGGACATCGCGCGCCACACCGCGCTCGAGTTCCCGCCGTTCAGCCCTGCGGCCACGGCGCGGCTGCACGGCGTGGTCGGCGACCGGGTCACGATCGCCAATCCCTTCGACGTGCACACCTACTCCTGGTTCGACCGCGACGCGCTGCGCGCCACCTTCGACGCCGTGCTCCACGCCGGTTACGACGTCGCGGCCTACATGCTCGACTGCCCGCCGGACGACCGCGCGGACCCGTCGACTTTCGTGATGCCGATCAGCGAGTTCATCGCCGCGAGCCAGGGCGCGCCGACGCGCGCTGCGCTGCTCGCGGCGCTGCCCGAGACGATCTACCCGGCGCTGCGCGAGCAGCTGCTCGCGGGGGGCGTGATGCCCCTGCAGGGCCAGCGCGAGGCGCTCGAGGCGCTCGACCTCGCCGCCCAGATCGGCCTCGCGTGGCGCACGGCGCCGGCGGTCCAGCTCAGGATCCCGCGGCGCAGCCCCGGAGCCGCGCGCACGCTCGCCGAGAACGCCGGCAAGGCGGCGCTCGCGGCCTTCGGCCTGCCGGTGCCGGCGGCCCGGGCGGTCGCGCCGGCTGAGGCCGTGGCCGCAGCCGAGGCGATCGGCTTCCCGGTCGTCATCAAGGCCCTGTCCGCGGACCTGGCCCACAAGTCCGACGTCGGCGGCGTCGTCCTCAACGTGCGTTCGGCCGCCGAGGCGGGCGCCGCCGCGACGCGGCTCGCGACGCTCGCCGACCGCGTGCTGGTCGAGCAGATGGTCGCCGACGGAGTCGCCGAGGTCCTGGTCGGCATCACCGTCGACCCGCAGTTCGGCCAGGTGCTGGTGCTCGGCGCCGGCGGCGTACTGACCGAGTACCTGAGGGACAGCACGAGTCTGCTGCCGCCGTTCACGGCCGATGCCGTGCGCGCCGCCATTGGCCGGCTGCGGGTCGCGAAGCTGCTGGCGGGCTTTCGCGGCAAGCCCGCGGGGGACGTCGAGGCGCTGGTCGCCGCCGTGCTCGCGGTCACGCGCTACGCCGAAGCGCACGTGGAGTTGCTCGCCGAACTCGACGTCAACCCGATCATCGTCCGCCCGTCCGGCCACGGCGTCGTGGCCGTCGACGTGCTGATCCGACTCACCGAGGGACACTGACATGACCGACGGCGTACGCACCGAGCGCAAGGGCGCGATCCTCGAGGTCACGCTCGACCGGCCGAAGGCCAACGCGATCGACCGCGCCATGAGCCTCCGGCTCAACGACATCTGGACCGGCTTCCAGAAGGACCCGGAGCTGCGCATCGGCATCCTGACCGGCGCCGGCGAGAAGTTCTTCTGCCCCGGCTGGGACCTCAAGGGCGCGGCCGCCGGCGAGCCGACCGACTCCGACTGGGGCGTCGCCGGCTTCGGCGGCCTCAACTACCCGCGCAACCTCGACAAGCCGATCATCTCGGCGGTCAACGGCATCGCCTACGGCGGCGGCTTCGAGATGGTGCTCGGCACCGACCTGATCGTCATGGAGGAGCACGCGCGCTTCGCGCTGCCCGAGATCAAGGTCGGCGTCGTGCCGGACGCCGCTGGCATCAAGCTCAGGCGCCGCATCCCGTACCACGTCGCGGTCGAGATGCTGTTCACCGGGCGCGCGATGGACGCGACCGAGGCCAAGCACTGGGGCCTCTGCAACTGGATCGTGCCGAAGGGCGCGTCGCTCGCCAAGGCGCGCGAGGTCGCGCAGATGCTGGCGGATGGCCCGCCGCTGCTGTTCCCCGCGCTGAAACAGCTCCTGCAGCACACCGAGATGGTGAGCCAGAACGCCGCCTTCGAGGTGCACGACGCGCTCAACGCGGTCATGAAGGTCGCGCGCTCGGAGGATCTGCTCGAGGGCACGCGCGCCTTCTCGGAGAAGCGTAAGCCCGAGTGGAAGGGGCGCTGAATTGAGCACGCGCTTCTCGCACGCGCTGCTGCGCCTGCCGGGCGGCAACTTCGCGGCCGGCATCACGAGCTCGGCCGAGGGCGCACCGGTACTCGCGCGCGCCCTCGAGCAGCACCGCCGCTACGCCGCGGCGCTCGAGGCCTGCGGCCTGCGGACGACGACGCTGCCGGCCGACCCGCGCTACCCCGACGGCACCTTCGTCGAGGACACCGCGATCGTGACGGCGAAGGGCGCGGTCATCACCCGTCCCGGCGCCGCCACGCGTGCCGGCGAGACCGAGGTGATCGCCGCGGCGCTGGCCCGGCACTACCACCATCCCGCGCGGATTACCGCGCCCGGGACGGTCGACGGCGGCGACGTCTGCGAGACCGACAGCGGCATCCTGATCGGCATCACGGCGCGCACCGACGAGCACGGCGCGCGCCAGCTCGCGGGGCTGCTCGGCGATCTCGGCTACGCGGCGACCCTCGTCGACATCCGCGTGGTCCCCGGCCTCCTGCACCTCAAGACCGGCATCTCCTACCTCGGCGACGGCCGGCTCGCGGTCGCCGCCGGCCTGCCGAAGCTGCCGGCCTTCGCCGCCTACGAGCAGGTGACGGTTCCGGCCGACGAGAGCTACGCGGCCAACTGCATCCGGGTCAACGACCGCGTGCTCATCGCCGCCGGCTACCCGCGCTTTGCGGCGGAACTCGAGCGGCTCGGCTACCACCCGCTGGCGCTCGAGATGAGCGAGTTTCGCAAGATGGACGGCGGCCTCAGCTGCCTGTCGCTGCGGTTCTGAACCGGGCGCCGGCGAGCGCCAGTGGGCGCTCGGCCTGCTAGGATCGGTGACGCCGCTCCGAACGAGCCCGGGGGACCACCTGGCCACGAACGCTCCCACGCCCCCCGCGAAGGCCGGTCCGGTCTTCGCGTACTTCACGCCGCTGACGCTGCTCGTGTTCCTCGTGATCCCGAACGGCATGCTGCTCGACATCGCGACCTCGTTCATGCTGAAGAACGAGCTCAGGGCCTCTGCAGACCAGGTCGCGGACTTCCGGCTGCTGACCGCGATCCCGGTGTACCTCTCGTTCTGCTTCGGGCTCGCGCGCGACCTGTGGAACCCGTTCGGCCTGAGGGACCGGGGCTTCATGATGCTGTTCGGCGGGATCACCGCGGCGCTGTTCGCCTGGATCGCGCAGGCGCCGCTGTCCTACGCAGGACTCCTGGCCGGGATGCTGCTGGTGATGTCCTCGTTCTCGTTCGTCACCGCCGCGGCCCGCGGGCTCATGACGCTCGTCAGCCAGGAGCAGCTCATGTCCGGGCGGCTGAGCGCGCTCTGGAACGCGGTGAGCTCCGCGCCCTACGCGCTCGGCGCGTTCGCGTCCGGCTTCCTCGCCGAGCACCTGCTGCCGGTGCACACGTTCCTGCTGCTGGCCGTGATGAGCGCGTCGATCGGGGTGCTGGGCCTCTGGAAGCCGCGTGCGGTCTTCAGTCACGCCTACGACCAGCCGCTCGCGCGCGGGGCCGGCTTCGTCGGCGACCTGAAGCGCCTCGCCCGCCACCGCGCGGCCTACCCCGCGGTGCTGCTCGTCTGCGTCTGCCAGTTCTCGCCGGGCTTCAACACGCCGTTGCAGTTCTACCTGACCAACGATCTGCACCTGCCGGATTCGGTCTACGCCTATTCGCAGGGCGTGCTCCAGGCCGCCTACATCCCGGCGGCGGTGCTGTACGGCTACCTGTGCAAGCGGCTGCCGCTCAGGACGCTGCTCTGGATCGCGACGATCCTGTGGCTGCCGGCCGCGGTCCCGCTGCTCTTCATCCACTCGATGACGACGGCGCTAGCGCTTTCGTTGCTGGTCGGACTCGCGAGCGGCTTCGCGTTCACGACCTTCTGGGACCTCGCGATGCGCTCCTCGCCGCCCGGGCTGCAGGGGACGCTGATGATGATGGTCGCCGGGATGTACGAGCTCGCCTACCGCAGCGGCGACTGGGTCGGGGCGAGCATCTACGCAAGCAGCGCCGAGCATGGCTTCCTGTATTGCGTGGTCGCCGGAACCGCGACGTCGCTGCTGATGATTCCGCTGCTGTTCGCGATCCCGAAGGCACTGATCGCTACCGCCGACGGCCAACCGAACCCCGCGGTCGAGGCCGAGGTGCTGGCCGAGATCGCGACCAGCGACGGCGGCCGTGCGCGCGCCTGAGCCGCCGCCGGTCGTTCCCCGCAACAGGCGCCTAACGCCCGGCCGCGATGGACCTGAGCACGCCCGTGACCACTGACTCGACCGACGCGGATTCGAAGACCTGGGCGGTGTTCGGCTACTTCGCGCCGCTGACGTTGCTCCTCTACCTGTCGCTGCCGAACGGCTACGGCTTCGACGTCGCGATGACCTTCATCCTCAAGGACCACCTGCACGCCACCGCGGAACAGGTCGCGCGCTTCCGGATGCTGATGGGCATCCCGCTCTACTTCGGGCTCTGCTTCGGCCTCGCACGCGACCTGTGGAATCCCTTCGGCCTGCGCGACCGGGGCTTCCTGATGCTGTTCGGCTCGATCGTCGCCGTCGTGTTCGTGTGGCTGTCGCTGACGCCGCTGACCTTCAACGTCATGCTGGCCGGCATGCTGCTCGCGGTCGTGTCGTTCGCCTTCATCTCGAGTGCCTACCAGGGCCTGCTGGCGCTCGTCGGCCAGGAGCGGCTCATGTCGGGGCGCCTCTCGGTGCTGTGGAACACGCTGGTCAACCTGCCCTTCGCGATCGCCGCCCTCGCCGCGGGCTATGTCGCCGACCACCTGTCGCCGCAGCAGACGTTCCAGCTCGCGGCGGGACTCGGCGCGCTGATCGCGCTGTACGGGGCGCTGAAGCCCCGTTCGGTCTACGACCACACCTACGACCAGCCGGTCGCCCGCGGCACGACGCTCGCCGGCGACCTGCGCCGCCTGTTCCGTCACCGGGCGATCTATCCGCCGGTGCTGATCATTTTCATGTTCCAGTTCTCGCCGGGATCCAACACGCCGCTGCAGTACTACCTGACCGACGTGCTGCACGCACCGGACTCGGTCTACGGCGCGTTCCAGGGCATCTTCCTGCTGTCATTCCTGCCGGCCTTTGCGCTCTACGCGCACCTGTGCAAGCGCGTGGCGCTCAGGAAGCTGCTGTGGATCGGCACGCTGATCGTCGTGCCGCAGATGGTGCCGCTGGCGCTAATCCATTCCACGACCGGCGCGCTGCTGCTCGCGGTGCCGATCGGGCTCATGGGCGGCATCGCGTTCGCGGCGTACGGCGACCTGTCGATGCGCTCCTGCCCGCCGGGCCTGCAGGGCACGCTGATGATGATGGTCGCGGGCGCGTACGAGCTCTCGTGGCGCGGCGGCGACATGCTCGGCGCCTGGCTGTACGCGCAGAGCCCGACGAACGGCTTCCTGCACTGCGTGATCGCGACCACGGCCGTCTACGCGCTGATCCTGCCCGTGCTGCTGCTCATCCCGAAGGAGCTGATCGCGACCGCCGACGGCGAGCGCAACCCGGTCGTCGAGGCCGAGGTGCTGGCCGAGATCGGCGAGCCACCGAACGGGGCGGTGCCGCCCTGACGCGGCGGCGCCTGTTGCCCGGAATCGGATCCCTGCTAGGCTCGGGCGCATGAATACCGCCACCCGCCGTAGCCCGATCGTCGCCCCGACCCTGCTGCTCGCGTTCGTGGCCGCGACGGCCGCGGCGGCGGGGACCGTTCCGGAGCCGCTGCTCGCGGCGGCCGCGCCCGCGGCCGCGGGGCTGTCCGCCGAGCGCCTCGCGCGCCTCGACAGCTACCTCGAGGGCGAGATCGCCGCACGGCACAAGGCCGGCGCCGTCGTGCTGGTCGCGCGACGCGGCAAGGTGGCGTACCTCAAGGCCTACGGCGAGGCGGACGTCGCGAGCCACCGGCCGATGCCGACGGACGCGCTGTTCCGCATCCACTCGATGACGAAGCCGATCACCAGCGTCGCGCTGCTGACCCTCTACGAGCAGGGCAAGTTCCAGCTCTCGGACCCCCTCGAGAAGTATCTGCCGGCGTTCAAGGGCGTGAAGGTCTACAAGGGTACGGGCCCGACCGGCGAGATGGAGCTCGAGGACCCGAAGCGCCCGATCACGATGGAGGACGTCTTCCGCCACACCGCCGGCTTCACCTACGGCTACTTCGGCGCCACGCCCGTCGACCGCGCCTACCGCGCGGCAGGCGTCGGCTACGCCGAGGTCGCGTCCGTCAAGGAGCTCGCCGACAGGCTCGCGACGATGCCGCTGCTGTTCCAGCCCGGCACGCAGTGGCACTACGGCTTCGCGCACGACGTACAGGCGCGCCTCGTCGAGGTGCTGTCCGGCATGCCGTTCGACGCCTACTGCCAGAAGGCGATCTTCGGGCCGCTCGGCATGAAGGACACGAGCTTCGGCGTGCCGCCGGCGCTCAAGGCGCGCTTCGCCTCGATCTACCACCCGGACGCCGACGGCCACATCCTGCCGGGCGACGGCATGGGCGGCAACGGCGACAGCTACGCGGCCGCCACCGGCCGGCCGTTCGGCGGCACGAGCATCGCGACGACGGCCGGCGACTACTTGCGCTTCGCGCAGATGCTGCTGAACGGCGGCCGCCTCGGCCCCGTACGGATCCTGTCGCGCAAGACCGTCGAGCTCATGACCCAGGATCACCTCGGCAGCTCGATCGCGCCGGTCTGGCCCGGCGAGGGCTACGGCCTCGGGGTCGGGGTCATCACGAGCCCGGCGGAGTACCGCCAGCTGAGTTCGGTCGGCGAGTTCCGCTGGAGCGGCTACGCGACGACCGGGATGCTGATCGACCCGAAGGAGCAGATGGTCGCGGTAGTGATGGCCCAGTACCTGCCCGAGGATTACGGCTTCCTCGAGCAGGCGACGACGCTGATCTACCAGTCGATCGTCGACTAGCGCCGGGCCCGCCCGCTCAGCCGAGGCGGGTCCTGGCGAGCGCCTCCTCGTCGAGCGCGTAGCCCATGCCGGGCGCGTCGCCGAGATCGATCCAGCCGCCCGCGTCCACGCGCAGCGGCTCGGCCATCATGAAGTCGCGCCGCTCGAGGCCCCACTCCGGCGGGTCGTACGGAAACTCGATCCACGGCGCGTCGACGAGGCCGCCGGTCAGGTGCGCGTTCGCGGTCACGCCCATGCCGTTCGTCCAGGTGTGCGGCGTGAACACGAGGTTGTGCTCCTGCGCCATCAGCGCGACGCGCCGCAGCCCCGTGATGCCGCCGACGAGCGCGGCATCCGGCTGCAGGACGTCGAGGCAGCCGCCGGCGATCAGGTCGCGGAACTCGTGCAGCTGGCGGGTCATCTCGCCGCCGGCGATGCGGACCGAGGTGGCCTCGCGCAGCGCCTTCATCCCGGCATGGTCGCCCCGGTGCAGCGGCTCCTCCATCCAGTAGACGCCGAGCCGCTCGAGCTCGCGCGCGACCGCGAGCGCGTCCTTGAGGCTCCAGGGCGGCTCGGTGTCCCACGGCATGCGCCAGCCCTGGTTGCAGTCGACCATCAGCTCGAGGCGGGTGCCGACCCGGGCGCGGACGGCCTCGAGCGCGCGGATGTCCTCGCGCCAGTCGCCGCGGTGGAAGCGCACTTTCATCGCCGGGAAGCCCTCGGCCAGCATCCGCGCGGCGCACTCGGCCATGGCGCCCGGGTCCCTGAGCGTGCCGGACGAGGCGTAGGCGCGGACCCGCCGCGACAGACCGCCGAGCAGCTTCCAGCAGGGCTGGCCGGTAATCTTGCCGGCGAGGTCCCAGAGCGCGAGGTCGAGCGGCCAGCAGCGGCCGTAGTGGAAATCGATGTTCGACAGCAGCCGGTAATGGCGCTCGTGCGCGAGCGGGTCCTCACCGACGAACAGATGCTCGTGCCCAGCGAATCCGACCATCAGGTCGCCGGAGGCGACGCCGACGAGCCCGCTGTCGGTGCGCACCCGCACGATCGTCGCGTCGAACTGCACGCGCGGCTTCGTGTCCCAGCTCGCGTGGAACGGCGGCTGGAAGTGCAGCCGGTGCTGGCTCACCTCGATCGCGCTGATCCGGTGCTCGGGCGCGGTCGCCGGCCGCGGCTCGGGCTGGGCGTTCACTTGTAGGCCGTCCAGATGGTCTTGAGGTCCGCGTACTTGTCGATCGCGTGCGGCGACCGGTCGCGGCCGAAGCCGGACTGCTTGAAGCCGCCGAACGGCGTCGCGAGCGAGGAGCGGTCGTAGGTGTTGACCCACACGGTGCCGCCGCGCAGCGCGTTCGACATCCGGTGCGCGACGTTGATGTCCGAGGTCCAGACCGCGGCCGCGAGCCCGTAGATCGAGTCGTTCGCCTCCCGGAGCGCCTGCGCCTCCTCGCGGAACGTCGACACGGTCAGCACCGGGCCGAAGATCTCCTCGCGCGCGACCCGCATCGCGGGCTTGACGCCGTCGAGCACGGTGGCCTCGACGTAGAAGCCCCCGGAGTCGGCGAAGGCCTGGCGACCGCCGAACGCGACCTGCGCGCCCTCGGCGACGCCGGACTCGATGTAGCCCATGACGCGCCCGAGGTGCCCCGCGTCGATCAGCGCACCCATCTGCGTGGCCGGGTCGAAGGGGTGGCCGAGCGTGATGGTCTTGGCGACTTGCTCGATCGCGGCGACGAGCGCGTCCTTGACCGACTCCTGGACGATCACGCGCGAGCCCGCGTGGCAGGTCTCGCCCATGTTGTAGTAGATGCCCCAGGCGATCCCGGAGGCCGCGGCCTCGAGGTCGGCGTCGGCCATGACGACGTGCGGGCTCTTGCCGCCGCACTCGAGCGCGACGCGCTTCAGGTTCGACTCGCCCGCGTAGCGCATCATCAGCTTGCCGACCTCGGTCGAGCCCGTGAAGCTGATCATGTCGACGTCCGGATGCAGGCCGAGCGGCCTGCCGGCCTCCTCGCCGAAGCCCGGCACGACGTTGAGTACGCCGGACGGCAGCCCGGCCTCGAGGCCGAGCTGCGCGAGCCGGATCGCCGTGAGCGGCGACTGCTCGGCGGGCTTCAGCACCACCGAGTTGCCGGCCAGGAGCGCCGGCCCGAGCTTCCAGGCCGTGATGATCAGCGGGTAGTTCCACGGCACGATCGCGCCGACGACGCCGAGGGGCTCGCGCCGGATCAGCGCGGTCTCGTGAGGGCCGGTCGGGGCGATCTCGTCGTAGAGCTTGTCGGCGAACTCGGCGTAGTAGGCGATGCAGTCGGCGGCGAACGGCACGTCGACGTTGATCGAGTTCAGGATCGGCTTGCCGACGTCGAGCGTCTCGAGGAGCGCGAGCCGCTCGAGATCGGCGCGGATGAGCTCCGCGAAGCGCAGCAGGACGCGCTTGCGCTCCTTGGGATCGGTACGGCGCCAGTCGCCGCGCTCGTAGGCGGCGCGCGCCGCGGCCACCGCCGCGTCGACGTCCGCTGCCTCGCAGCGGGCGACCTTCGCGACCACGCGGCCGTCGATCGGGCTCACGTCGTCGAAGGTCCGGCCGCTGCGGGCGCCGACGTAGGCGCCGTCGATGAATGCCCGGCCCTCGATCGCGAGCGCCGAGGCCCTGGCTTGCCACGCCGCGCGGTCGCGGCCCGGGAGAGTGTCGGTCACGGTGTCACCGTGCGGTCAGGACCGCGGTTGCGAAGTGGAGGAGGTCGGCGTCGGCCGCCGGCCGCTTGTTGGAACGGCGCATCGCCTCGTTCTCGGGTCGCGCCATCTGGCGCGCGAGATCGGCCGGCGTCACGTGGTCGTGGCCCTCGCCGGCCAGCGACACCTTGACGCCCGCCTGCCGGAGCAGCCGCTCGAACGCCGCGGGCAGGCGCCCTGCGTCGGCGCCCTCGCCCATCAGCGCCGCGACCGCGGCGAAGCGCCCGTCGCCATCGGCCTCGCTGTTCCAACCGAGCGTCGCGCGCAGCGCGAGCCCCACGGCGCGGCCGTGGTGGACGGGTCGCAGCGAGGCGAGCGCGTGGCCGATGTTGTGCGCGATCGCGGTGCCGCAGTTGTCGATGCCGATGCCGGCGAGCGTCGCGGCCCACTGGAGCCCGGCGCGCGCCTCGAGGTCGCCCGGCGTCTGGACGGCGCGCACCAGGTGCTGGACGACGAGGCGGATCGCCTGGTGGCAATAGAGGTCGTTGGCGGCGTTCGCGTTGGCGTTGGTCGACGCCTCGATCGCGTGCACGAGGGCGTCGATGCCGGTCGCCGCCGTCAGCGTCGACGGCAGCCCGCTCGTGAGGGCGGGATCGAGCAGGATCAGCGCGGGCTTCAGCTCGTCGCCCCACAGCCACACCTTCGCGCCGGCGGGGTCCGCGAGCACCGCGGTGCGCGTCGCCTCGGAGCCGGTGCCGGAGGTCGTCGGGATGCACACCGACACGAGTCGCGTCGCCGGGAAGGGGTTCGCGCAGAGGCCATAGTGCGCGGCGCCGGCGCTGCCGCCGGCGATGCCGGCGATGGTCTTGCCGACGTCCATCGCCGAGCCGCCGCCGAGCGCGACGACCGCGGCGACCCGCTCGGCGCGCGCGAGCGCGACGGCCGCGTCGACCTGCGCCATCGTCGGGTCGCTCTTGATGTCGGTGAACGCGACGACGCCGAAGCCGCCGGCGGCGAGCGACGCGGCCGCGGCGTCGATGAAGCCGCTCTGCTGGAGTCCGGGATCGGCGGCGAGCATGACGGGGCTGCCGCGCGGCACCCGGCCGCTCAAGGCCTGGCCTAGCGCCGCGAGGGCGCCGGCGCCCTGGACGATCTCTGGGACCCGTGCAAGCGAAACAGTGCTCATGGCTTCCTCGGCGGCGCGTCGCGGCGATGGCGCTGGGTTGGGGCGGGCGGCGGGCACGGCGACGCCGCCCCGCGGACGGCCGGCATCGTCCCGGCGTCGGGGCCCCGCGGGACGGGGCCCGGCGCCGCCGGCCTCGGGCCGGGGACCCTGACGGGGGGAAGCGTTCCACAGTTGGCGGGGTCGTAGAAGCCGAGAAAATGCATCGCCACCATCGAAAATAGGCATTGGCAAGCGCCGGGGGCTTGCCCCACGCTCAGCATCCCCGGGCCGGGTCCGGCATCCCCGGCCGGCGCACCGCACCGCAGTAGAATGGCCGGCGCCGCGGCGGTACAGCACGACGCCGCCGGCCGAGGCGCGCCCGGAGGAGAGGTTCCATGGACCGAGTTCGGATCGACCGACGCTGGCTGCCGCTCAACGCGCTGCGGGCCTTCGAGGCGGTCGCCAAGCACGGCAGCTTCACGGGCGCGGCGAACGCGCTGCTGATCTCGCAGAGCGCGCTGTCGCGGCACGTGATCTCGCTCGAGAAGCTGATCGGCGTGCAGCTCTTCGACCGACGGCCGCACGCGCTCGTGCTGACCGCCGCCGGCCGGCACCTGCTGCCGGTGGTCACGAAGTCGCTCGACCGCCTCGAGTACTCGCTCGACGAGATCCGCCACGCGGGCGCGCCGACGCTGCGCACGCTGCGCGTGCAGATGCCGCCGAGCTTCGCGGTGCACCTCGCGGTGCCGATCCTCCGGGACTTCCGGCGCGCGACCAGCGAGGTCGAGATCGACCTCGTGAGCCCCTACGGCGTCGGCCCGCCGCCGAACGACGTCGACGTCGCGGTCGTGTACTCGAAGCCGACCGTCACCGACATGATCTCGGACCTGCTGTGGCCGGTCCGGCTCGGCATCCTGTGCCACCCCGACCTGGCGGCGAAGCATGCCGGCAAGGACCTCGCGAGCTTCATCCGCGACAACGAGCTCATCCACGTGCGCATCGCCGACCTGCCGCGGCACCACATGTGGTCGCAGCTGGTCAAGCAGGCGAACCTCGGGCCCGTCAGCTTCGAGCGCGGCCTCGTGTTCGACACGGCGCTCCTCGCCGTGCAGTACGCGCTCTCCGGCGAGGGGCTTGCGCTCGTGGACCTCAACCTCTTTCGCGACGACATCGCGTCCGGGCGCCTCGTGCGGCCGTTCGACGTGACGCTCGACGAGGGCTACGGCTACTACCTGATCACGCACCCCGAGGCGCTCAGCGACACCGCGATCGCGATGTTCCGCTCGTGGCTGATCGAGCACTTCGGGCCGCGCAAGGCGAGCGAGGATTCGCCCGTGCGGCTCGCGGTCTCCAATGACTGACGCGCGCCCCCCGGCGCGCCCCGGGACGCCGCGGCGTCGCCCGACCCCTCCACACGCACCACGCGGAGCCCAGCGTCCATGACAGAGAGCGCAGATCAAGTGCGTCGCACCCGCCGCCGTCCGGCGGGGGCCGCCACGGAGCCCGCGGCCGACCGTTCGCGCGGCTACCGGCACCTGACGAACCCCTTCGAGCCGCTCAAGGTGTTCTCGGACGATCACGTCGCCGCGATCCACGAGGCCGCGCTCTCGATCCTCGAGAACCAGGGCATGCGGGTGCTGCTGCCCGAGGGCCGGGCGCGTTACGCCCGCGGCGGCGCCAGCGTCGACGAGTCGAGCCAGATGGTGCGGATCGACCGCGGCCTGGTCGCCGCGGCGCTCGCGACCACGCCGCGCGAGTTCACGCTGCACGCCAAGGACCCCGCCTGGCACCTGCCGATCGGCGGCCGCAACGTCGTGTTCGCGCCGACGTCCGGGCCGCCGAACATCATGGACCTGAAGGGCGGGCGCCGAGCCGGCACCTTCGCGGACTTCGAGAATCTGATGAAGCTCTGCCAGAGCTTCAACGTCATCCACTCGCTCGGCGGCGGCGTCGAGCCGCAGGACGTGCCGATAAACGTCCGGCACCTCGAGACGACGCGCTCGATGCTGCTGCTGACCGACAAGGTGCCGCTCGTCTACGCGCGCGGCGCCGGCCAGATCGCCGACAACTTCGAGCTGATCCGCATCGCCTACGGCCTCAGCGAGGAGGAGTTCCGCTCGCGGCCCTACGCGAGCTGCGTGATCAACACGAACTCGCCGCTGCAGCTCGACATCCCGATGGCCGACGGCATCATCAACTTCGCCGCCGCCGGGCAGCCGTCGATCATCACGCCGTTCACGCTCGCCGGCGCCATGGCGCCCGTGACGGTCGCCGGCGCCCTCACGCTCGCGCATGCCGAGGCGCTCGCCGGCATCGTGCTCGCGCAGATCGTGCGGCCGGGCGCGCCGATCATCTACGGCAGCTTCACCTCGAACGTCGACATGAAGTCGGGCTCGCCCGCCTTCGGCACGCCCGAATACGTCAAGTCCTCGTTCGGCGCCGGCCAGCTCGCGCGCCACATCGGCGTGCCCTGGCGGTCGTCGAACGCGACCGCCTCGAACACGCCCGACGCGCAGGCGGCCTACGAGTCGCAGATGAGCCTGTGGGGCGCACTCATGGGCGGCTGCAACTTCATGCTGCACGCCGCCGGCTGGCTCGAGAGCGGCCTGTCGACGTCCTACGAGAAGTTCATCCTCGACGTCGAGATGCTGCAGATGTTCGCCGAGACTTTCCAGCCGCTCGGCGCCACGCCCGCCGACCTCGCGCTCGAGGCGGTCGCCGAGGTCGGCCCGAGCGGCCACTTCTTCGGCTGCGCGCACACGATGGAGCGCTACCGGACCGCGTTCTACGCGCCGCTCGTGTCCGACTGGCGCAACTTCGGCCAGTGGACCGAGGCCGGCGGCCACACGGCGACCGAGCGCGCCCACGGCATCTGGCAGGACACGCTCGCGCGCTACGTGCCGCCGGCCCGCGACCCGGCGGTCGTCGAGGCGCTCGACGCCTTCGTCGCGCGCCGCAAGGCCGAGGGCGGCGCGCCGCCGGTGAGCTGACCGCGCGGCGGCACGATTCGTTGGCGGGGCCGCGGCGGCCCCGGATTCTTCAACTTCGCTGGATGACACGGGGATCGGTATGCGGACGCACGTGAAGGTGGCGGTGATCGGCGGTGGCGTGGTGGGCGCGAGCGTGCTCTACCACCTGACCAAGGCGGGCTGGAAGGACGTGATGCTGATCGAGCGCGCCGAGCTGACCTCGGGCTCGACCTGGCACGCGGCGGGCGGCATGCACACGGTCAACGGCGACCCGAACGTCGCGAAGCTGCAGCAGTACACGATCAAGCTCTACGAGGAGATCGAGAAGATCTCCGGCCAGTCCTGCGGCGTGCACATCACGGGCGGCATCATGCTCGCCGGCACGCCCGAGCGCCTCGACTGGCTCAAGATGGCCAAGGCGCGCGGCCGCTACCTCGGCATGGACCTCGACCTGATCTCGGTCGCCGAGGCCAAGAAGCTGTTTCCGCTGCTCGAGGAGAAGCACTTCGTCGGCGCGATGTACGACCCGATCGAGGGCCACGTCGACCCGTACGGCGTCACGCACGCCTACGCGAAGTCGGCCCAGATCGGCGGCGCCGAGATCGTGCGCCAGACGCGCGTCGTGGACTGCAAGCAGCGCAGCGACGGCAGCTGGGACGTCATCACGGACAAGGGCAACGTGCACGCCGAGCACGTCGTCAACGCCGGCGGCCTGTGGGCGCGCGAGGTCGGGCGCATGGTCGGCATCGAGCTTCCCATCCTCGCGATGGAGCACCAGTACCTGATCACCGAGGACATCCCGGAGTTCAAGGACCGGAAGGAGCAGCTGCACTGCATCGACTTCGAGGGCGAGATCTACATGCGCCAGGAGCGTGGCGGCATGCTGATGGGCACCTACGAGCGCGCCGGCGTGCCGTGGTCGCCGCAAACGACCCCGTGGGACTTCGGCCAGGACCTGCTGCCGAACGACCTCGAGCGCATCGCGCCCTCGCTCGAGGTGGGCTTCCAGCACTTCCCGCGGCTCGAGAGCGCCGGCATCAAGAAGATCGTCAACGGGCCGTTCACGTTCGCGCCGGACGGCAACCCGCTCGTCGGCCCGGTGCGCGGACTCCGCAACTACTGGGTCGCGTGCGGCGTCATGGCGGGCTTCAGCCAGGGCGGCGGCGTGGGCCTCGCGCTCTCGCACTGGATGGTCGACGGCGACCCGGGCGCCGACATCTGGGGCATGGACGTAGCGCGCTACGGCGACTGGGCGACGCTCGCCTACACCAACGCCAAGGTGCGCGAGAACTACTCGCGGCGCTTCCGCATCCGGTTCCCGAACGAGGAGCTCGAGGCCGCGCGACCGCTGCGGACCACGCCGATCTACGACCGCCTCACCGCCGAGAACGCGGTCTGGGGCGACTACTGCGGACTCGAGCATGCGCTCTGGTTCGCTCCGAAGGGGACGCCGCCGCGCGAGGAGATCGCCTTCCGGCGCTCGAACGCCCACGCCCACGTCGCCGCCGAGTGCCGCGCGGTGCGCGAGGCGGCCGGACTCCTCGAGATCTCGAACTACGGCAAGTTCGAGGTCACGGGCCCGAAGGCCGCCGAGTGGCTCGGTGGCGTCATGGCCAACCGGGTGCCGGCGGTCGGGCGCATGGTTCTGACGCCGATGCTCAACGACCGCGGCCGGCTGATCGGCGACTTCACGATCGCGCGCCTCGCCGAGGAGCGCTTCTTCGTGGTCGGCACCTACGCCGCCGAGGTGTTCTACATGCGCTGGTTCGAGCGCACGCTGCCGCCGGCCGGCGTCACGGTGCGGCCCTGCGCGATGGAGTACGTCGGCCTCTCGGTCGCGGGGCCGCGGTCGCGCGAGATCCTGCAGCCGCTCGTCAACGTGGACCTCGCGACCGCCGCATTCCCGTTCATGTCGTTCCGCAAGGTCGACGTCGGCATGGTGCCGGCGTTCGTCGGCCGCGTGTCGTTCACCGGCGACCTCGGCTACGAGATCTGGGTCACCACCGACTACCAGCGCGCGCTCTACGACCTGCTGACGGCCGCGGGCAGGGGCGCCGGCCTCAAGCTGATCGGCGGCCGCACGCTCAATGCACTGCGGCTCGAGAAGGGCTTTGGTACCTGGGCCCGCGAGTTCCGTCCGATCTACGGCCCCTACGAGGCGGGCCTCGGCCGCTTCGTCGACCTCAAGAAGCCCGACTTCGTCGGCCGCGCGGCGGCGCTCGCCGAGCAGGCGAGCGGCGGGGAACGGCGGCTGATCACGCTCGACGTCGCGGCCCGGGACGCCGACGCGATCGGCGACGAGCCGATCTACCACGGTGGCAAGGTCGTCGGCTGGGTGACCTCCGGCGGCTACGGCCACACGGTCGGCAAGTCGCTCGCGCTCGGCTACGTCGACAAGGCGGTCGCCGAGTCGACCAGCGGCTTCGAGGTCGAGCTGATCGGCGAGCGCCGTCCCGCGACGCGCCTCGCCGCGGCGGCGTTCGACCCGGACGGCAAGCGGATGCGCGCCTGAGTGCGCCCGCGCCGCGGCTGGCTTTGACGCCGGCCGCGGCGCCCCGCCAGAATCGCGCCTCCCCACCGGGCGCGAGGCCCCTCCTCCGATGACCCTTCCGGCCGAGCACGTCGCGGCGCTGACCGCCCTGGTCGGGCCGGCCGCCGTCCGCCCGGCCGCCGAGCTCGCCGCGCGCGACCCCGGCGTCGATCCGCGCAACTTCGGCGCGGCGCTCATGCTGCGGCCCGCCGACACGGCCGGGGTGGCGCGGGTGCTCGCCTACTGTGATGCGATGCGCATCGGCGTCGTGCCGCAGGGAGGCCGGACGGGGCTCTCGGGTGGCGCCGAGTCGGGCGCCGACGAGGTGATCCTCTCGCTCGACCGCCTCGACCGGATCGAGGTCCTCGACCCCGTGAGCCGCGTCGCGGTCGCCGGGGCCGGCGTCACGCTCGCGGCGCTCGCCGCGGCCGCCGCCGCGCATCGCCTCGCCCCGGGCATCGACCTCGGCGCCCGCGACAGCGCCACCCTCGGCGGCCTCGTCTCGACGAATGCCGGCGGCAACGACGCCTTCCGCTACGGGACCATGCGCGAGCGCGTGCTCGGCCTCGAGGCGGTGCTCGCCGACGGCACCGTGCTGTCCGCGCTCGGGCGGGTTCGCAAGCGCAACGAAGGTCTCGCGGTGGAGCAACTGCTGATCGGGGCCGAGGGCACGCTCGGCGTCGTGACCCGCGTCGCGCTCGCGCTCGTGGCGGCGGACGAGCCGGTCGCCACGGCGCTCGCTGCGGTGCCGGACGCGAGCGCGGCGGTCGCGCTCTG
>JBBINS010000037.1:0-19500 GCA_037443765.1 Gammaproteobacteria bacterium
CGGGGTGGTGGTCGGATTTCTGCTCTCCAAACCCCTGGCCGTCTACCTGGACAACTTTTTCTTCCCCGGCAGCCGCCCGGCGCGCACGAGCGCCGACCCGACCGCGCAGTCGAACAGGCCGCCCGACGCCTCGGCGACCTCCACCGCACGCGCGAGCACGGCGCACGTCCACGGCGAGACCGGCACCGGCCGCCGCGCGGCGGCCCGGTTGAGCGCGCTGAGTTCGCTGCGCGGGTCGTGGAAGCTCATCAGCGCGTGGACCCGCGCGACGGCGCTGAACGCGGCATCGCAGGCCGCGTGCACGTCCGCGCAGGCGCCCGCGTCGCGGACGCGGATCTCGACCAGCGTGCCGAGCCACGGCTGGGCGCGCCGGACCGGGTCAGTTGCGCAGCGCGGCCGCATAGAGCGCGAGGATGCGGTTGACGCCCTCGGTGACGTGCGCGCAGGAGAGCGTCGCCCCGCTGATGTTCTGGATGTCGTGCTCGAGGCGCAGCGGCGCGCGCTTGCCGACGAACTGCCGGCGCCAGCGCTCGTTGCGGATCTCGTAGCCGTACGACTCGCGGTACGCGAGGATCTCGACCTGCCTGATGCTGCCGTCGGCGTTGAGCCCGACCGCGTAGCTGATGAGCTCGTGCTTGCCGATGACCTCGTCGACGACGAAGAAACCGCCGCCCGCGACCCGCCAGACGTGCCAGGGGCGGGCGGCCTGCGCCTCGCCGACCGCGCGCGCGAGATCGTGCTGCTGCTCGGCGCCGAGCACGACCGGCGACTCGGTGAGCGCCGCGCCCGGGAACATCAGCTCCTGGGCCTGCTCGACCGTCAGGTAGCTCGTGGCGTAGACCGAGGTCGACACCGCCGCGACCGGCAGCCAGATCCACTGCGAACCGCGCATGCGCCTAGCCCGCCACGCCCGCGAGCGCCGCGTACACGCCGAAGCCGGCGGTCAGGACGATGGTGGTCGCGACGACCACCGCGTAGCGGCCGCCGAGCCGGTGCGGCGGCGGCAGGCGCCGCGCCAGCAGGTACAGGAAGCCGAGCACGATCGGCAGCAACAGCGCGTTCATCACCTGCACCGCGACGCTGAGGCTCACGAGGTTGACGCCCGACGTCACGAGGAGCGCGCCGGCCGCGAGCGCCGCCGTGTAGATCCCGTAGAACCACGGCGCCTCACGCGGCGCGTACGCGAGCGAGTGCTTGACGCCGAGCACCTCGCCGAGCGTGCGCGCGGCCGTGAGCGTGACGACGATCGTCGCGACGAGCGCCGATCCCGTCATGCCGAGCCCGAACAGCACGCGCCCGGTCCGCTCGCCGAGGTAGGGCGTGATCGCCGCGGCGATCTGCTGGACGGTGTCTAGCGCGGCGTTGCGGCCGCCGCCGAGCGTGGCCGCCGTCGCGACCAGCACGCAGGCCATGATGACCTGCGTGACCAGGGCGCCGATCGCGGTGTCCCAGCGCGCGGCCGGGAGGTCCGCGACGCCGAGTCGCTTCTCGACGACCGCCGACTGCTGGTAGAACACCATCCACGGCATGACGACGGCACCGATGTTGGCCGCCACGAGGTAGAGGTACTGGGTGTCGCGCCACGGCACGCTCGCGAGCCCGGCCGCCACCTTCGCGACGTCGGGCTGCGCCCGCCAGGCCACGACCAGGAACACGAGCTCGAAGGCGCCGATCGCCATCGCGATCCGCTCCACCGACAAGTAGGAGCCCGTGTACGCCATCAGCGTCAGGCCGCCGACGACGATCGCCATCGTCAGCCACGCCGGCACGCCGAACAGCAGCCCGACGCCGGCGAGGCCGCTCAGCTCGCTGAGCAGCGCGCCGACGCAGGCGAGCACCAGGGTCCCGACCGACACCCAAGCCCAGCCGCGCCCGAAGTGCTGGCGGATCAGCTCGCCGTGGCCCTTGCCGGACACGACGCCGAGCCGCACCGTCAGCTCCTGCACGACGTACAGGATCGGCACCAGCACGAGCTGCAGCAGCAGCAGGCGGTAGCCCCACTGCGCGCCGCTCTGCGCGGCGGTGATGATGCTGCCGGCGTCGGTATCGGCGAGCATCACGACGATGCCCGGTCCGGCGACCAGCGCGAAGCGCCGCGCGCGCGCGCCGAACGCCGCCATCAGCGGAGCCCGTGCGGACGCCCGGGCGACCGGCGCCGGATGCGTCGCGCGAGCCTTGAGCGGGACCGTCGTCTGTTCAAAAACCGTATCCGACACCGAGCTACCGTCCGGCCGTGAGGTTGTACTTGGCGCGGCACCGATAGTCCAACGAGCCGCCGGCGCCGTGGCGGCGGCCGGGCAGGCGGCGGTCGTTGCGGCGCGCGAGCGCACCGACGGTCGTCGCGAGCCCGGCGGGCGACGTGCGGACGTCGACAGCCTCGCGGCCGACGAGCGCGACGCACCCGGCGAGTGCGCGACGCGGTAGCGGCCACCGGCGCGGGCCGCGGCCGCGCCGGGCAGGCCGCACCCCGGCCGGCGCCGGCACGCAGGGGACTCGGAACGCCGCCGGGATCGTTCGATCCATCTCGCATCTCCCAATCTGACGGGACGATGTTAGATGAGAATAGGTCTCATTGCGATATGCGAGTAATACCTATTCGTGTTTGACATAACACGGGCCCTCCGGCGGCCGGGCCGATCCGGCGCGACGCGCGGCGGCCTCGTCAGTCCCAGTCCGCGGCCGGGATCCCGACGGCGAGCGCCCGGCGGCGAGCGCCGCGGGACGCGTTGACGAGGAGCGGCGCGTCGGCGAATACCAGGTGCTCGAGATCCGAGTCGGCGTTCCCGTACGCGGCCAGGCGCGCGCCCGGATGGCGCGCGCGCAGCGCCTCGAGGCAGCGCAGCTTTTCGGGTCCGCGCCGGTTGGGGGTCGCGAGCGCGCCGTCGAGGCGTTCGTCGCGCCAGACGAGCTCGGTGCAGATCACCTCGTCGAAGCCGAGGCGCGCGCCGATGTCGCGCACGTAGACGTCGGTGCTCGCGGACAGCAGCACGAGCCAGTCGCCCTGTGCCCGGTGGCCGACGACCGCCGCGAGCGCCGCCGGTCGCGTCAGCCCAGCGAGCCGCCGGTCGAGGAAGCGCGCGGTCAGGTTCGCGATCGAGTCGCGGTCGAGGCCGCCGAGCACCGCACGGATGACCCGGCTCTTGATGCGGCCATGGTCGCCGTCCACCAGGAACCCCGCGACGATCCCCGGCAGCCGCCACAGGCGGAGCACGCGGGCCGGGTGGGCCCGCAGCGCGGCCACGAGGTACGGCAGCAGCGTGTCGTGCCACGTCAGCGTGCCGTCGAGGTCGAAGACCGCGACGCCGCGCGCGGACGGGCGCGGCGCCGCGGCGGGCGGTGGCGCCGGGGCCGTCAGGCGGCCTTGTCCTTGCCGACCAGGCTCCTCAGCACGTACTGCAGGATGCCGCCGTGGCGGTAGTAGTCGAGCTCCTTCGGCGTGTCGATGCGCACGCGCGCCTGGAACTCGATTGTCCTGCCGCCGTCGCCCTTCGCGACGACCTTGACCGTCTTGGCGGCGCCGCCCTGGATGCCGACGATGTCGAACACCTCGCAGCCGGTGAGGCCGAGCGAGGCGGCGGTCGCGCCGTCGACGAACTGCAGCGGCAGCACGCCCATGCCGATCAGGTTCGAGCGGTGGATGCGCTCGAAGCTCTCGGTCAGCACCGCGCGCACGCCGAGCAGCATCGTGCCCTTGGCGGCCCAGTCGCGCGAGGAGCCGGTGCCGTATTCCTTGCCGGCGATCACGACGAGCGGCGTGCGCTCGCCCTTGTACTTCATCGCGACGTCGTAGATCGAACCCTGCTCGCCGCTCGGCAGGTGCACCGAGACGCCGCCCTCGGTGCCCGGCACCAGCAGGTTGCGCAACCGGATGTTGGCGAAGGTGCCGCGCATCATGACCTCGTGATTGCCGCGCCGCGCGCCGAAGGAGTTGAAGTCCTTCGGCTGCACGCCCTCGGCCATCAGGTACTTGGCGGCCGGGCCGGACTTCGAGATGTTGCCCGCCGGGGAGATGTGGTCGGTGGTCACCGAGTCGCCGAGCAGCGCAAGCGCGCGGGCGCCCTTGATGTCGCCGACCGCGGCCGGGGTCATCGTCATGCCGTCGAAGTAGGGCGGGTTGCGCACGTAGGTGGACTTCGCCTCCCACGCGTACACCTCGCCGGCCGGCACCTTGATCGCGTTCCAGTGCTCGTCGCCCTTGAACACGCCTGCGTAGCTCTTCTTGAACATCGCCGAGTCGACCGCGCGCAGCTGCGCCTCCGCGACCTCGGCGGGGCTCGGCCAGATGTCCTTCAGGTAGACGGGCTTGCCGTCGCTGCCGACGCCGAGCGGCTCGGCCGTCAGGTCGACGTCCATCGAGCCCGCGAGCGCGTAGGCGACGACGAGCGGCGGCGAGGCGAGGAAGTTCATCTTCACCTCCGGGTGCACGCGGCCCTCGAAGTTGCGGTTGCCCGACAGCACCGAGGCGGTCGTCAGGTCGCCGGCCTTGATCGCGTCGGAGATCTCGCCCTTCAACGGGCCGGAGTTGCCGATGCAGGTCGTGCAGCCGTAGCCGACGGTGTAGAAGCCGACCGACTCGAGGTCGGCCGTGAGGCCCGCCTTGTCGAGGTAGTCGGTGACGACGCGCGAACCGGGGGCGAGCGAGGTCTTGACCCACGGCCTGGCCTTGAGTCCGCGGGCGCGCGCCTTCCGGGCCAGCAGTCCCGCCGCGATCAGCACCGCCGGATTCGAGGTGTTGGTGCAGCTCGTGATCGCGGCGATGACGACCGCGTTGTCCCTGACCTCGTAGCCGCCGCCCGCGACCGCCGCGCGGCCGGTGGCGGACGGGTTCTTGACGGCGCGTTCCTCGGCGGACTTCTTGACCGCCGCCTGCGAGACGCCCTTCGCCTTGGTGAGCGGCACGCGATCCTGCGGACGCTTCGGGCCGGCGAGCGAGGGCTCGACGGTCGCGAGGTCGAGCGCGAGCACGTCGGTGTACTCCGCCGCGCGCATGCCGTTGGTGCGCCACAGGCCCTGCGCCTTCGCGTAGGCCTCGACGAGCGCGACCTGCTCCGCCGGCCGGCCGGTCAGGTTGAGGTAGCGGATCGTCTCCTCGTCGACCGGGAAGATCGCGATCGTGCTGCCGAACTCGGGCGACATGTTGCTGATCGTCGCGCGGTCGGCGAGCGGCAGGCTCGCGAGGCCGTCGCCGTAGAACTCGACGAACTTGTCGACGACGCCTTTCTTGCGCAGCATCTCGGTGATCGTCAGCACGAGGTCGGTCGCCGTCGTGCCGGCCTTGAGCTCGCCCGACAGCCGGAGGCCGATGACCTGCGGGATCAGCATCGTCACCGGCTGGCCGAGCATGGCGGCCTCGGCCTCGATGCCGCCGACGCCCCAGCCGACGACGCCGAGGCCGTTGATCATCGTCGTGTGCGAGTCGGTGCCGACGACCGTGTCGGGGTAGGCCACCCCCCGCCCCCCGGACTCCTGGCCGAACACGACCCGGCCGAGGTACTCGAGGTTGACCTGGTGCACGATGCCGGTGTTCGGCGGCACCACCTTGAAGTCCTTGAACGCGGTCTGGCCCCAGCGCAGGAACGAGTAGCGCTCGCCGTTGCGCTCGAACTCGATGCGCGTATTGTCGCCGAGCGAGTCCTTCGTGCCGTACTCGTCGACCTGCACCGAGTGGTCGATCACGAGCTCCGCGGGGGCGAGCGGGTTGACGCGCTTGGCGTTGCCGCCGAGGCGCACGATCGCCTCGCGCATCGCGGCGAGGTCGACGACGCAGGGTACGCCGGTGAAGTCCTGCATGATCACGCGCGCCGGCGTGAAGGCGATCTCGTGCGACGGTGCCGCCTTCGGATCCCACTTGAGCAGGGCCTCGATGTCGGCCTTCGTGACGTTGACGCCGTCCTCGAACCGCAGCAGGTTCTCGAGCAGGATCTTGAGCGAGTAGGGCAGGCGCCCGAGGTCGTGGCCCTGGATCGCGGGCAGGCGGAAATAGTCGTACTGGCGGCCGGCGACGTCGAGCGTCGCGCGCGTCTTCATGCTGTCGGTCATGGGTCCTCCGGCGGGAAGCCACCAATTATAGGCGCTCCCGGCCCGCCACGGACGACGGCGTCGCCGCGCTCGACGGGGCCGGCGTCTCGATTGGCGGGACGGCCGGCCGGGCGGGTACGATCGCGGCGCCTGCCGGCGCCCCGGATCGCCGTCGCGTCCTGTTCCTGGAGGAGCCCCGCCATGCGCATCGCCGCCATTCTGCTCGCCGCCTCACTCGCCGCGCCGCTCGCGGCGGCGGCCGCGCCGGTGCCCGCCGCGATCTACACCGACCCGCCCGCCGATCGCGCGCATCCCGCCGCCATGAAGGTGCTGCACATCCCGTCGCACGGCGTTCTCATCAACGGCATCGTGTACACGGCGGCCGGCGCCGGGCCGCACCCGACGCTCGTGATCTGCCACGGCCTGCCCGGCAACGAGAAGAACCTCGACCTCGCGCAGGCGGTGCGGCGGGCCGGCTGGAACACGGTCACGTTCAACTACCGCGGCTCGTGGGGCAGCCCCGGCGAGTTCCGGTTCGCGCAGAACCCCGATGACGCCGAGGCGGTGCTGGCGTATCTGCGCGAGCCGGCGAACGCCGCGGCGCTCGGCGTCGACCCGAAGCACCTGGTCGTCGCCGGACACAGCATGGGCGGCTGGGCCGCCGCGCTCGCCGCGGCCCGCGATCACGGACTCGCCGGCGTGATCCTGATCTCGGCGGCCGACATCGGCCGGCTCGGCGGGATGGAGCGCGCCGAGGCGGTGGCGCTGATGGCGGACAACATGGAGGCGCTCGCCGGCGTGACGCCCGAGAGCATGGCGGACGAGGTGCGCGAGCACGCCGCTCAGTTCCGGCTGCAGAACGCGGTCGCGGGCCTGCTCGGCACGCCGCTGCTCGCGCTCACCTCCGACGACGGCCTCGCCCCGCACACGGACGCGCTCGTCGCGGCGATCAGGGCCGCCGGCGGTGAGCGCGTGACCACTCGGCACTTCGCGACGGATCACGGCTGGTCCGACCACCGCGTCCGGCTCGAGAGCACCGTCATCCAATGGCTCGCCGCGCTGCGCTGAGCCGTCCGCGCTGACGACGCTGGCGCGCGCGGCCGCGGGGCCCGTGGGGCCGGGCGGGGGGCCCGCGCGGCCGCTTGCGGAAAGTACGGCGGCCAGCCGTCTCAAGTTCGGTGCTGCGCGGCCGTTACGGCCGGGAGAGCGTCGCGATCGATTGCGGCGAGCCACCCCCGTGCCGCAGGACTGCGGCCCCTGATCAGCCGTCGCCGCGCGTCCGTCGCGGGCCCGGCCAAGGAAAAGGCCTGCATGATTCCGGCAGAGATTCCCGCGGACGAGGCCGAGCGGCTCGCGACGCTGCGCTCGTACGAGATCCTCGATACGCGCTCGGAGACCGAGTTCGACGATCTGACCGAACTCGCCGCGGCGATTCTCGGCACGCCGATCGCGCTCGTAAGCCTGGTCGACGCGGAACGCCAGTGGTTCAAGTCGCACTACGGGCTGGCGGCGCGACAGACGTCGCGGAACGTCGCCTTCTGCGCGCACACGATCCTGCAGAAGCCGACGTTCGTCGTCGAGGACGCGACGCTCGACCCGCGGTTCCGCGACAACCCGCTGGTGACCGGCCCGCTCGGCGTCCGCTTCTATGCCGGCGCGCGCCTCGTGACCCCCGAAGGCCACGCGGTCGGCACCCTGTGCGTGATCGACCACAAGCCGCGGACGCTGACGCCGGCTCAGTTCATCGCGATGGGCCAGATCAGCCGCCAGGTCGTCGCGCTGCTCGAGCTGCACCGGTTCCGCCGACGGGCGCAACGCGCGGCCGACGCGTGCGCGACGCCGCTCGCGGCCGAAGCGCAGGCCTGACCGCCGCGGCGGTCTACGCGCCGACCGAGCGCAACGCCGCCGCAACCCGCGGCAAGGCCGGTGGCGCCGGCAGCGATTCGAGGATCGCCGCGCCACCCAGACATTCCTCGTCGCGGTAGAACGCGGCGTACTGCCCCGGCGCGACGGCGCGCATCGGCGTCGCGAGCGTCACGTGCGCCCCCTCGGCCGAACAGCGGACGTGCGCCGGCTCGGCCGCCTGCCGGTGGCGCACCTGCACCGCGCACTCGAATTCGTCCGCCGGCGGCGCGGCCAGCCAGCGGACCGGCCCGGTCGCGAACCGCCGCGACTGCAGCAGCGGGTGGTCGTGCCCCTGCACGACGATCAGGGTGTTGCGGGCCGCGTCCTTGGCGGCGACGTACCACGGCTCGCCGCCATGCGTGCGCTGGCCGCCGATGCCGAGCCCCTGGCGCTGGCCGATCGTGTGGAACATCAGCCCGTCGTGCGTGCCGATCCGGTCGCCGTCCGGCGTCTCGATCGCGCCGGGCACGGGCGGCAGGTACGTCGCCAGGAACTCGCGGAACGGGCGCTCGCCGATGAAGCAGATGCCGGTGCTGTCCGGACGGTCGTGGACCGGCAGCCCCGCGCGACGCGCGAGCTCGCGCACCTCGCCCTTGACGAGCTCGCCGAGTGGAAAGAGCGCCGCGCCGAGCGCGCCCCGCGGCATCTGCTGCAGGAAGTAGCTCTGGTCCTTGGCGGCGTCACGCGCGCGCAAGAGGCGCGGGCCGTCGGGGCCGGCGGCGAGCCGCGCATAGTGACCGGTCGCGAGCCGGGTCGCGCCGAGGCGGCGGGCGTAGTCGAGGCAGACGCCGAACTTGACCTCGCGATTGCAGAGCACGTCCGGGTTCGGCGTGCGGCCCGCGCGGTACTCGGCGAGGAACTCGCCGAATACGCGCTCGCGGTACTCGGCCGCGAAGCTCACGCGGTGCAGTGGCAGTCCGAGCGCGTCGGCCACCGCGCGCGCCGCCTGCCAGTCGGCGGCTGCCGTGCAGTAGCCGTCCTCGTCGGCGTCCCAGTTGGTCATGTGCAGCGCCTCGACGTCGTGGCCGGCGCGCTGCAGGAGCCACGCCGCGACCGCCGAATCGACGCCGCCGGACAACGCCACGATGACCCGCTCGCTCATCGGGGGATTATACCGAACGGGGGCTCGCGTCAGCCGGACTGCGCCTGCGAGCGCGGCGTCGCGCACTGGTTCCAGCCGGTGTCGAAGTGCTCGAGGTAGAGGCGCGCGACGCCCGGGTTGCGCAGCTCGCAGATGCCGTCCCAGCGCGTCGCCTGCAGCCGGTACAGCGTCGCCTGGTCGTCGGCGATCATGTAGCTGCACGGGTTCTCGCGGAACGGCGCCATCGCGTTCCTGATCTCGATGTAGCTCGTGAGCTTGCGCGCGATCGCGATGAACTCGTGGCGGCTGTACATGATGCGCGCCGGGTTGAGCACCAGCACGCGCACCTTCGCGAAGCGCGGCCCGAGCACCAGGCGCTTCACGGCGTCGATGAACGGCGGGTATTCGTAGATCTCGGGCTCGAGGCTGTGGGTGAGCAGCGTGAGCACCCGCTGCGCGCTCGAGGCCACGGTGGTCGCGGCGATCCGGCACTCGTCAACGGTCGATAGGATCGTCCTCGGCTCCGTCAGCCGCGGGATCAGCACGTTGCTCGGCGGAAAATGCAAGCCGCATCCTCCGATGACGGATTCCTGCCTCGTCGAACTCGGGGCCCTCGGCCACGAAACCGTGTGCCGCGTAGAACCCGAGCGCGTCGGCCTGCGCGTGCAGGTAGACACCACTCAGGCCCCGCGTCCGCGCGAGCTCGACGAGCCGGCGAAGCACGAGGCTGCCCACGCCGTGGCGGCGAAACGACGCCAGCACCGCAAGGCGTCCGATCTTACCGGTGGGGAGCAGACGCCCCGTGCCGACTGGTTCACGCTTCGTAAGGGCGAGGACGTGAACTGCGCCCGGATCGGCGCCGTCCCACTCGAGCGCCTCGGCAATGCCCTGCTCGGCGCAGAACACGGCGCGGCGCACCGCCGCGAGCGCCGCGGCCTCGTCCGCCCAGTCGCAGACGCGAAGCTCGATCGCGGGCGGCGCCGCGGCGCGCTCAGGCATCGCCGGCGAGTTCGCGCGCGAGGCCGATGTAGTCGGCGGGCGTCAGGCGCGCGAGCCGCTCGCGCTCCTCGGGCGGCAGCGGCAGCCTGGCGACGAAGGCCTTGAGCGACTCGGCGTCGATGCGCTGGCCGCGGGTCAGCGCCTTCAGCCGCTCGTAGGCGTTCGGCACGCCGTAGCGCCGCATCACGGTCTGCACCGCCTCGCCGAGCACCTCCCAGTTGGCGTCGAGGTCGGCGGCCATCCGCGCCGCGTCCGGCTCGAGGCGGCCGAGCCCGCGCTCGATCGACTTGAACGCGAGCAGTGCGTGCGCCAGCGCGACGCCGAGGTTGCGGAGCACGGTCGAGTCGGTGAGGTCTCGCTGCCAGCGCGAAACCGGCAGCTTCTCGGCGAAGTGACGGAGCAGCGCGTTCGCGAGCCCGAGGTTGCCTTCGCCGTTCTCGAAGTCGATCGGGTTGACCTTGTGCGGCATCGTCGAGCTGCCGACCTCGCCCGACACGACGCGCTGGCGGAAGTAGCCGAGCGAGACGTAGCCCCAGGCGTCGCGCGCGAAATCGATCAGGATGGTGTCGACGCGCGCCAGCGCATCGCAGTACTCGGCGATCCAGTCGTGCGGCTCGATCTGCACCGTGTACTCGTTCCAGCCGAGGCCGAGCTTCTCGACGAAACGCCGGGTCGCGCCGCGCCAGTCGCGGTCGGGATAGGCGGCGAGGTGCGCGTTGCAGTTGCCCACCGCACCGTTCATCTTGCCGAGCGGCTCGACCGCGGCGAACGTCGCCTGCGCGCGCGCGAGGCGCCGCGCGACGTTGCCGAGCTCCTTGCCGAGCGTGGTCGGGCTCGCGGCCTGGCCGTGGGTACGCGACAGCATCGGCTGCGCCGCGAACTCGTGCGCGCGGGCCGCGAGCCCGGCGCGGATCCGCTCGATCGCCGGTGCCAGCACCGCGTCGCGCGCGGCGCGCAGCATCAGCGCGTAGGCCAGGTTGTTGATGTCCTCCGAGGTGCAGGCGAAGTGCACGAACTCGAGTTCGGCGGGCGTGGCGCCCGCCGTCGCCAGGCGGCCGCGCACGTAGTACTCGACCGCCTTGACGTCGTGGTTGATCTGCGTCTCCTCGGCCTTGACGGCGGCGGCCTCGCCCGGCGCGGCGCGGGCGGCGAGGGCGGCGGCGGCGTCGAGGACGGGACGCTTCAGGGCCGCGAGCTCCGGCAGGCGCAGGTCCTCGGCGAGGAACAGGAACCACTCGGCCTCGACGCGCACGCGATGGCGGATCAGGGCCGCCTCGCTGAACAGCGCCCGGAGCTCGCGGCACTTGTCGGCGTAGCGCCCGTCGACCGGTGACAGCGCCTCGAGGGCGGCCGACGGCTCCGCATGACGATCGCTCACGGTCAGGCCTCGTTGCAGGTGCTAGGATTGGAAACCATTGAGTATAGCCCGCACAGGGATGTCCGAAACGGAACACAGGCTCGAACACGACAGCATGGGCGCCGTGGCGGTTCCGGCGGCCGCGTTGTGGGGCGCGCAGACCGAGCGCGCGCGCCAGAACTTCGCGTTGAGCGGCCTCGTGCTGCCGGCGCGGTTCATCGAGGCGCTCGCGCTCGTCAAGTGGGCCGCGGCGCGCGCCAACGCCGCGCTCGGGGGGCTCGAGCCGCGCGTCGCCGCGGCGATCGAGCGGGCCGCGCTCGCGATCGTCGACGGACGGCACACCGACGCCTTTCCGCTCGACGTGTTCCAGACCGGCTCCGGAACCAGCACCAACATGAACGTCAACGAGGTGATCGCTCACCTCGCCGGCCGCGAGCTCGGCGCCGCGGTGCACCCGAACGACGACGTCAACCGCAGCCAGAGCAGCAACGACTGCATCCCGACCGCGATCCACGTCGCGGCCGCGCTCGGCCTCGCGCGCGAGCTGCAGCCCGCGCTCGCGCACCTCGCGGCGACGATCGGCGCGCGCGAGGTTGAGCTCGGTGCCGTCGTCAAGACCGGCCGCACCCACCTCATGGACGCGCTGCCGCTGACTCTCGGCCAGGAGCTGTCGGCGTGGCGCACCCAGGTCGAGGATTCGGCCGCACGGCTCGAGGCGATGCTGCCGCGCCTGCTCAGGCTCGCCCAGGGCGGCACCGCGGTCGGCACCGGGCTCAACGCGCCCCCCGGCTTCGGCGCGCGCGTCGCCGCGGAGCTCGCGGCCCGCACCGGCCTCGCGTTCGTGCCGCACCCGAACCCGTTCGCGGCGCTCGCCGCCCAGGACGCGGCGGTCGAGTGCTCGGCGCAGCTGCGCGGCCTCGCCGTCGCGCTGACCAAGATCGCCAACGACCTGCGGTGGATGAACTCGGGGCCGCTGGCGGGGCTCGGCGAGATCGGCCTGCCGGCGCTGCAGCCGGGCTCCTCGATCATGCCGGGCAAGGTGAACCCGGTCGCGCCGGAGGCGGTCGCGATGGCGGCCGCGCAGGTGGTCGGTCTCGACGCCGCGATCGCGCTCGCCGGCGCCTCCGGCAACTTCCAGCTCAACGTCATGCTGCCGCTGATCGCCTACGACCTCGTGCACGCGATCGGGCTGATGGCTGCCGCCGCACGCCTGCTGGCCGACGGCGCGATCGCCGGCTTCACGGTGGACGCCGACCGACTCGCCGCGCCGCTCGCTCGCAACCCGATCCTGGTGACGGCGCTCAACGCGCGGATCGGCTACGAGGCCGGCGCCGCGATCGCCAAGGAAGCGTATGCGACGGGCGCGCCGATCATCGAGGTGGCGGCGCGGCGCACCGGCATCGCGCGCGCCGAGCTCGAGCGGCTGCTCGACCCGGCGCGCCTGACCCGACCCGCGGGCGGCGGCACGTGAGCGCCGCGGCCGCGTCGAGCTCGGAACTGCGCGCGCGCCTGCGCGCCTGCCTCGCCCGCACCCGCGCGAGCGCGCCCGGCGAGGGCACGCTCGCCGGACTGCCGCGCGCGATCAGCGACCGCTACCGGCACCTGCTGCCGGCGACGCTGACGCCGGCCGCGGTGCTGGTGCCGGTGCTCGACCACGCCGACGGCCTCACGGTGCTGCTGACCGAGCGCGCCCCGGACCTTCGGCATCACCCCGGCCAGATCTCCTTCCCGGGCGGGCGCGCCGAGACGAGCGACGCGGGCCCGGTCGAGACGGCGCTGCGCGAGACGGAGGAGGAGATCGGCCTGCCGCGCAGCGCCGTCGAGGTGCTCGGCTTCCTGCCCGATCACCTGATCGTGACCGGCTACTCGATCACACCCGTCGTCGCCCTCATCGCGCCCGGCATGCCGCTCGCGCTCGACCCGGTCGAGGTCGCCTCGGTGTTCGAGGTGCCGCTCGCCTACGTGCTCGACCCGGCGAACCACCGGCTCCGCCGCCGCCCGGCCGGCGACGGCATCATCGAGCTCTACGACATCCCCTACGGCAAGCGCAACATCTGGGGCGCGACGGCCGGCATGCTGCTGAACCTCGCCCGGCTGTTGGCGGCGCCGCAGGCCCCGGAGTCCGCCCGATGAACGAGCTGCTCGAGATCATGGCGCGGCTGCGCGACCGCGAGCGCGGCTGCCCGTGGGACCTCGAACAGACGTTCGCATCGATCGCGCCGTACACGATCGAGGAGGCCTACGAGGTCGCCGACGCCATCGAGCGCGGCGACCTCGCCGCGCTCGAGGAAGAGCTCGGCGACCTGCTGCTGCAGGTCGTGTTCCACGCGCAGATCGCGCGCGAGCAGGGCGCTTTCGACTTCGAGCGCGTCGCGCGCGGCATCGCCGCGAAGCTCGTGCGCCGCCACCCGCACGTGTTCGGCGACGAGCGGCTCGCCGGCGCCGCGGCGCAGTCGGCGCGCTGGGAAGAGATCAAGGCCGCCGAGAAGGCCGCCGCCGGCAAGGGCGGCGGGCTGCTCGACGACGTGCCGGTGGGGCTGCCGGCGCTCGCCCGCGCGCAGAAGCTCGGCCGGCGCGCGGCGCGCATCGACTTCGACTGGAAGGACGCCGGCGGCGCGCGCGACAAGATCGGCGAGGAACTCGCCGAGCTCGACGCGGCGATCGCGGGCGGCCAGCCGGCAACGGTCGTGCACGAGGTCGGCGACGTGCTGCTCGCGGCCGCGAACCTCGCGCGGCACCTCGGCGTCGACGCCGAGGGGGCGCTGCGGGCCGCCAACCGGCGCTTCGAGACGCGCTTCCGCCACGTCGAGGCGGCGGTCGCGGCCGGTGGCGGGCGCTCGGCCGAGGAACTCGAGCGCTACTGGCAGGAGGCCAAGGCCGCCGAGCGCGAGCCGGGCTGAGGGCCGGTTCAGCGCCCGTTCAGCGCGAAAGAGCGAGCCTTTCGCCTCCGCCCGGGTCCCCCGGGCCGTGGCCCGCCCGGGCACGCGGAGGCGCCATGACGATCGCGATGCTTCTGGAGCGGGCCGCCCCGCGCGCCGACGCCGGCCGCCCGGCGAGCCGCTAGACTGCCGCCATGCGCGCCCCATCCTCGCCCCTTGCGCCTGCCGCCCTCGCGCTCGCGCTCGCCCTGCTGGCGCCGCCCGGCATCGCGGCCGAGGCGCCTGCCGGCGGCGCGCGCGGGCCGGCCGCGGACCACCCCGACGCCACGCCGCTGTCGCTCGACGACGCCGTCGAGCTCGTCAAGCGCCGCTACGAGGCGCGCGTGCTGCGCGCCGAGCAGGCGAAGGAGGGCGACGACGTCGTCTACCGGATCCGCCTGCTCGCCGCCGACGGCCGCGTGTTCACGGTGCGCGTCAACGCCCGCACCGGCGGGGTGGACTAGGCGTGCGGGTCTGCATCATCGAGGACGAGCCGGCGCTCCGCGAGCAGCTCGCCGCGGCGCTGCGCCAGGCCGGCCACACCGTCGACGCCGCGGCGGACGGCACCGAGGGCCTGTACGCGCTGCGCGAGTACGCCCCGGACCTCGCGGTCGTCGACCTCGGACTGCCGGGCGTCTCGGGCCTCGAGCTCATCCGCACCGCGCGCAAAGAGGGGCGGCGGCTGCCGATCCTGGTGCTGACGGCGCGCGATCGCTGGCAGGACAAGGTCGCAGGCCTCGAGGCCGGCGCCGACGACTACGTCACCAAGCCCTTCCAGGTCGAGGAGCTGCTGGCGAGGGTGCAGGCGCTGATCCGGCGCGCGGCGGGCTACGCGGACCCGGTGCTCGCGGCCGGGCCGATCGTACTCGACACCCGCAGCCAGGCCGTGACGGTCGACGGCCGCGCGATCGAGCTGACCTCGTTCGAGTACCGGATGCTCGAGTACCTGATGCTGCGCGCCGGCCAGGTGGTCTCGAAGAGCGAGCTCACCGACAAGCTCTACGAGCACGACGCCGAGCGCGACAGCAACACGATCGAGGTGTTCGTCGGGCGCCTGCGCCGCAAGCTCGACCCCGACGACCGCTATCGCCCGATCGAGACCTTGCGCGGCCGGGGCTACCGGCTGCAGCCGGAGGCGCCCTCCGCGGATCCCGCCCGCGCATGAGGTCGCTCGGGGCCAGGCTGATCGTCACGCTGTCGGCGCTGTTGATCGTCGGTTTCGGGCTGACGATTGCCGCGCTCGACCTGTCGTTCCGCGGCCTCGCCGAGCGCTCGCGCGGCGAGGTGCTCGAGGCCGACGTCGACGCGCTGATCGCGGCGGCGGAGTTCGACCGGACCGGCCGGCTCGTCCCGGTCGAGCAGCAGCTGTCCGAGCCGCGCCTCAAGACGCCGGGCTCGGGCCTGATCGGCTTCGTGCGGCTGCGTCGCGGCGCCGAGACCTGGCGCTCGGCCTCGGCGCTCGGGCTCGCGCTGCGGGTCGACGACGACCTCAAGCCCGGCGAGCGCCAGGCGCGGCGACTGACCGCGCCCGACGGGACGCGCTTCCTCGAGTTCTCGCTCGGCGTCCGCTGGGAGACGTCGCGCGGCCGCAGCCGGGACTACGTCTTCA
This sequence comes from Gammaproteobacteria bacterium, assembly GCA_037443765.1. Classification (GTDB taxonomy): domain Bacteria; phylum Pseudomonadota; class Gammaproteobacteria; order Steroidobacterales; family Steroidobacteraceae; genus CAIKZZ01. Next base: position 15,888 of record JBBINS010000037.1, read on the forward strand.
CGGCCGCCGAGAGCCTCGAGCCGTACTTCGGCCAGCTGTACCGGTTCCGCGTCGAGCTGCTGGCCGGCTTCGTCGCGTTCACTGCGGTGCTGCTGCTCGGCGTCGTGCTCAGCCTGCGCCACCTGTTGCGGCCGCTGCGGCGCATCGAGACCGAGATCGCCGAGATCGAGGCCGGCCGCCGCGAGCGGCTGGGCGGGGGCTGGCCGCGCGAGCTCGAGGGCGTCGCCCACAACCTGAACGCGCTGCTTCGGGTCGAGCAGGACCGCCTGGCGCGCTACCGCAACACGGTCGGCAACCTCGCGCACAGCCTCAAGACACCGTTGTCGGTGATGCGCGGCGCGCTCGGCGGCGAGGCGGGTGCCGACCGGGCGCAGATTGCCGCGCAGCTCGACCGCATCCAGGACATCGTCCGCCACCAGCTCGACCGCGCGGCCGCGGCCGCGCCGGTGCTCGGCACGCACGCGCTGCCGGTCGCGCCGGCGCTCCACGAGCTCGCGGCGGCGCTCGGCAAGGTGCACGCCGAGCGCGGCCTCGCCATCGCGGTCGAGGCGGCGCCCGAGCTCGCCTATCCGCTCGAGCGCGGCGACTTGCTCGAGATCGCCGGCAACCTCGCCGACAACGCCTGCAAGTGGGCGCGGCACGCGGTGCGCATCGAGGCGCGCGACTGGGCGGGCGCCGGCTGGCGCCGCCCGGGACTCGTGCTCACGGTCAGCGACGACGGCCCGGGGATTCCCGCGGACGAGCGCGCGCGCGTCCGCGACCGCGGCGTGCGCCTCGACGAGCGCGTGCCGGGGCAGGGCCTCGGGCTCGCGATGGTCGACGAGATCGTCAAGGCCTACGGCGGGGAGTTCGAGCTCGGGGCGAGCGCCGCCGGCGGACTCGAGGCGGTCGTGCGACTGCCGGGCGCCTGAGGTGCGCCCCGTCCGGGCGCTGCCGCCCCTCCGCTACCCCGCGGAGCTGCCGATCACCGCGCGTCGCGACGAGATCGTGGCCGCGCTCGCCCGCCACCGCGTCGTCGTCGTCTGCGGCGAGACGGGCTCCGGCAAGACCACCCAACTGCCGAAGATGCTGCTCGAGGCCGGCGCGCTCCGGCACGGCCTGATCGGGCACACGCAGCCGAGGCGCATCGCCGCGCGCACCGTCGCGGCGCGGCTCGCGGCGGAGCTGCCCGAGGCGCCGCCGGGCTTCGTCGGCTACAAGGTGCGCTTCAGCGACGGCACCGCACCCGCGACCGCCATCAAGGTGATGACCGACGGCATCCTGCTCGCCGAGGCGCGCCACGACCGGGACCTGCGGCGCTACGACGCGCTGATCATCGACGAGGCGCACGAACGCAGCCTCAACATCGATTTCCTGCTTGGCTTCCTGAAGCGCCTGCTGCCGCGCCGCCCCGAGCTGCGGCTCGTGATCACCTCGGCGACGATCGACCCGGCGCGCTTCGCCGCCTACTTCGGCGAGGCGCCGGTGATCGAGGTGTCCGGGCGCGGCTACCCGGTCGAGACCCGCTACCGGCCGCTCGCCGCCGACGCCGACGACCCGGTGGACCCCGGCCTCACGGCCGGCATCCTCGCGGCACTCGACGAGATCTCGAGCGAGCCCGGCGGCATCGGCGACGGCGACGTGCTCGTGTTCCTGCCCGGCGAGCGCGAGATCCGCGAGGCGGCCGAGGCGATCGAGCAGGCGCACGGCTCGCGGCTCGCGGTCCTGCCGCTCTACTCGCGCCTCGCCTGGACCGACCAGCAGCGGGTCTTCGAGCGGCGCGGCCCGCGCCGCGTCGTGCTCGCGACCAACGTCGCCGAGACCTCGCTGACCGTGCCCGGCATCCGCGCGGTGATCGACTCCGGCCTCGCGCGCGTCGCGCGCTACAGCGCCCGTGCCAAGATCCTCAGGCTGCCGATCGAGCCGGTGTCGCAGGCGAGCGCCAACCAGCGTGCCGGGCGCTGCGGGCGCATCGGCTCGGGGCTCTGCATCCGCCTGTACGCCGAGGACGACTACGCCGCGCGCCCGCCGTTCACGGCGCCGGAGGTGCTGCGGACCAACCTCGCGAACGTGATCCTGCAGATGGCGGTGCTCGGCCTCGGCAGCCCGTCCGACTTCCCGTTCCTCGACCCGCCCGACACGCGGCTCGTCAACGACGGCTACCGCCTGCTGCAGGAGCTCGAGGCCGTCGACGCTGAGCTCGGGGTCACCGAGGTCGGGCGCACGATGGCGCGGCTGCCGGTGGACCCGCGGCTCGCGCGCATGCTGGTCGCGGCGCGGCGCCACGGCGGGCTCCGCGAGACGCTGACGCTGGTCGCCGGCCTGTCGATCCAGGACCCGCGCGAGCGGCCGGCCGACCGCCTCGCCGCCGCCGACGCCGCGCATGCCGAGGGCGCCGACCCGCGCTCGGACTTCGTGACGCTGCTCGGGCTCTGGGGCCGCTACCAGGCCGAGCGCCAGGCGCGCTCCAGGAGCGCGCTGCGGCGCTGGTGCGCCGCGGCGTTCCTGTCGGCGGCGCGGATGCGCGAGTGGGAGGACCTCGAATCGCAGCTCGCCGAGATCGCCGACGATCTCGGCTGGACGCCGAACGCGGAGCCCGCGCCCCCCGAGGCGGTGCACCGGGCGCTGCTCGCGGGGCTGCTCGGCAACATCGGCGAGAAGACCGAGCGCGGCGACTACCTCGGTCCCCGCGGGCGGCGCTTCCTGATCGCACCCGGCACGCCGCTCAGGAACCGCGCGCCGCGCTGGGTCCTGGCGGCGCAGATCGTCGAGACGCAGCGCGTCTACGCGCGCGTCGTCGCCGCGATCGAGCCGGCCTGGGTCGAGGCGGCCGCCGGCCACCTCGTGCGCCGCGACTACGCCGAGCCCGAGTGGGACGCGACGCGCGGCATCGTCACCGCCCGCGAGACCGTCACGCTGTGGGGCCTCGCGCTCGCCGCCGGCCGCCGCGTCAACTACGGCAGCGTCGCGCCGGAGGCGGCGCGCGCGATCTTCGTGCGCGAGGCGCTCGTCCACGGCCGGGTGCGGCTGCGCGCGCGCTTCGTCGAGCACAACGCGGCGGTCAAGGCCGAGCTCGCGGCGGAGGAGGCGGCGCTGCGCCGGCACACGCTGCTGGTCGACGAGACCGAGGAGGCCGCGCTCTACCTCGCGCGCCTGCCCGCGACCGTCCACTCGCTCGCCGCGTTCGAGCGCTGGCGGCGCGACGCCGAGCGCGCGGCGCCGGACCTGCTGTGCCTCGGCCGCGCGGACCTTCGGCGCGCCGGCGAACCGCCGATCGACCGCGCGCGCTTTCCGCTCACGCTCGCGCTGGCCGGCAACCGACTGCCGGTCGAGTACCGGTTCGACCCCGAGTCGCCCGCCGACGGCGCGACGGTGCTGGTGCCCGAGCCGCTGCTGCCGAAGCTCGCGGCGGGCGACCTCGGCTGGGGCATCCCGGGTTGGCTCGAGGAGAAGCTCACGGCGCTGATCCGCGGCCTGCCGAAGGCGACACGGCGCCGTCTGGTGCCGGCGCCCGACGTCGCGCGCCGCTGCCTCGAAGCGCTCGCCGGCGCGCGCGACCAACCGTTCCTCGCCGCCGTCGCCGCCGAGCTCACCCGCCTGGGTGGCGAGCCGGTCGCGCCCGAGGCGCTCGCGG
>JBBINS010000038.1:0-19339 GCA_037443765.1 Gammaproteobacteria bacterium
CGGCGCGGCGCGAACTCGAGCGCCGCCGGCTCGAACGCCGACGCCCGCGCGGCGAGCGCCGCGCCGAGCAGCACGACGCCGAGCAGGCTCGCGTTCCGGTCGACCGCCTCCCGCAGCCGCAGGATCGACGCGCGCTTGGGCGCGGGCAGCCGCGGCAGCCACGCTTCCGCGAGCGCCGGCCACGGCTGCGCCGGCACCTCCGTGTAATGTAAACTGACGCTTTCCGCCACGGGTACCGGTAACCGCCCTCTCACCGCATGTCGCGAATCCCAGACCAGCATAGCGCGAGCGCTGAGCTGCCGCCGCTGGCACCGGAGCATTTCGACGTCGGCTCGACGGAGGACTCGCTCGAACGCCTCGTCGCGGCGGCCGCGAGCTTGGGCGACGTGTTCCGGATCCGCTCGCCCGGGCGGCGCTCGGACACCTGGATCATCAACAACCCGGCGGACATCAAGCGCGTGCTGGTGACGAACCACCGCAACTACACGAAGGGCGTCGGCCTCGACCGCGTCAAGATCCTGCTCGGCAACGGCATCATGACGAGCGAGAGCGACCTCTGGCGGCGCCAGCGGCGGATGATCCAGCCCATGTTCCACCGCCGCGTCACCGAGAGCTTCGGCGCCGCGATCGAGGGCTGCGTCGACGAGCGCATCGCCCGCTGGCAGGGATTCGCGGACCGGGACGAGCCGGTCGACGTCACCGAAGAGATGAGCGGCCTCACGCTCGACATCATTCTGCGCGCGATCTTCGGTCGCGACCTCGCGTGGCTGTCGGAGCGGATGGACAGCAACCCGTTCGCGATCGTGACCGAGCACGCCGCGCGCGATCTGCAGTTCGCCTACAAGTTCCGCTCGCTGACGCGGCTCGTCGGCGAACTCGTGACCCGGCGGCGCGAGGGCGGCGAGGAGCACCACGACTTCCTCGGCATGCTGATCGGCGCGCGCGACAAGGAGCACGGCGAGCCGATGCCGGACCGCGAGCTCATCGACGAGGTCATGACGCTGGTCGTCGCCGGCCACGAAACGAGCGCCGCCGCGCTCACCTGGACGTGGTACCTGCTCGCGACGCACCCGCAGGCCTACGCCCGGCTCGCCGCCGAGCTCGACGCGACGCCGGAGCGCTCCGGCATGAGCTTCGACGAGGCCGAGGGCCTCGGCTACACCCAGGCCGTGATCAAGGAAGCCATGCGGCTCTACCCGCCCGGCTGGCTGCTGACGCGGCGGACGATCGGCCCCGACGTCCTGTCCGGCTATGCCGTGCCGGCCGGCACCGACGTGATGCTGAGCCCCTACCTGATCCAGCGCCACCCCGGCCACTGGGACCGGCCCGGCGAATTTCGGCCCGAGCGCTTCGCGAACGCCGCCGACGATCCGCGCGAGCGCTGGATCTACATCCCGTTCGCGGCCGGGCCGCGGCACTGCGTCGGCGAGAACTTCGCGATGTACGAGATGACGCTGCACGTGTCGCGGGTCGCGCGCCGCTGGCACCTCGAGTATGTCGACGACGGACCGCTCGGCGTCGAGGCGGCGATCAACCTGCGCACGCGCCGGGCAGTGCGCATACGGCTGCGGCCGCGACACTGACCGGCACCCGATTGGGCGCGCGACACGCGCCGTCAAGGACCCCCGACCAATGCAATATTCCACGCTGATTGAAGTCCTCGAAGCCAACCGCACGGCGCCGCGCTCGATCCACTACCTGGAGGGCGAGCGCGAGGAGCGCATCGTGCCGTTCGGCGAGCTGTACGAGCGCGCGCTCGGCATCCTCTGGCACCTGCAGAAGATCGGCGCCGACCGCGGCGACAAGCTGATCGTGTTCCTCAATCACAACGAGCAGTTCATCGACGGCTTCTGGGCGGCGCTCAGCGGCGGCATCGTGCCGGTGCCGCTCGCGGTCGGCATCTCCGACGAGCACCGCCACAAGCTGCTGCGCGTCGCGCGGCTGCTCGGCGACCCGTTCCTGTACACCGACCGCAAGAACCTCGACCGCCTCGGCGCGTTCGCCGAGAGCGTCGGCGAGTCGGCGACGTTCGAGCGCCTGAAGCGCCGCGCGCTGCTCGCCGACTCGATCGATGACATATCGCGCGCCGGCCGCGCCGTGCGCGCGACGCCGGACGACGTCGCCTTCATCCAGTTCTCTTCCGGCTCGACCAGCGTGCCAAAGGGGATCGTGCTCACGCACCGCAATCTGGTCGCTAACTGCCGCAGCACCACCGCCGCCGCGGGCTTCAACGAGAACGACGTCAGCCTGAGCTGGATGCCGCTGACCCACGACATGGGCCTGATCGGCAAGCACATCTTCATGTTCGCGAACCGCATCGAGAACCACCTGATGCCGACGGAGTTGTTCATCCGCCGGCCGTTGCTGTGGCCGAAGTTCGCGAGCGAGCGGCGCGCGACGATTCTGAGTTCGCCGAACTTCGGCTACCGCCATTTCCTGAAGGTGCTCGGCGACCGCAGCCTCGAGGGCGTCGACCTGAGCGCCGCGCGGCTGATCTTCAACGGCGCCGAGCCGATCTCGGTCGAGCTCTGCGACGAGTTCATGGACCGCATGGCGCCGTACGGCCTCAAGCGCACCGCGATGTTCCCGGTCTACGGGCTCGCCGAGGCGACGCTCGCGATGACCTTCCCCGTGCCGGGCACCGCCTACAGCGCCGTTCGCTTCGACCGCCACCGCCTCGCGATTGGCGCGCCGGCGGGCCGGGCGGCCGCGGATGCACGCGACGCGCTGTCGCTGATGGACGTCGGCCGTCCGATTCCGGGTACCGAGGTGCGGATCGCCGGCGAGGATCGCGCGGCGTTGCCGGACGGCAGCGTCGGCCACGTCCTGATCCGCGGCGACAACGTCACCAAGGGCTACTACGAGGCCCCCGAGATCAACGCCCGCACGATCACGTCGGACGGCTGGCTCGACACCGGTGACCTCGGTGTCGTCGTCGACGGCGACCTCTTCATCACGGGCCGCGCGAAGGAGATCATCTTCGTCAACGGCCAGAACTACTACCCGCACGACCTCGAGGAGATCGCGCAGCGCGCCGAATCGCTCGAGCTCGGCAAGGTCGTCGCGGCCGGTTGCCGGCCGCCGGGCGCCGAGACCGACGAGCTGACGTTCTTCATCCTGCACCGCGGCGCGCTCGAGGAGTTCGTGCCGCTGGCCGCCGAGGTCACGCGGCTCGTCAACGAGCACGCCGGCCTCGAGGTCGCGCACGTCGTGCCGGTGAAGCGCATCCCGAAGACGACGAGCGGCAAGATCCAGCGCGTGCAGCTCGAGGAGGCGTTCGTCGCCGGCGAGTTCGCCGACGAGATGGTCGCGCTCGAGCGGCTGCGCGAGGCCCACCACCCGCACCGCGATGCGGGCGCCGGCGTCGAGTCGAAGATCAAGGCAATCTGCGACGTGGTGCTGCCCGACAAACGCGTCGAGGTCGACGACAACCTGTTCGAGATCGGCGCGAGCTCGCTGACCCTGATCCAGATCCACGAGGAGATCGACAAGGAGTACCCGGGAGTCGTGGACCTGACCGAGCTGTTCGACTATCCGACGGTCGCATCGCTCGCCAAGCACGTCGAAGCGAAGCTCGCGGCGCAGCGCACCTGAGCGGCGCGCCAGCTCTGCGCCCCGCCGGGACGTCGGACGGATGACCAGCCCCGCACCACCGGCGACGCCGCGCCTCGACATCGCGCGGCTGACGGTCATCCGGCCGCCGTTCCTGGTGGCGGCGATCCTGGGCCTTGCGCTCGTGGTCGTGTTCATCGAGCTGCCGGGGCGGCCGCTGATCCTGCACGTCGTGCAGAAGCTCGGCCATCCGGGCGTCTTCGGCGTGATCGCGCTCAGCGTGCTGGTCCTGGCGCGCCAGCGGCCTGCCTTGGGTCGCGCGACCTGGATCGACTACCTCGTCGCGTTCCTGATCGCGGTCGCGATCGGCGGCGCCACGGAAATCGGCCAGATCTTCACGCACCGCGACCCGTCGGTGCGGGACGTCGGCCTCGACGCACGCGGCGCGGCCTGCGCGCTCGCGCTCGCCGCGGCGTTCGACGTCCGCTGCCGCCTGCGCCGCCATCCCGGCCGCTGGCGCGCGCTGTACCTGGCGACGGCGGGCGTGCTCGCGGCGATCATCCTGACGCCGCTCGCCTGGACCGTCGCCGCCTACGCGCTACGCGCCGAGCGCTTCCCCGCGCTGTTCGTGCCGGCGACGCGACTCGATCTCGCGTTCCTGTCCGGCAGCAGCGGCAAGCTCGAGCGCTTCGCGGTGCCCGCGTCGCCCGGCCGCACGCCCGGCGAGATGGCGCTGCGCGTCCCGCTCGTGTCCCGGCCGTACGCCGGCGTCACGCTCGACGAACCACCGCCGGACTGGAGCGGCTACCACACGCTCGTCGTCGAGGTGACAAACCCGGGACGCACCGACCTCGACTTCAACGTCCGCGTGCACGATCGCGAGCACAACTACACGTTCGAGGACCGGTTCAATGCCGAGGTCTCGATCCCGGCCGGGCGGCGCCAGACACTCGAGTTCGCGCTCGAGACGATTCGTGCGGCCCCGCGCGGCCGGCCACTCGACCTCGGCCACGTCGCCGGCATCACGCTGTTCAGAAGCGGCGCCGACGGCCCGCGCGAGTTCTGGCTGCACCGGATCGAGCTGCGCTGAGCGGGGCCTTCCGACGGGCCCGGGCGCCGCGGCGACGATTCGACCGGCTCGTGCGATCCGCGTGACTCAGATCTGTCGTCGCGCGCGCGGCGCGCCCGGTGCCCGTTGCATTTCGGCCCAGCGGCGCGCAGTGTTTCGCAGGGGACGGGCCCCGATGGGCGCGCCCCGCCGCCGGACGCCGCATTGATCGACGCCTGCGCCGCGTCGCCCGGGGAACGGCCATCGACTCGCCGGTTCCGGCCAAGGAGGTGCACGGACGGCATCGCCGTCCGCCGAGATCGTTGCCCGAGGCGCGCCTCGCGCCGGCGACTGGCTGCAACCCGACAGGTCGCAGACCCGCCATCGGCGCGGCGCCGAAAACTCCACGGACGGAGACCAACCATGCAAATGCGCCTTATGAGCGGAAGCGAACACAGCCCCGTCGCCGGAGCGAGGCCGGTGGGCGCGGCCGACCCGACCGAGCGCCTCGAGGTCAGCCTGATCCTGCGGCGGCCCGCGACCAGCGACCTGCGCAGCCGCGTCGAACGGATCGTGGCCGGCGACCGGCCGCAGCGGCACCTGACGCGCGAGGAATTCGCGACCTCGTACGGTGCGCGCCCGGAAGACCTGGCCGCCGTCCGCAAGTTCGCCGCCGCGCTCGGGCTCGCGGTGGTGCAGGAGCACGCTCCCCGGCGCACGGTCGTGCTGTCGGGGACGGTGGCGCAGTTCAACAAGGCGTTCGGCGTGCAGCTGACGCACTTTCAGCACGACCACGGCACCTACCGCGGCCACTCTGGCGCGGTGCTCGTGCCCGAGGCCCTGCACGAGCGCGTCGTCGGCGTGTTCGGACTCGACAACCGGCCGCAGGCCACGCCGCACTTTCGCATGCGGCGGCCGCGCGCGGACGGCGAGCAGGCCGCTTCCTTCAGCGCGCCGCAGCTCGCAGCGCTCTACGACTTCCCCGGCGGAACCGGCCAGGGCGAGTGCATCGGCATCGTCGAGCTCGGCGGCGGCTTCCGCACCGTGGATCTCGCCCAGTACTTCGCCAAGCTCGGCATGCACGTTCCGACCATCGCGGCCGTGTCGGTCGATCACGGGCGCAACCACCCGACCGGCGACCCGAACGGGCCGGACGGCGAGGTGATGCTGGACATTGAGGTCGCGGGCGCCACGGCGCCGCAGGCCGAATTCGCGGTCTACTTCGCGCCGAACACCGACGCCGGCTTCATCGACGCCGTGACCTCGGCGATTCACGACACCGTCCACCGACCCTCGGTCATCTCGATCAGCTGGGGCGGACCGGAGTCGAGCTGGACCGAGCAGGCGATGACCGCGCTCGACCAGGCGTTCCAGGAGGCCGCGGCGATGGGCGTCACCGTCTGCGTGGCGTCCGGCGACAGCGGCTCGAGCGACGGCGTCGGCGACGGCCACGACCACGTCGACTTCCCGGCGTCGAGCCCGCACGTGCTCGCCTGCGGCGGGACGAGTCTGCAGGCGCGCAACGGCAAGATCGCGACCGAGACGGTCTGGAACGACGGCGCGACCGGCGGCGCGGGCGGCGGCGGCGTGAGCGCGGTGTTCTCGCTGCCGCGGTGGCAGAGCGGCCTGCCGGTCGCGAGCGCCCGGGGCACGGCGCCGCTGACGATGCGCGGCGTCCCGGACGTCGCCGGCGACGCCGATCCGCAGACCGGCTACGACGTCCGCGTCGACGGCTACGACGCGGTCATCGGCGGCACCAGCGCGGTCGCGCCGCTCTGGGCGGCACTGATCGCGCGGCTCAATTCGGTGTCGCAGACGAAGCTGGGCTTCATCAACACGCAGCTGTACGCGAATCGGAACGTGCTCAACGACGTGACGGTCGGCAACAACGGCGACTTCGTCGCGATCGTGGGCTGGGACGCGTGCACGGGTCTCGGGACGCCGAACGGATCCCGCATCGCATCGGCACTGGCGAGGACGACGACCGGGTCGTAGCCCTCGCGCACCGCCGTACCGCCGCACCAATCCCCGGTGCGGCTCTTGGGTCGCGCGGCGAAACCGCCGCGCGACCCCGTTTCACGTTTGACGAGCCGTGACGCCGGGCTGGGGGCCGGCGGTTGGCCCGGACCGAGCGTCACGACGGCGGGCGCTAGGAACCAGCCGCCGCCCCGGCAAGGGCGCGGCCAACTGGTTGATTTTTATGGTGCCGGTGGAGGGACTTGAACCCCCGACCTCTCGCTTACGAAGCGACTGCTCTACCAACTGAGCTACACCGGCGCGAAGGGCGGCGCAGTATACGGAAACAGGCCCGCCAGCGGCAACGCGATCGGGCCACCGCCGCGGGACTAGGCGGGCTTGACCACGTCGCGCAGCGGGCGCGGCAGCGCGAACACGACGTGCTCCGTTCGCCCCGGGACCTCGACGGCCGGCTCCCCGCCCCACTCGTGCAGCCGGGTCACGACCTGCTGCACGAGGATCTCCGGCGCCGACGCCCCCGCGGTCACGCCGACCGCCCGCGCGCTGTCGAACCACTCGCGCCTGAGGTCGTCGGCGCCGTCGACGAGATAGCCCGGCACGCCGCGCTTCGCGGCGATCTCGCGCAGCCGGTTCGAGTTCGAGCTCGACCGCGAGCCGACGACGACGAGCACGTCGCAGATCGCCACGAGTTCCTTCACCGCGTCCTGTCGGTTCTGCGTCGCGTAGCAGATGTCCTCCTTGCGCGGCGACGCGAGCCCCGGGAAGCGCGTCTTGAGCGTCTCGACGATCCGCGCCGTGTCGTCGACCGAGAGCGTCGTCTGCGTGACGAAGGCGAGCCGGGCCGGGTCCCGGACCTCGAGCCGCGCCGCGTCCTCCGGCGTTTCGACCAGGTAGATCCGACCGCCGAGCGACTCGTCGAACTGGCCGGTGGTGCCCTCCACCTCCGGATGCCCGGCGTGGCCGATCAAGATCACCTCGCGCGCGTCACGCGCGTAGCGCGTGACCTCCATGTGCACCTTGGTCACGAGCGGACAGGTCGCGTCGAACACATTGAGCGCGCGCCGCGCCGCCTCCTGCTGGACGGCGCGTGACACGCCGTGCGCGCTGAAGATTACGGTCGCGCCGTCCGGGACCTCGTCGAGCTCCTCGACGAAGACCGCCCCGAGCGCGCGCAGGCGCTCGACGACATAGCGGTTGTGCACGACCTCGTGGCGCACGTAGATCGGCGCGCCGAACAGGCTCACCGCGCGCTCGACGATGTCGATCGCGCGGTCGACGCCGGCGCAGAAGCCGCGCGGGTTGGCGAGGTGGATCTTCACGGCACCGCCGGCGGCGGCTCCGGGTCCGGCGCGCGCGGGCCGCGCGCGCGCCGCGACTCGAGCAACGAGTCGAGGATCAGCAGCCCCGCTCCCACCGTGATCGCCGTGTCGGCGACGTTGAAGGCCGGGAAGTACCAGCGCTCGAACCAGTGGAAGTGGATGAAGTCGATCACGTGGCCGCGCAGCAGCCGGTCGATCGCGTTGCCGATCGCGCCACCGAGGATCAGCGCGAGGCCGCTCGCGAGCACCGCGCTGCCGGGCGAGCGCAGCCGGAGCAGCCAGACGACGATGCCGACGCTGACCAGCCCCGCGAGCGCGAGGAACAGGTAGTGCTGCCAGCCCGAGGCATCGCTCAGGAAACTGAACGCCGCGCCCTTGTTGTGCAATCGCGTGATCTCGAGCACCGGCAGCAGCGCACGCCGCTCGAACAGTTCGAACTTTGCCACGATCAGCGCCTTGCTGGCCTGGTCGAGCGCGATCACCAGCGCGCTCAGCCACAGCCAGCGGGCGGCGGTCGTCGACGGCGTCGGCGCCGCTGCGCTCATGCGAACCTCCTGGTTTCACCCGGACCCTCGACGTTGCCGGCACAGCGCGCGCAGACCTCGGGGTGGCGCGGATCGCTGCCGACGTCGGGTCGGAGGTGCCAGCAACGCACGCACTTCTTCCCGGTGCTCGGCCGCACGGCGATGTAGATGCCGGCCTTGGCGACGCTCGGCGCCGCCGTCGCGTCGGCGGGGCGCGTGGCGGCGTCGTGCAGGCGCGCCTCGGAGGTGATCAGCGCGAAGCGCAGTTCGTCGCCGAGCGGCGCGAGCCGGGCATGCACGGCGGGCTCCGCCCAGACGTCGACGGCGGCCTCGAGCGAGCCGCCGACCAGCCCCTGGCCGCGCAGCGCCTCGATCTCGCGGCTGACGTCCGCCTTCAGGGCGACGACGGCGTCCCAGTCGACGCCGCTGGCGACGGTCGCCGGCGGCAGCACGTGCCACTGGGACAGGAACACCGACTCGGGCCGGCCGGCGGGCAGCGCCTGCCAGATCTCCTCGGCGGTGAACGACAGGATCGGCGCCAGCCAGCGCACCATCGCCTCGGCGATGTGCCACAGCGCGGTCTGCGCCGAGCGGCGCCCGTGCCCGTCCGCCGGCGTCGTGTAGAGACGGTCCTTGATGACGTCGAGGTAGAACGCGCCGAGGTCGACGACGCAGAAATTGTGCACCTTCTGGTAGATCAGGTGGAACTCGTAGCTGCGGTAGGCGGCCACGACCTCCTGCTGCAGCGCATGCGCGCGCGCGAGTGCCCAGCGGTCGAGGTCGACGAGTTCGTCGGGCGCGAGCGCGTGCTCGGCCGGCACGAAGCCGGCGAGGTTGCCGAGCAGGAAGCGCACCGTGTTGCGCATCCGCCGGTACGAGTCGGCCATGCGCTTGAGGATCTCGTCGGAGACCGCGATCTCGTTCGCGTAGTCGGTCGCGGCGACCCACAGGCGCAGCACGTCGGCGCCCAGCGAGCTGATGACCTTCTGCGGCACGATCGTGTTGCCGAGCGATTTCGACATCTTGCGGCCCTTCTCGTCCACGGTGAATCCGTGGGTGAGGACGCCGAGGTAGGGCGCGTGGCCGTGCATCGCGACCGACGTGAGCAGCGAGGAATGGAACCAGCCGCGGTGCTGGTCGGAGCCCTCTAGGTAGAGCTCGGCGGGCGAACGGATCTCGGGCCTGAGGTGCGCGACGCACCAGTGCATGACGCCCGAGTCGACCCAGACGTCCATCACGTCGGTCGACTTCTCGTACTCGGCGGCCTCCGCACCGAGCAGCTCCTCGGGCTGGAGGTCGAACCACGCGTCGATACCGCCCGTCTCGACCCGCGCCGCGACGGCGTCGATCAGCTCGACGGTGCGCGGATGCAGCGCGCCGCTCTCGCGGTGCAGGAAGAACGGGATCGGTACCCCCCACGTGCGCTGGCGCGAGATGCACCAGTCCGGGCGACTCTCGATCATGCTGTAGATCCGGTTCTCGCCCCAGCCGGGCGTGAAGCGCACCTTGCGGATCTCGGCGAGTGTCTGCGTGCGCAGGCCCTCCTTCTCCATGCTGATGAACCACTGCGGCGTGGCGCGGAAGATCACCGGCGTCTTGTGGCGCCAGCAGTGCGGGTAGCTGTGGCGGTACGGCGCGTGCGACAGGAGCCGTCCCGCGGCGGCGAGCACCTCGACTACCTTGGGATTGGCCTCGAATACCTGCATGCCCGCGAACAGCGGCGTCGACGCGACGAAGCGGCCGTCGCCGCCGACCGGGTTGTCGACCGGCAGACCGTAGCGCTGGCCGACGATGTAGTCGTCGAGGCCGTGGCCGGGCGCCGTGTGCACGCCGCCGGTACCGGCCTCGAGCGTCACGTGCTCGCCGAGGATCACCGGCACCTCGCGGTCGTAGAAGGGGTGGCGGAGCTTCAGCCCCTCGAGCGCTGCGCCCTTGAGGCGCGCGATGACGGCGGAGGCGCCGAAGCCGCCGCGCGCGACGAGCGCCGGCGCGAGCTCGGAGGCGACGACGAGCGTCTCGACGCCGGCCGGCCACTCGGCGCGGACGAGCGCGTACTCGAGCTCGGGGTGCACGGCGACCGCCTGGCTCGCCGGCAGCGTCCAGGGCGTGGTCGTCCAGATCACGACGCTCGCCGCCGGAATGTCGCCGGCGTCGACCCCGGCGCGCCGCCCGAGGTCGGCCGGGTCGACGACCGCGTACCGGACGTCGATGCTCGGGCTCGTGCGCTCCTCGTACTCGACCTCGGCCTCGGCCAGCGACGAGCGGCAGTCGAGGCACCAGTGCACGGGCTTGTAGCCCTTGTAGATGTGGCCGCGCGCGTAGATGAGCCCGAAGGCCCGCAGCTGCGCCGCCTCGTAGCCGGGCCGCATCGTCAGGTAGGGATTGTCCCAGTCGCCCATGACGCCGAGCCGCACGAAGTCGACGCGTTGCGCCGCGACCTGCTTGCCGGCGTACTCGCGACACGCGGCGCGGAACGCCTTCGCGTCGAGCTTGCCGCCGACGCGCCCGTACGTCTTCTCGATCTGGTGCTCGATCGGCAGTCCGTGGCAGTCCCAGCCCGGCACGTACGGCGCGTCGTAGCCGTCGAGCGTGCGCGACTTGACGACGATGTCCTTGAGGACCTTGTTGACGGCGTGACCGATGTGGATGGCGCCGTTGGCGTACGGCGGGCCATCGGCCAGGATGAACGTCGGGCGGCCGCGGGCGGCCGCGCGCAGCTTCGCGTAGATCTCGCCGCTCTGCCAGAACTCGAGCCAGCGCGGCTCGCGATTCGCGAGGTCCGCTTTCATCGGGAAGTCGGTCTGCGGCAGGTTGATGGTGTGCTTGTAGTCCACTTCGGCTCTCGTCAGGCGGCCCGGGCCGCAAGGATCTCACGGGCGCGGGTCGCGTCGGCGTGCATCTGTGCCACCAACGCGTCGAGCGACGGGAATTTCTCCTCGTCGCGCAGCTTCGCGACGAAGTCGACCGACAGGCGGCGGCCGTACAGGTCGCCGTCGAAGTCGAAAACATGCACCTCGAGCAGCGTCTCGCCGCCGCCGACCGTCGGGCGGGTGCCGAGCGAGGCCACCGCCGCGGTCGCCGGGCGACCGTCGATGCCGCGCACCTCGACCGCGAACACGCCGCCGAGCGGCGTCGCGCGACGGTGGAGCCGCAGGTTCGCGGTCGGGTAGCCGAGCCTGCGGCCGAGCTGCTGGCCGTAGATGACACGGCCACTCATCGCGTACGGGCGGCCGAGCAGGCGCTCGGCGCCTGCGAGGTCGCCGGCGCCGAGCGCGGCGCGCACGCGCGTGCTCGACACCCGCGCGGCGTCGGCGGTGACGCTCGGCAGCGCGACGACCTCGAAGCCGGCGCGCGCACCCGCGGCCGTGAGGGTCTCGATGGTGCCCGCACGCCGGCAGCCGAATCGAAAGCCGTCGCCGACGACCACGTGCCGGGCGTCGAGGCCGCGGCACAGGACCTGCTCGACGAAGCCCTCGGCCGACAGCTGCTGCAGGTGCGCGTCGAAGCGCATCACGACCAGCCGCTCGACGCCGAGCGCATCGAGCGCGGCGCATTTCTCGCCGAGCCGCATGAGCCGCGGCGGCGCCGCCGCCGGGTCGAAGTACTCGCGCGGGTGCGGCTCGAAGGTCAGCACCGCGAGCCGCGCACCGGTCGCGCTCGCGCGTTCGCGCGCCGCGCGCACGAGCGCCTGGTGGCCGAGGTGCACGCCGTCGAAATTGCCGATCGCCACCGCCATCCCGCGGCCGTCAGCCTTGCAATTCCTGAGCCCGCGGAAGAGGTGCATGGGTGCTTGCGATGCGCCGCGCCGAAAGCCGGTGATTATACGGCCCGCAGATCGCGGTACCGGAGCCCGGCGAGCCACAGCGCCGCGCCGTACACGGCGCCGCCGCCCGCCACGCACAGGCCGAGGTGCAGGACCCGCACCGGGGCGCGCCAGGCGGTCCAGTCGGCCCAGGTGCCTCCGGCCCACCACAGGAACGCCGCCATCGCGACGTTGGCCACGAGCATCTGCCCGGCGAGGCGCCGCCATTGCGGCGACGGCACGTAGACCCCGGCGCGCCGGAGGCCGCGGTACAGGATCCAGGTGTTGACGTAGGCGCCGATGCCGGTCGCGAGCGCCAGCAGCGCATGCGGCGCGGGCACACCTATGCGGCTCGCCGGGAACACGAACAGGACGTTGAAGGCCATCGTGACGGAGAGCGAGATGACGCCGGCCCGGACCGCCGGGCCGACGATCTGGCGGGCGAAATAGCCCGGCGCCAGCACCTTGACCAGGCTGAAGCCCATCAGGCCGAGCGCGTAGGCCATCAGCGCGATCGACGTCATCCAGACGTCGTGGACGTTGAACCGGCCGTAGCCGTAGAGCGTGGCGTTCAGGGGCCCGGCCAGCATGAACAGCCCGACCGCGGCCGGCAGCGACACGAGGCAGGTCAGACGCAGGCCCCAGTCGAGCGTCGAGTTGAAATGCGCGGGCGTGTCCTCGGCGTGGTGCGCCGACAGCCGCGGCAGGATCACCGTCGCCAGAGCGATCGAAAACACGCCCATCGGGAACTCGACCAGCCGGTCGGCGTAGTAGTTCCAGGAGATGCTGCCGGTGACGAGGAACGAGGCGATCCAGGTGTCGAGCAGGATCGACACCTGCGCCACCGACGAGCCGAAGATGCCCGGCAGCATCAGCCGGCCGACGCGCCGCACGCCCTCGTTCGACCAGGCCCAGCGCGGCCGGGCCAGCAGGCCGAGGCGCGCGAGGCCGCGGAACTGCGCCAGCAGCTGGACGATGCCGGCGACGAACACGCCGATCGCGAGCGCGAGCCCGGGCTTTGCGAAATGCGGCGCGACGACCGCCGCGAAGATGATCATCACGACGTTGAGGATCACCGGGTTGAATGCCGCGGTGCCGAACTTGCCGTAGCTGTTGAGGACCCCGGCGCCGAGCGCCGTCAGCGAGATGAAGAAGATGTAGGGGAACGTCCAGCGCAGCATCTCGACGGCGAGATCGTGCCGCGTGCCGGCCGGATCGAAGCCGGGGGCGAACAGGTAGATGACCACCGGCGCCGCGACGACGCCGACCGCCGTCACCGCGAGCAGCAGCAGGCCGAGCGTACCCGTCACGCCCGCGACCAGCGCCTCGACCTCCGCAGGCTCGCGCTTCAGCCGGTACTCGGACACGACCGGCACGAAGGCCTGCGAGAAGGCCCCCTCGGCGGTGATCCGCCGCAGGAAGTTCGGGATCTTGAACGCGACCAGAAAGGCGTCCATCGCCGGGCTCGCGCCGAGCATTGCGGCGTAGACGGTCTCGCGGACGACCCCGGTGAGACGCGACACGAGGGTCATCGCGCCCACGATCGAGGTACTGCGGAGGAAGCCGCCCTTCATCGGGTCCAGGTCGAGAGGTTCATCGGCCGGGCACTATACCGGGCCTGCCGGCCCCCGGCCCGGGCCGGCCGCCGATAAAATTGACAGAAATTGCACGGATCAGCAAAATAGCGGGCTCAGTTTCGAGTCCTTATCCGAGGTCCGGTCCCTTGGCCAACATCAAGTCCGCAGAGAAGCGCGCCCGCCAGAACGTGGTCCGCCGCGCGCACAACATGACGCTGCGTTCCAAGATGCGCTCCGCCATCAAGAAGGCGCGCGCCGCGATCGCCACCGGCGAGAAGGCCGGCGCCCAGGCCGCCGTGAAGGCCGCCGTGCCGGTCATCGATTCGATGGTCAACAAGGGCATCATTCACCGCAGCACGGCTGCCCGCCACAAGAGCCGCCTGTCGGCGCTCGTCAAGGCGCTGAAGTAACACTGCCGCCGCCTCCCCCCGGGGAGGCCGGACGCCACGCGGGCCGGTCACTGACCGGCCCGTTTCGTTTCAGGCCGGCTCGTCGTCGGGCACCGGAGGCGCGAGCTCCTCAAGGCGGCGCATCAGCGCCTCGACGAGCTCCCGGGTGCCTGCACCGGTCACGGCGGAGACGCGGTAGGTCGGGCCCTTGAAGCGCAGGCGACGGACGATGTTGCGGCAGCGCGCGTCGGCCTCCTCCGGCGGCAGCAGGTCGATCTTGTTGAGCACCAGCCAGCGCTCGCGCTTGCCGAGCTCGGGGCTGAACTTCTTGAGCTCGCCGATGATCGCGCGCGCGTCCTTGACCGGGTCCGCATCCGGGTCCGGCGGCAGGATGTCCACGAGGTGCAACAGCACCCGGGTCCGCTGCAAATGCTTGAGGAAGCGGATGCCGAGCCCGGCGCCGTCGGCGGCCCCCTCGATCAGGCCAGGGATGTCGGCCATCACGAAGCTGCGGCCCATGCCGACGCTGACGACGCCGAGATTCGGGTACAGCGTCGTGAACGGGTAGTCCGCCACCTTCGGGCGCGCCGCGGAGACGGCACGGATCAGCGTCGACTTGCCCGCGTTCGGCAGCCCGAGAAGGCCGACGTCCGCGATCACACGCATCTCGAGGCGCAGCACGCGCTTCTCGCCCGGCAGGCCGGGCATCGACTTGCGCGGCGCGCGGTTCGTGCTCGACTTGAAGCGGGTGTTGCCCCAGCCGCCCTTGCCG
This sequence comes from Gammaproteobacteria bacterium, assembly GCA_037443765.1. GTDB lineage: Bacteria > Pseudomonadota > Gammaproteobacteria > Steroidobacterales > Steroidobacteraceae > CAIKZZ01. Next base: position 14,961 of record JBBINS010000038.1, read on the forward strand.
CCGCGGGCCACGAGCACCGTGTCACCGGCCGCGAGCAGGTCGCCGAGCTGCTCCTGGGTCTCGTCGTCGAGGACCGTCGTGCCGACCGGCACCAGCACGTAGAGGTCCTCGCCGCCCGCCCCGGTGCAGTCGTTGCTGCTGCCGGCGGTCCCGGACTGCGCCTTGAACGTGCGCTGGATCCTGAAGTCCGCGAGCGTGTTGATGCCTTGTTGGGCGCGCAGGTAGACGCTGCCGCCGAGGCCGCCATCGCCACCGTCCGGGCCGCCGAACGGCACGAACTTCTCGCGGCGGAAGCTGGCGCAGCCGCGCCCGCCGTGACCGGCCTGGACCCTGACGAGGGCTTCGTCGACGAATTTCATACGGGCAGTCTAGCGCCGTCCGCGCGACGGGACCGGACTCGCGGGCGCCGGCGCGTACGGACCGCAGTCACAGCGCGAGGTGCAGGAACTGGTTGAAGTCGCTCTTGACATAGTCGGCGAACGCTTCGCCGTCGACGAAGCCGCGCTTGCGGTAGAGGGCCACTGCCGGCTCGAAAGCCGGTCCGCTGCCGGTCTCGAGGCTGAGGCGCGCGAGGCCGCGACGACGGGCCTCGGCGATCACGTGCTCGAGCAGCGCCGCCGCCACGCCCTGCCGCAGGCAGGCGGGGTGGGTCCGCATCGACTTCAGCTCGCCGGCGCCGCCACCGAGCTCCTTGAGGGCGCACATGCCGGCGATCGTGTCGCCGGCCCACGCGGTCCACACCGCGACGCCCGGAACCGTCAGCCCAGACTGGTCGAGCGCAAAGACGTGGCCCGGGGGCGAGTGGGCGTGCAGGCCGGCGAGGTGCAGGGCCACCAGCGCACGGGCGGCGTCACCGGAAAGATCGTCCTGCCGGATCGTGAACATCGCGCGCACCCCTCTCCCGCCTCGCGATCGCGACCCCAAAACGAAAAACCCCGGCGCCGGGCCGGGGTTTCGCGGCGCGACGGCCCCGGGCTCTCAGTCCGCGAGGACGCTGACGAAGGTGCGCTGCTCGGCACCCTTCTTGGCGAACGCGACCTTGCCGGTCACGAGCGCGAACAGCGTGTGGTCGGTGCCGACGCCGACGTTGCGGCCGGCCTTGTAGAGCGTGCCGCGCTGCCGGACGAGGATGTTGCCGGCAAGGACCTGCTCACCGCCGAAGCGCTTGACGCCGAGGCGCTTCGAGTGCGAATCGCGGCCGTTCTTGGTACTGCCGCCTGCCTTTTTATGTGCCATGGGTGTGGACTCCGTTGCGGGGGACCGCGGCTTAGCCGCTGATCCCGGTAACCTTGACTTCGGTGTACGACTGGCGGTGCGTACCCTGCCGCATGTAGTGCTTGCGGCGGCGGAACTTGACGATCGTCACCTTCGGGGCGCGCCCGTGGGACTGGATCGTCGCCGTGACCTTCGCCCCGGCGAGGAATGGCTTGCCGAGCTTGACGCTGTCGCCCTGCCCGAGCAGCAGCACGTCGCTGAACTCGACGGTGGCGCCGGCGTCGGCCGGGAGCTTCTCAACGCGAAGGACCGACCCCTCGCTGACGCGGTACTGCTTACCGCCGGTTTGGATGACCGCGAACATGTTCAAATGCACCTCGAAACGGGGATCCTCGGGATCCCGGGGTACCGGCCCTGAGGCAGGTCAACGGAACCGCGAATTCTAATGAGGACGCGGGGTTGCGTCAAACCCGCATAACCGGCCGCCGGAAAGCCCGTTTGGACGGCCGGACGAATGCCGGTAGGATGCCGGGCCCTATGGCGGCCGAACAACCGACTCTGCTCGAGGGGATCCGCGGCACGGTCGCGGCCGACCTCGCCGCCGTGGACGCGACGATCCGCCGCGAGCTCGCGAGCGACGTCGTGCTCGTGAACCAGGTCTCCGAGTACATCATCGGTGCCGGCGGCAAGCGCCTGCGCCCGCTGCTGGTGCTGCTCGCCGCGCGCGCGGCCGGCGCCCCGCCCCTCGGCCCTCAGGTCATGGCCGCCGTCGTGATCGAGTTCATCCACACCGCGACGCTGCTGCACGACGACGTCGTCGACGGCTCCCGCCAGCGACGCGGCCGCGATACGGCCAACGAGGTGTGGGGCAACTCGGCGAGCGTGCTGGTCGGCGACTTCCTGTACTCGCGCGCCTTCCAGATGATGGTGCGGCTGAAGAGCCTCAGGGTCATGGAGATCATGGCCGACGCGACCAACGTGATCGCGGAGGGCGAGGTCCTGCAGCTGATGAACGCGCGCGACCCGGACACCTCGGAAAGCCGGTATCTCGAGGTCATTTACCGCAAGACGGCGCGGTTGTTCGAGTCGGGGGCGCAGATCGCGGCGGTTCTCGCCGGCGCGGACCCGGCGGTCGAGCGGGCGCTCGCGGACTACGGCCGCCACCTCGGCAACGCCTTCCAACTGGTCGACGATTCGCTCGATTACCGTGGCAGCCCCGCCGAGCGCGGCAAGAACGTCGGCGACGACCTGGCCGAGGGCAAACCGACGCTGCCCGTGATCCACGCGCTCCGGTCGGGCTCTGCCGAGCAACAGGCGCTGTTGCGCCGGGCCATCGAGACCGGCGGCCTCGACGACCTCCCGGCGGTGCTGAAGGCGATTGAATCGGCCGGGGGGCTTGAGTACACTGCGCGACTCGCTCAAGGCGAGGCCGATCAGGCTCTTGCGGCGCTGGAACCACTACCCGAGTCGGTTCACGGCGATGCGCTCAGGCAGCTGGCGGGTTTTGCGATCAGTCGCTCGTACTGACCAAGGCCCGCAGATCGCGGCACGCGACGGGGTGTAGCTCAGCCTGGTAGAGCGCTACGTTCGGGACGTATAGGTCGCAGGTTCAAATCCTGTCACCCCGACCATTTGAATCAACGCCTTACGGATCGGATGAATGTCCGATTCCTTTTCCCGGTGCCTCACCGGTGACTCAAGAATCGCTAACGCGCGCACCGCTTCGCCGATTTACGACTCTCCGGCCGCGCCGCGTGAGGCAGCCCCGCAACGCTCCGCGTTTTCCAGCACAGAACACAGGGCATCGAGTTCCTCACGGAGCCGCGCGCCGCGAACGTTCCTGATGGAATAGCTGAGATCACCGATCCATTGCGACAGCCAGAACGCACCAATCCGAACGGCATACCACCCGTCTCGCGGTTTGCATGCGCGCAGCTTTGCGGCTTCCTCCTCGAAGGGATAGGCATAGCGCAGCAACAGCGCGACCTCGCGTTCGGTCAGCTGGACCAGTCGTTCATCAGGCTTCATCGGGTCTTCCCCGATAACTTGCGCCCGGCTCGGGCGATCTTGCCAGTCGCTGCCTTGGCTTTTCGGGCAGGAGACGGCATTTTCCGATTCACCGACCGCCCGGTCCGAGTCTGCGCGGTTGGCGTCGCGGCTGATTCCGGAGCGGCTACGGGCAAATCGATACCGAACACGTCGGCCAGCTTCGAGGAATCCAGAATTCGTCCCGCACGCGGCGCCTTCTGTGCAAGCACATCGCCCTCGCCTGCCCGCGCGATGAGTTCCTTCGCGTCGACTTTGCGCAATCCGAACAGGAGTTGCGGCTCCGCATCGAGCCGAGCGCCGATGCCATACAGCGTCGCGGCGATGTGCTTGCACATCGCCGCTGAATCGGGGCAACTGCAGCTGAAACTGATCTCCTTCGGCGAAGGAAACAGGCCAGTACCCGGTCGTGTGATTCGCTCCATCACGGACGCCGACAACTGACCCTGGAGCAGTTCCACGAGCGTGTCGATGGACTGCGCGCAGTCGCGGGCGATACCTTTCCAGTGAGCGCCTGCCACGGCCGAGATCTTGACTTTGATCCGGTAGAGGCTCGATCCCATGACCTGAGCGGTCGCTTCACCAGCCTCGATCTTCAGATCGATCACCGAACCGTTACGCAAGTAAGTCCTTCCGCGCGGCAGGCGATTGGCATAATCGCTATAGCGCTCCAGGTTCTGGCACCACGACTTCCCCCAGAACGACTTCGCGATCGCACCGCGACTCGCGGTGACCGGCGACAGCATCTGTCCCGTCTTGGCGAGTTTCGCGGCGGTCTTTGCCGCCTTCTGGCGGCGTGCCGCCACCGGAACATACGGTTTCCAACGAAAGTACATCAGCAGCGCCCTCGTTTGACCCTGACCCGTCAGACTTCCGCGCGCGCAGAGTGGATGTCGAGCGCCACCAGATTCAACAACTCGCGGTCCCCGAGCTCCGTCAACAGCAGCTCCGCACCACCCTCCAGCACGTCCTTGACGAGCGTTTGCTTCGATTCGATCAAGCGGTCGATCTTGTCCTCGACGGTACCGCGACACACGAACTTATGTACCAGCACATTGCGTGTTTGGCCAATCCGGAACGCCCGATCGGTCGCCTGGTTCTCCACCGCCGGATTCCAC
>JBBINS010000039.1:0-19331 GCA_037443765.1 Gammaproteobacteria bacterium
AGCGCGCGCAGCCGGCCGGCATCGAGCTCGGGTACCGCCGCCGCGAGCGCGGCGATCGCCGGCTCGCCCTCGGCGAGCAGCTTGTCGCGCCAGCCCTCGACGCGGTGGAACTCGCGCGCCTCGAGCCGGATCTCGAGCGCGCGGGCCTCGAGCGCCGCCCGGATCGCGTCGACGTCGACCCTGCGCAGGATCTTGCCGATCAGCTGGCGCTGGCGCGCCGCCGCGCCGTGCGCCGTGATCCGGCGGGCGAGGTCGATCGCGTCCCGGAGCTTCTCCGGCAGCGGCAACGCCCCGAGGTCGCCGGCCGGCAGCGCGACGAGCTCGTCGCCGAGGTCCTTGAGGTCCTCTGCGTCCCGCTTGCGCTGGCTCTTGCTGGGGGGCTCGTTGAGCTCGGGTTCTTCGTCGCGCGCCGCCATGGCCCATCCTAGCCTAGAATGACGGGCCGATTCCCGCTCCCGGAGCCCCATGCAGACACCCGCCCTCGCGCACGCCGATCTCGCGGCCCTCGTCGAGCAGTCGCTCGCCGAGGCGCGCGCCGCCGGGGCCACCGAGGCCGACGTCGGCGTCAGCGTCGACACGGGACTGTCGGTCGGCGTGCGGCTCGGCGAGGTCGAGACGCTCGAGTACCAGCGCGACCGCGGCATGGGGATCACCGCCTACGTCGGCAAGCGCAAGGGTACGGCGACCACCGGCGACCTCTCCTGGAACGCGATCGCCGACACCGTCCGCAAGGCCGTCTCGATCGCCCGCTTCACCGCCGAGGACGAGTGCGCGGGGCTCCCGGATCCGGACACGCTCGCGCGCGACGTGCCCGACCTCGACCTGTCCCATCCCTGGGACCTCGAGGCCGAGGGCGGCATCGAGCTCGCCAAGCGCTGCGAGGCGGCGGCGCTCGGCCTCGATCCGCGCGTCACGAACTCCGAGGGCGCGAGCGTCGGCTGCCACCGCTCGCTCCGCGTCTACGGCAACTCGCTCGGCTTCCTCGGCGGCTTCCCGTCGACGTACTACAGCGTCAGCTGCGTCGTCGTCGGCCAGGAGGGCGAGCAGCAGGAGCGCGACTACTGGTACACCGCCTCGCGCGACTGGCGCACCCTCGAGGACGTCGAGGCCGTCGGCCGGCAGGCCGCCGAGCGCACCGTGCGGCGCCTCGGCGCGCGGCGCATCCCGACGACCCGGGCGCCGGTGCTGTTCGTGCCCGAGCTCGCGCGCGGCCTGATCGGCCACTTCATCGCGGCGGTTCGCGGTGGCGCGCAGTACCGCAAGAGCACCTTCCTGCTCGACGCCGCCGGAACCCGCGTGTTCCCGGCGTTCTTCGGCATCTCGGAGCGGCCGCACCTCGCGCGCGCCCTCGGCAGCGCCCCGTTCGACGGCGAGGGCTGCGCGACGCGCGACCGCGAGCTCGTCGCCGGCGGCGTGCTGGAGGGCTACGTGCTCAACACCTACTCGGCGCGCAAGCTCGGGCTCAAGACGACCGGCAACGCCGGCGGCGTGCACAACCTGAACGTGCACCCGGGCGAGGACGACTTCGAGGGGCTGCTGAAGCGCATGGGCCGGGGCCTCGTCGTCACCGAGCTCATGGGCCAGGGCGTCAACGGCGTCACCGGCGACTACTCGCGGGGCGCGGCGGGCTTCTGGGTCGAGGGCGGGGAGCTCCGCCACCCGGTCCACGAGATCACGATCGCCGGCAACCTCAAGGACATGTTCGCGAGGCTCGTCGCGGTCGGGCGCGACGTCGACGAGCGCGGCCCGATCCGGGTCGGTTCGATGCTGATCGACGAGATGACGATAGCCGGCGAATAGCGCGGCGCACCGCCGGCTAAGGCCCACAGCGAGGAACGAGTCATGGCCGATACCTACCACAAGCGCACGGTCGGCAAGCGGACGCTGTCGCCCGAGACCCAGATGATGGGCTACGGCTTCGAGCCGCACCTCTCGGAGGGCGCGCTCAAGCCGCCGGTGTTTCTGACCTCGACGTTCGTGTTCCGGACCGCGCAGGACGGCAAGGACTTCTTCGACTACACCTCGGGCCGCAAGCCCGTGCCGGCCGGCAAGGCCGGCGGCCTCGTCTACTCGCGCTTCAACAACCCGAACCTCGAGGTGCTCGAGGACCGGCTTGCGCTCTGGGACCAGGCCGAGTCGGCGGCGGTGTTCTCGTCGGGGATGTCGGCGATCGCGACCGCGTTCCTCGCCTACCTCAAGGCCGGCGACGTGCTGCTGTGCTGCCAGCCACTCTACGGCGGGACCGAGACGCTGATCGCGAAGGCGCTGCCGAACTACGGCATCCGCCACGTCGCCTTCGCCGACGGCCTGTCGCGCGCGGCCGTGGGCGAGGCCGCGACGGCCGCGCTCGCCCTCGGCCGCGTCGCGATGATCATGACCGAGACGCCGGCGAACCCGACCAACGCGCTCGTCGACCTCGCGCTGATGGCCGAGGTCGCCGACGACATCGGCCGCCGCCAGGGCCACCGGCCGCCCGTCGTGACCGACAACACGCTGCTCGGGCCGCTCTACCAGAACCCGCTCAAGTGCGGCGCCGACCTCAACGTCTACTCGCTGACCAAGTACGTCGGCGGCCACTCCGACCTCGTCGCCGGCGGCGTCACCGGCCGGCGCGAGATGGTGCAGCCGATCCGACTGCTGCGCGGCGCGATGGGCACGCAGCTCGATCCCAACTCGGCGTGGATGCTGCTGCGCTCGATGGAGACGCTGAAGCTCAGGATGGAGCGCGCCAACCAGAACGCGCAGCGCGTCGCGGAGTTCCTCGCGACGCAGCCGAAGGTGACCTCGGTGATGCACCTCGGGCTGCTGCCCGCAGCCGACCCGCGCCGCGCGGTGTTCGACCGCCAGTGCCGGGGCGCGGGCTCGACGTTCTCGTTCGAGGTGCAGGGCGGCGAGGCGGGCGCGTTCCGCTTCCTGGACGCGCTGCAGGTCATCAAGCTCGCCGTCAGCCTCGGCGGCACCGAGAGCCTCGCGAGCCACCCGGCGGCGATGACGCACTCGGGCGTCCCGGTCGACGTCCGCGCGCGTCTCGGCATCTCCGAGTCGCTGATCCGCGTCTCGATCGGGATCGAGGATCCGGACGACCTGATCGAGGACGTGCGCCAGGCGCTCGCGCACGTCTAGCGCGGCGCGGGGCTTCCCGAGGCCGCGAAATCCCGCAGCGTCACCCGCCCGAGCTCGCGGCGGATCGCCTCGTCGACGCGTCCGCAGGCCTCGTCGGCCGCCGGCACGACGGCGGCGTTCCTGAGCGTCATGGCCTTGCCGTAGCCGCCGTCGCGTACCGCCGCCAGCACCTCGTCGAGCGTCACGCGCGCCGGGTCCCTGGCCGGCAGCAGCACCTCCCCCTCGGTCGCCTCGAGGATGCCGGCGCTCTCGAGCGCATCGACCACCGAGCCGAGAGCGACCGACGGCACCGCGAGCGCCTCGGCGAGCGTCGCGACCCGGTAGCGCCGCTCGCCGGTCTCGAAGGCGCGGGTCACGAGGTACATGACGCTGAGCGCGAGGCGCTCGCGCAGCCGCGCCGTCGGCAGCACGTCGCGCTCGCCGGAGCGCAGGTACTCCGGGTTCTGCAGGTAGAACGCCAGCAGCGCCCCGGTGAGCAGGATCAGCCAGTTGAGCCAGACCCACATCAGCGCGAGCAGCACGATCGCGAAGCCCGCGTACACCGCCATCATCTCGGTGGAGTACGCGACGAGCCGCGTGAAGCCGAAGCTCGCCGCCACCCAGGCCGCCGCAGCCGCGAGACCGGCGAGCGCCGCCGCGCGGAAGCGCACCTTGGTATTCGGCACGAAGGAATAGAGGAACGTGAAGCCGGCGGTCACGACCACGAGCGGCCCGAGGTCGCCGGCCGTCGACACGAGCAGGCCGAGCGGCGGATGCGCCTCGAGCCACGCGAGCAGCGACTGGGTGCCGAGCGAGGCGACGAGGCCGAGCGCCGTCACCATCAGGATCGGGCTGACGATCAGCACCGACAGGTACTCGCTGAAGCGGCGCGCGATGCTCCGCGGCCGGTCGACGTGCCAGACGTGGTTGAACGACTCCTCGACCTTCTGCACGACCGAGACCACGGTCCAGAGCAGGAACGCGAGTCCGAGCGAGCCGAGGACGCCGCCCTGCAGGTGGTCGACGAAGCCGAGCACGCGCGCGGTCAGTTCCGGGGCCCGGTCGCCGAGCGGCCGGAAGAACTGGTAGATCAGCGGCTCGAACTCGCGGTGGAAGCCGAAGGCCTTGACGATCGAGAAGCAGAACGCGAGCAGCGGCACGATCGAGAGCAGCGTCGTGTAGACGAGGCTCATCGCGCGCATGTTGAGGTCGCCCATCACGAGGTCGCGCGTCAGCGCGTAGCTGTAGCGCAGCACGCCGAGCGCCGCCCGGCCGGTGCGGCCGAGCGGCACCCGCGGCGGGTCGAAGAGCAGCGCCTCGAGCTTGTGGAGGGTGGGCAGCACGCTGCGGCTAGCCTTGCACTTCGCGGCGCTCGCTGGCAAGTGAGGCGTCCGGCATTCTAGAGTCGGTGTTTGCCGAGGAGGTGAAGGTGGCAGGGCCGAGCGGCTTCCCGGAGCGGATCGTCTGCCTCACGGAGGAGACGACCGAGACGCTCTACCTCCTCGGCGAGGACTGGCGCATCGTCGGCATCTCGGGCTTCACCGTGCGCCCGCCACGGGCGCGGCGCGAGAAGCCGCGCGTGTCGGCGTTCACGAGCGCGCGCATCGACCGCATCGTGGCGCTCGAGCCCGACCTCGTGCTCGGCTTCTCGGACCTGCAGGCCGACATCGCCGCCGAGCTGGTCCGCGCCGGCATCCAGGTGCTCGTCTTCAACCAGCGCAGCGTCGCCGAGATCCTGACGATGATCCGCACGCTCGGCGGGCTCATCGGTCGCGAAGCCAAGACGGCGCTCCTCGTGGCGCGGCTCGAGCAGGGGCTCGACGAGGTGCGTGCCGCGGCGGCGCGCCTGCCGCGGCGGCCGCGCGTCTACTTCGAGGAGTGGGACGAGCCGCAGATCTCGGCGATCCGCTGGGTGTCCGAGCTCATCGGCATCGCGGGCGGCGACGACTGCTTCCCGGAGCTCGCCCGCGAGCCGCTCGGCCGGGCGCGGATCATCGCCGACCCGCTCGAGGTGCCGCGCCGCCGCCCGGACCTCATCCTCGGCTCCTGGTGCGGCAAGAAGTTCCGGCCCGAGAAGGTCGCGGCGCGGCCGGGCTGGGAGGCTGTCCCGGCCGTGCGCGACGGCGCGCTGCACGAGGTGAAGTCGTCGCTGATCCTGCAGCCTGGGCCGGCCGCGCTCACCGACGGCGTCCGGGCGATCGCGCGGATCATCGGGCGCTGGGCCGAGCGGCCCGCGCCGCGCTAAGGCGCCGTCAGCAGCCGCAGCGCCTCGAGGTACTTCTCGCTGGTGCGGCGGATCACCTCGGCCGGCAGCCGCGGTCCCGGGGCGCGCTTGTTCCAGTCCAGCGTCTCGAGGTAGTCGCGCACGTACTGCTTGTCGAACGACGGCGGACTCTTGCCGGGCTCGTAGCTCGCCACCGGCCAGAACCGCGACGAGTCCGGCGTCAGCGCCTCGTCGATCAGCACCAGCCGGTCGTGGGCATCCAGCCCGAACTCGAATTTCGTGTCGGCGATGAGGATGCCGCGCCGCCGCGCATGCTCGGCGGCGAACGAGTAGAGCGCGAGCGCGTGCTTGCGCACCTGCTCGGCGACCTCGCGGCCGATCGTCTCGGCAACCTCCTCGAACGGCACGTTCTCGTCGTGCTCACCGACCGCGGCCTTGGTCGCCGGCGTGAAGATCGGCTCCGGCAGCCGGTCGGCCTGCTTCAGTCCCGCCGGCAGGCGCACGCCGCAGATCGCGCCGGTGCGCTGGTAGTCCTTCCACCCGGAGCCGATCACGTAGCCGCGTACGACCGCCTCGACCGGCAGCGCGCGCAGCCGGCGCACCACCAGGGCGCGATGCTTCAGCATGCGCCGCTCGGCCGGGTCGTTGACGAACTCCTCGAGCGGCCGGCCGGAGAGGTGGTTGGCGACGATGTGGCTCGTGCGCGCGAACCAGAAGCTCGAGATCTCGGTGAGCACGCGGCCCTTCTCCGGGATCGGGTCCGGGAGCACCACGTCGAAGGCCGACAGCCGGTCGGTGGCGACGAGCAGCATCAGCCCGTCGGAGAGCGCGTACACGTCCCGGACCTTGCCGCGATGGAGCAGCTCGAGTCCGGTCAGCTGGGTTTCGAAGACGGGTTCGGTCGTGGACTGGTTCATGGGACGGTTCGCGCCTCGTCGCTGCTACCATGATCGGCGGGTCCGTCACGGGGCCCGGCATTCTGGCAAGCCACGGAAAGCAGGGTCAAGAAACTCGATGCATTGGACCGGAAAGATCATCGGCGCGCTGCTCGGCCTCCTGGTCGGCCGCGGCCCGGTCGGCGCCGCGGTGGGCGCGCTGATCGGGCACGGCTACGACCTGACGCAGGAACCGCGCGGCAGCGCCGGCGCCGGTGCCGGCGACGACCCGGCGACGATCGGCGGTGCGCTGTTCCAGACCGCTTTCGCCGTCATGGGCTACCTCGCGAAGGCCGACGGCCGGGTCTCGGAGGCCGAGATCGACGCCGCCCGCGCCATCATGCGCCAGATGCACCTCGACGAGGCGAGTGTCCGGCGGGCGATCATCGAATTCAACCGCGGCAAGCAGCCCGACTATCCGGTGGAGGCCGAGGTCGCGCGACTGCGAGCCCTGTGTGGTCCGCGCCACGACCTCTTGCGGGTGTTCCTCGAGGTCCAGGTGCGCGCCGCGCTCGCCGGCAACGACCTCAAGGGCCCGGTGCGCGGGCTGATCATGGGTCTCGCCGAGCGCCTTGGCTTCAGCGGCCTCGAGGTGGCGCACCTCGAGGCCGCGCTCCGGCTCCAGCAGGGACGGGGCTGGACTGCGTCACCGCCGGCCCCCGGGGCCCGCCTCGCGAGCGCCTATGCGGTGCTCGGGGTGGCGCAGTCGGCCAGCGACGAGGACGTCAAGAAAGCGTATCGTCGGCAGATGAGCGAGAACCATCCGGACAAGCTCGTCGCGCGCGGGTTGCCGGAGTCGATGCAGGATCTGGCGAAAGAGAAGACGCAGCGCATCCGTGAAGCCTACGAAGTCATCTGCGAAGCCCGCGGCCTCCGCTAGCGCGCCTGCCGCGCAGGCGCCGGGCCGCGTGCCTGCGGCGCTGTCGGCCTTCTTCCGCGTCGCGGATGCATGGGAGCTGTCGGAGATCCAGCAGTGCAAGCTGCTGCGCTGCCCGTCCTCGGCGGTGCTGCGGCGCTACCGGGTCGGCCAGGGCCCGCGGCTGACGCCGGCGCAGCAGAAGCGCATCCAGATCATCACCGGCATCCACGCGGCGCTGTCGAAGAACGGTGTCTCCGGCGAGCGCGCCTTCCGCTGGATCCACGAGCCCCGCAGGGAAGTGCCGTTCAAGGGCGAGACGCCCGTCCATTACATGATGGATGGCGGCGTCGATGCGCTCGTCGCGGTCGCGCACCTGCTGTCGGGTCGCTGACCACTCCCGCCACTGCCCGAGCCGAGCGTATGCAGCCGTTCATCGCGCCGTCGATACTGTCCGCGGACTTCGCACGGCTGGGCGAGGAGGTGGAGGCGGTGCTCGCCGCCGGCGCTGACCTCATCCACTTCGACGTCATGGACAACCACTACGTCCCGAACCTGACCATCGGGCCGCTGGTGTGCGAGGCGCTCAGGAAGCGCGGCATCACCGCGCCCATCGACGTGCACCTCATGGTGAAACCCGTCGACCGGATCGTGCCCGACTTCGCCGCCGCCGGGGCCACGTGGATCACGTTCCATCCCGAGGCGAGCGAGCACGTCGACCGGACGCTGGGCCTCATTCGCGAGCACGGCTGCCGGCCCGGGCTCGTGCTCAATCCGGCGACGCCGCTCGCCTACCTCGACCACGTGATGGACAAGGTCGACATGATCCTGCTGATGTCGGTCAATCCCGGCTTCGGTGGCCAGAAATTCATCGCCGGCGCGCTCGCGAAGCTCGAGGCGGTGCGCGAGCGGATCCGCGCCTCGGGCCGGGAGATCCGGCTCGAGATCGACGGCGGCGTCAAGGTCGACAACATCGGTGCGATCGCCCGTGCCGGCGCCGACACCTTCGTCGCGGGCTCGGCGATCTTCGGCGCCAAGGACTACGCGGCGACGATCCGGCGCATGCGCGAAGAGATCGCGGCCGTCGCCGGCGTTCGCGCCTGAGGCCGTAAACGACGACGCCCCGCAGCGGCGGGGCGTCGTGGTCTTCGTAGCGAGGCCGGGCCGGAACTACTCGTCGTCCTCGTCGTCGTCGTCGTCCTCGACGCGCGCCTTGGCGAGCTTCTCGCGCATTTCCTTGGTCGGGACCACGACCGGCCGCGTCTTCATCTTGGGACGCGCGCCAAACACGACGATGGTCTTGCCCGTGGCCTTCAAAAGGCCCTGCTCCTCGAGCACCTTCAGCACGCGCCCGGCCATCTCGCGCGAGCAGCCGACGAGGCGCGACAGCTCCTGGCGGCTGACCTTGATCTGCATCCCCTGCGGGTGCGTCATCGCGTCCGGCTCGCCGCACAGGTCCATGATCGCGTGCGCGACCCGGCCGGTGACGTCGACGAAGGCCAGGTCGCCGAGCTTCTTGTTGGTGCGGTCGAGACGGGTCGCGAGCTGGGTCGCGAGCTCGAAGATGAGGCCCGGGCTCTCGGCCGCGATCTGCCGGAAGCGCGGATACGTCATCTCGGCGAGCTCGCAGCTCTGGCGCGTGCGCACCCAGGCGCTGCGCGTCGGGGTCTCGTGAAAGAGGCCCATTTCCCCGAAGAACTGCCCCTTGTTGAGGTAGGCGAGCACCATCTCGTTGCCTTCCTCGTCCTCGATCATCACCTCGACCGAGCCGCTGATGATGTAGTAGAGGACGTCCGGCAGGTCACCGGCATGGATGATGACCGTCTTCGACGGCACCGTGCGGATGCGGCAGTAGCTCAGAAACCTGTTGATCGCCGGCAGATCGCTCAACGCTTTTACTTGTTCTTCCATCAGTCGGTTCCTCGTTGCGTCGTGCTCAGCGATTGGCGATCCGGAACATATAGATCATAACGCACTGAATCGCAAGCGAAAGGCGGATTCCACTGCCGTGCGCGCCTAGATCCAATAGGCGCTGCGGGTCATCACCTTCGACGCGAGACGCATCAGCGCGGCGATCGGGCGCGGCAGCGCCGCGCCGCCGCGCTCAAGTGCGTGCTCGCCGTGACGGATTTCGTCCGCCTTCATCTGTTCGAGGATCGCCCGGCTCGCGGCGTCGCCCGCCGGCAGCCGCTCGAGGTGCTCGTCGAGGTGGCCCTCGACCTGGCGCTCGGTCTCAGAGATGAAGCCGAGGCTGATGCGGTCGCCAGCGAGCCCGGCGGCCGCCCCGATCGCGACGGCGCCCGCGTACCAGACGGGGTTCAGCAGGCTCGGCCGCGAGTGCAGCGCCGACAGGCGCTCGGCGCACCAGATCAGGTGGTCTCCCTCCTCGCGTGCGGCGCCGAGCAGGAATTCGCGGACGTCAGGCTCGCGGGCGACGAGCGCCTGTCCGTGGTAGAGGGCTTGGGCCGCCACCTCGCCGGCGTGGTTGATCCGCATCAGGCCGGCAGCGGTCTTCGCGGCCGCGGCATCGAGAGCCGGGGCGGGCGTGCCGGCGGCGGGTCGGGGCGTGGGGCGGCCGCTGCCGCCGATCGCCTCGGGTTCGGCCCATGACGTCCTAAGCCCTTGATCTATAACAGACAAGAGGCGGTCCAGCGGCGTCAGCGTGCGGAACGTGTCGGTCATCGGGCTCTATTATATGGAGCCGCGCCCCGGCCGGCCGGGCGGGGCCGGACTTTGGCGCGGCGCAACGCCGGCCTTTCCAAGCGCGCGGCCAGTGGGTAAACTTCGCGGTCTTTCGCCGATCCCCTGAGTCGCCCCCCATGAAGACGGTATTCGAGAATTCCCAGACAGTGCGCCGCGACTGGTTCGTCGTCGACGCCTCGGGCAAGACGCTTGGCCGTCTCGCGAGCGCGATCGCGATGCGCCTGCGCGGCAAGCACAAGCCCGCCTACACGCCGCACGTCGACTGCGGTGACAACATCATCGTCGTCAACGCCGAGAAGGTCGCCGTCACCGGCGACAAGCTCCGCGACAAGATGTACTACCACCACACCGGCGCCATCGGCGGCATCAAGAGCATCGCGCTCGGCAAGATGCTCGCGGAACACCCGGAGCGTGCGATCGAGATCGCGGTCAAGGGCATGCTGCCCAAGGGCCCGCTCGGCCGGAAGATGTACAAGAAGCTGCACGTGTTCGCGGGCGACAAGCACCCGCACACTGCGCAGCAGCCGAAGGCGATCGAGCTCGCCTGACGAATCCGACTCTCAAGGTTAGACCATGCCCGCTACTACGTATTACGGAACCGGCCGTCGCAAGTCCTCGACCGCGCGCGTCCACCTCAAGCCCGGCTCGGGCAAGATCACGATCAACGCGCGCTCGATCGACGAGTTCTTCGGTCGCGAGACCGGCCGCATGATCGTGCGGCAGCCGCTCGAGCTCGTGCAGATGGCGACCCGCTTCGACGTCGATGTCGCCGTCGACGGCGGCGGCATCACCGGTCAGGCCGGCGCGATCCGCCACGGCATCACCCGCGCGCTCATGCAGTTCGACGAGACGCTGCGCAAGCAGCTGCGCGTCGCCGGCTTCGTCACGCGCGATGCGCGCGAGGTCGAGCGCAAGAAGGTGGGCCGCCGCAAGGCACGTCGCGGCACGCAGTTCTCGAAGCGCTGACGCGCTCGGGGTCCCGCCGGGCGGCAACGCCCGGCGGCGCCGGTCTCCGCTGGACCGGTGTTGCCCCAGAGGACTGGCTCTCCCGGAATTGGGGGATCGTCTAACGGTAGGACAGCGGACTCTGACTCCGTCAATCTAGGTTCGAATCCTAGTCCCCCAGCCAAACCGAAGGGCCCGCGCGAGCGGGCCCCTCTGTTTTTTGGTGCTCCGCCCGGTCGCGGCCGCCGGCACCCGGCCGCTCGGCGGACCGCGCCGCGGCGCTTCAAGTCGCGCCGCCGCCGCGCCTATCGTTGGGTACGACGCCACGGACCGGCGGGCGCGGGCGGCGCACGGCGCCGACGCCGCAACGAACACCAGCCGCCGCCCGGTAGTCGCCGGCGCCGGCGAGCACGGGGATCCGGCGCATGTCGGTCGAATCATTGCTCGCGGAGACCTTCGGTACGCTGCCGGCGCTCGTCCGTGCGCACGCGTCCGGGCGACCGACGCGCAAGGCGCTCGTGCTCGGCGACCACACCGTCAGCTACGCCGAGCTCGACCGCCTCGCGGACCGGGTCGCGGCGGCGCTCGAGCGCGACGAGGTCCGGCTGGGGGATGCGGTCGCGATCGCGGCGGCGACCTCGATCGAATACCTCGGCGTGTTTATCGGCGCGCTCCGGGCGGGTGCGGTGCCGGCGCCGCTGCCGGTCTCCGCGACCCCCGATGCGATCGCCCGCATGGTCGCCGACGCCGCCCCGCGCGTGCTGTTCGTCGACGGGCGCGACGTCGGGGACGCGGTGGTGCCCGCGCCGCGCCGCGTGGCGCTCGGTGTCGCCGCGGACGCGATCCCGTTCGAGGACTGGCTGGCGCCGGCGACCGCCGCGCCACCGACCGTCGAGATCGCTCCCGACGCCGCCTTCAACATCCTCTACTCGTCGGGCACGACCGGCACGCCCAAGGGGATCGTGCAGTCGCATCGGATGCGCTGGCAGCACGTCCAGCGCGTCGACTACGGCGACGACGCGGTGACGCTGATCTCGACGCCGCTCTACTCGAACACGACGCTCGTGTCGGTGATCCCGACGCTGGCGCGCGGCGGCACCGTCGTGCTGATGGAGAAGTTCGACGTTGCAGGCTACCTCGAGCTCGCCGAGCGCCACCGCGCGACCCACACGATGCTGGTGCCGGCGCAGTACCGCCGGTTGCTCACGCACCCGACGTTCGGGAACTACGACCTCTCGAGCTTCCGGATGAAGTACGCGACGAGCGCGCCGTTCGCGGCGTCGCTCAAGGCCGACGTGCTGCGCCGCTGGCCCGGCGGCCTCACGGAATTCTACGGACTGACCGAGGGCGGGGGCGTCTGCGTCCTCGCCGCGCACGAGCGTCCCGACAAGCTGCACACGGTCGGCTGCCCGGCGCCGGGCAGCGAGTTCCGGGTCATCGACGAGGCGGGGCGCGAGCTGCCGGCGGGCGAGGCCGGCGAGGTCGTCGGTCGTTCGGCATCGATGATGAGCGGCTACCACCGGCTACCGGAGGCGACGGCCGAGGCGCACTGGCGCGACTCCGCCGGCACGCCCTACATCCGCACCGGGGACATCGGCCGCTTCGACGCGGACGGCTTCCTGACGCTGCTCGACCGCCGCAAGGACCTGATCATCTCCGGCGGCTTCAACGTCTATCCGAGCGACCTCGAGTCCGTCTTAGAGACGCACGCCGCGGTCGCCGACGTCGCGGTGTTCGGCGTGCCCTCGGAGCGCTGGGGCGAGACGCCGGTCGCTGCCGTCGTCCTGCACCCGGACGCGGACGTCGAGCCCGAGGTGCTGCGCGCCTGGGCCAACGAACGCCTCGGCGCGACGCAGCGCCTCGCGGGGCTCACGGTGATGACCGAGCTGCCGCGCAACGCCATCGGCAAGGTCCTCAAGCGCGAGCTGCGCGCGCGCTTCGGCTCCGGGCGCGCGGCCGGCGGCTGAGGGACCGCGGTTCGGTCGTCGGGGCCGACCGACTCCCCGGCCCGTGCGCCGCTCGGGCAGAATGCCCGCAGCCACCGAGACCGCACCTGTGCCACGACTGCCCGCCGGCCCCCTTCGCGGTGCCGTGATGTTCCTGCTGATCGTCATCAACACGCTGGTGCAGGGCCTGCCGTTGGTCGCGCTCGGTCTCGTCAAGCTGGCACTGCCGTGGGCCGCGGGGCGGCGGGCGATGGGACGGGTCCTGACGGCGATCGCCGAGAACTGGATCGCGGTCAACACGCTGCTGCTGCGCCGCCTGCAGGAGACGCGCTGGGACGTCCGCGGCCTCGAGGGGCTGAATCACGACGGCTGGTACCTCGTGATCGCGAACCACCGCTCCTGGGTCGACATCCTTGCGCTGCAGGCGGTGCTGAACCGGCGCGTGCCGTTCCTGAAGTTCTTCATCAAGAAGGAGCTGCGCTGGGTGCCGGTCCTCGGCCTCGCGTGGTGGGCGCTCGACATGCCGTTCATGAAGCGCTACTCGCGCGAGGAGCTCGAGCGCCGGCCGGAGCTGCGCGGCGTCGACCTCGAGACCACGCGGCGCGCCTGCGAGCGCTTCCGGGCGCTGCCGACCTCGGTCATCAACTTCGTCGAGGGCACGCGCTTCACCGAGGCGAAGCGCGTGCGTACCGGATCACCGTACCGGCATCTGCTCAACCCGCGCGCCGGCGGCATCGCCTTCGTGCTCGGGGCCATGGGCCCGATCCTCCACGAGATCCTCGACGTGACGATCGCCTACCCGGCGGGGGTGGGTGGCTTCTGGGACCTGTGCTGCGGACGGATCCGGCACATCGTCATCGAGGTCGGCCGCCGGCCGCTCGAGGCGTGGCTCTCGGCCGGTGACTACACCGAGGACGCCAAATTCCGCCGGCGCTTCCAGGAGTGGCTCGCGGCGCTGTGGACGGCGAAGGACGCTCGCCTCGGTGAAATCCTCAACGGCGGCGGTTGATTCGCCCCGTCGTCAGGGCTTGACGACGTCGACCCCGGCGTCGGTGCCGACGAGCAGCAGGTCCGCGCCGCGCCGCGCAAACAAGCCGTTCGCGACGACGCCCGCGATCATGTTGATCTCGGTCTCGAGCGCCCGCGGGTCCGTGATCCGCAGGTTGTGGACGTCGAGGATCGCGTTGCCGTTGTCGGTGGTCACGCCTTCCCGTAGCACCGGCTGACCGCCGAGCCGGACGAGCTGGCGCGCCACGTAGGACCGCGCCATCGGGATCACCTCGACCGGCAGCGGGAAGCGGCCGAGCACGTCGACGACCTTCGACTGGTCGACGATGCAGACGAAGCGCCGCGAGGCGGCGGCGACGATCTTCTCGCGGGTCAGCGCCGCCCCCCCTCCCTTGATCAGGGCGAGGTGCCGGGTGGCCTCGTCGGCGCCATCGACGTAGACGTCGAGGTCGCCCGTGGAGTTCAAGTCGACGACGTCGATGCCGGCGGCCTTCAGCAGTCGCGTGCTCGCCTCCGAGCTCGACACCGCGCCCGCGATCGCGATCCGCCGGCGACCGAGCGCGGCGATGAAGTGGTTGACGGTGGAGCCGGTACCGACGCCGAGGACGCTGCCCTCGGGGACGTATGGGATCGCCGCCTCGGCGGCTGCGCGCTTCTGATCATCAGCGGCCATCGTTGCGAAACCCCTTGTTTTCAGGCCTCGCGCGGCCGCACCGGGCGGCGCGCGAAAGTGCTGGGTCCAGAAACGACTGTGCCCGCTTGCGCGGGCACAGTCAGTGAAGAGCGGGGACTTGGTCGGTGACCCGGAGGCCTTCCGACCTCGATCCCCGGCTGCTTCGAAGGCTTACTTCTTCTTGGCAGCCTTTTTCTTCGTCGCCTTCTTCTTAGCAGCTTTCTTCTTCGTCGCCATAGTAGTTCTCCATGTCGGGTTAGTCCGAGGACGGAGTATATACACAAAAAGTCAAATTACAAGCAAGCACAACGTTGATGTGCTAGCACCGTGCACCGTTCACACCTCATCAGCTCATCACGAATGCGCGCGCGATCGACGCGCGCGATGCGTGTTTACGCGAGCGCGAGGACCTTGCGCCACTGCGTCGGAGTCACCGGTGTGATCGAGAGACGATTGCCTCGACGAAGGACGACGAGGTCGCCGAGCGCGCGCGCATTCGCCTTCAGTTTCTCGAGCGTCACCGGAGTCGCGAAGCGCTTCACGAGCTCGACATCGACCATGAGCCAGGTCGGCGCGGCGGGATCGCTCTTCGCATCGAAGTGCGGATGGCGGGGGTCGAAGGCGGTCGGGTCGGGGTAGCTCTCGCGGACGATGCGAGCGACGCCGTAGATGCCCGGCACCTCGCAGCTCGAGTGGTAGAAGAAGGCGAGGTCGCCCTTCTTCATCTCGTCGCGGATCATGTTGCGGACCTGGTAGTTCCGCACGCCGTCCCAGGGGGACCGGCAGCGCGGAGCCTTCGCGAGGTCGTCGATGCCGAACGTGCTCGGCTCGCTCTTCATCAGCCAGTATTTCACGGGGTCGACACCGGGGTAGGCGGCCGGCCGGACGGAGCGGGCCGCTCGGGAAAAGAAGCGGCGCCACCCACCTGTGCCGTCAAGGGCCGTTGCTCTCGAGCCAGAGCAACAAGTGGGGCGTGCTGCGACACTTTAGGCTTTCCGTTCGGGACGGACTTGCACACTGTTGTCGCAAACAGATGCCCCGGGGTTAACGCATTAGGGTCGAGAGGTACTCACAACCCGAGTCGAACACCGCAGGCGGCGCCGACATCAGACTACCGCATCCGTCGTGACCGGCGGAAGAGTTGGAGGGTGGGATTGCGCCGCGAGACGCTGGCACGGATCGTGCCGTCGATCACAGTTCGAGTTGCTGCCCGCGCTCGAGCGTCGCCTCGACCCGTTCCCGGAGCAGCCTGACGCGGTGCACGACGTCGCCTTCCAGCGACGAGTCGCGCGAGCGGCCCTTCAGGAGCTCGTTCGCCATGTTGAGCGCCGCCATGACCGCGATGCGGTCGAGGCCGATGACCTTGCCGCTGTCCCGGATCTTCTTCATCTCGGCGTTGAGGTATTCGGCCGAGTCGAGGAGCGCCGCGCGCTCGTCGACGGCGCAGGCGAACTGGTATTCCTTCTCGAGAATCCGGACGCTGACGCGGGCGAGCGAGGCTTCGCTCATGCGCCGTGCTCCATGGACTTCAGGCGGCCGATCATCGCCTCGACCCGGGCCCGCACCTGCTCGTTCTTCTGCAGCAGCGCCGAACGCTCGGCCGACAGGGTCTCGTGGCGGGACTTCAAGGCCCGGTTCTCTTCCTTGAGGTGCGAGACCGTGACCATCAGTTCTTCGAGGCGCTTTTCGAGCCGCTTGAGTTCGAGATCGAGCGCCGATCGTGCGGTTCCCTCAGTCATGGCCGCACTATAGGCGCGGCCCGTCCCGCGGGTCAACGCGGTAGAATTGGGTACTTATGTTGACCATCACCTTCGACGAACTCGAGGAAGCGCTGGCCGCCTCCGACGCGCCGGTCGCGGCCGCCGAGGCGCACGGCTCCCTGTGCGGCACGCTCGCCGCGGCCGCCCGTTTCGATGCCGATGCCTGGGTCGCTGGCCTCGTGCCGCAGGACGGTGGCGGCAACGAGGCGTTGCGCACGCGCAACCTCCTCGCGACGCTGGTCGAGGAGACGCAGGCGGCGCTGGCGAGCGCGGACATGGAGTTCGAGCCGCTGCTGCCCGGCGACGACGAGGCGCTCGAGCGGCGCGTCGCGGCGCTCGCCGAATGGTGCGCGGGATTCCTCTACGGCGTCGGCACCGGCGGCCTCGCCCCGGACTCCGCGAGCGTTCCGGACTCGGTCCAGGAAGTGGTGCGCGACTTCGGCGAGATCAGCCGCGCGTCGATCGACGCCGAGGAGACGGCGGAGTCGAACGAGGAGTCGTACGCCGAGATCGTCGAGTACCTGCGCGCCGGGACGCAGCTCGCCTACGAGGAATTGGAGGCGCACCGCGCCGGCGGCGAGCGATGAAGAAGGACGAATTCGCGCGCCGCCGGCGCCAGCTGATGCGCGAGATGGGCCGCGACGCGATCGCGATCCTGCCGGCCGCGCCCGTGCGTCGCCGCAACGGCGACGTCGAGTACGCCTACCGCCAGGACAGCGACTTCTATTTCCTGACGGGCTTCCCCGAGCCCGAGGCGGTCGCGGTGCTGATCCCGCACCGCCCCGAGGGCGAGTACGTGCTGTTCTGCCGCGAGCGCGACCCCGCGCGCGAGCTGTGGGACGGCGACCGGGCGGGCCAGACCGGCGCGGTGGAGCGCTACGGCGCCGACGACGCCTTCCCGATTGGCGACATCGACGACATCCTGCCGGGGCTGCTCGAGAGCCGCGCGCGGGTCTGCCACACGATGGGGCTGCATCCGGAGTTCGACCAGCGCGTGATCGGCTGGGTCAACGGCCTCAGGGCCCAGGCCAAGCAGGGCCTGCACACGCCGCAGGAGTTCTTCGCTCTCGACCACCTGCTGCACGACATGCGGCTCTACAAGAGCCGCCCCGAGCTCGACACCATGCGCTGCTCGGCCGCGATCGCCGTCGCGGCGCACCGTCGTGCGATGCGCCTCGCAGCGCCGGGGATCATGGAGTACGAGCTCGCCGCCGAGATCCTGCACGAGTTCCACCGCCACCATGCCGACATCGCCTACGAGCCGATCGTCGGCGGCGGCGCCAACGGCTGCGTGCTCCACTACCGGGAGAATGCCGCGCCGCTCGCCGACGGCGACCTGGTGCTGATCGACGCCGGCTGCGAGCACGACTACTACGCCTCGGACATCACGCGCACCTTCCCGGTCAACGGCCGCTACAGCCCGGCACAGCGCGCCCTCTACCAGGTGGTGCTCGACGCCCAGCACGCGGCGATCGCGGCGTGCGTTGCCGGCAATCACTGGAACGACCCCCACGACGCCGCGGTCCGCGTGATCACCCAGGGTCTCGTGGGGCTCGGCCTCCTCAAGGGCAAGGTCGCCAAGCTCATCAAGGACGGCGCCTACCGGCAGTGGTTCATGCACCGCACCGGCCATTGGCTCGGCATCGACGTCCACGACGTCGGTGACTACAAGGTCGGCGACGCCTGGCGGGTGCTCGAGCCCGGCATGGTGCTGACGGTCGAGCCCGGCGTCTATGTCGCGCCGGGCGCGCGCCGGGCGCCGAAGGAGTTCCGCGGCATCGGCATCCGCATCGAGGACGACGTCGCCGTCACGCGCGGCGCGCCGGAGGTGCTGACCGGGGACCTGATCAAGGAGGCGGACGACATCGAGCGCTTCATGGCGGGCAGGGCGGCATGAGCGGGTCCCCCACGGCGTGCGACGTCGCGATCGTCGGCGGCGGCATGGTCGGGGCGAGCCTCGCGCTCGCGCTCACGGCGCTGCCGCTCGACGTCGTCGTCGTCGAGGCGGTCGAGCCCGAGGACGGCTCCCAGCCGAGCTTCGACTCGCGGACGATCGCCCTGTCGAACGGTACGCGGCGGATCTTCGCCGGGCTCGGCGTCTGGGACGAGATCGCCCGCGACGCCACCCCGATCCGCAAGATCCACATCTCCGACCGCGGCCGCTTCGGCAGCGCGCTGGTCGATGCGGCGGACCAGGGCGTGCCGGCGATCGGCTACGTCGCGGAGAACCGGTTGATCGGCCGGGCGCTGTGGCGGCGCCTGCGCGGATCCGCGCGGACGCGTCTCGAGGCGCCTTGCCGCGTCACCGCGGTCGCGCCGGGCCCGGCGCGCATCGGGCTCACGATCGACGGCCCCGGCGGCGCGCGCACGCTCGACGCGCGGCTCGTCGTGGCGGCCGACGGCGCCGCGTCGCTCGTGCGCCAGGCGGTCGGCGTCGGCGCCGACCGCTGGGACTACGGGCAGACGGCCGTCATCAGCCTCGTGACGCCCGAGCGCTCCCACGACCACGTCGCCTACGAGCGCTTCACGCCGACCGGTCCGCTCGCGGTGCTGCCGGGTCCCGACGGGCGCGTCGTCGTGGTCTGGACCCTCGCGCCGGCCGAGGCCGCGCGCGTCATGGCGCTCGCCGACCCCGCGTTCCTCGACGAGCTGCAGCAGCGCTTCGGCTGGCGGCTCGGGCGGCTGATCGCGGTCGGCACGCGCCACGCCTATCCGCTCGCGCTGACGCAGGCGGCGGCCGAGCGCGCGCCGCGCACCGCGATCATCGGCAATGCCGCGCAGGGCCTGCACCCGATCGCGGGCCAGGGCTTCAATCTCGGCCTGCGAGACGCGGCCACGCTCGCCGACGTCCTCGCCGAGGCGGGTCCGGCCGCGGATCCCGGCGGCGACGCGGTCCTCGAGCGTTACGCCGCCTGGCGACGCACCGACCGTCACGCACTGATCGCGTTCACGGACGGCCTCGTCCGCCTGTTCGCGAGCCCCTTCGGTCCGGTGCGCGCGGCCCGCAGCCTCGGCCTCGTGCTCTTCGACCTCAGCCCGACCGCGAAGTCGGCGCTGTCGCGGCTGTCGCTCGGCTTCGCCGGCCGCCTGCCGCGGCTCGCGCGCGGCCTGCCGCTCGTCGGCGCGGCGGCCGTTGGTGAGGCGCCGCGGACATGAGCGCACGGCGCGACTTCGACGTG
>JBBINS010000040.1:0-19014 GCA_037443765.1 Gammaproteobacteria bacterium
GGCCGTGGCCGCGGTCGCTCGCGGGCGCCGCGGCGGCCACCGGCCACGCAAGGCGCAAGTCCGGCGAGTGACGGCGCGGCCGGCCGGCCACCCGGCGCTGGCACCGGTCCGCCGGTCGTGCCATCGTTCGCCCCGCAGCACGCCACCGCGCGCGCACCGACCGGAGGCGATCCCCATGGCCAGCATCTACGACCTGAGCGCGAAGACCATCGACGGCAAGGAGCAGTCGCTCGGCGCCTACCGCGGCAAGACGCTGCTGGTGGTGAACGTCGCGAGCAAGTGCGGCTTCACGCCGCAGTACGAGGGCCTCGAGGCGCTCTACCGCAAGCTCGGCCCGAAGGGTCTCGTGGTGCTCGGCTTCCCGTGCGACCAGTTCGGCCACCAGGAGCCGGGCGACGAGGCCGAGATCAAGACGTTCTGCACCCTCAACTACGAGGTCAGCTTCCCGCTGTTCGCGAAGGTCGACGTCAACGGAGCGAACGCCCACCCGCTGTACCGCGAGCTCAAGAAGGCCGCGACCGGCGTGCTCGGCACCGAGGCGATCAAGTGGAACTTCACGAAGTTCCTGGTCGACAAGGAAGGCAAGGTCGTCCGGCGCTACGCGCCGACCGACAAGCCGGCGGCGCTCGAGCAGGATGTCGCGGCGCTACTGTGAGCGGCGCCCGGGCCGGCCTCAGGCCGGGCCGGGTTCGGCGGCGGCGGGCGGCGAGGCGGGCGCCACCAGCCGGCCCTGGATCACGGCCCCCGCGGCCATCTCGATCACGCCGTAGCTGACGTTGCCGGAGACGCGCGCGCCGGCGCCGAGCTCGACCTTGTCGCGGGCGCGGATGTCGCCGCGCACCTCGCCGTGCACGACCACCCGCGGCACCTCGACGATCCCCTCGACGACGCCCTGCGGCCCGATCGACAGCACGGCCGTGCCCTCGGGCCCGGTCACGACGTTGCCTTTGACGAAGCCCTCGAGGTGCACGCCGCCGGTGACGATCAGGTTGCCCTCGATGCGCGTACCGGCTCCGATCAGGGTCTCAATCTTCTGGGTCTGGGGCTTCTTGCGGCCGAACATCCGGATTCTCCACAGCTCAGTTCGTTTCGATCGTCCAAGGGTAGGCCTGCCGGATCGGCGACGCACCCTTCGCCGGCCGCACCTCGACCTGGATATTCTGCGGCACGAAGTCCGCCGGCAGCTCAATCTCGGTCTCCAGCTCCTGAAAGTACCGGAACGAGAAGTTGAGCACCCGCGACGAGGTCCCGATTTCCGACAGCGGCAGGCTCGTCGCATGGCCGCCGCGCAGGCCGTCGACCGTGAAGTCGGCGGTCGCGGCGGTCACGGCCTCCTGGCGCGCCGCCTGCATGAGCACGAGCCGCACCCGGTAGTGGCGGGGCGCCAGCGCCGGCTGCACCCGCAGCCGCTGCACGCGCATACCGAGCGCGCCGTCGTTCGGGTTGACGACGCTGCGGTAGAACGCGAGTTCCTGCGTCGCCTCGCCGAGTCGTGACTGCAGCTCGGCCAGCGATTTCTCGACCTGGGCCTCGGCCTCGTGGTCGACCCGTCGCGCGACCTCCGCGGTCGCGAGCCGCGCCTCGGTGTCGCGGAGCTTGGACCTGAGGTCGGCGATCTCGCCGCTCTGCGCGATGCGCTCGCGGGCCGCGCTGATCACCGAGTAGCCGGCCAGCATCCGTCCCGCCTCGAACGTGCCCCAGATGCCGAGCAGCGTGCCGAGCACGGTGCCGGTCCACAGCAGCACGGCGCGCCGCGGCGCGTGCCGCTTGACGACGAGTTGCTGGGTCTCGGTGGGCGGCATACGGCTGCGCTCTCAGCCGGCGGGGTTCGGCGCCGTCGCGCCGGCGACGATCGGAGATGTGCGGTGTGCCGAGGGGCTGTGCATGCGTGCGTCGTGCTCGTTCGGTTCGCGGGTCGTCGCGGCTCCGCCCGCCGGCGTCGGCCCGGCCGGACTCGCTGTGTACCACATCTGGCCCGCCGGACCCCTGTCGGGGATCCGCGACGGCGCCTCGGGGCCGGTGTCCCCTAGCCCGTCGCCGGGGCCGACCCGCCCTCGTCCGGACCGTCGTCCGCGGCGCCCTTGGCCGCCTCGGCCTCCCACCACGACGGGTACGGCGGCAGGCCGGACGGGAACGCGATGCGACCGAGCTCGTGCAGCGCGCGCCGGTAAACGGCGCGCTTGAAGAAGATGACCTCGCGGACCGGATCCCAGAATTCCGCCCAGCGGAACCGGTCGAACTCCGGCGGCTCGTCGGTCGCGTCGAAGCGCAGCCGGCCCTCGTCGCCGCGGAACCGCAGCAGCGCCCAGCGCTGCTTCTGGCCGATGCAGCGGGGCAACCCGTTGCGGCGGACGTACTGGCGCGGCAACTTGTATCGCATCCAGCCGCGGGTCTCGCCGAGCAGGTCGACGTCGGCGGCGGCGAGGCCGATCTCCTCCTCGAGCTCGCGGTACAGCGCCGACTGGAACGGCTCGTCGGGGCGGATGCCGCCCTGCGGAAACTGCCAGCCGCGCCCACCGGTCCGGCCGCCGAGGAATACCCGCCCGTCCTCGTGCATCAGCACGATGCCGACGTTGGCGCGGTAGCCGTCCTCGTCGATCCAGTCGCTCATCGGGCCCTCGGCGGGAACTCCACTCGATTCTTTCATACGCCTCCCGGGGGGGCCAATCTGCCGCCCGGGTCGCGTTTCGGGGTAGGCTCACGCGCCCGGGGTCGAACCCCTCGAGACCAGAGCCGCCGTGCTGTCCTTCCTCGCCAAGAGGCCTGCCCTGACGCTCGCGCTGCTCGCCGCCCTCGCCGCGGCGGCGCTGATCGCCTCGGTCTCGCTCGGCAGCGCCGGCCCCGCGCCCGCCGCGCTCTGGCGCGGGCTCCTCGACGGCACCGACCCGCTGGCGCGGGCGCTCGTCGTCACGCTGCGGCTGCCGCGGGCGCTGACGGCCTTCGGCGCCGGTGCGCTGCTCGCGCTCGCGGGCGTCTGCATGCAGGTGCTGCTCAGGAACCCGCTCGCGGACCCCTATGTGCTCGGCCTGTCCGGTGGCGCCGCGGTCGCCGCGCTCGCGGCGATGCTGCTCGGGCTCGGCGCGTTCGGTGTGCAGTCCGCGGCTTTCCTCGGCGCGCTCGGCGCGACGCTGACCGTGTTCGCGCTCTCCCAGGGGCCGGGCGGATGGACGCCGACGCGCCTGCTCCTGACGGGCGTCGTGGTCGCGGCCGGAACCGGCGCGCTCGTGAGCCTGCTGCTCGCGGCCGGCGACCCGACCGTGCTGCGCGGCATGGTGTTCTGGCTGATGGGCGACCTGTCGTGGGCGGGCTCGCCGTTCGGCCTGTTGGTGCTCACGGCGATCGCGATCCCGGCGGGCATGATCGCCGCCCGGCCGCTCAACGTGCTCGCGCGCGGCGACGTGCAGGCCCGCCTCCTCGGCGTCGCGGTGACGCCGCTGCGCGGCGCGCTGTTCGCGGTCGCGAGCCTGCTGACCGCCGCGACCGTCACGAGCGTCGGTGCGATCGGCTTCGTCGGCCTGGTCACGCCGCACCTCGTGCGGCTCGCGCTCGGCTCCGACCACCGGCGCGTGGTGCCGGCCGCGGCGCTCGCCGGCGGCACGCTGGTGGTGGTCGCGGACCTGGCCGCGCGGACGCTGCTCGCGCCGCGCCAGCTCCCCGTCGGCGCGCTGACCGCGCTGATCGGCGTGCCGCTCTTCCTCGTGCTGATGCGCCGCGCGCAGCCCGCGACCTGACCGGACCTCAGGGCGCGCTGACCGCAACCTGGTCGCGGCCGCGCGCCTTGGCCGCGTACAGCGCGGCGTCGGCGTCGGCGAGCAGCCGGTCGGCGAGCGCCTTCAGGTCCTCCTCGCCACGCTTGCCCGTCAGCGCCGCGACGCCGATCGACAGCGTCACGACGCGCGTCTGGCCGCGCCCGACCTCGATCGTTGGCGCCATCGCGCTGCGGATCCGCTCGGCGAGGCGCGCCGCGTCCGCGAGCGACGTCTCCGGCAGCAGCAGCGTGAACTCGTCGCCGCCAAAGCGGGCCGCGGTATCGCTCGCGCGGATCTGCCCGTCGATGCGCGCCGAGATCTCGCGCAGCGCCTCGTCGCCGCCGACGTGGCCGTAGGTGTCGTTCAGTTCCTTGAAGTGATCGATGTCGATCATCAGGCACGCGACCGTCGCCCCGCTGCGCTGCGCGCGCGCGAGTTCCTCTCGCAGGCGCGCGGTCAGGTAGCGGCGGTTGTGCCAGCCGGTCAGGTAGTCCGAGAGCCCGCTGCGCAGCACGCGCGCGCGGTTGCACGCGTTCTCGAGGCAGATCGCGGTGACCGAGGCGAGATGCTGCAGGAAGTCGGCGCCGAGCCGGTGGCTGAAGCGCTCGGCGTCCTTGCTGCCGAAGCACAGCGCACCGGTGGTGCGGTCCTGGCGCCGAAGGGGCAGCAGCGCGAGCGTCTTGAGGCCCGTGATGCCCGGGAACAGCAGCTCGTGGTCGGCGCGCACGTAGCTGCCGAGCCACGGCCGGCGCAGCGTGCCGAGTTGCGGTGCGAGTCCGACGAGCGTGTCGACGAACGTGACGCCGGGAAATTCCTCGGGGCGGTCGCCCATCCCGAGCATCAGGTGCTGGACCTCGTGGTTCGGGTCCTCGATCACGAGCTGCACGGCGTCGAGCCCGTAGGACTTCGCGAAGCCGCGCGTCAGCACCCCGAGCAGCTCCGGCAGCGTATCGGCGCGCACCAGGTCGAGCTCGCGCTCGAGCGTGCGCTGCCACTTCTGCTCGTTGGCCGCGGCCTCGTCGCGCAGCCGCTTCAGCAGCGCCCGCAGCTCGTCCGCCTCGGCGCGCGAGACTTCGGTGCGGCGGCCGCCGGTCACACCGGCTCCTTCCCGGGCTGCGGCCGCGTGTGCAGGTAGGTGCGGCCGCGCTCCATCATCTGGCGAAAGCCCGCCGCGTCGTTCGAGCGCACCGTGGCGCGCAGCCGCTCGACGGCGAACAGCAGCGCCGTCAGCGACTCGGTGCCGTACTCGTTGAGCGCTTGGATCTCGAAATAGAGCGCCGGCGAGTCCTCGGCGACCCGGCTCGCGACCTCGAGCTGCGCGTCGAAGGTGGTCGACGACATCCGCGCGAGGCGCGGCGCCGCCTCGCCGCTCTCGGCCAGCGCGGTGAAGAAGGCGATGTTGAGCGCGTGCGAGAGCCCGAGCACGTAGGCGATCAGGCGGTCGTGCTCGTCGAGGCCGGTCACGACGCGCTCGGCCATCGTCGGCGCGAACAGCTCCTGCGCCTCGGTCAGCGCGCGCGGGTCGCCGAGGTCGATGTAGATCACGTGCCGCCCGGACAACAGGTCCGTGTCCGGGCCGAACATCGGGTGGATCGAGGCGGTGCGGACGCCCGCGGCGACGAGCGCGCGCAGGCTCTCGCGCAGCGGCGTCTTGACGGAGGCCAGGTCGAACACCAGTCCGCGCGGCCGGCGGGCGGCGAGTCCCTTCAGCACCTCGGCGGTGATGCCGAGCGGCGAGGCGACCACGATCACGTCGTGGTCGAGCGGCGAATCCTCCCAGCGCGCGCGGTGCGCGTAGCCCTCGACGGCGCCCGCCGGGTCCGCGACCTCGACGTCGAAACCCTGCGAGGCGAGGAAGTCCACGAACCAGTGGCCCATCTTGCCGCGGCCGCCGATCACGAGCGCGCGCTTGCCGCTGCCGTGGCCCTCGGCGACGACGCGCGCCTGCTCCTGGGTCGCGAGCGAGGTCCGGATCAGCAGCCTCAGGATCTGCTCGGCGACGTCGGGCGACACGCCGACGCGAGTGGCGTGGGTGCGGGCGCCGAGGATCACCTCGCGCTCGCGGCGATAGTCGCGGGTGGGATGGCCGGTGGCGCGCTTGGCGCGCGCCACCTCGTGGGACAGGCGCTGCCGCTCGGCGACGAGCTCGACGAGCTCGCGGTCGATGTCGGTCAGGCGCAGGCGCAGTTGGTCTAGGGTCAGCGGCTCCGGCACATCAACTCCCCGTCGCCCCGGAGAAGACCGGGGCCGACGGGGATTTTGTCACGTCAGAACGGCAGCCGGACGAAGACCGATACGCCACCCGGGCCGTAGGCCACCGGCGGGGCCGGGTAGTAGCCGACGGCCGGGATGGACCAGCCCTCGCGCCAGCTCGGTTCGCCGTAACCGTAACGGCGCCCGTAACCTCGGTCACCGTCGTGGTCGCGCCAGCCGTGGCCGCGCGCGCCGCCGTCGTGCTCGTGCCAGCCGCGGTCCTGGTCACGCCAGCCATGGTCGTGGGCCTGCGCGGCCGCGGCGCCGAAACAGCCGATCGCGACGGCGGCGGCGACCAGCGTGGACCGATAGAGCGAGGGGCGGTTGTTCATCGAAGTGCTCCTGCGGCGGGTTCGGTTTCATCCTCGGCCGGCGCGGCTGAACCCGTGCTGAATCCGTATTACCGGGAAGGCCGCGAAGCCTTAACATTGCTTCATGATCCCCGCGCCCGCCCAATGGCTCCCGGACCCGTTGCCGCAGGACCCGCTGCAGGTCGCCGAGACGTGGCTGAGGCAGGCGTTCGACGAGCAGGTCCAGCCGAACCCCAACGCGATGACGCTCGCGACCGTGGCCGCGAGCGGCCAGCCGTCGGCGCGCATCGTGCTGTGCAAGGACATCGTGCTGCCCGAGGGCTACCTGCTGTTCTTCACGAACTACGAGTCGCGCAAGGCCGCCGAACTCGCGGCGCACCCGCGCGTCGCGGCCGTGCTCCACTGGGACGCGCTCAGCCGCTCGGTGCGGATCGAGGGCTTCGTGGTCAAGTCGCCGCCGCGCGAGAGCGACGACTACTTCGCGAGCCGCCCGTGGCAGAGCCGGGTCGGCGCCTGGGCGAGCCAGCAGAGCCGGCCGGTGGGCAACCGCCACCAGCTGCTCGAGCAGTTGCGCTCCGCCGGCCAGCGCTTCGGCACACCGCCGGTCGGGCCCGAGGCGAACGACGCCGACGACTCGCCGGCCGGCGTCGAGGTGCCGCGGCCGCCGCACTGGGGCGGCTACCGGCTCTGGGTCGAGTCCGCGGAGCTCTGGGTCGAGGGCGAGTACCGCATCCATGACCGCGCCCGCTGGACCCGGTCCCTGACCGCGGTCGGCGACGGCCACAGCTTCGCGGCGACGCCGTGGCACGTCCAGCGACTGCAGCCCTGAACCCCGCCGGCCCGGAGCTCCTCGGCGCCACGTCGCTCGACGTCTCGGTGCCCGGTCGCCGGCTGGTCGCGGCGCTCGACTTCCAGGTCGACGCGGGCCAGTTCGTGTGCGTGCTCGGCGCCAACGGTGCCGGCAAGTCGCTGACGCTGCACACGCTCGCGGGTCTCAGGCCGCCGGCTGCCGGGGGCGTGCGCCTCTGCGGCCGCGCGATCGGCGACTGGCCGCGGCGCGAGCGCGCGCGGCGGCTCGGCCTGCTGACCCAGGTCAGCGAGGACCCGTTCCCCGGCACGGTGCTCGACGCGGTGCTGGTCGGGCGCCACCCGCACGTGAACCTGTGGCACTGGGAGAGCGAGGCCGACGTCGAGGTGGCGCGCGCCGCGCTCGCCGCCTGCGACCTCGCCGGGCTCGAGGAGCGGGCGATCGATACCCTGTCCGGCGGCGAGCGCCGCCGGGTGGCGCTCGCCGCGGTGCTCGCGCAGGACCCGGACGTGCTGCTGCTCGACGAGCCGCAGAACCACCTGGATCCGCACCACCAGCTCGACGTGCTGAAGCTTTTGCGGGCGCGCGCCGACCGCGGCCGCGCGGTGGTCGCGACGCTGCACGACCCGTCGCTCGCCGCGCGCTTCGCCGACCAGGTGCTGCTCCTCTACGGCGACGGCCGCTGGGCGTGGGGCGACACCGCGACGACGCTGACCGCGGCGGCGCTCACCGACATGTACCAGGTGGCGTTCGAGGAAGTCCTGGTCGGCGGCCGCCGACTGTTCCTCAACGACTGACGCCGGCGCCGTCCGCCGGCGCCTCGCGCTGCTCGTCGGCGCTGAACAGCGCCTCGAGCTGCGCCGCCGACTCCTGGGTCGCCGCCACGAGCTTCGCCTCGTCCTCCTTGACGGCGTGCTGCCTGAGCAGCGTCTGCTCGTCGTGGGCGCGGAACAGCCGGATGCTCTCCTTCGCGACCGCGGGCTGCAGGCCAAGCGCGACGAGCGCCTCGCGCGCCACCTCGAGACTCGAGGCGTAGGTCTCGCGGAACACGCCCGTGATGCCGAGGTCGAGCAGGCGGAACGCGTGCTGGCGGTTGCGGGCGCGCGCGAGGATCCTGAGCCGCGGGAAGTGCCGGCGCGCCATCGCCGCGGTGCGCACCGAGGCATCGACGTCGTCGATCGCGATGACCAGCAGCTCGGCCTGCGCGGCGCCGGCGGCGTGCAGCAGCTCGAGACGCGACGCGTCGCCGTAGTAGAGCTTGTTGCCGAAGCGGCGCACGAAGTCGACCTGCGCCTGGCTGATCTCGAGCGCCGTGAAGCGGATCCGCCGGGCGCGCAGCACGCGCCCGACGATCTGCCCGAATCGGCCGAAGCCCGCGATGATGACGCGCGGCTCGTCGGCCTCGGGGCGCGCGTACGGCGCCGCCGGCGGCGCCGGGTCGAGCCACGCCTCGAGCCGGGCGTGCGCGCCGATGAGCAGCGGCGTCACGATCATCGACAGCGTCACGACGATCACGAGGACGTCGCCCGTCGCCGGGTCGATCAGCCGGCCGCGCGCGAGCATCGCGAGCAGCACGAACGCGAACTCGCCGCCGCCGGCGACGTCGCTCGCGAAGCGCCGCGCGCCCGCGCCGGCGCCCCCGGCGAGCCGCGCCGCGCACCAGCCGGCCGCGGCCTTGAGCAGCAAGAGCAGCGCGAGCAGCCCGAGCACGACGCCCGGCCGCTCGATCAGCGTCGCGACGTCGGCCGACATGCCGGTCGCGACGAAGAACAGGCCGAGCAGCAGCCCCTTGAAGGGCTCGATGTCCGCCTCGAGCTCGTGGCGATACTCGGAGTCGGCGAGCAGCACGCCGGCGACGAAGGCGCCGAAGGCCATCGACAGGCCGGTGGCGCTGAACAGCAGCGCCGTGCCGACGACGACCAGCAGCGCCGTTGCGGTGAAGGTCTCGCGCACGCGCGTCTCGGCGACGATCCGCAGCACGGGCCGGAGCGCGTAGCGCCCGAAGGCCAGCACGAGCGCGAGCGCGCCGAGGCCGAGGACCGAGCGCCCGAGCGACAGGCCGCCGGCGGTCCGCGCGCCGAGCAGCGGCAGCAGCGCGAGCACCGCCATCGCGGCGATGTCCTGGAACAGTAGCGTGCCGAACGCGGCACGCGCGTGCCGCTCCTTGAGCTCCTCGCGCTCCGCGAGCACCTGCAGCACGAGCGCGGTCGACGACAGCGACAGCGCGAAGCCGATCAGCGCGGCGCTCTCGGGCGGCACGCCGAGCGCCCAGGCGGCGAGCGCGAGCACCGCGGTCGTGAGCGCCACCTGCAGCGAGCCCGCGACAAACACCGCGCGCCGCATCGCGACCAGGCGCGACGGCTGCAGCTCGAGGCCGATGACGAACAGCAGCAGCACCACGCCGAACTCGGCGAAGTCGAGCATCCGGTCGACGTCGCTGATCAGCCCGAGGCCGGAGGGCCCGACGACGATGCCCGCGGCGAGGTAGGCGAGCACCGCGCCGAGGTGCAGCCGCTTGAACAGCGGCACCGCGACGACCGCCGCGGCCAGGAACACGGCGATCTCTGCGGTCGCGCCCACCGGCCCCTCAGCCGAGCGCCGCGCGCAGCTCGGCGTGCAGCGCGGGATTCGCGGCCAGCACCGACGTCGTGCCGAGCCCAACCGGCGCGCCGTCGAGCGCCGTGAAGCGCCCGCCGGCCTCCTCGACGATCGCGGCGAGCGCGGCGATGTCGAGGATGTTGACGTCCGACTCGAGCACCGCGTCGATCTTGCCGGCGGCGAGCAGGTGGTAGTGGAGGAAGTCGCCGTAGCCGCGGATGCGGTTGACGCGCGCGACCACCTGCCCGTAGCGGCCCCAGCCGGGTCCCGCGGCAAGCGTCTTCAGGTTGCCGGCCGAGAGCGCCGCGGCCTCGAGCGTGGCGACGTCGCTGACCCGCAGCGGCCGCCCGTTCAGCCACGCGCCCGCGCCGCGCTCGGCGTACGCGAGCTCGCCGTAGAGCGGCGCCGAGGAGACGCCGAGCACGAGCTGCCCGCCGCGCATCAGCGCGATCTGCGTCGAGAACATCGGGTACTCGCGCACGAAGGCCTTGGTGCCGTCGATGGGGTCGACGAGCCAGAGCGAGTCGCCGCCGCCGCTGCGGCCGGTTTCCTCGCCGTAGAAGGCGTGCGCCGGGAAGCGCGCGGCGAGCACCTGCTTGATCGCCTCCTCGGCCCTGACGTCCGCCGCCGTGACCGGCGACTTGTCCGCCTTGAGGTGCACCGCGAGGTTGCTCGCGTAGAGCTCGCGGATCACGCGCGCGGCGGCCTCGGCGGCGTCGAGGGCGGCGGCGAGTTCGGGGCTCGGGATCATGGGACCTTTATCCGAAGGCCGGCCCCGCCTGTCAAATACTTGACAGCGGATCGACCCGTCTTCACGATGCCGCGCGTCAGGTGACCCTGGGGCGCAGAGGCGCTGCCGGGGTGAAACGGGAAGTCGGTGACGCCGGTCGTGCAGGGGCACTCCGGTCATGCCGACGCTGCCCCCGCAACGGTAATCGAGTCGAGGATCCGTCCGCCGCGCGATGCGCGACAGCCACTGCCGAAGCCGGTCACGACCGGTGGACGCGGGAAGGCGACGGACCCCGGCCACCCCGCAAGGTGGTCCGCTCGAGAGCCCGGAGACCGGCCTGGCACTTGTTCCGCAGCGCGGTGGGCGCTGGCGAGCGGCGGTTCCGCCCGGGGCCGGTGCTCCCTCTACCCACGCGCTGCGGTCTGGCCACCAATCCATGCGGGCGAGCATGGAGGAGAGAGCATGCGCCGCAGTCCCGTTCCGTTCCTGTTCCTATTCCTGTCCCTGTCCCTGGTGTCGGCCGCCGCCGCCGATCCGTCGACCGACGGCGTGCCGCTCGCGGCGATCGTCGTGACCGCGAGCCGCGAGCCCGAGCCGCAGTTCGAGGCGCTGGCGCCGACGCTGGTCATCGACCGCGACACCATCGAGCGCTCGCCCGGCACCGACGTCGGCGACCTGCTGCGCATGAACGCCGGCATCGACGTCGCGCGCAGCGGCGGCCCCGGTCAGGAGACCTCGTTCTTCATCCGCGGCACCAACTCGAACCACACCGTCGTGCTCATCGACGGCGTGCGGATCAACCCCGGCACGCAGGGCGACGCCGCGATCCAGAACATCGCCCCGGAGTTCATCGACCACATCGAGGTCGTCAAGGGTCCGCGCTCGACGCTCTACGGCACCGACGCGATCGGTGGCGTCGTCAACATCATCACGCGCGCGCCCGATGGCTCCGGCGCCGGCGTGCTCGCCGGCGGCGGCAGCTACGACACGCGCCAGACGGCGGGGGACGTGTACGCCTCCGGTGCGGCGGGCTCGGTGTCGGCGGCCGTGAACTGGCTCGAGTCGGGGGGCTACCCGACGCAGGTCGGCGACCCGACCGACCGCGGCTTTCGCGACCTGTCGCTCGACGTGTCGGCGCGGACCCGCCTCGGCGGGGTCGACCTCGGCGCGCGCGTCTGGGGGGCGCGCGGCAACACGCAGTACTCGGACCTGTTCTCGACGCCGATCGACCAGGACCAGAATTTCCGCGACTCGGCGCTCGCGGTCGACGCGGGCGGGCAGCTGACCGACGCGCTGCACACGCGGTTCCTGCTGTCACAGGTCGTCGACGACCTGCGCCAGGTGCAGTCGCCCGACTACGAGACGACGCGCCGCAACACGCTCGACTGGCAGAACAGCTGGAACCTCGGCGCGCAGAAGCTTACTTTCGGCGGCCTGCTCTCGGACGAGACCACCCGCTCGTCCGTCTTCGGCACCGACTTCGACGTCGAGACCCGCTCGGACACCTGGTACGTCGAGGACCGCGCCAGCGTCGGCCCGCACCGGCTGCTGGCGGCGGTCGGCTACACCCACCACGAGACCTTCGGCGACCACGTCACCTGGAACGCCGAGTACGGCTACGCGGCCGGCAGCACGACGCTCGTGACGGCGAGCTTCGGCACGGCGTTTCGCGCCCCGGACTCGACCGACCGCTACGGCTTCGCCGGCAACCCGGCGCTGAAGCCCGAAAGCGCCCGCAACCTCGAGCTCGGCCTGAGGCAGCGGATCGCGACGCACCAGACGCTGTCGCTGTCGGCCTTCGAGAACCGGATCGACGACCTGATCCAGTACGTCGCGATGCCGACGGTCGACAACCCCTACGCCGGCGTCAACGAGAACGTCGACCGGGCGCGGATCCGCGGGCTCGAGGCCGCGTGGGAGTACGTGGACGCCGACTGGCAGGCGCGACTCGCCGGCAGCCGCCAGGACCCGGTCAACCGCGCCGACGGCTCGACGCTCCTGCGCCGGGCCAAGGCCAGCGCGACGCTGTCGCTCGCGCGCCGGATCGCCGACCAGCAGGTCGGCCTCGACACCCTCACGAGCGGCCCGCGCGCCGACATCGACCCGCTGCTCGGCACGCCGACGCACGACGGCGGCTATACGCTCGTGAACCTGTTCTGGCGCGAGAACTTCGGCCGGAGCCTCTCGCTGCAGGTCCGGCTCGAGAACGCGACCGACAAGCGCTACCAGGTGGCGAACGGCTACCTGACGATGCGCCGCGGCCTGTTCGGCACTTTGCGGTACGATTTCCGCTGACGCCGGCACGACCCTCGGAGTTTCGCCATGGGCAATCGACTGAGCCGGATCTACACGCGCACCGGCGACGACGGCACGACCGGCCTCGGCGACGGCGCCCGGATCGACAAGGATGCGCCGCGGGTCGAGGCCTACGGCACGGTGGACGAGGCGAACTCGGCTGTCGGGCTCGTGCTCGCGGTGGCGGGCCTGCCGTCGGGCGTCACTGCCTGCCTGACCGAGGTGCAGCACGACCTGTTCGACGTCGGCGCCGAGCTCTGCATCCCGGGTCACCGCGTCGTGACGGACGCCTACGCGACGCGCCTCGAGACGGCGCTGGATGCGTTCAACGACGACCTGCCGCCGCTCAAGGAGTTCGTACTGCCGGGCGGCGGCCCCGCCGCCGCGGCGTGCCACCTGGCGCGTACCGTGGTGCGGCGCGCCGAGCGGCGCGTCTGGTCGCTGGCGCGCGTCGAGCCGGTGGCGCCCGAGGTGCCGCGCTACTTGAACCGGCTGTCGGACCTGCTGTTCGTGGTGGCGCGCGTGCTGGCGCGCCACGAGCAGGGCAGCGAAGTGCTGTGGCGCCGCGGGCGCGGCGCCTGAGAGGCGCTCAGCGCCAGGTCGCGTCGCCGACGCTCGGCGCGAGCTCGATGACCCGCTGGCCGACTTCCTTGGCGAGCAGCTGCGCGTCGTAGGCGATGTCGTCGCCGAGCTTGAGATCTTCCGCCTGCGCCGGCACTTCGTTGAGCGGCACGATCAGGTTGTCGTCGCCGTATTCGACCCGCCAGTCGCTCGTCGCCGAACTCGCCGGCACGTGGGTCACCGAGCCGTCGAAGCGGTGGAACGCCGGCACCGGCCAGCGCGCCCGGTCGAAGCCCTGCAGGCTGCGCAGCAGCTTCCACTCGCCGCGGAACAGCGACGAGTCCTTGAAGCGGCAGACGAACGCCGCCTGCGTCGCGTGCAGTCCGTTGAGCGTCGCGTCGTCGGGGGGCGAGGTCCGGCGCGGGCCGAAGAAATAGCCGAGCAGGACCCCACCGCGGCGCGGCACGCGCGCGATCAGGCCGACCGCGTACTGGCCGCGCTCGACCGGCAGCAGGAAGAACTGACCTTCTTGGAGTCGCACCGTCATAGTCGAGTCTTGTCCGCAGCTACGCCATGTGGAGCCTCGCCGCGGCCCGCGGCTCCGGCGCCGGGGCAGACCCCCCGTCCGGACCGCCCTCCCACACCGGGCCGATGCACCGACAGTCCGCCCGTCCGCGGATCCTACCGCACTCGGCGCCCCGAAGCCTCGCCCGCCGCGGCGCGCGCGTCCACGCCCGATCATGCCACCGGGAGCGGGCCCGCGGCCTGCGATCCCCGGTCGCAACACGGGGCCGGGCGCCGCCCCGCTCCGTCAGCCACTCGTCAGGCTAGCCACTCGACGAGCGTCAGCAGCGCGAGCACGACCAGCCAGACCGCGAGCGCGGCATCCGCGAGCGCCAGCGCCGACCGCGCCCGCTCCGCCTCGTCGCGCGCCTGCTCCCAGGCGAGCCCGAGCGCGCCCCGTCCCGCGTGCACGAGCAGCCGGTCGTTGGCCTCGAAGAAGTGATCGGACTCCGAGGCGAGGTAGCTGCGCCAGCCGCTGAAGGACTCCTCGAAGCTGCCGGCGACGCCGTAGGTCAGCGCGAGC
The DNA here is from genome assembly GCA_037443765.1 of Gammaproteobacteria bacterium. Lineage (GTDB taxonomy): Bacteria > Pseudomonadota > Gammaproteobacteria > Steroidobacterales > Steroidobacteraceae > CAIKZZ01. The sequence continues at coordinate 14,393 of JBBINS010000040.1, forward strand.
AGCCGCGCCGGCACGAACGCGATGACGCCGTGCAGGCGCTGGCAGACGTCGCGCACCGCCTGCGCCGCCGGCGGGGCGTCGCCGCGGTCGGCGCGCAGGATCGCCTCGCGGCGCATCCGGTCGGTGATGCGGAACGCGAGCGCGCCGAACGGCCCGAGGATCGCGAACCAGAACAGCACGCCGAACACGCGGTTGTTGGCCTGCACGAACACCGCCTCGCCGACCGATCCGAGCCCCGGCCCGCGGCGCTGGCCGGCGTCGGCATCGAGGATCTCGGCGGCGAGCCGCGCGGCCGTCGCGGCGTCGCCGCGCGCGACCGCGGCGCGGTACTCGGCGACCTCGCGCATGAGGTCGCGCGGGCCGAGCGCGAAGAAGAGCACCAGCGCCGCGAGCAGCACGTACACGAGCCCGTGCACGACCGCGCCGAGCACGTCGCTCGCGACCTCGACGACGAGCCCGGGCAGGAGCGCCGCCACGATCGCCACGGCGAGCGCAGGCGGCTCGCGGCGCGCGATGATCCTGAGCGCGCCGCGCACGTACGCGAGCAGGAAGCCCGGCTCGCGCACCTCGGGCCCGAGCGACACCAGCCGCTCGACGAGCAGCGCGATCAGGATCGCGATGAAGTTCATGCAGGGACCCCGTCGCGCGCCGCCGCGATCCCGGCGTACAGCCGCGGCCAGTCGAACTGCGGCCCCGGATCGGTCTTGCGGCCGGGCGCGATGTCGCTGTGGCCGACGACCGCGTCCGGCGCGAGCGTCGCGTAGGCGCGGCCGAGCGCGGCGATCACCTCGGCGAGCCGGCGGTACTGCGCCGCGGCGTACGGGGCGAGGTCGTCGCCCTCGAGCTCGATGCCGACGGAAAAGTCGTTGCAGGCCACCCGGTGCCGCCAGACCGACGCGCCGGCGTGCCACGCGCGCGCGTGGAACGGAACGAACTGCACGATCTCGCCGTCGCGGCGGATGAACAGGTGCGCCGAGACCTTGAGGTCCGCGATCGTCGCGAAAAAGGGGTGCACGTCGGCCGGCAGCGCGTTGGTGAACAGCCGTTCGACCCACGGTCCGCCGTACTCGCCGGGCGGCAGGCTGATGCCGTGGACGACGACGAGGTCGATCGACGCACCCGGCGGCCGCGCGTCCTGGTTCGGGGACTCGACCTGGCGGGCGGGGACGATCAGGCCCCGACCGACGTCGATCGTCACTGAGGCGCCGGGCTGCATGCCGGGCAGCTTACGGCACCGGCGGGCGGCGCGGAATCCGCGCCATCGGTACACTGCGCGCGGAGCCGTACCCCGATGCCCCCCAGAGCCCCGACCGCCCGCCCCTGCCGCCGCGCCGCCGCCCGGCCGGCGCGTCCCGCGCCCGCTGCCCGATGCGCCTGACGCGCGTACACATCCCGGGCCCGCTGACCGCGGGTGCGACGCTCGAGCTCGGCTCGCGCGCCGGCCAGCACCTCGTGCGGGCACTGAGGCTCGGGCCCGGCGCCGCGCTCGCGGTATTCGACGGCTCCGGGCACGAGCACGCCGCGACGATCGCCTCGATCCGCGACGCGCGGGTACAGGTCCGGATCGGCGAGCCGCTCGTGCCGGCCGCCGAGTCGCCGCTCGCGATCACGCTCGCGCAGGGCGTCTCGCGCGGCGAGCGCATGGACTACGCGATCCAGAAGGCGACCGAGCTCGGCGTGGCGCGGATCGCGCCGCTGCTGTGCGAGCGGAGCGTCGTCAAGCTCGACGCCGAGCAGGCGGCGCGCAAGCTCGAGCACTGGCAGGGGGTCGCGGCCGCCGCCGCCGAGCAGTCCGGCCGCGCCGTGGTGCCGCGGATCGACGCGCCACGCCGCTACCTCGACCACCTCGGCGCCGCGATCGCGCCCGGACCGGGTGGCGCCCGGCTCGTGCTCGCGCCGCTCGCGGACTCGGGCGTCGCGGCGCTGCCGGCGGGGCTCGAGCGGATCGAGCTGCTGATCGGCCCGGAGGGCGGGTTCAGCGACGCGGAGCTCCACGCCGCGGCGCACGTCGGCTACGCGGCGCTGCGGCTCGGGCCGCGGGTCCTGCGCACCGAGACCGCGGCCGCCGCCGCGATCGCGGTGCTGCAGGCGCGCTACGGCGACCTGGCCTGAGGGCGCCATGAGCCGCTCCCGCCTCCGCCGGCGCCTGCTGTGGACCCTGCTCGGCACGGCGCTCGCCGTGTTCGCCGCGTTCGCCGGCTGGGTGGCCTACCTCGACCACGTCGTGACCCGCGAATTCCAGGGGCGGCTGTGGTCGGTGCCCGCGCGCGTCTATGCCGAGCCGCTCGAGCTCTACGTCGGCGCCGCGGTCAGCGGCGACGACCTCGAGCAGGAGCTGAAGCGCCTGCACTACCGCGCGGGCGACCCCGCCGCCGGGCCCGGGCTCTACCGCCGCCGCGGCGGCGACTTCGAGCTGCAGACGCGGCGCGTGCGCTTCGTCGACGAGCTGCGCGCACCGACGCGCGTCAGCGTCCGCACCGGCGCCGACGCCGTCACCGCCCTGGCGGCCCCCGACGGCAGCCCGCTGCCGCTGTTCCGGCTCGATCCGCTGCTGGTCGGCAGCGTGTTCCCGGTGCACGGCGAGGACCGCATCGTGCTCACGCCGGACGAGGTGCCGCCGCTGCTGCGCGCGGCGATCAAGACGATCGAGGACCGGCGCTTCGACGAGCACCACGGCGTCGACCCGAAGAGCATCCTGCGCGCGCTGTGGGCGAACCTGCGGGCCGGCCACATCACGCAGGGCGGCAGCACGCTGACCCAGCAGCTGGTCAAGAACTACTTCCTGAGCGACGAGCAGACCTTCGGCCGCAAGATCACCGAGGCGCTGATGGCACTGCGGCTCGAGGCCCACTTCAGCAAGGACGAGATCCTGGTCGCGTACGTCAACGAGGTGTACCTCGGCCAGGACGGCGAGCGCGCCGTGCACGGCTTCGGCCTCGGCAGCCAGTTTTACTTCGGCAAGCCGGTGGACGAGCTCGACGCGGCCGAGCTCGCGCTGCTCGTCGGAATCGTCAAGGGTCCCTCCTACTACGACCCGCACAAGCACCCGGACCGGGCCCGCACGCGCCGCAACCTGGTGCTCAAGGAATTCGCCGACGCCCACCTGATCGGCGCCGCCGAGGCCGACCGGGCCGCGCAGCAGCCGCTGCTGCTGCGGCCGCACGGCGGCGGCTACGTGCCGGCGTTCCTCGACCTCGTGCGCCGCCATCTCAAGCGCGACTACGCCGAGGCGGACCTCGCGGCGGCGGGGCTCGCGATCTACACCACGCTCGACCCGCGCGCGCAGGGCGCCGCGGAGCGCGCGCTGACGCGGGGACTGAGGCGCCTCGACGCCGCGAGCCGCGTCAAGGACGCGCACCTCGAGGGCGCGGTCGTGATCGCCGAGCCGCAGAGCGGCGACGTGCTGGCCGTCGTCGGCGGGCGCGACACCGGCAGCGAGGGCTTCAACCGCGCGCTCGACGCGCGCCGCCCGATCGGCTCGCTGGTCAAGCCCGCGGTATACCTCGCCGCGCTCGAGACCGGCCGCTACACGGCGGCGAGCGTGCTCGAGGACGCGCCGCTCGAGCTCAAGCTGGGCGACGGCACGACCTGGGCGCCGCAGAACTTCACGCGCGAGACCTACGGCAGCGTGCCGATGGTGCGCGCGCTCGCGGAGTCGATGAACCTCGCGACGGTCCGGCTCGGGCTCGACGTCGGCCTGCCGCGGGTCGCCGACACGCTCGTCAAGCTCGGCCTCGAGCGCCGTCCGGTCCTCAACCCGTCGCTGCTGCTCGGCACCGTCGAGATGACGCCGCTCGAGGTCGTCGAGGTCTACGCCTCGCTCGCCAACGGCGGCTTTCGCGCGCGGCTGCGGGCCGTGCGCGCGGTGCTCGACGAGCACGGCGGGGCGCTCAAGCGCTTCAAGGTCGAGGTCGAGTCGGCCGCGACGCCCTCCGCGGTCTACGCGCTCGACCGGATGCTGGCGCAGGTGACGGAGCGCGGCACGGGACGCGGCGCGACGGCCCGGCTGCCGCGCGGCATCGTCGCGCCGGCGAAGACCGGCACCTCGTCCGACACCCGCGACAGCTGGTTCGCCGGCTTCACCGGCAGCCACCTCGCGGTCGTCTGGGTCGGCTACGACGACAACCGGCCGACGGGGCTCACCGGCGCCGCCGGCGCGATGCCGGTCTGGGCCGACGCGATCGCGAGCCTGAGGCCGGCATCGTGGGAACCTGCGGCCCCGCCCGAGGTCGACGACCGGTGGATCGAGTTCTCGACGGGCCTCGCGACCAGCCCGGCCTGCAGCGCGGACGCGGTGCGGATCGCGGTGCCGCGCGGCGCGACCCTGCCCGCCAAGCCCGGCTGCGCGGCGGCGAGCGAGTCGCTCGTCGACAAGGTGAAGACGTGGCTACAGAGGACACTCAACTGACCCCCCGCCTGCTGCTCGCCCTCGCCGGTGCCCTCGCGCTCGCCGCCTGCTCGCTGCCGCAGCCGTATCGCCCGCCGGCCCGAGGCGGCGAGCCGGTGCCCGCGCCGGGTCAGCTGTTTGGGGAGGTAGGAGTCGGAGGCGACGTAGCTGGCCAGGAACGGGAAGCCGTTGAAGCTGGTGTTGCCCCCGGTGTAGAGGATGAGCACCGTCGCCG
>JBBINS010000041.1:0-18997 GCA_037443765.1 Gammaproteobacteria bacterium
GCGTGCCCACGGCCAGGAAGGCAGCCGCCCGATCGGCGGTGCGGCGGTGCTCGCCCACCCGCTCCGCTACATGCTGTCGGCCGGCCAGCGGCGCACGCTCGCCGCGGCGTTCGGCGCCGCGGGCGGCGCCGCGCTCGAGGTCGTCACCGGCGGCGCTGCCCCCCACCAGATCGAGACCGCGGTCGGACTCGCGCTGCGCTCGGGGCTCGCGGGATCGGTCGGCTCCGACTGCCACGACCCCGCGTTACCATGGCATCGGCCGGGGCGATTGGCTAAGCTGCCCGAGGCTGTCGTGCCGGTCTGGAAACGATGGGAGTTGGCGACCTTAAGATCGCTCGAGGCATGACGGACACCAGCGACAAGGTCAACACGGAGCTGTTTCAGCGCCTGGAGCGGCTGCGCGAACTGCGAATCGAGCACCGCGACCTCGATGACGTGATCGAGCGGCTGCAGCTCGACCTGCGCGTGGATGAACTGCAGCTCAAGCGCCTCAAGAAGCGCAAGCTCATGCTCAAGGACCAGATCACCCGGCTGGAAAGCGAACTGATCCCCGATCTCAACGCCTGAGTCCGCGCCCCGCCGGCGCGCAGACGAGCCGCATGGACACCCTGATCGACGCCGTGACCCGCTTCGCCAACGAGTGGCTGACCGCCGGCTCGTTGCTGGCGCTCGTCCTGGTCGCGATCGCGGCCGCCGCCGCAGCGATCGCGGCGCGGATGGTCGGCCGCTGGCCGGCGGCCGAGCCGCACACGCCCGGCGAGCGCGTGGTGCGCGAGGCGACGCTGCTCGCGGTGCCGTACGGGACGGCGCTGATCGTGCTGCTGGCGGCCCGCGGCGCCGCCGGGCTCGCGCGGCTCGATACACGGCTGCTCAACCTGACCCTCGAGCTCGTCGGTTCGCTGGCCGTGATCCGCGCCGTCGCGTTCATGCTGCGCGTCTCGGTCGGCCGCAACGGGCGCCTCCGTGCCTGGGAGGTGCGCGCGGCGCTGTTCGTGTGGTTCTTCGTCGCGATGCACCTGCTCGGTTGGCTCGAGGCGGTCACGGGCTTCCTCGACTCGATCGCCGTCACCGCCACGAAGCGCACCGACACCGCGCTGACGCTGTGGTCGATCATCCGCTCGCTGTTCACGGTCATCGCCTTCGTCATCGTCAGCGCCTGGATCGGGCGCTGGCTCGAGCGCCGCCTGCACACCGTCCACGGCCTCGCCCCGAACACCCGCATCGCGGTCGCGAAGTTCGCCTACGCGTTCCTGATCGGCTTCGGCGTGCTGCTCGGGCTGTCGGCCTCGGGCCTCAACCTCGGCGTCCTCAGCATCTTCGGCGGCGCCCTCGGCCTCGGCCTCGGCTTCGGCCTGCAGGCGATCGCCGCGAACTTCGTCAGCGGCTTCGTGCTGCTGATGGACAAGTCGATCAAGCCGGGCGACGTGATCAGCTTCACCGGCACGATCGGCACCAGCACTGAGGGCTTTGGCTGGGTCCAGGAACTGCGCGGCCGTTACGTCGTCGTGCGCGACCGCGACGGAGTCGAGACGCTGGTCCCGAACCAGAACCTGATCACCAACCAGGTCATCAACTGGAGCTACAGCGACAAGCGCGTGCGCCTGAAGCTGCCGGTGCGCGTCAGCTACGACGACGACCCGGAGGAGGCGATGAAGGTGCTCCTCGAGGCCGCGAAGTGCTCGCCGCGCATCCTGCGCGAACCCGCGCCGGTGGCGCGGCTGATGGGATTCCACGACTACGGACCGGACCTCGAGCTGCGCTTCTGGATCGCGGACCCGGAGGCCGGCGTCAACAACGTGCGCTCCGACGTCAACCGCGCCATCTGGCGGCTGTTCAAGGAGCGCGGCATCCGCATCCCGCGGGCCCAGCTCGACGTGCGCATGTACGACGCGGACGGCCGCATCATCGGTCAGGGAGCCCTGCCCGCCCGGCTGCCGGAACGCCACGGCGAGCCCTCCCCCGGCGGCGGCGCGCCGCCGCTGCCGGGCGCCCACCACCACCAGACGGGGCCCTGAGTTGGGCGTCGAGGTCGGCGACGGCATCGTCGTGCCGGATGCGGAGATCGAGTTCGACTACATCCGCGCCCCGGGCCCGGGCGGCCAGAACGTCAACAAGGTCGCGAGCGCCGTGCAGCTGCGCTTCAACGCCGGCGCATCGACGATCCTCGACGAATGGACGCGGACGCGCCTCGCGACGCTCGCCGGCCGGCGCCTGACGCGCGAGGGCTGGATCGTCCTCACCGCGCACCGCCATCGCACCCAGGAGGCGAACCGGCGCGACGCGCTCGAGCGCCTCGCCGACCTGATCACCGCCGCGCGTGCGCGGCCGAAGCCGCGGCGCGCGACCAAGCCCACGCGCGGCTCGCGCGAGCGACGCCTCGAGGGCAAGAAGCAGCGCACCGAGGTCAAGCACCTGCGCCGGCCGCCAGGCGTCGACTGACGCCCGGCGCTACGTGGCCGGCGGCGGCGGCGCGGCCTTGGCGGCTGGCGGCGCCGGCGGCACCCGGGTGTGGTCCTTGAGCGCCAGCTCCCAGGCGGTCGCGACCGCGACCAGCTCCTCGGCGCAGCGCGGCGCGCGCGCCGCCGGCACGATGCCGCGCGCGAGCGAGCGGCCGTGGTTGCCCGGGGCGTTGCCGTACAGCAGGCAGGCCACGGCCTCGAGCCGCGCGCGGTCGAAGGCGTGCGTCTCGAGGTACTCGAAACCCGAGTCGGGCTGGCCGAGCGCCGCGTCGTAGAACTCGACCGCGGCGGCCGCCGTCGCGTCGCCGGCGCGCTCCGCCGAGGCGAGCGTGATGGTCGCGAACTCGTCGCCGGCGGGCCCCGTGCCGTGGCGCGCCGGCAGGCCGTAGAGCTGCGTCAGCGCCCGGCCGATCTCGGCGAACAGCGCGAAGGTGACGGCCCCCGAGAACAGCTGCTCGCGGCGGTCGGCGCTCGCGCCAGTGTCGCCGGCGATCACCAGCACCGCGTCCAGGAACTCGTAGCAAATCGTCGCCGTGCGCTCCGCGCCGTCCCAGGCGGTGGTGCTGTGGCCGCACTCGGCGAGCCGGAGCGTCACGGACGCCGGCAGCTCGAGCACGCGATTGAGCTCGTCGGCGACGGAATCGAGAAACCGCTCGCGCCGCAGCTCGTCGTAGAACACGAGGTAGTCGTCGGCCGCGGGCCGCTCGTACTGCGTGACGAAGGCGGCGCGCTCCGCGGCGGGCGCCGCGGCGAGCGCCGCGGGCACGGCGCCGAAGCCGGCGAGCAGCAGCACCGCCGCGGCCCCGCGCAGCGGGCGGGCGCTCATGGGTCCGGGCGCGTCGGGGCCACGAACCAGGCGGCGAGTGCCGGCAGCAGCAGCATCGCCGCCAGCATGTTGACCACGAACATGAAGGTCAGCATCAGGCCGACGTCCGCCTGGAACTTGAGCGGCGAGAACACCCAGGTCGCGACGCCGATCGCGAGCGTGACGCCAGTGAAGAAGATGCTGGCGCCGGTGACGCGCAGCGTGTGCAGGAAAGCCTCGTGCACCGTCTGGCCCTGGTGCAGGAACTCCTGCATGCGGCTGAACAGGTAGATCCCGTAGTCGACGCCGATGCCGGCGCCGAGCGCGACCATCGGCAGCGTCGTGACCTTGAGGCCGATGCCGACGAGCGCCATCACGGCGTAGACGAGCACCGACACGAGCGCGAGCGGAATCATCACGACGACGACGCCGGTCAGCGACCGGAACGTCAGGAAGCACATGACCGCGATCGCGACGAAGAGGTAGACGAGGATCGGGATCTCCTTGGCCCGCACCTCCTCGTTCTGCGCCGCCATCACGCCGACGTTGCCGGTCGCGAGGCGGAAATTGACGTCCTTGGCGGGATGCGCGGCGCGGAACGCCTTGACCTCGCCGACGACGCGCTCGATCGTCCCGGCGCGGTGGTCGGACAGGAACAGCATGACCGGGATCACCGTGCAGTCCTTGTTGAGGAGCCCGGTGCTCGTGTCGATGTAGCCCTGCGCCTGCACCAGGTTGTCGCGGTTGCGCGGCAGGTTGCGCCACTTGAGGTTGCCCTCGCTCCAGCCGGCGCTGACGATCTTGGAGACGCCCGGCAGGCTGATGACGCTGCGCACGCCCTCGACGTTGGCCATGTGCCAGGCGAATTCGTCGATGCGGTTCATCACGTCGTAGATCACGCAGCCGTCCGGCGGCGTCTCGACGATCACGCTCAGGAGGTCCGTGCCGATCGAGAACTTCCGCGTGATCACGTCGCTGTCGCGGTTGTAGCGCGAGTCCTTGCGCAGCTCCGGCACGCCCGCCTCGGTGTCGCCGATCGGCGTTTCGCGCCCCTTGATGAAGCCGACGACGCCGAGCAGCACCGCGACGCCGATGACGGCGGCCGCGACCGGGCGTTCGGCGATCCGCGCCAGCCGGTGCCACAGCGGCGCGAGCTGCGCCTGGCGCCGGCGGATGCGGTCCGGGTAGCCGGGATCGAAGTGCGTGTACGACACGAGGATCGGCAGCAGGATCAGGTCGGTCATGATCACGACGCCGACGCCGATGCTGGCGGTGATCGCCATCTCGCGGATGACCTCGACCGGGATCGCGAGGATCGTCACGAAGCCGACGAGGTCGGCGAGCAGCGCGACGATCGCCGGGATGAACAGCAGCCGGAACACGCGCCGCGCGGCCTCCTTGCCGTCGGCGCCGTCGAGCGCCGCGTCGCTGACGGCGCTGATCTTCTGCACGCCGTGCGACACGCCGATCGCGAAGATGATGAACGGCACGAGGATGCCGAGCGGATCGACGCCGTAGCCGAGCAGCACCAGCAGGCCGAGCTGCCAGACCACCGCGACGATCGAGCACACGACCGGCACCAGCGCGACCTTGAGCGACTGGATGTAGATCCAGACGAACAGCGCGGTGAGCAGCACGGTCACGATCGCGAAGATCGCGACCGCCAGAGCGCCCTGCGCGATGTCGCTGACCACCTTTGCGAAGCCGATGATGTGCACTTGCACGTGCCCCGGCGCGATGCCGAGCGCCGGGTCGCCGCGCTCGACGTGCGCGCGCACCTTCTCGAGCGCATCGCCGATCTTGATCAGGTCCACCGGGCGGCCGGTCTCCGGATCCTGCTCCTGCAGCTGGGCGGAGACGATCGCGCCCGAGAAGTCGTTGGCCACCAACCGGCCGACGATGCCGGCCTTGCGGATGTTCTCGCGCACCTGCGCGAGGCCCTCCGGCGTCGGCTGGAAGCCCGACGGGATGACGTCGCCTTCCTGGATGCCGCCCTCGACGACCTCGGTGTAGCGCACGTTCGGGGTCCACACCGACTGCACCTTGGCTCGGTCGACGCCGGGAACGAAGAACACCTCGTCGGTCGCGAGCTTGAGCGCCTGCAGGAACTCCGCCGAAAACATGTTGCCGTCACGCGCCTCGAGCGCGATGAGCACCCGGTTGGCGCCGCCGAACTCCTCCTGGTGCTTCAGGTAGGTGCGCATGTACTCGTGCTGCAGCGGCAACTGCTTGGTGAAGCGCGTGTCGAGGTGGAGGCCGCGGACGGCGAACGCGCCGAACATCAGCGTCAGCATCGCGATGACGGTGAGCACCGGCAGGCGGAAGTCGAACACGTAGTGCTCGAGCTTGCGGACGAAGGCGGGCTCGTGGGCGCGGTGAACCATGGTCAGTTCCCGGTCGCCAGCTCTTCGAGCGTCAGCCGGCGCACCCCCGCCTCGCCGCAGACGACGACGCCGCCCGGAACCGGCGCCGCGGCGTCGAAGCCGCGGCGGTCGGCCTCCTGGTGGACGCGGAAGCGGTGACCGCCGTCGCTGCTGACGAGCACCACCCCCTCGAGGCCGACGATCAGGATCGTCCCGCCGGCGAGCCGCGTGGCTCCGGCCAGCAGCGCCTGCGTGCCGCTCGCGAGCGGCTGCCAGCTGCGGCCCGCGTCATCGCTCCGGTACAGGTGGCCGCGCAGGCCGAACGCGAGCAGCGCGTCGCCGTCGAGCGGCAGCACGCCAAAGAACGAGCCCTCGTACGGCGAGGGCAGCTCGAGCCAGTGCTCGCCGCCGTCGTCGGAGCGGTACAGGTGGCCGGCCTCGGCCGCGACGTAGAGCCGGCCGCGGCCGTCCGCGGCGATCGCGGTGAGGTGCGGCTGCACGGTGGAGGCGTCGGCGCGCATGTCGAGCGGCTTGGCCCCGTCCCCGGCGCCGCCAGCGGCCTTGGGCGCCGCGGCGCGTGCCGTCACGAGCGGCGCGGGCTCGAACGGCGCGATGCGCCACGTGGCACCCGCATCGTCGGAGCGGTAGACGGTCGAATAGGCGCCGACCGCGAGCCCGTGGCCGGCGCCGTCGAACCAGACGCCGAGCAGCGGCTGCTCGCGCTCCGGCGCGTAGTGCGCCACGTACCAGGTCGCGCCGCCGTCGACCGTGCGCAGGATCACCTCGTCGTGGCCGACGGCCCAGCCGCGGTGCGCGTCGGCGAAATAGACCGCGGTCAGCATCGCGCGCGCGGGCGCCGGCGACTGGCGCCAGGTGAGGCCGCTGTCGGCGCTGACGAGCACGTGGCCGCGCTCGCCGACCACGACCAGGCGGTGGTCCGGGAGCGCCTTGACGTCGAGCAGCAGCGAGCGAACCGCGAGCGGCGCGATGACCGCGGATTGCGGCGGGTCGTCCCCGGCCGGTGGCGCGACGGGCGGCTCCGCACCGGCGGCGAGCGCCGGCAGGAGGGCGAGGACGGGGAGCAGCATGGGCACGATCCGTCTCATCGTATCCACTAAAGCCGCGGGCCGGTGCGCCAGGCGCCCGGCCCGTGGCCCGGAGCGACCGGACCGGCGCGTTACCGCGTGCCCCGGTTCTGCAGCGCGAGCGTCGTGTAGTCGCGCAGCGACCTCTTGATCGTGAAGTCGTAGTCCTTGTTCTGCTGATCCGAGAAGCCATAGATCAGGTAGCGGCGCGACTGGAGGTCGTAGGTCGCCTCCATCGTCGTCCACAGGGTCGGCACGTTGTAGTAGTTGATCGCGTAGCCGGCCTGGACGCGCCACAGCTGGTCGCGGTTGTCGTAGCAGTCGACCGCCAGGATCTGCCAGGAGTCCTCGTCGAAGTAGAACGTGCGGCGCTTGTAGATGTGGCGCTGGCCGGGCTTCAGCGTCGCGTCCACGACCCACACGCGGTGCAGCTCGTAACGGGCGAGGTCCATGTTGATGTGCTGCGGCCGGATGACGTCGTCGGGCTTCACCTTCGCCCAGTGCAGCTTGTAGTTGTTGTACGGCACGAAGATTTCCTTCTTGCCGACGATCTTCCAGTCGTACCGCTGCGGGCTGCCGTTCGCCATGTCGAACTGGTCGTTGGTCTCGAGGCCGTCCGCGGCCGTGGCCGGATTGTCGAACGCGATGTTCGGCGCGCGCTGGACGCGCCGCTGGCCCGGGTTGTAGATCCAGGCGCGGCGGTTCTCCTTGGACTGGTCGAGCGTCTCGTGGACCAGCAGCACCTGGCCCGCGAGCCGCGCCGGCGCGATCGTCTCCTGGGAGAAGTACAGGATCACGTTGTCGAGGTCGGCCTCCTTCGCACCCGGCAGCGAGTACGGGTAGTAGACCTCCTCCCTGAACTTGACCATGTTGTAGGAGCCGCTCTCGGTCACGGCGGCCTGGCCGATCTCGATCGCGACCGCCTCGCCGCGGTAACGCACCACGTGGTTCCAGAAGGCCTCGACGCCCTGCTGCGGGATCGGGAACGGGGTGCCCTCGGTGGCACCGCTGAAGCCGTTGCCGTCGGCGACGAGGTGCGCGGTGGTCGCGTTGCGCTTGGTCGCGTCGTATATGCGCTGCGGCGCAGCCGCGGTGCGCCGCGTCGGGTACACGTTGACGAAGTACGTGTCCTTGTACTGACGCAGCATCGCCTTCTCGCCCTCCGTCAGCCGGTCGGCGTACTGGGCCATGTTGGCGGCGTTGATCTTGAACAGCGGCTTGTCGTTCGGGAACGGGTCCGGCGCGCGGGCGGGCGAGGCGAAGTTCGGAAACCCCGCCTTGGCCGGCGACGACAGTCCGCCGTCCCAGGCGGGGATCGTGCCCGCGGCGTTGCCGGCCTTCTCGCCGCCGAGCGGCGTCAGGTCGGCCCCGAGGCGCGCCGCCTCCTGGGCGCTCACCGCGGCGATGGTCGAGTGGACGGGGACCAGCGCGGCGGCCAGTGCGGCGATGGCGGCGAACTTTGCGAGCTTCATGGTGATCCCCTCAGAACGAGAACTTGACGGTCGCCGCGACGTAGTCGCGATCGCGCCACTGGTTGTATTGCCCGCCACCGCCGAAGTTCGCGTAGCTGAGATCGACGTCCCAGCGGTTCTCGAGGTTGGCGTTGAGCACGACGAACAGCGTATGGCGCCCTTCCACGAAGTTGCCGCCGAGCGGGCTCGTGCCCTTGATGTCCTGCTTCCAGATGAACTTCGGGTTGATGTTCCACGGACCAATCGCGCTCGGGTATTCGAACGCCAGCAGCGCCACGTAGCCCCACGAGTACTGGTCGGCGAAGCGGTCGAGCGGCTCGGTGGCGCCGCCGCTCGCGCCGTTGGCGTAGGCGACGGCCGCGTTGCCGGGCAGGTTATTGCCGGCGCCCGCAAGCAGCAGGCCATTGCCGTTCGGGCCGCCGGTCGTCTTGCTCGGCAGGCCCGGGACGTCCGTCATGCCCGCCTCGAGCAGCATCACGACCTGCTGCGCGCCGAGCATCGGCGGCAGGTTCTTGGTCGCGTTCAGCTCGAGCTGGTAGACGTCGTACCGGCCCCAGCCCTGGATGTAGCTGCTCGGCCCGTAGGGCGTCTTGTTGTTCGCGAGCTGGCCGCAGTCCGTCAGCGTCGGGAACGCGGGCGTGCAGACCCCCGGCAGCGACAGGCCCTGCAGCGGCAGCAGCGCCGACTCGAGCGCGGTCCCCGCGGCGAACACGATCTCCGAGCCGTCGTACTGCAAGGGCGTGTTGTGCCGGTAGTCGAGCTCGCCGGCCAGCGTGACGCCGCTCGCGCCGAGCTGGGTGTTGAACGACACGGCGAAGGTCTGCAGCTTGTCCGGGTACTCGGCGAAGAACTGGTTCGTCTCGATGTACTCGTGGTTCGCGAGCGCCGCGGCCTGGCCGTTGATGTTGCCGCCGGACAGGTAGGTGTTGGCGCCGATGGTCGCGTAGGACGCGAGCGTCTGCGCCGAGATGTTGCCGCCCGCCTGCGCCGCGGCCTGCAGGCCCGCGCCGGTGGCGACCTGGATCGCGGTCGCCTCCGGCAGTCCCGCCGCCAGCCCCTTGGCGACGGCGCCGACCGCGGTCGCGGCGCCGGCGGCGTTGCCGATGCCGGTCGCGGTGCCGCTGCGGCTGCTGACGACCGGCGTGCGGCTCGCGTACTGCACCGCGTACAGCGAGATCTCGGTGCCGCTGCCGAGGTTCGGCAGGTGGAAGCGCAGCGCGAGGCCGCCCTGGCCGCTGTGCTTCGGCGTCACGTCCGGCGCGCGCGGCGTCGCCCAGAAGTTGGAGATCATCTGCCCGCCGAGCGGACGGAAGTTGACGCCCTGGTCCGAGTACGCGCCGAAGCCGATGAACTGCTGGGTCCCGCCCGGGGTCACGAAGTCGTTGGTCGAGAAGTACGTCCCTTCGGGCTCGAGCTGGGTGCGGCGCCAGTCGAACATGTAGAACGCGTCGGCCGACACGTGCTCGGAAAACCCGAGCGTCGCGCTGATCATCGGCTGCGCCCAGAACGCCTCCTTGACCTCGGCACCCGGCTGGTCGAGCGCGGCCACGTCGATCGCGTTGACGCCCGTGAGGCCGCTCTGCAGGAAAAGGCTCTCGCCCCAGTTGATGACCTGGTTGCCGGCCCGCACCTCGACCGGGTGGCCCTCGCCGAGCTGCCACTTGCCGTACACGAACGCGTCGAGCAGGCGCGTGTAGCGGCCCGCGAGTTCCTTGGCGTCGTGGCTGATCGGCGTGCGGGCCGTGTTCTGGTCCATGACCTGGTAGTCATAGAAACCGGAACCGCGCGCGAACAGGCCGTAGTTCTGGTACTTGAGCGAGAGCTCCGTGACGAGCTTCACCGCCTGCGTGAACGGCTGGCCGACCCCGTAGTTGAGGTCGCCGTTGTCGGCGTTGACATTGCGTGCCGTGCCGCCCTCCGGAATGCCGATCAGCGAGGCGGCCGGGCTCTTGACGCGCCATCCCTCGGTGTACGAGATGGAGGTGTCCCAGCTGCCGCTGAGGCCGTTCTCGCTCTGGAAGTCGATGGCGCTCGCCGGCGTGGCGGCACCGACCGCGACGAGCGCGACCGTGGCGGAGATGACGTGGCGAAGGTCGGTCCTGAGCGGGCGCGCCGATAGCCTGTTCATTGATCGTTACCCCAGTGACTTGCCAATGCCGCGTTGTGTCCGTTGCTGGCGCGACCGGTGCGGCTCCGGTGCCGTCAGTGCTGCGTCATCACACTCGGCTTCGCGTGTTGCGTATTTACCGAAGAGTTGCCCGCGGCACAACGTTGTGGGGGCGAAGTATAGCCGGGACCGCGGCCTGCGATAGCGCGCGAAACGAGACACTCCTGCATCTTGCAGTGCAAAAGCAATCGGGCGTCGGGCGCTTATCCGGCAGTCACTTGCAGGATGCTGTGCCGGATCTGCTCGGACAGGACCAGCTGCGCGTCGGTGGCGACCTCGAGCAGCGCCTCGTCGTAGGCGAGCCGCCCGCCCGGGACGGTCCGGATCACGTTGCGCGCGCGCAGCAGGTCGAGGAATTGCCGGAACAGGCTCTTGTCGAAGAACTCCGGCGACCGCAGCTCGTAGAGCAGCGACATCCGGCTCGCCATCTGCTGGCAGCGGTTCTCGAGCGCATCCTGCGTGATCGCCTCGCTTCCGGCTTGCACCAGCAGCGCGATCGCAAGGTAGTAGCGCTCGATGACGTCGAGCGTCGCGTGGGCGAGCACCGACAGCTGCACCGCCTCGGCGGTGCCGGTCCGGGGCCGGCGCCAGACCGAGCGGTCCGCGGACCGCTCGAGCAGGCCGAGGTCGGCGAGCGCCTCGAGCAACTCGTCGACGACGCCGGCGATCTCGCTCTCCGACCACCGCAGGAACAGTTCCTGGGCGATGTAGGGGTAGATCCGCCACGCGAGGCGCTGCACGTCCTCGGTGCGCATCGCGGCGTTGTTGAGGAAGGCGCAGGCGATCAGCGACGGGAACGCGTAGGCGTGCACGATGTTGTTGCGGTAGTAGGCGGACAGCACCGCACTCGTCTCGCTCATCCGCACGATCGGGCCGAGCGGGTGCGGCACGGTCTCGATCAGCCCCATCGAGTGGCCGTAGGCGACGATCGCGGCGCCGTCGAGCGGCGTGCACCAGACGTCCTTCGAATACGGGGCGCGCGCCGCGAGCCGCTGGTAGAGCTCGAGCTGGCGCACGAGCTCGGCCTCCGGCATCGCCTGGCGCGGCGCCGGCAGCAGCGCGAGGCCCAGCAGCGCCACCGGCGAGATCGCCGCGGTCGCGTTGACGCGCGCCTGGATGGCGCTCGCGAGCGTGTCGACCGCATCGCCGAGCCAGGCGGGGCGCGTCTCGACGCGCGTGCTCTGCCAGCCGGCGACGTGCCGGTCGAGGTGCTCGGCGAGCGGCAACGGTTCGCCGAAGCTCACGTACACGCGCCCGAACCGCTTGCGGAGCACCTTGAGCGCCCGCAAAAGGCCGAGCACGCTCTCCTTCTGCTTCGGCCGTCCGGACAGCTCGCCGACATAGGTCTTCGCCTCGACCAGCCGCTCGTAGCCGAAATAGACCGGCATGAACACGACCGGGCGGGACGGGTCGGCGAGGAAGCTCCGCAGCGTCATCGCGAGCATGCCGGTCTTCGGCTGCAGCAGCCGCCCGGTGCGGCTGCGGCCGCCCTCGATGAAGTACTCGATGGGATGGCCCCGCGCCATCATCACGCCGAGGTAGGTCATGAAGACGATCGGGTACACCGGGTTGCCGCGGAACGTGCGGCGCAGGAAGAAGGCGCCGCCCTTGCGGAGGAAGCGCCCGACCACCGGCAGGTCGAGGTTGACCCCGCCCGCCACGTGCGGCACCGCGAAGCCGCGCGTGTAGATGACGTACGACAGCAGCAGGTAGTCCATGTGGCTGCGGTGGCACGGGACGTAGACCACCTGCGCGCCCTGCGAGGCGAGCTCGAGCCGGTCGGCGTGCAGCACCTCGACGCCGTCGTAGAGCCGGTTCCAGACGCGCGTCAGCAGTCCTTCCATGAACGCCACGAAGCGCGGCGAGTAATCCGCGGCGATCTCGAGCGCGTACCGCCGCGCGAGCAGCAGGCCCTCGCGCCGCGACAGCTTCTTGTCGCGCAGCTCCAGCGCGACCGCCGCGCGGACCGCGCGCTTGGCGAGCACCTCGGCGATCACGGTGCGGCGGTGCGAGAGGTCCGGGCCGATCACGGCGGCGCGGGCGTTCCTGAACTCGACCCGCATCGCGCGTGCGGCGCGACGCGCGCTGCGGCGCGGATCGTGGTCCGGCGCGGTGAACTCGGCCAGGCAGACCGGCTCGCCGAACCGCACCAGCGTGCGGCGGCCGTTCACGAGCGTCGACAGCAGCCGGCGGAACGGCCCGACCAGCGTCCAGTCCTCGCGAAAGAGCTGGCGGAACGGCGATCCCTCGGTCTTGGTCGGCGCCCGACCCCAGAACACCGACACCGGCACGAGGTCGAGCTCGCAGTCGCCGGCGGCGAGCCCCGCCGCGACGATGCGCAGCAGCCGCTCGGGGATCCGACGGTCGGGGCGCTTGCGGATCCAGCCGCGGCGCCGTTCGACGAATATCGCCGCGCGCGGTTCGCGCGCGGCGCCGAGCGCGAACCGGCGGCCGGCGGCCGGCAGGCCGATCGACCGGCAGACGAGACCGAGCGCGATCAGGTCCGTCAGCGACTGCAGCTCGAGCACGTACAGGACGCGCCGGCCGCGGCCGCGCAGCCGCTCCGCCTCGTCGACCGGCAGCGGCGTCGGCCGCACCCACAGCCCCATGACCCGGCTCGCAAGCCACAGGAGCGTGCGGTCGAGTCCGAGGAATCCCGTCACGGCGTCCCGGCACCCGACGCGCCGATCAGCGCGAGCTTGGCGCGGCGGTCGAGGCGCTTGATCTCGGCCTCGCGCCGGAGCGCGCCACGGCGGTCGGCGGCCGACTCGGAATAGACGAGCCGCTTCGGCCGGCCGAGGCGGAAGAAGCGCGCGCCGCGGCCGCGGGCGCCGCCGTGCTCCTCGAGCCGGCGCGCGAGCGAGGTCGTGATGCCGGTGTAGAGCGCGCCGCGCTCGTTCTCGACGATGTAGACGAACCAGCCCGCCTCAGTCACCGCCGCGCCTCGGGCGGCGCGCCTTCGGCGGCCTCGAGCTGCCGGCGCGTATCGGCGTCGTGCTGGGCCTGGGCGGCCTCGACGGCGGCCGGCAGGCTCTGCCGCTTCTCGAGCAGCGGGTCGAAGACCGTCGCCGCCGGCTTCTCGACCGGGGGCGGCGGCTCGCCGCCGCAGCCCGCGGCGCCGAGCGCGAGCAGAACCAGGAGGCATCCGTGCTTGAGCATGCGTGGCCCTCCGGGCGGGCGCTCAGGGCCCGCCGAACTTGTCGAGCGTCACCAGGAAGTACTCGAAGTGGTAGCCGATCTCGCGGATCCGGTCCTGCATCCGGTGGTCGGTGTCCAGCACGTGCAGCGTCGCCTGGTGCTCGCGCGCGAAGCGAATGCTGTTGTCGACCGGCACGACGTCGTCGCGCCAGCCGTGGACGATCGTGATCGGGCAGTCCGCCGGCACCGGGGTCTGGTCCTCGTAGCCCGGCATGTAGAACGCCGGCGCGAGCAGAAACAGGCCGCCGGCGCGCAGCAGACGCGAGGCGGCCGTGCAGACGTGGCCACCCATGCTCGAGCCGACCAGCACCAGCCGCCCCTGGAACTCGCGGCAGTAGCCGAGCAGCCGCGTGACCCGCTCGTGCGGGTCGTCGATCCCGCGGTAGTCGACGGACTCGACCGCCCAGCCCTCGCCGCGGGCAATGTCGGCGAGCGCGGAGATCTTCGCGCCCCACGGCCCGCTTTCCTTGCCGTGCGAGAAGACGACGTGTCGACTCATGCTGGAATTGCCTCGCTCTGCGAGCGCGGATCTTATCAGCGCGCGCCACCCCACAGCAGGGCATCGAGATCCGGGGCCCGTGGCAGGCGCACGCGGCCGCGCACGACCTCGACGCCCTCGGCACTCAGCCGGCGGCGTTGCTCGCGAAAGTGGGCGCTGCCGGGCGGGAACGCGATCCGGCCGCCGGCGCCGACGACGCGGTGCCACGGCAGCTCGAGCGACCGCGGCGCCACCTTGAGCGCGTGGCCGACGAGCCGCGCCCGCCGCGGCGCGCGCGCGCGCGCCGCGATGGCGCCGTAGGTCGAGACGCCGCCGCGCGGCAGGGCCGCGACCTCGCGCCAGATCCGCTCGATCTCGGCGCTCGGCGCCGCGCGCCGCGCGGGTGTCGCCTGCCGTGCCGCTGCCACCTCGATTCGACCTCCCGCCGCCACCCATCCGCGCCCGGGACCGGACCGCGCTGGTGCTAATGTAGTGGACCCGGTCAGAGGTGGGAATGGACGGCGATCCCGGCGAAACGCTCGTGCTCGGCGGCGACCCGCTCGCGCTGCTCGAGTCGTCGCCGATCTTCCGCGGCCTCGACCGGCCGACGCTGTCGGCGATCTCGGTGGAGCTCGAGTCGTTGTCCCTGCCCGGCGGGGCGACGCTGTTCGAGGCCGGCGAGGCGTCGGACGCGATGTACCTGCTGCTGGCCGGCTGCCTCGGCGCCTACTCGGGCGGCGCGACGCCGCGGCTGCTCGGCCGGATCACGGCCGGCGAGACCGTCGGCGAGATGGGACTCGTCTCCGGCCACCCGCGCAGCGCGACCGTGCGAGCGCTGCGGGACAGCGAGCTCGCGCGCCTGCCGCGCGAGTCCTTCGACCGCGTGATCCTGCAGCACCCGGCGGCGATGCTGCGCGTCGCGCAGCTGCTGGTCGAGCGCCTCGAGTCGGCGGACCGCGGCGCCAGCCGCGTCAGCACCCGCACCTTCACGCTGCTGCCGCAGAGCATCGAGGTCGACGTCGGCGGCTTCGCGAGCGAGCTCGTCGCCGCGCTCGGCCGGCACGGGCGCGCCGAGCTCGTCTGGAGCGTGCGCGGCGCGGACCACACGAGCGCCTGGTTCCACCGCATCGAGAGCGGCAACGACTACGTCGTCTACGTCGCCGACCCGGAGCCCACGACCTGGAGCAAGCTGTGCGTGCGGCAGGCGGACTCGGTGCTGTTCGTGGCCCGGGCCGAGGCCCCCGCCGGCCCGTGGACGCACGCCGCCGGCGACCCGGTCCAGGCCTCGGTGAGCGCCCGCGCCGAGCTCGTGCTGCTGCACGACGAGCGCATCGAGCCGGGGGCCGCGGCGCGCTGGTGCGCGCAGGTACCGGGGGCGCCGCACCACCACGTGCGCGGCGCCGCGGACGTCGCCCGCGTGGCGCGCCTGCTCACCGGCAAGGCGGTCGGCCTGGTGCTTTCCGGCGGCGGTGCGCGCGGCTTCGCGCACATCGGCGTCGTGCGCGCGCTCCGCGAGGCCGGTGTCCTGATCGACGTCGTCGGCGGCACCAGCATGGGCGCGATCATGGGAGCCGGCGTCGCCGCCGGCTGGACCACCGCCGAGATGGTCGAGCGCTTCCACCGGGCCTTCGTCGCGACCAACCCGCTCAACGACTACACGCTGCCGATCGTGTCGCTGGTCGCCGGCCGCAAGGTGAGCCGGCTGCTGCGCCAGGAGTTCGGTGCGGTGGCGATCGAGGACCTGCCGCTGCCGTTCTACGCGGTGTCGGCCAACCTCACGACCGGCCACGGCAGCGTGCACCGCTCCGGCGAGCTGTGGCGCTGGCTGCGCGCCTCGGTCGCGATCCCCGGCGTCCTGCCGCCGGTGTTCCACCAGGGCGAGGTGCACGTCGACGGCGGCGCGATCAACAACATGCCGGTCGACGTGATGCGCACCGCCCACGCGGGGGTCGTCATCGGCGTCGACGTCGGCAGCGACACGACCTTCACCTCCGACATCCAGGACGTCGACCTGCCGCCGCTGTGGAAGCTGCTCGGCTGGTTCCGGCGCCACAAGCAGCGGCCCACGATCCTTCAGATCCTGTGGCGCGCGGGCATGGTCAACAGCGACGCGGCGACCGCCGCCGGGCGCCGCCTGTCGGACCTGCTGCTGCAGCCGCCGCTCGCCGACGTCGACCTCCTGAACTGGCATGCCTTCGAGCGCGCGATCGAGGCGGGCTATCGCCACGCGCGCGAGCGGCTCGAGGCGCTCGACGCGGCCGCGCGGGCGCGGCTCGGGCTCGCGGCGCGCTGATGGCGGGCGGCTGGCAGTTCTGGGTCGACCGCGGCGGGACGTTCACCGACGTCGTCGGCCGACGGCCGGACGGCCGGCTGCTGGCGCTCAAGCTGCTGTCGACGGTGCCGGGCCGCTACGACGACGCGACCGTGCCCGGCATCCGCCAGCTGCTCGTGAGCGACGGCCGCGAGGGCGCGACGATCGAGTGCGTGCGCGTTGGCACGACCGTCGCGACCAACGCGCTCCTCGAGCGGCGCGGCGCGCGCACCGTGCTCGTGACGACCGCCGGCCTCGGCGACGCGCTCGCGATCGGCACCCAGGAGCGCCCGCACCTCTTTCGCCGCCACATCGAGCTGCCGGCGCCGCTGTACGCGACCGTGATCGAGGCGCGCGAGCGGATCGACGCCGCCGGCCGGGTGCTCGAGCCGCTCGACGAGGCGGCGCTCGCCGACGACCTTGCCGCGGCGCGCGCCGCCGGCGGCGAGAGCGTCGCGATCGTGCTGATGCACGGCTGGCGCCACACGGGCCACGAGCGCGCCTGCGCGCGGCTGGCGCGGGCGGCAGGATTCGCGGCCGTGTCGGTGTCGCACGAGGTCGTGCCGATCGAGGGCCTGGTGCCGCGCGGCCACACGACCGTCGCCGACGCGTACCTCGCGGTGCTGGTCGGCGGCTACGTCGCGCGGCTGGTCGCCGAACTCGGTGCGCTCGGCAAGGGCATCCGCGTCGAGCTCATGCAGAGCCACGGCGGGCTCGCGCCGGCGAGCACGTTCCGCGGCACCAACGGCGTGCTGTCGGGTCCGGCCGGCGGCCTCGTCGGCATGGTCGCGACCGGGCGCGCGGCGGGATTCGCGCGGCTGATCGGCTTCGACATGGGCGGCACGTCGACGGACGTGTCGCTGTACGACGGCGCGTACCCGCGCCGCACCGAGCTCAGCGTCGGCGGCGTGCGCCTCGCGCTGCCGGCGCTCGACGTGCACACCGTCGCCGCGGGCGGCGGCTCGGTGCTGCGCTTCGCCGACGGGCGCCTCGCCGTGGGGCCCGATTCGTCGGGCGCCGTCCCGGGCCCGGCGAGCTATGGCCGCGGCGGCCCGCTGTCGCTGACCGACTGCCACGTGCTGCTCGGCCGGCTCGTGCCGTCGCGCCTGCCATCGGCGTTCGGGCCGCGCGGCGACGCGCCGCTCGACGTCGCCGTCGTGCGCGAACGCTTCGCGGCGCTCGCCGCGGAGCTCGCCGCGGCGACCGGCGCCGGAATGCGTCCCGAGGCGGTGGCCGAGGGCTTCCTGACCGTCGCGGTCGACACGATGGCGAACGCGATCAAACACGTGAGCCTCCAGGGGGGCCAGGATCCGGCGCGCTTCGCCCTCGCCTGCTTCGGCGGCGCCGGCCCGCAGCTCGCCTGCCGCGTCGCCGAGGCGCTCGACATCGCGACGATCCTGGTCCACCCGCTCGCCGGCGTGCTGTCGGCCGTCGGCATCGGCCTCGCCGAGCCGCGCAGCGTCCGTCGCGGCACCCTCGGCGTGCCGCTCGACGCCGACGGCGCGGCCGCGGCGGCCGCGCTCGCGGCCGAGCTCGCCGGCCAGGCGCGCGCCGGCCTCGGCGGCACCGTCGAGACCGGTCGACGCGCACTCGCCGAGATCCGCAGCGCCGACTCCGAGGTCGCGCTGCCGGTCGAGCTCGAGGCGCCGGACACGATGGCGGCGGCGTTCGTCGCGGAGCACGGCCGTCGCTTCGGCTTCCGTCCGGCCGAGGGCAGCGCCTTCGTGATCGCCGCCGTCAGCGTCGAGCTGATCGGCAGCGCGGTGGTCGCCGAGCTCGGTGCTCCCGCGCCGGTCGTGGCGGCGTCCGCCGCGACGGAGCACGCGCGGGCCTGGTTCGACGGCGACTGGCGCGAGGTGCCGATCGTCGAGCGTGCGACGCTCGCCGCCGGCGCGCGCCTCGACGGCCCGGCAATCGTCGTCGAGGCGACCTCGACGACCGTGGTCGAGCCGGGCTGGAGCGCCGAGCACCGCGCCGGCGGCGAACTCGTGCTGACCTGCCACGGACGGCGCGCGCGCCGCAGCGTCGACGCGACGCGACCCGACCCGGTGCTGCTCGAGGTGTTCGCGGGCCTCTACATGCACGTCGCCGAGCAGATGGGCGCGGTGCTGCGCCAGACGGCGAGCTCGGTCAACATCCGCGAGCGCCTCGACTATTCCTGCGCACTGTTCGACGCGGCCGGACGGCTGGTCGCCAATGCGCCGCACATGCCCGTGCACCTCGGCTCGATGGGCGCCAGCGTCCGCGCCGTCATGGCGCTGCACCGCGGCGCGATCCGCCCCGGCGACGCGTTCCTCGTCAACTCGCCCTACGCCGGCGGCACGCACCTGCCGGACCTGACCGTCGTGAGCCCGGTGCACCGTGCCGGCGGGACGGAGCCCGAGTTCTGGGTCGCCTCGCGGGCGCACCATGCGGACATCGGCGGCGTGACGCCGGGCTCGATGCCGCCGTTCAGCCGCAGCATCGACGAGGAGGGCGCGCTGTTCACGGGCGAGCGGATCGTCGCCGGCGGCGTGTTCGACGAGGCGCTGGTGCGCCGGCTGCTGGGCTGCGGCCCCTACCCCGCCCGCGCCGTCGGCCGCAACCTCGCCGACCTCGCGGCACAGCTCGCCGCCAACGCCCGCGGCGCGGCGGAGCTCGAGCGCCTGGTCGCGACGCA
>JBBINS010000042.1:0-18958 GCA_037443765.1 Gammaproteobacteria bacterium
AGGCCCTCGGGCACCTCGCCGTTGACGATGCGCTGCGCGAGGCCCTCGACGATCGCGGTCTTGCCGACGCCGGGCTCGCCGATCAGCACGGGGTTGTTCTTGGTGCGCCGCTGCAGCACCTGCACGGTGCGGCGGATCTCGTCGTCGCGGCCGATCACCGGGTCGAGCTTGCCGCTCTTGGCGCGCTCGGTGAGGTCGATCGTGTACTTGTCGAGCGCGCCGCGCGCCTCCTCGGCGTTCGCGTCCTCGACCTTCTGGCCGCCGCGGACCTCGTCGACCGCCTTCTCGACCGCGCCCTTGACGGCGCCCGCCTCCTTGAGGATCCGGCCGGGCTCGCCCTTGTCCTCGAGCGCGGCGAGCACGAAGAGCTCGGACGAGATGAACTGGTCGCCGCGCTGCTGCGCGAGCTTGTCGGTGATGTTGAGGAGCCGTCCGAGGTCGTTCGAGACGTGGACCTCGCCGGGCGTGCCTTCGACCTTCGGCAGGCGGTCGAGCGCCTGCGCGAGGCGTGAACGCAGGAGGTTCAGGTTGACCCCGGCGTGGTCGAGCAGCGGACGGACCGTGCCGCCCTGCTGGTCGAGCATCGCGAGCAGCAGGTGGCCCGGCTCGATGAACTGGTGGTCGCGCCCGACCGCGAGCGACTGGGCGTCCGACAGCGCGAGCTGGAAGGTCGAGGTCAGTTTGTCCTGCCGCATCGGCCGGCTCCTAATTGCTTGAATTGCCTAGAGGATGGGGCCCGACGCCGGAATTTCAACGGGCCGGCTACCGCAACCCCGCTCCCGGCTCGACGCCGTGGTGGTGCTGCGTCAGCCAGATAACGCCGACTCCCAGCAGAATCAATACGAACTGTTCCACCGAGCGCCGCAGGCCCGCGTGCCGGTGCAGCCCCGGGATCAGGTCCGCGACCGCGACGTAGAGGAGCGAGGCGCCCGCGAAGGCGAGCGCGTACGGCAGGACCGAGAGCGCCGCGCGCAGCGCGTAGACGGCGACGATGCCGCCGACGACCGCCGAGGCGCTGACGAGCAGGTTGAGGCCGAGCGCGCGGAGCCGGCCCATGCCGCTGTGCAGCAGGATGCCGATGTCGCCGATCTCCTGCGGCAGCTCGTGCGTGAACACCGCGAGCGCGGTCGCAACGCCGAGCCCCGGGCTCGTGAGGTAGGCGGCCGCGACCACGACCCCGTCGACGACGTTGTGGAAGGCGTCGCCCCACAGGATCATCGCGCCGACGGCGCGCGTCCGGTGGTGCTCGCCCCCGTGCGCGTCGGATGGTTCGTCGTGCGAGTGCCGCCAGAGCACGAGTTTCTCGAGCACGAAGAACAGCAGCAGCCCGCCGAGCACCACGGTCCCCACCGTCGAGGCGTTCGCGGGCCCGGCGCCCTCGAACGCGGCCGGCACGAAACCGAGCAGCGCCGCGCCCATCAGCGCCCCGGTCGCGAAGCTGACGAGGTGCGGCACGAGCAGGCGCCGCGCCGCCTCGGGCAGCGCGATGAACACGGATGCCGCCAGCGCCGAGGCGAGCCCGACACCGCCCGTCAGCGCGGCGACCGCGAGCAGTGCCGAAGTGGAGGATGCGGAGGCCATGGCCGCGCGCGTGCGTCGCCGCCGCTCAGGCCGGGCGCCAGAGCAGCGTCGCCATGCGCCCGCCGCGCGGGTCGCGGCGGTGCGAGTAGAAGCGCCGGGCGTCGCGGAACGTGCACTCGCCGCCGCCCGCGACCCGCGTCACGCCGAGCCGGCCGAGCTGCGCACGCGCGAGCGCGTACAAGTCCGCCTGCCAGCGGCCACGCTCGTTGGGCGAGAACGCGGCGGCGTCCGCGGGGTGGCCGGCGACGAAGGCCTCGCGCACCTCGGCGCCGACCTCGAAGGCGGCCGCGCCGATCGCGGGGCCGAACCAGACGACGAGCTCGTCGCCGGGGACGCCGAGCGCCGCCACGACACGGTCGAGGACGCCCGCGACGAGGCCCCGCCAGCCGGCGTGCGCGAGTCCGAGGCGACCGCCATCGCGGCTCGCGAACGCGACCGGCAGGCAGTCGGCGGTCAGCACCGCGAGCACCCGACCGGGCTCGAAGCTCACGGCGGCATCGGCCTCGGGCTCGGTGACCGTGCCGTCGTGGACCACGACCGTCGCGCCGTGCACCTGCCGCAGCCACAGCGGTTCCGCAGGCAGGCCGAGATCGGCGCGCAGCCGGGCACGGTTCGCGGCAACCGCGGCCGGATCGTCCGCGACGTGCGCGGCGAGGTTGAAGCTAGCGAGCGAGCCGCGGCTGACGCCGCCGGCGCGCGTCGTGGTGCCGGCCCGCACGGCGGCGGGGGCGCCGAATTCGGCCGGCAGCCAGCCGATCTGCCCGGACTCGGTCGCCGCCGTCACGGCCGCTGACGTGGATCGGCGGCCGCGGCGCGGACATCCTCCCGCAGCGCCGCGAGCAGTTCCGCGAAGTCCGGCGGGATCGGCGTCGCGAACTCGACGCGCTCGCCGCTCGCCGGGTGCACGAACGCGAGCCGCGCCGCGTGCAGCGCCTGCCGCCGGAAGCCGCGCAGCGTCTCGATGAGCCGGGGCGTCGCGCCCTTCGGGATCACGAGGCGCCGGCCGTAGAGCGGATCGCCGACCAGCGGGAACCCGGCGTGGGTCAGGTGCACGCGGATCTGGTGCGTGCGGCCGGTCTCGAGGTGGACGCGAACGTGCGTGTGCGAGCGGAAGCGCTCGACGACGCGGTAGTGGGTCACGGCCTCGCGCCCGGAGCCGCGCACCGCCATCCGCAGCCGGTCGACCGGGTGGCGGTCGATCGGCGCGTCGACCGTGCCGCCCGCGGTCATGACGCCGATCGTGACGGCCTCGTACTCGCGTTCGACCTCGTGGCGCGCGAGCGCCTTGGTCAGGCGCGCGTGGCCCTCGGGCGTGCGGGCGACGACCAGCAGGCCGCTCGTGTCCTTGTCGAGGCGGTGCACGATGCCGGCACGCGGCAGCATCGCGAGCGCCGGGTCGTGGGCGAGGAGCGCGTTCTGCAGCGTCGAGCGCGGGTTGCCGGCTCCCGGGTGGACGACGAGCCCGGCGGGCTTGGCGAGCACGAGCAGCGAGGCGTCCTCGTAGACGACGTCGAGGGCGATGGCCTCCGGGGCGACCTCGACGCGGGACTCGTGCAGCGGCTCGACGCGCACGAGCTCGCCGCCGCTGACGAGGTCTCGGGGTTTCGGACGCACGCCGTCGACCAGCACCCGCCCGGCCTCGATCCAGGCCTTGAGGCGGGTCCTTGAGAAATCGGGGAACAGGGCCGCGAGCGCCTGGTCCAACCGTTGGCCGCGGTGCGCATCCGGTATGCGCTGCTCGAGGAATCCAGTCATCCGAACAAGATACGCTATAGTAGGCGGCCTTGCAGGTCCTGCCGGCGTCCCCATGACCCTCGCCCTCACCGCGTCCCGCGGCCTCGCCGCACCGAATGCGATCCGCGGACCCGCGCTGCGCGCGGCGCTCATCGGGCTGCTGCTCGGCGCGTTCGCGCTCGGCGGCTGCAGTTCGTGGGGCAAGAAGAAGGACGAGAACCTGAGCCCCGAGGCACTCTACGACCGCGCCACCAAACTGGTCACCGAGGGCAGCTACGAGCCCGCGATCAAGACCTACGAGGCGCTGACGGCGCGCTACCCGTTCAGCGACTCGGCGCGCCAGGCGCGACTCGACCTGATCTACGCCTACTACCGGGCGCACGAGAAGGAGTCGGCGATCGACGCGGCCGACACGTTCATCCGCGAGAACCCGACGCATCCGCGCATCGACTACGCGTACTACATGAAGGGCCTCGTCTACTTCGAGCGCTCGCCGAACTTCCTCGAGCGCTGGTTCAAGGTCGACCTCTCCGAGCGGCCGCCGCAGGACGCGCGCAAGTCCTTCGACGCGCTCGCGCGCGTGGTCTCGCAGTACCCGAACAGCGAGTACGCCCCCGACGCGCGCCAGCGCATGATCTACCTGCGCAACCGCCTCGCCGAGTACGAGATCCACGTCGCCGACTACTACGTCCGCCGTGGCGCCTTCGTCGCCGCGCTCGACCGCGCGCGCTACGTGATCGAGACCTACGACGGCGCGCCGTCGACGCGCCGCGCCCTCGAGATCATGGTCGAGAGCTACCGCAAGCTCGACCTGCCGGGCCTCGCGGCGGATGCCGAGAAGGTGCTGGCGGCGAACTTCCCGGCGAGCGAGCAGCGCCAGCGGAAGAAGCACTGGTGGCAGATGACGGGCGAGGAGCGCAGCCAGGCGCTGCGCGGCAGCTGACCCGGGCGGGCGGCGCCGTGCGCCGTCAGCCGCTGCGGTAGCCCGAGGTGATCGGGTAGCGCCAGTCGCGGCCGAAGGCGCGGCCGCTGATGCGGATGCCGGGCGGCGCCTGGCGGCGCTTGTACTCGTTGCGCTTGACCATCTCGAGCACGCGACCGACGGTCGCGCGGTCGAAGCCCCTGGCGGCGATTTCGTCGACCGACAGGTCCGACTCGATGAACGCCTCGAGGATCGGGTCCATAATCTCGTACGGCGGCAGCGAATCCGTGTCCTTCTGGTCGGGCCTCAGCTCCGCGCTCGGCGCCCGCTCGATGACCCGCTCCGGAATCACGCGACCGAGCGAATTGCGGTAGCGCGCCAGCCGATAGACCAGCAGCTTCGAGCAGTCCTTGATCGGCGCGAAGCCGCCCGCCATGTCGCCGTACAGCGTCGCGTAGCCGACCGCCATCTCGCTCTTGTTGCCGGTGGTCAGCAGCATCGCGCCGGTCTTGTTCGAGATGCCCATCAGCAGCACGCCGCGGCAGCGCGACTGGATGTTCTCCTCGGTCGTGTCGGGCGCCCGGCCGGCGAACTCATCCTTGAGTGCGGCGAGGGTCGCGGCGAACATCCCTTCGATCGAGATCTCGCTGTACTTCACGCCGAGGGCGCGCGCCTGTCCCGCCGCGTCGTCGCGGCTCATCTGCGCGGTGTAGCGCGACGGCATCATCACCGCGTGCACGCGCGAGGGCCCGAGCGCGTCGACCGCGATCGCGAGCGTCAGCGCCGAGTCGACGCCGCCCGAGAGGCCGATCACGACGCCCGGGAAGCGGTGCCGGTCGACGTAGTCGCGCACGCCGAGCACCAGCGCCTGGTACACACTCTGCTCCTCGCTGAGCTCGGGCTCGACCGCGCCGGGCACCGGCACGAGACGGCCGTCCAGGTGCTCGAGTTCCACGACCGCCGTCGCCTCGCGCCACGCGGGCAGTCGCTGCGTGACGGTGCCGTCGGCCGCCATCACGAAGCTGTTGCCGTCGAACACCAGCTCGTCCTGTCCGCCGACCAGGTTCAGGTACACGAGCGGCAGGCCGACGTCGGTGACGCGCTGGCGCGCCACCGACTCGCGCTCGCGCTGCTTGTGGAGCTCGAACGGCGAGGCGTTGATGACGATCAGCGCCTCGGCCCCGTCGGCCTGCGCCGCGCGCGCCGGCCCGGTCTCCCAGATGTCCTCGCACACGAGCAGCGCGACCCGCGCGCCCTGGATGTCGACGAGCGTCGGCGTCTGGCCCGGCGCGAAGTAGCGCTTCTCGTCGAACACCTTGTAGTTCGGCAGCGCCTGCTTGCGATGGTTCGCATAGACGCGCCGGCCGCGCACCAGCGCGGCGGAGTTGAAGATCTCGCGGCCGTGGTACTCGGGGTAGCCGAACACGAGGTCGACCGGCGGCGCGGCCTTGCACAGGCGCTCGACCGCCGCCTGCACGTTGCGGCGAAAACCCGAATGGAACAGCAGGTCCTCGGGCGGATAGCCGGCGAGCGCGAGCTCGGGCAGCAACACGACGTCGACGCCGGCCGCGGCCCCGGCCTCGGCCGCCTCGAGCACCCTGAGCGCGTTGCCATCGACGTCGCCGACGAACAGGTCGTACTGCGCGAGCAGCAGGCGAAGCGGTGCGGTCATCTACTCGCGACCCTCCGGTCGTGCACCTGCCCGCAGACGCCGGGCGCGCGTCCGGTCAGCGGCGCTTCGGGCGCCGCGCGGCCTTGGCCGGCGCACGCGCGGGCTTGCGCTTCGCCGGCTGGCGCTTCGCGGCCGGGCGCGCCGCCACCTTCGCGGCCGGCGTGCGCGCGGACTTCGAAGCGGGCTTGGCGCCCTTCGACCGGCCGCGGACCGCCTTCAGCGCCGCCGCCATCGCCGTGCCGAGCTCGGCCGGCGAGCGCACCGTCCGTACCCCGGCGCGCTCGAGCGCCGCGTACTTGTCCGCGGCGGTGCCCTTGCCGCCGTCGATGACGGCGCCGGCATGCCCCATGCGCTTGCCGGGGGGCGCGGTGACGCCGGCGATGTAGGCGACGACCGGCTTCGTCACGTGGCGACGGATGAACTCGGCACCCGCCTCCTCGTCGCTGCCGCCGATCTCGCCGACCATGATGATGCCTTGCGTCTTCGGATCGTGCTCGAACAGGCGCAGGACCTCGACGAAGTTCAGGCCGCGCACCGGGTCGCCGCCGATGCCGACGCAGGTGCTCTGGCCGAGCCCGAGCCGCGTGGTCTGGAACACCGCCTCGTACGTCAGCGTGCCGGAGCGCGACACGATGCCGATCTTGCCGGGCTTGTGGATGAACCCCGGCATGATGCCGACCTTGGCCTCGCCCGGCGTGATGACGCCCGGGCAGTTCGGGCCGACGAGGCGCGTGTCGTAGCCCTTCAGCGCCTCCTTGACCCGCACCATGTCGTTGACCGGGATGCCCTCGGTGATGCAGACGATGAGCTTGATGCCCGCGTCAGCGGCCTCGAGGATCGCGTCGGCCGCGCCCGCGGCGGGGACGTAGATCATGCTGACGTCGGCGCGCGTCGCCGCGACCGCGTCGTGCGCGGTGTTGAACACCGGCAGACCGAGGTGCTTCTGGCCGCCGCGGCCCGGCGTCACGCCGCCGACGACGTTCGTGCCGTAGGCGATGCACTGCTCGGTATGGAACGTGCCCTGCTTGCCGGTGAAGCCCTGGCAGATCACGCGGCTCTTCTTGCTGAGGAGGATGCTCATGGGGCTTGGGTCCTAGCGGCCGGCGGCCAGGCGCACGGCCTTGGTCGCGGCGTCCGTGAGGTCGCTGGCGGCGGTGATCGCGAGCCCGCTCTTGGCGAGCTGCGCGCGGGCGACGTCGGCGTTCGTGCCCTCGAGCCGGACGATGACCGGCACGCTGACGCCCACCGTCTTGACCGCGGCGATGATGCCCTCGGCGATGATGTCGCAGCGGACGATGCCGCCGAAGATGTTGACGAGGATCGCGCGCACCTTCGGGTTCGACAGGATCAGCGTGAACGCCGCCGTGACGCGCTCCGGCGTCGCGCCGCCGCCGACGTCGAGGAAGTTGGCCGGCGCGCCGCCGTGCAGCTTGATCAGGTCCATCGTCGCCATCGCGAGCCCGGCGCCGTT
The DNA here is from genome assembly GCA_037443765.1 of Gammaproteobacteria bacterium. Lineage (GTDB taxonomy): Bacteria > Pseudomonadota > Gammaproteobacteria > Steroidobacterales > Steroidobacteraceae > CAIKZZ01. The sequence goes on from JBBINS010000042.1 coordinate 7,381, forward strand.
GACCATGCAGGCGATGTCGCCGTCGAGCGAGACGTAGTTGAGGTCGTGCTCCGCCGCCTTGCGCTCCATCAGGTCTTCCTGGGAGGCGTCGCGCTGCGCGGCGAGCGGCAGCTGGCGAAAGAGCGCGTTGTCGTCGATGTTGATCTTGGCGTCGAGCGCCAGCACCGCGCCGTCGCCGGTGACGATCAGCGGATTGACCTCGACGAGGCTCGCGTCGTGCTCGATGTACAGCCGGTAGATGCCGCGCAGGATCTTCTCGAAGGCCGCGACCTGCGGGCCCTCGAGCCCGAGCCCGTAGGCCAGCTGCCGGCACTGGTAGCCCGACAGTCCCACCGCCGGGTGCACCTCGACGCGCAGGATCCGCTCCGGCGTCTTGGCGGCCACCTCCTCGATGTCCATGCCGCCGTCCGCCGAGGCAATGAACGCCAGCCGGCCGCGGTCGCGGTTGAGCAGGAGGCTCACGTACAGCTCGCGGGCGATCTTGGAGCCCGTCTCGACGTACACCTGGTGGATCGGCAGGCCCTCGGCGCCGGTCTGCTTGGTCACCAGCCGCTGCCCGAGCAGCGCGTGCGCCGCGTTCTTGACCTCGGCGACGCTGCGACAGACCTTGACGCCGCCGGCCTTGCCGCGCCCGCCGGCGTGCACCTGGGCCTTGACGACCCACAGCGCGCCGCCGAGCCGCTCGGCCGCGTGACCGGCCTCCTCGGCCGTCGCCGCGACATGTCCCGCCGGTACGGCAACCCCGTACCGCGTGAACAGCTCCTTCGCCTGGTATTCGTGCAGATTCATCGTCACTGCGCGCGGCGTGCCGCGCCTCCCAGCGCTCGTTGCGGGCCGCTATTCTGCGCGAAGCGTGCGCTCCGACGCAAAAAATCCGCGGTGTGGCGGACCGCAACGGTCGCCGGCGCGCGAACGATGCTACATTGCCGCGGGCCGCGCCCTGCGCGGATCGGTGCCCGAGGTCGACGCATGATGGAGAGCCAGCGCCCGCTGCGCGACACGCCGGAACTGTCCTGGCGGGTGCTTGGGCTCCTGAACGTATTCCGCCTGCTCGTGCCGCTGGTGCTCGGGCTCGTGTTCGCCGTGGGCGGCCAGCCCCACCTCGTCGGCGAGTCCCACCCCGACCTCTTCCGCAGCGCCTGCCTCGGCTACTTCCTGGCGGCTCTGGTGCTGCTCGCGGTGCTGAAGCGCCGCCAGCGGACCACCGACTGGCACGTCTACGTCCCCGGGATCATCGACATCGGCGTCCTGTCGCTGATCGTGTACGCGAGCGGCGGCGCTGAGAGCGGACTCGCGATCATGCTGCTCGTGCCCGTGGGGGCGGTTTCCGTGCTCGTCGACACGCGCGGTGCGCTGGTGCTGGCCGCCGGCTCGGCGCTCGCCCTGCTCGGGCTGCAGCTGCTGTCCTGGGCGCAGGGAACGGCCGGGCCGGTCGGTTTCGCGCAGGCGGGCTACTACGGCGCGATGCTGTTCCTCGCGGCCGGCGCCGCGACCTCGATGGCGCGCCGGCTGCGCGAGACCGAGGAGGTCGTTCGCCAGCGCGACATCGACGTCGCGAACCTGGCCGAGCTCTCCGAGTACATCGTCCAGCACCTGCGCGAGAGCATCGTCGTCGTCGACGATGCCAACCGCGTCCGCCTGATCAACGAGTCGGCCCGGGTGCTGCTCGGCCCGGAGGCGCGACCCGGCGCGCTGCTCGGCGAGATCTCGCCGCGCCTCCTGTACTTCGTCGAGAGCTGGCGGCGCTCGGGCGGAGCGTCGCTCACCGATGCGCGGCTGGTCGCCGCCGACGGCGGCCGGGAGTTCGAGGCCCATTTCGCGGCGCTCGGCCGCGACCGGCCCGGGCCGGTCATCGCGTTCCTGACCGACACGAGCGAGCTCGCCGAGCGCGTGCAGCAGTCCAAGCTCGCGGCGCTCGGCCGCCTGTCGGCGAGCATCGCCCACGAGATCCGCAACCCCGTCGGCGCGATGAGCCACGCGGCGCAGCTGCTCGCGGAGGGGGCGGACCTCGGGGCCGAGGAGCGCCGGCTCACCGAGATCATCACGCAGAACGGCGAGCGCGTGAGCACCATCATCGCCAACGTCCTGCAGCTGTCGCGGCGCGAGTCGACCCGCCCGGAGCGGGTCCCGATCGGCGAGTGGCTGCGCCAGTTCCACGCGGAGTTCTGCGAGACGCTGCAGCTGCCGCCGGCCCAGCTCCGCACGCGCTTCCCGGACCCCGACTTCGACGTGCGAATCGACACGAGCCACCTGCGGCAGATCGTCTGGAACCTGTGCGAGAACGCCACGCGCCACAGCGCCGACATGCCGGGGAACCCGCCGGTCGATCTCATGGTCGCGCGGCTGCAGGCGAGCGGCCGGCCGTTCCTCGAGGTCGCCGACCGCGGCCCGGGCATCCCCGAGAACGCGACCGAGCGGATCTTCGAGCCGTTCTTCACGGGGCGACGCGGCGGTACGGGCCTTGGCCTCTTTATCGCGCGCGAGCTCGCGCAGTGCAACGCCGCGCTGCTGCTCTACGAGCCGCGCGCCGGCGGCGGCAGCATCTTCCGCGTCGTGTTCGCCGATCCGCAGCGTTGGGAGGGACGCACTGATGCCTAAGCCGATGGTGCTGATCGTCGACGACGAGCCGGACCTGTGCGAACTGCTATCGATCACCCTCGGCCGGATGGGGCTCGAGTCGCGAGCGGTCCACGACGTCGCGAGCGCCAAGGCCGCGGTCCGCGAGTCGCGCTTCGGGCTCTGCCTGACCGACATGCAGCTTCCCGACGGCAACGGGCTCGACCTCGTCGACTGGCTCCAGACCCAGCTGCCGGACCTGCCGGTCGCGGTGATCACCGCGCACGGCAACGTCGAGACGGCGGTCCGGGCGCTCAAGCTCGGCGCCTTCGACTTCGTCTCGAAGCCGCTCGATCTCGCCGACCTTCGCAAGCTCGTCGCGCAGGCGATCAAGCTGTCCGGGCACGACATCGGCAGCGACACCGGGGTCATCGTCGCCCCGCGGCTGCTCGGTCAGTCCGCGGCGATGGAGGAACTCCGGGAGCTCATCGGCCGGGTCGCGCGCAGCCAGGCGCCGGTGCACATCTCCGGCGAGAGCGGCACCGGCAAGGAACTCGTCGCGCAGCTGATCCACGATTCCGGTCCCCGGCGCGACGGGCCTTTCGTGCCGGTCAACTGCGGTGCGATCCCGACCGAGCTCATGGAGAGCGAGCTCTTCGGCCACAAGCGCGGCAGCTTCACCGGCGCGGTCGCCGACAAGAAGGGACTCGTGCAGGTCGCCGAGGGCGGCACGCTGTTCCTCGACGAGGTCGCGGACCTGCCGCTGCACATGCAGGTGAAGCTCCTGCGGCTCATCCAGGAGCGCACGGTGCGGCCGGTCGGCGAGTCCCGCGAGATGCCGGTGGATGCGCGGATCCTGTCCGCGACGCACAAGGACCTGGGGGCGCTGGTCGCCGACGGGCGCTTCCGCGAGGACCTCTACTACCGGATCAACGTGATCGAGATCAAGGTGCCGCCGCTGCGTGCGCGGCTCGAGGACGTGCCCGACCTCGCGCGCGCGATCCTGAACCGCGTCGCGCGCCGCTCGAAGCTCGCGGTGCCGGACATCGCGCCCGATGCGATGAAGGTGCTCGTGAGCTACCACTATCCCGGCAACGTCCGCGAGCTCGAGAACATCCTCGAGCGGGCCCTGACGTTGTGCGTCGACGGGCGCATCACCGCGGCGGACATCGCGGTGCGGCCGGGGCCCCCACCGGCGCCCCTGCCGATGCCGGAGGTCAGCGACGGGGCGCTCGACGCGCAGGTCGCGCACATCGAGCGCGAGACGATCGTCAAGGCGCTCGAGCAGACGCGCTACAACAAGACCGCCGCCGCCAAGCTGCTCGGGATCACCTTCCGCGCGCTGCGCTACCGGATCAAGAAGCTCGGCATCGAGTAACCCCGGCCGCTGTGCCCTGCCGGCAACGAGTAGTGACGCTGCGCGTCAGTTTGTGCCCCGCTGGAACTGGACCGACCTCGACATAACGCGCCGTCGCCGGGCGCGACTCGGACGGAAAGCCCATTGCATTCATGGAGATAGCCAGTCTCGGCGGCGGCTGGCACGGGGCTTGCTTTCAATACGGCCAAGGAGCGGATGTCCGCTTCCGACAGCGCTCCCAACGCATTTGGTTCGTCTCGTTCTCTCAAGGAGTTTTTACCCCATGCGCAAGCAGATCCAGAAGGGCTTCACCCTGATCGAGTTGATGATCGTCGTCGCGATCATCGGCATCCTCGCGGCGATCGCGATCCCGGCCTACCAGAACTACACGATCCGCGCCCAGGTGACGGAAGGCCTGACCCTCGCGGGTGGCTGGAAGGTCGCCGCGGCCGAGTTCTACGCCCAGAACGGTACCTTCCCGACCGCCGCGCAGATGGCGTTGGCCGGCCAGCAGCCCTCGACGGGCAAGTACGTGACGTCGGTCTCCAGCAACGCCGGCGCCATCACGATCGTTTACGGTAACCAGGCCAACGTGGCGAACCTCGCCGGCAAGACCCTCTCGCTCAATGCCGCGACCAACGCCAACAACGACATCGTGTGGGTGTGCGGTACCGCTACGCCCCCGCCGAACGTGGCTGTTGTTGGCGCCGGCGCGACCACGGTCGCTGCTCAGTACCTGCCGACGACCTGCCACGCCTAAGGCGGCGGACGGTCGGCGCGTGGGCGCCGACGCCCACGGCTGAATGGAGGCCCCCCTCACGGGGGGCCTCTTTATTTTGGGCGGCCCAAAGTCGCTGTAGCCCCGAGTGCGTCGCGTCGCCCCGCCCTCGGGTGCGACGGGCAGTGAAGGCGTCGCCTCGGTCTCGCGACGGCCGCGCCGGCCGATCCGAGGACCCAGCATCCGCGGGCCTCGCCGACCGCCAACCAGGCCCCTGCTGCACCCCCCGACGGAGCGTCCGCAGCCAAGAGCGCGCCTGCTCGTCCATTTCGGGGCCGCGCCGGGCTGCGAGGCCCGGCGGGCCGGCCGGCCTTCGCGGCAACCGCCACGTGTGATTGGGGTCACGTGTTGGCACCCCGATTTGTGGGAGCATCGCCCTGATTTGACAAATGCCCGGGCTCGACTCGGATATTATTGCTGGCCCGCAGGACGTCATCCGTAAGGTCATGAACGATAACGCCCTTTCCGTCGGCGCGGCGGCGCGCAACGCCAGCAATATCGGCTTGCCCGAGAAGCTCGTGCAGGACGGCCTGCTCGACGAGGCGTCGATGGCCGACGCCCAGCGCGGCGCCAAGGACAATCGCCAGAACCTGGTGACCTACCTCGTCGCCAAGAACATCGTCCAGGCGCGCGACATCGCGATCGCCGCGTCGCAGATGTTCGGCGTGCCGCTGCTCGACCTCGACGCGGTGGCCATCGACCTCGACACCGTCAAGCTGGTCAACGACAAGCTGCTCAGCAAGCACCACGTCATGCCGCTGATGAAGCGCGGCCGGCGCCTGTTCGTCGCGCTGTCGGATCCTACGAACCTGCACGGCATCGACGAGATCCGGTTCTCGACGTCGCTCAACGTCGAGCCGGTGGTGGTCGAGGAGGACAAGCTCCAGAAGATCCTCACCAAGACGATGGAGCAGGTCGACACCTCGATGCCGTCGATGGCCGAGGACGACTTCGACCTCGAGAACCTCGAGGTCACCGGCGGCGAGGACGAGGTCGATCCGGCCTCGCTCGGCCGCGACGACGTCGAGGACGCGCCGATCGTCCGCTTCGTCAACAAGGTCATGCTCGACGCCATCAAGAAAGGCGCGTCCGACATCCACTTCGAGCCGTACGAGAAGATCTACCGCGTGCGCCAGCGCATCGACGGCGTGCTCAAGGAAGTGGCGGTGCCGCCGGTGCAGCTGTCGCAGAAGATCTCGGCCCGCATCAAGGTCATGGCGCGGCTCGACATCGCCGAGCGGCGCATCCCGCAGGACGGCCGCATCAAGATGCGGCTGTCGAAGAACCGCTCGATTGACTTCCGCGTCAGCACCTGCCCGACGCTGTTCGGCGAGAAGACGGTCATGCGTATCCTCGACGCCGGGAGCGCGATGCTCGGCATCGAGTCGCTCGGCTACGAGCCGTTCCAGAAGGACCTCTACCTCAAGTACCTGAAGAAGCCGCAGGGCATGATCCTGGTCACCGGACCGACGGGCTCCGGCAAGACGGTCTCGCTCTATACCGGCCTCAACATCCTGAACGTCGAGGACACCAACATCTCGACGGCCGAGGACCCGGCGGAAATCATCCTGCCGGGCATCAACCAGGTGAACGTCAATCCGAAGGTGGGGCTCACGTTCGCGGCGGCGCTGCGCGCGTTCCTGCGCCAGGACCCCGACGTCGTGATGGTCGGCGAAATCCGCGACCTCGAGACCGCGGAGATCGCGATCAAGGCCGCGCAGACCGGCCACCTCGTGATGTCGACGCTGCACACGAACGATGCGCCGCAGACCCTGACGCGACTGGTCGACATGGGCGTCAAGCCCTACGCGATCGCGACCTCGGTGAGCCTGATCATCGCGCAGCGCCTCGCACGGCGGCTGTGCAGCCACTGCAAGCAGCCCCTCGAGATCCCCGACGAGGCGCTGCTGAAGGAAGGCTTCCGCGAAGAGGACGTCGCGGCCGGCATCAAGCTCTACGGCCCGAAGGGTTGCGGCAGCTGCACCGACGGCTACAAGGGCCGCGTCGGCATCTACCAGGTCATGCCGGTCACCGAGACGATCGGCCGCATCATCATGGAAGGCGGCAACGCCATCACCATCAACGACCAGGCCAAGCGCGAGAACGTCTGGGATCTGCGGACTGCGGGACTCAACAAGGTCAAGGACGGTCTGACGAGCCTCGAGGAAGTCAACAGCGTGACGACCGAGTAGGCGCGCCGCGCCGCACTCCAGGAGCTGAACGAATATGGCACAGGCTGCGACCGTCGCGAAGGACACTCCCTTCCTCTGGGAGGGCAAGGACAAGAAGGGCAACCGGGTCACCGGCAAGTCGCTCGCGGCCAGCGAGCAGGCGCTGCGCGTCGACCTGCGGCGGCAGGGCGTCGTGCCGACGCGCATCAAGAAGCAGAGCGCGGCGTTCCGCTCGAGCGCGAAGCCGACGCAGGAGGACATCGCGATCTTCTTCCGCCAGCTCGCGACGATGCTGACCGCCGGCATCCCGCTCGTGCAGGCCTTCGAGATCGTCGGCAGCGGCCACGAAAAGCCGTCCGTGCAGAAGCTGATCCTGGACATCAAGCAGCAGATCGAGGGCGGCTCGACGCTGCACGAGGCCTTTGCGAAGCACCCGCTCTACTTCGATGACCTCGCGGTCAACCTGGTCGAGGCCGGGGAGCAGGCCGGCGCGCTCGAGACGCTGCTCGACAAGATCGCGAGCTACAAGGAAAAGACCGAGGCCATCAAGAAGAAGATCAAGAAGGCGCTCTTCTACCCGGCCGCGGTGCTCGCGGTCGCGGTGATCGTGACCGTGATCCTGCTGATCTTCGTGATTCCGCAGTTCGAGTCGCTGTTCAAGGGCTTCGGCGCCGACCTGCCGGCGTTCACGCAGGCGGTCGTCAACCTGTCGAAGTTCGTGCAGGCCAAGGGCTGGATGATCGCGATCGTCGTCGGCGGCGCGGGCTACGCGTTCTTCTACTTCAAGGCGCGCTCGCGCAAGATGCGCGAGTGGCTCGATCGCGCGATGCTCAAGATGCCGGTCATCGGCCCGATCATCCGCAAGGCCGCCATCGCGCGCTACGCGCGCACGCTCGCGACGACCTTCGCCGCCGGCGTGCCGCTCGTCGAGGCGCTGACCTCGGTGTCGGGCGCGACCGGCAACATCGTCTACGCGGACGCGGTGCTACGCATGCGCGACGAGGTGTCGACGGGCCAGCGGCTGCAGCGGGCGATGGACAACACGGGCCTCTTTCCGAACATGGTGAACCAGATGATCGCCGTCGGCGAGGAATCGGGCTCGCTCGACCAGATGGCCAGCAAGGTCGCCGACTTCTACGAACTCGAGGTCGACGCCGCGGTCGACTCCATGTCGAGCCTGCTCGAGCCCATGATCATGGCGATCCTCGGCGTGCTCGTCGGCGGCCTCGTGATCGCGATGTACCTGCCGATCTTCAAGCTCGGGTCGGTCGTCTGACGCGCGGTCCCTCGGGGCGCGCGAGCGCGAATCGCGCGTGGAACTGATCGAGCTCCTTCGCGGCTCGCCCGCGCTGTACGCGGGCTCGGCCGGCGTGCTCGGGCTGCTGGTCGGCAGCTTCCTCAACGTCGTGATCCACCGGCTGCCGAGGATCATGGAGGCCGAGTGGCGCGCGCAGTGCGCCGAGCTCGACGCCGCGGCGGAGGCGCCGACGCTGCCGGCCGTGACCCCCACCTACAACCTCGTCACGCCGCGCTCGGCGTGCCCGAAGTGCGGCGCGCCGATCACGGCGCTGCAGAACATCCCGGTCGTCAGCTGGCTCGTGCTCGGCGGGCGCTGCGCGAAGTGCCGCGCGCCGATCTCGGCGCGCTACCCGCTCGTCGAGCTCGCGACGGGCGTGCTGTCGGCCACGGTCGCCTGGCGCTTCGGCTACGGCTGGGAGAGCGCCTCGGCGCTCGTGATCACCTGGACGCTCGTGGCCCTGACCGGCATCGACCTCGACACGCAACTCCTGCCCGACAGCCTCACAATGCCGCTGCTCTGGCTCGGGCTGATCGCGGCCGCCTACCTCGGGCGCGGCACGGCTGCCGTGCCCGTCGACCTCAAGAGCGCCGTGCTCGGCGCCGTCTTCGGCTACCTCAGTCTGTGGAGCGTCTACCACCTCTTCCGGCTCGCGACCGGCAAGGAGGGCATGGGCTTCGGCGACTTCAAGCTGTTCGCCGCGCTCGGCGCCTGGCTCGGCTGGCAGATGCTGCTGCCGGTAATCCTGCTGTCGGCGGCGAGCGGCGCGATCCTCGGCGTGCTGCTGATCGTACTGCGGCGGCAGGAGCGCGGGGTCCCGATCCCGTTCGGACCGTACCTCGCGGTCGCCGGCTGGCTCGTGATGATGTGGCCGCACGAGCTCGTCAGCCCGTGGTGGCAGCTGGCCCGCTGATCGCCGTGGCCGCACCGCTCAGGATCGGCCTCACCGGCGGCATCGCGAGCGGCAAGACGGCCGTCGCCGACGCCTTCGCCCGCCTCGGCGTGCCGGTCGTCGACACCGACCGCCTGGCACGCGAGGTCGTCGAGCCGGGCCAGCCCGCGCTCGCGGCGGTGGTCGCGGAATTCGGGCCGGGCATCCTCGACGCCGATGGCCGGCTCGACCGCCGCCGAGTGCGGGCGCTGGTGTTCGCCGACGCCGGCCGGCGGCGGGCGCTCGAGGCCATCCTGCACCCGGCGATCCGGGCGGCGACCGCGGCCGCGGTCGCCGCAGTCCGGGCGCCGTACGTCGTGGTCGCGATTCCGCTGCTCGTCGAGAGCGGCCAGCGGTCCGCGTACGACCGCGTGCTGGTCGTCGACTGCCCGCCCGAGACGCAGCTCGCGCGGCTGCTCGAGCGCGATCGGGAGACACCCGACGGCGCCCGGGCGATCCTCGCCGCCCAGGCCGGGCGCGCCGACCGGCTCGCGATCGCGGACGACGTCCTCGAAAACAGCGGCTCCCGCGCGGACCTCGAAAATGCGGTGCGGGCGCTGCACGAGCGCTACCTCGCCCTCGCCGCCGGCCCCGGTGCCGGGCGTCGCTAGGCGCCTGCGGCCCAGAAACGGGTTTACGGCGTCCGGGCCCTACGCGCAGAATACCCGGATGCAGCCGATGGCCCCGATCGAGCCCGACGCCCTCGCGGCCCGCCGCACGGTCGTGTTCGAGCAGCCGCTCAACGAGCGGATGCGCACGTTCCTGCGCCTCGAGTTCCTCTATCAGCAGGCGCTGTACCACAACCAGACGCCGGCGGCGTGGTCGAGCCGGGCCGCCGTCTCGAGCCTGCTCGAGATCCTGGCGATCACCGCGCGCGGCGACCCGCGCAGCGACGTGCTCAAGGACCTCGAAAGGCAGATGGCGCTGCTCAGGGACTTCCAGAACCGTCCGGGCGTCGACACCGGCCGGCTGCGCTCCGTGGTCGCGCGCCTGACGCAGCGTCGCGACGAGCTTCAGGCGACCTCGAGCACGGCGATGTCCCGCCTGCGGGACAGCGAGTTCCTCGCCGCGATCAAACACAGGAGCGCCATCCCGGGCGGCACCTGCGAGTTCGACCTGCCCGACTACTACCACTGGCTCAACCTCGTCGCCGAGACGCGCCAGGCGGACTTCGCGAACTGGCTCTCGACGCTGCGCCCGCTGTGCGAGAGCGTGTCGGACCTCCTGTGGGTGACGCGCGAGAACGCTCGCCCGCGGCGCGAGGTCGCGGCGGGCGGCAGCTACCAGATCGCCTTCGAGCGCGACATGCCGATCCAGCTGATCCGGATCACGCTGCCGGGCGACAGCGATCTCTATCCCGAGATCAGCGGCAGCCACCACCGCTGCGCGATCCGCTTCCTGTCGTGGGTCGACGCCGACAACCGTCCGCTGCAGGCGCCGGTCGACGTGCCCTTCGTGCTGACCTGCTGCACCTGAGCGGGGCCCGGTGAGCGTACCGACGCGCAAATGCCCGGGCTGCGGGCGCACGTACCGCCCCGTGCCGGGGAGCCCCTGGCGTCCGTTCTGCAGCGAGCGCTGCCAGCTGATCGACCTCGGTGGCTGGCTCACCGAGCGCCACGCGATCCCCGGCGAGAGCGCGGTGCCGGACGCCGATCCCGAGAACCCGGATGAGCCGCGGTGAAGCTCTACACGAACCGCTTCGCGCCGAGCCCGCGCCGCGTGCGGATGTACGCGGCCGAGAAGGGACTCGCGCCGGAGCCGGTCGACGTCGACATCGCCGCCGGCGAGCACCGCTCGCCCGCATACCTCGCCGTGAACCCGGCCGGCGAGGTGCCGGTGCTCGAGCGCGACGACGGCACGACGCTCACCGAGTCGCTCGCGATCTGCCGCTGGCTCGAGGAGGAGCATCCCGAGCCCAACCTGTTCGGCCGCACGGCCCGCGAGCGCGCCGAGGTCAACCGCTGGATCGACCGGCTGATGTTCCGGCTCTACGTGCCGTCGACGCACGTGTTCCGCCACACCCACGCGTTCTGGGCGACCCGCCTGCGCCAGGTGCCCGAGTGGGGCGAGGTGCAGCGCGCGGCGGTGCTCGCGGAGTACGACGCGCTCGAGGCGTGGCTCGGCGAGCACGCGTGGATCGCGGCCGAGCGCTTCACGATGGCCGACATCGTCGCCTACACGACGATCGACTTCGGCAAGCCGTCGGGGCTGCGGGTCGGCGACGACCGGCCCGCGCTGAGGCGCTGGTACGAGGTCGTCGCCAGCCGGCCGAGCGCCCGCGCCTGAAGCCCACCCGCGACGCGGGAACCCGGGCACGCGCGACCGGTCTGCTAGAATTAATGGCCCTGTCGGAGTCGATGCGCCATGCCTGACCCGGTCCGTCCGTCGGCGGGCCCGAGCGGTGCGCGGTCGCCGGCCCCCGCCGTCCTGCCGCTCGCCCTGCTCGCGCTCGCGTGCGGCTGCGCAGGGCCCGCGCCGCGCGGCCGGC
>JBBINS010000043.1:0-18829 GCA_037443765.1 Gammaproteobacteria bacterium
CCGCGAGCCCACGAGCCTGACGCTCGAGGAGGCCCAGGCGCTGATTGCGGCCGCGCCGCTGCGCGGCACGAGCCGCTTCGGGCGCCGCAAGGCCGCGGCCAAGACGGCGGCCAAGGCCGTCGCGAAACCCGCGCCGCGCAAGGCGCCGGCGCCGAAGGCCGCGGCCAAGAAGCCCGCGCGCTGACCGCGACCCGCCGGGCATCGGTCATACTCTGTCCATGCACACCGGCAAGGCAGAGGTCCGCAACTACCTGACCGCGCTGCAGGCGCGCATCACGACCGCGCTCGAGGGCGTCGACGGCGGCGCGCGCTTCGCGAGCGACTCGTGGCAGCGCCCGGGCGGCGGCGGCGGCGAGAGCCGGGTGCTGAAGGACGGCGCGCTCCTCGAGCAGGGCGGAGTCGGCTTCTCGCACGTCATGGGCCAGGGCCTGCCGCCGTCGGCGACCCAGGCGCGCCCCGAGCTCGCCGGCGCCGCGTTCGAGGCGATGGGCGTGTCGCTCGTGTTCCACCCGCGCAATCCCTACGTGCCGACGACGCACATGAACGTGCGCTTCTTCATCGCCGAGCGCGATGGCGTGCCGGCGGCGTGGTGGTTCGGCGGCGGATTCGACCTGACGCCGTACTACCCCTTCGACGAGGACGTGCGCCACTGGCACCGCGTCGCACGCGACGCGTGCGCGCCGTTCGGCGCCGACGTCTACCCGCGCTACAAGGACTGGTGCGACCGCTACTTCTACCTCAAGCACCGCGGCGAGACGCGCGGCGTCGGCGGCCTGTTCTTCGACGATCTCAACGCGTGGGGCTTCGAGCGCTCGTTCGCGTTCCTGCGCGCCGTGGGCGACGCGTTCCTCGATGCCTACCTGCCGATCGTCGAGCGGCGCCGCGGGCTCGCGTTCGGCGAGCGCGAGCGCGAGTTCCAGCTCTACCGCCGCGGCCGCTACGTCGAGTTCAACCTGGTCTACGACCGCGGCACGACCTTCGGGCTGCAGTCGGGCGGGCGCACCGAGTCGATCCTGATGTCGCTGCCGCCGCTGGTGCGGTTCGAGTACGACTGGCATCCGGAGCCGGGCTCGTCGGAGGCGCGGCTCTACAGCGAGTACCTCCGGCCGCGCGACTGGCTCGGCGAGGCCGGCGGCTGACGCCGGCGCCGCGCCGCGTCACGGAATCCGTCCGGTACGCGCGCCGCGCGCGTCCGTGTCGCCGGCGCTGCAATTTCATGACAGCCGCCCGCGCGCCATTGCGCCACCGGCTCGACACCGATTAATGTCGGTGGCCTCCGGCCGGCTGGAATTTTGAGGCAGCGACGCGGGCATGCGGGCCGCCACCACGGATCTAACATAATCAGGGGATATGCCATGGACACTCTACTCGATCGGCCGTCGCGCGCCGTCGTGCGTGCGTCGCGGCGCGCGCTCGCGCGCGCCGGAATCGTCGCGCTGTTCGGCATCGTCGCGGCCGGCGTCGTCGCCAGCCACGCGAGCGCCGCGGACGCGCGCTCGCGCTTCACGCGCGACGCCGAGGCGGCGGTGGCGGCGCCCGGCGCGAAGCCGCTCAGCCTGAGCGGCGCGGAACCCGTCAAGGTCGTCGTCCGCCTGCAGGCCGAGTCGGTCGCCGAAGTGCGCGCGCGCACCACGACGCACGTGCTCTCGGCGCAGGAGGAAGCCGCGGTCGTCGCGACCGCGCACCGCGACCACGTCGCGGTGCGACCGGGAATCGAGGGGCTCGGCGGCCGCGTCGTCGCCGAATACCACCACGCGCTCAACGGCGTCGCCGTCACGGTCCCGCGCAGCCAGGTGGCGAGCCTCGCGACGCTCCCGGGCGTGCGCTCCGTGCACCGCGTCAACACGTACTCGATCAGCAACTCGGTCAGCATTCCGTATCTCGACGTGCCCGCCGTGTGGCAGGGCCACCCGAAGCTCAAGGGTGAGGGCGTCAAGATCGCGATCATCGACACCGGCATCGACTACACGCACGCGAACTTCGGCGGGCCCGGCACCGCCGCCGCCTACGCCACCGCGCTGGCGAACGACACGGCCGCCCCGGATCCGACGATGATCGGGCCGAACGCGCCGAAGGTGAAGGGCGGCATCGACCTCGTCGGCGACGCCTACGACGCAATCACGAACACGACGCCGGTGCCGGACCCGAACCCGCTCGACTGCGCGGGCCACGGCAGCCACGTCGCCGGCACCGCCGCCGGCTTCGGCGTCGCGAACGGTGCGACCTACAAGGGCCCGTACGCCGCGAGCGCCTACACGACCACGACCTTCGACGTCGGCCCCGGCGTCGCGCCGAAGGCGGACCTCTACGCGGTCAAGGTATTCGGCTGCAGCGGCGACACCAACGTCGTCACCGACGCGATCGACTGGGCGGTCCAGAACCACATGGACGTCATCAGCATGTCGCTCGGCAGCGTGTTCGGCACCGAGGACAGCGCCGACGCGCTCGCCGCCGCCAACGCCGCCAAGGCCGGCATCACGGTGGTCGCCGCCGCCGGCAACGAGGGCTCCGCGCCCTACATCACCGGCGACCCGTCGACCGGCGACCACGTGATCTCCGCGGCGGCGATGGACGCCCGCTCGGCGCTCGTGGGCGGCGTGCGCATCACGCTCACTGACGGCGTCGTCAACGGCGTCGAGGGCAACACGCTGCCGGTGCCCCCGGCCGCGCCGCTCGTGGTCCTCAAGAACGGCAGCGCGCTCGCGCTCGGCTGCAGCGCGTCCGACTACCCGCCGGGCGGCGTCGCCGGCGCGCTCGTGATCGTCTCGCGCGGCAGCTGCACGTTCTCGGCCAAGACGGCCCTCGCGGAGGCCGCCGGTGCCGCGGCGATCGCCGTCGTCAACAACACGACGGGCTACTTCAGCCCCGCCTTCTCGGCGCCGCTGCCGACGATTCCGTTCGTCGCCCTGCTGCGCAGCGACACCGCGACGCTGCTCGGCGCCGGCCCGACGGCGACGCTGGTCGCGATGCCGATCCCGAACCCGGACTTCGAGGCGCTCGCGAGCTTCACGTCCGGCGGCCCGCGCTTCGGCGACAGCGCCTTCAAGCCGAGCGTCACGGCGCCGGGCGTCTCGATCGTCTCGACGGCGATGGGCACCGGCAACGGCGGCGTCGCGTTCAGCGGCACGTCGATGGCGACGCCCCACGTCTCGGGCGTCGCGGCGCTGACGCGCGAGGCGCACCCGAGCTGGCGCGAGCACTCGATCGAGGCGGCGATCGTCCAGACCGCGAACCCCGGCATGCTCGTCGCCGGCGATCCGCGCCTCAGCGGCGCCGGCGTCGTGCAGCCGGTCGGCTCGACGCAGACCAACGTGGTCGCGCTCGACGACGACGGCAACGCCTCGCTGTCGTTCGGTTTCGAGGAGTCGACGCGCGACTACCGCGACAGCCGCGAGCTCACGATCCGCAACCACGGCGACGGCAACGTCCGCTACAACGTCAGCTACAGCCCGGCGTCGACGGCGACCGGCGTGCCGCACACGCTGACGCTGTCGCGCACGTCCGTGTCGGTCGGCGGGCACGACGACACGTCGCTCAACGTCACGCTGCGCGTGCCCGCCGCGACCGTCGGCGCGAGCCACGACAGCTCGGGCAACGCGGCGTACCGCGACGCGGCCGGCTACATTATGCTGACGCCGGTCGGCTCGTCGGGTGCGCCGGCGCTGACGGTGCCGTACTACCTGACCGCGCGGGCGCGCTCCAACCTCGACGCGGACCTCGCGGGCGCGTTCGGGCCGAGGCACCCGAGCGCGCAGCTCCGGCTCAGCAACCGCGGCGGCGCGGTCGACGGCACCGCCGACTTCTACGCCTGGGGGCTCACCAGCCCGCCGCAGGGCGACGCCTACTTCGACACGCGCGCGGTCGGCGTGCAGTCGAACATCACGCCGGACGGCACCGACAGCTTCCTGGTGTTCGCGGTCAACACCTGGACGCGGTTCTCGAACGCCGCGATCGCCGAGTGGGACGTCCTGATCGACACGAACGGCGACGGCAACCCCGACTACATCCTGTTCAGCGGCGACCACGGCTACTGGACCTCGGCGACGCAGGCGTTCGACGGCAAGGTGATCGTGCTGCTCTACAACGTCGCGGCGGGCACGATCGCGCCGCTCTACTACGCGGACGCGCCGACCGACGGCTCGACGATCCTGATGCCGGTGTACGCCTCGCAGCTCGGGCTGTCGGCGACGAGCCCGACGTTCACCTACCAGGTGCAGTACTTCGACAACACTAACGGCGCCGGCTTCGCGATGCCGGGTGCGGCGACGTTCAACGTCTTCTCGCCGTCGATCACGAACGCCGCTTACTACACGGTCCCGGCGGGCGTGTCGGGCAACGTACCGGTCGCGATCGACCCGGTGCAGTGGACGACCTCGCCGGCGCTCGGCCTGATGATCATCAGCGAGGACAACGCGGCGGGCACGCCGCAGGCGATGCTGATCCGCGCCTCGCACTAGCGGCGCCTGCCGGCCGGCCGCCCCCCGGCGGCCGGCCGAGCGGCCTCAAGACCCCCGCCGCGGCGGGGGCTTTTCGTGGTGCCCGGGGCGCGTCCGGCACGGCGAGCGCGTCGGATTGGACCCGTGGCGGCGGGCGCGCGGTAAGCTTCGCCCATGAACTACCGCCATGCTTACCACGCCGGCAACTTCGCCGACGTCCTCAAGCACGTGACGCTCGTCGCCCTGCTCGAGCATCTCGGCCGCAAGGAGGCGCCGTTCTTCTACCTCGACACGCACGCCGGCCGCGGCGACTACCCGCTGGTGGCGCCCGAGACGCAGCGCGCCGGCGAATACCGCGACGGGATCCTGCGCCTGCTCGACGCCGCCGGGCCGCCGGCGGCGGTGGCGCGCTACCTCGACCTCGTGCGCGAGCTGGGCTTCGAGCAGGGACACCTCGTCAGCTATCCCGGTTCGCCGCGGGTCGCGGTCGCGCTGCTGCGCGTGGCCGACCGCGCGGCGCTGTGCGAACTCGAGCCGCGCGAGGCCGATGCGCTGCGCACGCTGCTGCGCCGCGACCCGCGCGCCCAGGTGCACGAGCGCGACGGCTACGAGGCGCTGCTCGCGCTGCTGCCGCCGCGCGAGAAGCGCGGCCTCGTGCTGCTCGATCCGCCGTTCGAGCAGGCGGACGAGTTCGACCGCCTCGAGCGCGCGCTGGTGCTCGCGCACGATCGCTGGCCGGCCGGCGCGTTCGCGGCCTGGTACCCGATCAAGGCGGGCGGCGCCGACGGCCGGTTCCTGGCGCGCATGGCCGCGAGCGAGATCCGCCGCCAGCTCGTCGCGGAGCTCACGATCGAGCGCGACGACTCGCCCGGCGGACTCAACGGCGCCGGCCTGCTGATCATCAACCCGCCCTGGCAGCTCGACGAGCGGCTCGGCGCCGCGCTGCCCTGGCTGCAGCAGCGGCTCGCCCCGGCCGGCCGCGGCCGCCAGCGCGTCAGCTGGCTGGTGCCCGAATGACCGTCCGGCGGACCCGTATGGAAGCGCGGCGACGCTTGTGCTGTGATTCGAAGTCCTGGCCGCGACCCTGACGCGCCAGCCCGGAGGTTGACGATGCGCCCGATTCCAGGCTCCTACCCGCGGGTCCGCATGCGCCGGATGCGCCGTGACGCGTTCTCGCGGCGCATGATGCGCGAGACGCGCCTGACGACCGACGACCTGATTTACCCGATGTTCGTGATCGAGGGCAGCGGCCAGCGCGTGCCGGTGCCGTCGATGCCGGGCGTCGAGCGCGTCAGCATCGACGAACTCGTCAAGGAGGCGAAGGAGCTGGTCGCGCTCGGCATCCCCGCGCTCGCACTCTTCCCGGTCCCGGACGCCGCGACGAAGTCGCTCGACGGCCGCGAGGCCTGGAACCCGGAGGGCCTCGTCCAGCGTGCGGTGCGCGCGGTCAAGGCGGCGACGCCGACGCTCGGGGTCGTCACCGACGTCGCGCTCGATCCCTACACGACGCACGGCCAGGACGGCATCATCGACGCCGGCGGCTACGTCGTGAACGACGAGACGGTCGCGGTGCTCGTGAAGCAGTCGCTGTCGCACGCGGCCGCCGGCGCCGACATCGTCGCGCCCTCGGACATGATGGACGGCCGCATCGGCCGCATCCGTGACGCGCTCGAGGCGGCCGGCCACATCCATACCAAGATCCTCGCCTACTCGGCCAAGTACGCCTCGAGCTTCTACGGGCCGTTCCGCGACGCGGTCGGCTCGGCCGGCATGCTCGGCAAGGCCGACAAGTACCAGTACCAGATGGACCCGGCGAACAGCGACGAGGCGCTCTACGAAGTCGCGCTCGACCTCGAGGAAGGTGCTGACATGGTCATGATCAAGCCGGGCATGCCCTATCTCGACATCGTGCGTCGGGTCAAGGACGAGTTCGGCGCGCCGACCTTCGTCTACCAGGTCAGCGGCGAGTACGCGATGCTGAAGGCGGCGGCCCAGAACGGCTGGCTCGACGAGCGCGCGGTGGTGCTCGAGGCGCTCGGCGGAATCAAGCGCGCCGGCGCCGACGGCATCCTGACCTACTTCGCGAAGGCCGCGGCGCGCTGGCTCGCGGAGGACCGCACGCGGTGAATGCGCTGGCGCCGCCGGACCGCTACGCGCTCGTGGGGCACCCGGTCAGCCACAGCTGGTCGCCGTTCATCCACGGCCTGTTCGCGCGCGCGACGCAGCAGAACATGCAGTACCGGCTGATCGACGTGCCGCCGGAGCGCTTCCGCGCCGAGGCGCTGCAGTTCTTCGTCGACGGCGGCAAGGGCCTCAACGTCACGGTGCCGCACAAGCAGCTGGCGGCCGAGCTCGTCAACGAGCTCACACCGCGCGCCAACGAGGCCGGGTCGGTCAATACGATCTACCAGCGCACGACCGGCGAGCTGATCGGCGACAATACCGACGGCATCGGCCTCGTCACCGACCTCGTGATGAACCTCGGCCTCGCGATCGAGGGCAAGCGCATCCTGATTCTCGGCGCCGGCGGCGCGACGCGCGGCGTGCTCGGGCCGCTGCTCGGACGCCAGCCGGCGCTGCTCGCGATCGCGAACCGGACCGTGACGCGCGCGAGCGAGCTCGCACGCGCGTTCGGGCCGCTCGGCAAGGTGGCGGCGAGCGGCTTCGACGGCGTCGAGCCCGTGCCCTTCGACCTCGTGATCAACGCGACCTCCGCGAGCCTCGAGGGCACCGCGCCCGCGGTCACGCCGGAGGCGATCGGGCCGGACACGGTCTGCTACGACATGGCCTACGCCAAGGGCGAGACGCCGTTTACGCGCTACGCGCACGGCTGCGGCGCCAAGGCCACCTACAAGGGCTGGGGGATGCTGGTCGAGCAGGCGGCGGAGTCGTTCCTGATCTGGCGCGGGATCCGGCCGCAGACGGCCCCGGTGCTCGAGCTGCTGACCTCGAGTGTCACGAACCCGGCGTGAGCCCGCCGAGATAGCCGTCCTTGATGCGGACGTAGTGCCGCGAGAGATAGCCGAACTGCTCGAGCTCGCGCGCGCTCAGCTCGCGGACCTGCCGCGCGGGGTTGCCGACCCAGAGCGTGCGCGACGGCAGGCGCTTCCTCGGTGGCACGACGGCGCCGGCGCCGATGATGACCTCGTCCTCGACGACCGCGCCGTCGAGCACGATCGCCCCCATGCCGACCAGGATGCGATTGCCGAGCGTGCAGGCGTGCAGCACGACGTGGTGGCCGACCGTGACGTCGTCCCCGACCACCAGCGGCAGGCCGCCCGGCGAGAACGGCCCGTCGTGCGTCACGTGCAGCACGCTGCCGTCCTGGACGTTGGTGCGCTCGCCGAGCCGGATCGTGTTGACGTCGCCGCGCAGCACCGCCATCGGCCACACCGAGGCGTCCGCGCCGAGCGTGACCTTGCCGATCACGCTCGACTGCGGGTCGACGTAGACGCGCGCGCCGAGCGTCGGCCGCACGCCCTGGTAGCCGCGGATCGCGGGCGACCGGTCCATCAGCGCATCGTCACGAGTTCTTCGGCGACCGTCGGGTGGATCGCCACCGTGTCGTCGAAGTCGCGCTTGGTGGCGCCCATCTTCACCGCGACCGCGAAGCCCTGCAGCATCTCGTCGGCGCCGTGGCCGATGACGTGCAGCCCGACGACGCGCTCCTCGGCACCGACGCACACGAGCTTCATCTCGACGCGGCGCTTGGCCTCGGTCAGCGCGTGGTGCATCGGCACGAAGCCCGCCGTGTAGGTGCGCACGGCGTCGCCGTGGAGCTCGCGCGCGGCGGCCTCGGTGAGGCCGACGGCGCCGATCGGCGGGTGCGAGAAGACCACGGTCGGCACGAGGTCGTAGTCGAGGCGCCGCTCGCTCTGGCCGCCGAACAGCCGGTCGGCGAGCCGGCGGCCGGCGGCGATCGCGACCGGCGTCAGCGCCTCGCGGCCGGTGACGTCGCCAATCGCGTAGACCCCGGCGACGTTCGTGTTCTGGAACTTGTCGGTGATCACGACGCCGTCGTCGTAGAGCGCGACGCCGGCGCGGTCGAGCGCGAGCTCGTCGCTCGCCGGCCGCCGGCCGATCGCCCACAGAACGCAGTCGAAGCCGCCGAGCGCGCGGCCGTCCGCGAGCGTGAGCTCGAGCCCGGCCGTGGTGCGCGCGAGCGACGACGGCACCGCGTGCTGCACGAGCTCGATCCCGTCGGCCGCCAGCTCCCGGGCGAGCGCCGCCGACAGCATGACGTCGAAGTTCCTGAGCAGCCGGTCGTGGCGCGCGAACGCGGTGACGCGGCTGCCGAGGCCGGCGAACACGCCCGCGAGCTCGGCGGCGATGTAGCCGGAGCCGACGATCGCGACGCTCGCGGGCCGCGCCGCGAGCTCGAAGAAGCCGTCCGAGGTGATGCCGAGCCCGGCGCCCGGCAGCTCCGGCAGCAGCGGCCGGCCGCCGGTCGCGATCACGATGTGCGGCGCGGTCACGACCGCGTCCCCCACCGCGAGCGTGTGCGGGTCGAGGAAGCGCGCCGCGCCCTTCAGCCACGCGACCTTGCGCTTCTCGAGGTTCGCGGCGTAGATGCCGTTGAGCTTCAGCACGTAGGCGTCGCGCGCGGCCTTGAGGCGCGGCCAGTCGTGGCCGTGGCCGCCGACGTCGAAGCCGTAGCCCGCCGCGTCCTCGAGCGCGTGGGCGATCGAGGCCGCGGTCCACATCAGCTTCTTCGGCACGCAGCCGACGTTGACGCAGGTGCCGCCGAGCCGGCCGGACTCGATGACCGCGGCGCGGGCGCCGTACTCGGCGGCGCGCTGCGCGCTCGCGAGCCCGCCGCTGCCGCCGCCGATCGCGATGTAGTCGTAATGCACGGGCATCGGGGCCCCGGCCTTGAGTTGGGAGCGGATGGCGCCATCATATACGGTCGCAAAACCCGCTCTGCTAGGATCCGCCCTCCGCCCCGGAACCCCGATGCCGAACCCGCTGCTCGAGACCGCAGACCTCCCGGACTACGCCGCGATCCGGCCGGTGCACGCCGAGCCGGCCGTGCGCGCCCAGCTCGCCGCCAACCGCGCGCGGCTCGCGGAGCTGCTCGCCCGGCCCGACCCCACGTTCGCGACGCTGGTCGAGCCCTTCGAGGAGATGCAGCACCGGCTGAACGGCGTGTTCGCGCCGGTCAGCCACCTGAACGCGGTCGTGAACTCCGAGGAGCTGCGCGCCGCCTACAACGCCTGCCTGCCGCTGCTCGCCGAGTACCAGACCGAGGTCGGCCAGAACGCCGCGCTCGCCGCCGCCTTCGAGGCGATCCGCGCGCGCGAGGGCGCGCGCCTGAGCGGCGCGCAGCGCCAGGTGCTCGACCTGGCGCTCCGGGAGTTCCGCCTCGCCGGCGTGCAGCTGGCGGAGGCGCCGAAGGCGCGCTACAAGGCGCTGATGCAGGAGCTGTCGCGGCTGCACTCGAAGTTCGAGGAGCAGGTGCTCGACGCGACCCAGGCGTGGTCGCACGAGGTCGGCGACGAATCGCTGCTCGCGGGCCTGCCGGCGCACGTCGTGGAGCGCGCAGCGCGCAGCGCGGCCGAGCGCGGCCGGCCCGGTTGGTGCTTCACGCTCGACCAGCCGACCTCCGTCGCCGTCGTCACGCACGCCGACTCCGCGGAGCTGCGCCGCACGCTCTACGAGGCCTGGGTCACGCGCGCCTCGGACCAGGGCCCGGCCGCCGGGCGCTTCGACAACGGCCCGGTCATCGCCGAGATCCTGCGGCTCCGGCACGAGGCGGCCGGCATCCTCGGCTTTCGCGACTTCGCGGAGCTGTCGCTCGCGACCAAGATGGCGTCGACGGTCGACGAGGTCGTCGGCTTCCTCGAGGAGCTGGCCGCGCACTACGTGCCGGCCGCGCGCCGCGAGCTCGCCGCGCTCGAGGCCTTTGCCGGCCGCGCGCTCGCGTCCTGGGACGTGCCCTACTACGCCGAGAAGCTGCGCCAGCAGCGGCACGCGATCTCGGAGCAGGAGCTCCGGCCCTGGTTCCCGCTGCCGCGGGTGCTCGACGGGCTGTTCGAGATCGCCGCGCGTCTCTACGGCATCACGATCCGCGCGCGCACCGGCGTCCCGGTCTGGCACGCCGACGCCCGCTACTACGAGATCCGGGCTCGCGGTGGCGAGCTGATCGGCGGGTTCTACGGCGACTTCTGCGCGCGCGAGCACAAGCGCGGCGGCGCCTGGATGGGCGAGGTCACGGTCCGCAAGCGCCTCGCGACCGGCACGGCCCTGCCGGTCGCGAACCTGGTCTGCAACTTCGCGCCGCCGTCGGCCGGCCAGCCGGCGCTGCTCACGCACTCCGACGTCGTGACGCTGTTCCACGAGTTCGGCCACACCCTGCACCACCTGCTGACGCGCATCGACTACCCGAGCGTCGCCGGCATCAACGGCGTGCCGTGGGACGCGGTCGAGCTGCCGAGCCAGCTGATGGAGCACTGGGCGTGGCGGTCCGAGGTGCTGCCGCTCGTGTCGGCGCACGTCGACAGCGGCGCGCCGCTTCCGGCGGAGCTGCTCGGCCGCCTGCTCGGCACCCGCACCTTCCACGCCGGCCTCGCGGCGGCGCGCCAGCTCGAGTTCGCGCTGTTCGACTTCCGGCTGCACGCGCGGCGCTCGCCCGCGGACCTCGCGACGCTCGCCGCGGTGCTGGCCGAGGTGCGCGCGCAGGTGGGCGTCGTCGCCCCGCCGGCGTTCAACCGCTTCGCGTACAGCTTTACGCACGTGTTCTCGGGCGCCTACGCCGCCGGGTACTACAGCTACAAGTGGGCCGAGGTGCTCGCCGCCGACGCGTTCGCGGCCTTCGCCGAGGCCGGCGTGTTCGACGCCGCGACCGCCGCGCGCTTCCTCGGCGAGGTGCTGTCGCAGGGCGGCAGCCGCGACCTGATGGAGGCCTTCGTCGCGTTTCGCGGCCGCAGGCCGCTGGTGCGGCCGCTGCTGGTCCAGGACGGCATCGCCGCATGAGCGCCGGCGAACTCACGATCGCCACCTGGAACGTCAACTCGCTCAGGGTCCGGCTGCCGCACCTCGAGCAGTGGCTCGCGGCGACGCCGCTCGACGTGCTGGCGCTGCAGGAGACGAAGCTGCCGGACGCCGACTTCCCCGGTGCCGACGTCGAGCGCCTCGGCCTCGCCGGCGCGTGGCACGGCCAGAAGACCTACAACGGCGTCGCGCTGCTCGCCCGCGAGCCGCTCGGCGACGTCGGGCGCGGCATCCCGGGCTTCGACGACGCGCAGGCGCGCGTGATCGCCGGCACGGTCCGCGGCGTGCGCATCATCGACGTCTACGTGCCGAACGGGCAGGCGGTGGGGTCGGACAAGTACGCCTACAAGCTCGACTGGCTCGCGCACCTCACCGGCTACCTGAAAGCCGAGCTGCAGCGCTTTCCGTTGCTGGTCGTGCTCGGCGACTACAACATCGCCCCCGAGGATCGCGACGTCCACGACCCGAAGGCCTGGGAGGGCCAGGTGCACGTGAGCCCGGGCGAGCGCGCCGCCCTCGCCGGCCTCGAGGCGCTCGGCCTGGTCGACGTGTTCCGGCGCTTCGAGCAGCCGGAGAAGAGCTACAGCTGGTGGGACTACCGCGCCGCCGCATTTCGCCGCAACGCGGGACTGCGGATCGACCTCGTGCTGGCGAGCGCCGCCCTCGCGGCCCGCTGCAGCGGCTGCCGGATCGACGTCGCGCCGCGGCGCTGGGAACGGCCTTCCGACCACACCCCGGTGCTGGCGACGTTTGACTTAAGTCCCTGACATATCGACGGGCTCACGTCTCAGATGGCCGGGGAGCGGGTGGCGCCCTAAGCGAGGTTGATACTAGACTCGGCCGATGAGTACCGCGACGCAGCTGCGGCCCGCACCCTCGCGCCATCGACGCAACGACTTCGACGTCACAAACACCGTGCAGGTGAGTTCGACGTCGGCCGTCACGCGCGCGGTCGAGGAGCTGTTCCGCGCCGAGTGGCCCGGCCAGTCGCTGGCGCCGATCGCGTCCGCCCTCGAGACCTTCGACGCGCTCTTCACCGGCCGCCTGCCCGGCTACAACGGCGTCGACACCGTCTACCACGACCGGCAGCACACGCTCGACGTGGTGCTCGCGATGGCGCGGCTGCTGGTCGGCTACGAGAAGACCGCCGCGCCCGAGTCGCGCCTCGGCTTCGAGCGCGCGGCGATGGGCCTCGTTGCGGCGGTGTTCCACGACGCCGGCTACATCCGCGAGGTCGGCGACACGATCAAGAACGGCGCCGAGTACACGCGCTCGCACGTCACGCGCTCGGCGCGCTTCCTGACGCGCTTCATGCCGACGATCGGCATGGGCGAGTGGGTGCCGGTCGCGACCCGCATCGTGCACTTCACCGGCTACGAGATCCCCTACGCGCAGATCGACGTCGCCGACGCGCGCGACCGCAAGGTCGGCCACCTGCTCGGCACCGCCGACCTGATCGCGCAGATGTCGGACCGCTGCTACCTCGAGAAGTGCCGCGACCGCCTCTACCCCGAGTTCGTGCTCGCCGGCGTCGCGACCGGACGCACCGCCGACGGCGACATCCAGGTGCGCTACGGCTCGGGGCTCGACCTGCTGCGCCAGACACCGGGCTTCGTCGCGAGCGTGATCCGCGACCGCCTCGACGGCGCGTTCGGCGGGGTCTATCACTGCGTCGAGGTGCTCTTCGACGGCCACAACCCGTACATGCTGGCGATCCGCCAGCACCTCGCCTACCTGCAGCAGATCCTGAAGACCGAGAGCTGGCCGCTCCTGCGGCGCAACCCGCCTTGCTTCACGCACGACCCGAATCCGCTGCCGAACGTCAGGCAGCTGATGCTCGGGCACCTCCGCGAGCTCTGGGGCCGCAATTGAGCGCCACGCGGCTCGCCGCGTGGCTGACCGGTCGGCGCGCATTCGTCACCGGTGGCGGCAGCGGCATCGGCCTCGCGCTCGCCACGCACCTCGCCCGCGACGGCTGGACGCTCGGCATCCTCGAGCGTGAGCCCGCGCGGCTCGCCGGCGCCACGGCCGCGCTCGGCGCCGCCGGCGCCCGCGCCGTGCACCCCTTCGCCGCCGACGTCACCGACGAGGCCGCGTTCGGCGCCGCCGTCGACGCGTTCGTCGCCGCGAGCGGCGGGCTCGACCTCATGGTCAACAACGCCGGTGTCGCGGTCGCGGGCTCGGTCGAGGCGACGCCGGTCGCCGACTGGCGCTGGGGCCTCGAGGTCAACGTCGTGGGGCCCGCGCTCGGCTGCCGGCTCGCGCTGCCGGTCATGCGGCGCGCCGACCGCGGCCTGATCATCAACATCGCGAGCGCCGCGGCGTTCGCGGCCGCGCCGCAGATGGCGACCTACAACGCCTCGAAGGCCGCCGTCGTCGCGCTCACCGAGACGCTCGCCGCCGAGCTCGGCGGCAGCGGCGTGCGCACGATGGTCGTGATGCCGGGCTTCGTGCGGACGCGGCTGCTCGAGACGATGCGCGCGCCGCCGGTCGAGGCGGCGATCGCCGAACGCGTGATGGGCCAGAGCCGCTACAGCGCGCAGGAGCTCACGGCCGACATCCTCGTCGCGGCGGCGCGCGGTCGCCTGTACGCGGTGTTGCCGGCGCGCTATGCGTCCCTGTGGTGGCTGAAGCGCCTGTGGCCGCGGCTGTTCGTGCGGCTGCTGTCGGGGACGCGCCTGCGCGCGGCGCTGGCCACTCAGCCGGGCGGCGGGTCCACCGAACGCACATAGCGCCCGTAGATCTCGGGCAGGGCCGCGAGCAGCGCCGCCTTGCCCTCGAGGGCGCCGTCCTCGATCGCGTCGCGGAGCGTCGCCAGGCGGAGCCGTCGCGAGGCCTCGCGCGCGGTCGGGTAGTGACTCAGGTGCCACGGCTCCGGCTGCACGCCGCCGCGGTCGGTCGCGTACGGCCGGTAGAAGCCGAAGCGCCCCATGTGCCGGTCGAGCCACGCCGTCAGGCGCGCGAACGGGCCCGCCGGCGCGTATTCCGCCGGCACGAGCTCGAGCGTCCGGCCGGCGCCGAGCGCGGCGCGGTCGTAGACGTCGAAGTCCGTGCCCCAGTGGTGGCGGCTCGCCCCGGGCGGCGCCGACCAGGCGAGGATCGCCGCGACGCGCGCGGCGGGCCGGAGGCGCCTGGCCTCGAGCGCGCGGCCGCGGCGGTCGTAGAGCGGCCGGCGACCGTCCCACTTCTCGTTCCAGATCCGCACCTGCGTGTCGAAGTCGCGAAACGACGAGGCCGCCGCGAGGTCGATGCCGTCTGCGAGCGCCGCGGCGTGCAGTCGGAGGTACGCCGCCGCGGTCCTCGGGTGCAGCACTGCGCGCGGCTCCGCGACGAGCACGAGGTGGCTGCGGGCGCGGCCGGTGAGCTCGAGCGCGTCGAAGCGGATCGGCGCGCGCGCGGCGCGCGGCCGCGGCCGGGAGGGGGTTCGGGTCACGCGGCAAGGCTACCGGAGCGGGGTCGGCGACGCTCTTGCTGCGGCGCAGCATCTGGTTTTACGGTATGCCTTAAGGCAAACCGTGGCGGGTCCGTCTGCGATCGACGTCGCATTTTCGATGTCGGACCCCATGATCGACAGCCTATGATCCGTCTCATGATGAACATGCGTCGATACCGCCCCGCCCGGGTGGCCGCGTGGCTCGCGGTCGGTGCGCTGCTCGGCGCCGCCGGCGCGGCGCTGTTCGCGGGCGCCCTCGGCGCGATGCGCGAGGGCATGACCCAGGACATCGCGCTGCTCGGCGCGCTGTCGCTGAGCTGCGCGGTCGGCGGCGCGGTGGTCGCGGTGCTGCTCGCGACGCGCTGGAAGCGCCCGATCCGCTCGCTGGTCGGCAGCATCGACCAGCTCGGCGAGGGCGACTATTCGCAGCCGGTCGCGGTCGCCGCGGCCAACGAGCTCGCCGAACTCGCGGCGGCGATCGAGCGCATGCGCGAGAAGCTGCACCAGACGACGATCACCCGCAACTACCTCGACGTCGTGCTGAACAGCATGACCGACGCGGTGCTGGTGACGAGCCCGGACGGCCACATCACCCGCGCCAACGACGCCGCGGTACTGCTGTTCGGCTGGCCGGAAGCCGAACTCGTCGGCCGCGACGTCGCCTCGCTGATGGCGGCGGACGAGCGCCGCAACTTCGTGCTCGAGCGCGCGGTCAAGGAGACCCGCGAGTTCATGATCCGCACGCGCGACGGCGAGGCGGTGCCGGTGTCGCTGTCGGGATCGACGATCGTCGGCTCCAAGGCGGCGCTGGACGCGGACGACGCGGGCCCCGGGCCCGAGACGCGCTTCGAGGGCTGCATCTTCGTCGCGCGCGACATCACCGAACGGAAGCGCGCCGAGCGGCGCATCCGCTACCTGGCGCGCTACGACACGCTGACGAAGATCCCGAACCGGATGCAGTTCCAGCACCTGCTGCAGCAGGCGATCGCGCGCGCGCACCGCGGCGGCACGACGCTCGCGCTCCTGTACCTTGACCTCGACCGGTTCAAGGACGTCAACGACACCTTCGGCCACGCCGCCGGCGACCGCACCCTCGAGATCCTCTCCGAGCGCCTGACGCGGATCGTGCCCAAAGGCGCAGTCGTCGGGCGGCTCGCGGGCGACGAATTCGCGGTGTTCATCGAGAACCTGCCGGCCGGCGACTGCCGGCCGACGCTGGCCGCGGCCGCGCGGCAGGTGCTCGACGACGTCAGCCGCGCGTTCTTCCTCAACGACACCGAGGTGTACCTGACGCTGTCGGTCGGCATCGCGCTCTGCCCCGACGACGCCGGCAACACGATCGACCTGATCCGCAACGCCGACGCGGCGATGTACCACTCCAAGCAGAACGGCGGCGGCAGCTACGCGTTCTACGCGCCGGAGATGAACGCCGAGGCGGTCGAGCGGCTGATCCTGAAGAGCAAGCTCCGGCGTTCGCTGGAGCGCGACGAATTCGTGATTCTCTACCAGCCGAAGGTCGAGACCGCGACCGGCCGCATCGCCGGGGCCGAGGCGCTGCTGCGCTGGCGCCTGCCCGGCCACGGCGACATCCCGCCGGCGCATTTCATCCCGCTCGCCGAGCAGACGAACCTGATCCTGCCGATCGGCGAGTGGGTGCTGCGGCGCGTCTGCTCCGACTACCGCAGCTGGCGCGAGCACGTGCCGGACCCGGGGCGCGTCTCGATCAACCTGTCGCTGAAGCAGCTGCAGCAGGCGAGCTTCATCACCCGCTTCGCCTCCGTGTTCCGCGAGTACGGCGTGCAGCCCCGCTGCCTCGAGCTCGAGATCACGGAAACGACGCTGATGTCGAATGCGCCGCGCACCGTGCGCATGCTCGGCGAGCTGCACGACCTCGGCATCAGCCTGTCGATCGACGACTTCGGGACCGGCTACTCGTCGCTGTCGGCGCTGCAGCAGCTGCCGGTCGAGACGCTGAAGATCGACCAGTCGTTCGTGCGCAATGCGGCGATCGACGAGCAGGACGCGACGCTCGTCAAGACGATCATCGAGATGGGCCGCAACCTCGAGATGCAGGTCGTCGCCGAGGGCGTCGAGACGGTCGAGCAGCTCGAGTTCCTGCGCGCCCGCGGCTGTCACTACGCGCAGGGCCGCCTGTTCGGCGAGCCGATGACGGCGGAGGCGCTGCTCGCGCTGCTGTCGGCGCAGCAGCGCGGTCAGGCGCCGTTCCCGTTCGGCGCGCCCGCACGCGTGCCCAGCAGCGCCGGCTGACGCGGACGGCGCCGGCCCGAACCCGGTAGACTGCGCGCCCGTTCCGCCGGGCAGACCCGATGCTGAGCCTCAAAGACGTCACGCTGCGACGCGGCCCCCGTGCGCTGTTCGAGGGCGCGACGCTGACGCTGTTCGCCGGCGAGAAGGTCGGCGTCGTGGGCCCGAACGGCGCCGGCAAGTCGAGCCTGTTCGAGCTGCTGCGGGGCGAGCTCGGCGCCGACGCGGGCGAGGTCAGCGTGCAGTCCGGCTACGTGCTCGCCAGCGTGCTGCAGGACGTCGCGCCCGACCCGCGGCCCGCGGTCGAGTTCGTGCTCGACGGCGACCGCGCGCTCCGGACGGTCGAGGCGGAGCTCGCCGCCGCCGAGGCGGCCCACGACGGCGGGCGCATCGGCGCGCTGCACGCGAGACTCCTCGCGCTCGATGGCTACGCCGCGCGCAGCCGCGCTGCGCGCCTCCTCGCCGGCCTCGGCTTCGACGCCGCGGCGATCGAGCGGCCGGTCGCGGAGTACTCGGGCGGCTGGCAGCGGCGCCTCGCGCTCGCGCAGGCGCTGATGGCGCGTTCCGACATCCTGCTGCTCGACGAGCCGACCAACCACCTCGACCTCGACGCGGTGCTCTGGCTCGAGGACTGGCTCAGGGCCTATCCCGGCACGCTGCTGGTGATCGCGCACGACCGCGAGTTCCTCGACCGCGTCGTGACGCGCGTGGTCAGCATCGAGGGCGGCCGCGTCGAGTGCTACGCCGGCAACTACTCGGACTTCGAGCAGCAGCGCGCGCAGAAGCTCGCGCAGCAGCAGTCGGCGTTCGACCGCCAGCAGCGGGAGATCCGCCACGTGCTCGACTTCGTCGAGCGCTTCCGCGCCAAGGCCACCAAGGCGCGCCAGGCGCAGAGCCGGCTGAAGCAGCTCGAGCGCATGGAGCGCATCGCGCCGGCGCACGTCGACTCGCCGTTCGCGTTCAGCTTCGCGGCCCCGGCGCGCCTGCCGCGGCCGCTGTTGGTGCTGGAGGGCGCGAGCGCGGGCTACGACGGGCGCACGGTCGTCGGCGGCGTCAAGCTCAGCCTCGCGCCCGGCGACCGGATCGGCCTGCTCGGCCGCAACGGCGCCGGCAAGTCGACGCTGACGCGCGTGCTCGCGGGCGTGCAGCCGCTGCTCGGCGGCGCCCGCACCGCGGCCCAGGATCTCGCCATCGGCTACTTCGCGCAGCACCAGCTCGAGCAGCTCGACCCCGCGGCGACGCCGCTCGAGCACCTGAAGGCGTACGGCGGCGCCGCGCTCGCGCAGGGCGGCGAGCAGGAACAGCGCTCGTTCCTCGGCGGCTTCGGCTTCAGCGGCGACCGCGTGTTCGAGAAGGTCGCGCCGTTCTCTGGCGGCGAGAAGGCGCGGCTCGTGCTGGCGCTGATCGTGTCGCGCCGGCCGAACCTGCTGCTGCTCGACGAGCCGACCAACCACCTCGACCTCGAGATGCGGCACGCGCTCGGCATGGCGCTGCAGGACTACGCCGGCGCGATCGTGCTCGTCTCGCACGACCGCTACCTGCTGCGGCTCGTCGCCGACCAGCTGTGGCTCGTCGCCGGCGGCCGCGCGCAGCCGTTCGACGGTGACCTCGACGACTACGCGGCGTGGCTCAAGGCGCCGGCCGCGGCGCCGGACGGCGCGCGGGCCGCGGTGTCCGCCGCGCGCGGCGCGGTCGCCGACAAGGA
>JBBINS010000044.1:0-6864 GCA_037443765.1 Gammaproteobacteria bacterium
CCCGGTGCGCGCGAGGCGCGCGAGCTCGCGGTCGAGCAGCGCGCGGCTCGCGCGGTCGAGCCCGTTGTAGGGCTCGTCGAGCAGCAGCAGCCTCGGCCGCCCGGCGAGCGCGCGCGCGACGAGC
This sequence comes from Gammaproteobacteria bacterium, assembly GCA_037443765.1. Classification (GTDB taxonomy): domain Bacteria; phylum Pseudomonadota; class Gammaproteobacteria; order Steroidobacterales; family Steroidobacteraceae; genus CAIKZZ01. Next base: position 125 of record JBBINS010000044.1, read on the forward strand.
ACGCGGCGGCGCTCGCCGTACGACAGCGTCAGGAACCGGCGGCGGCGCAGGGTCCAGAGCTGCAGGCGCACGAGCACCTGCCGCACGCGGCGGCGCTCGCCGGGTCCGAGCGCCTTCAACGGCCGGTCGCCGCCGTGCGTGCCGGTGCCGACGATGCGCTCGACGCTGAAGTTCCAGTCGTAGCGGTGGTACTTGTCCTGGCGCTCGCCGCCGACGTGGGCGATGCGCGGCAGGAGCCCGGCGAGGTCCAGCGCGCGGCCGCGCGCGTCGCGGTAGTCGCGCCGCTCGACGCCGGTCGGGGTCGGCCAGCGCTCGCCGGCGAGGAGCTTGAGCAGCTGCGTCTTGCCGGCGCCGTTCGCGCCGAGCAGCAGGCAGTGCGCGCCCGGCTCCAGGTCCAGGTCGATCGCCTCGAGCACCGCGCGGCCGCCGAGCACGAGCGTGACCGCTTCGAGCCGGACGCCGATGCCGGTCACCGGGCCAGCCAGTCGGCGCCGTCGCGTGCCGCCCGCCCGTCGCGCTCGAGCTTCAGCAGGTGCGCCTCGAGCGAGTAGCGCGCGTACCCATGCAGCTCGCCGGCGACGTCCGAGTAGACGACCGGCAGGAGCGCCTCGAGCGGCGCGCGGCCGAGGCCGGCCAGCGCGGCGACGACGCGCGTCTCGCGCGCGAGGCGGTGGCGGACGAGCGCGTCGATGGTCGCGCGCGGGTCGCGCACCAGCGGGCCGTGGCCGGGCGCGAACGCGTCGAGCTCGAGCCTGCGCAGGCGCGCCAGCGACTCGAGGTACTCGCCCATGTCGCCGTCCGGCGGCAGGATCACCGGCGAGACCGTGCCGAGCACGTGGTCGCCCGAGTACAGCAGGCGCAGCGACGGCTGGTGCCAGCAGACGTGGTTCGAGGCGTGTCCCGGGGTCGCGACCGCGCGCAGCGCGCCGGCGTCGGTCGCGAGTCCGAAGCCGTCCCCGGCCAGCAGGTCGGGCGCGAAGTCGGGATCCTGGAACGCGGCGTGGCGCGCGCGCATCCCGACCACCGGCGCGCCGAGGCGGGCCCGCAGCGGCGTCGCGCCCGGCGAGTGGTCGCGGTGGGTGTGCGTGACCGCGATCGCGACCACGTGGCCGCCGCCGACGGCGGCGACGATGGCGTCCAGGTGCGGGTCCGCGACCGGCCCGGGGTCGAGCACCACGACCTCGCGCGTGCCGATCAGGTACGTGTTCGTGCCGGGGCCGGTCATGCGGCCGGGATTGGGCGCGACGATGCGGCGCACGCCCGCGGCGACCGCGACCGCACGGCCGGGAACGAAGTCCGTCGCGGACGCGGCCGGCGGCGGCGCCACGGCGGGCGGATCGGGGTCGGCGACGGACGCTGGGCTCACGGTGGCGGATGGTACCGGTGGACGCCGCGCCGCAGTAGGCCGGGTGCGCCGCGGACGAGAATCGCCGCGCCGGCCCCGAGCCGATAAGATGGGCGCCGAATCCCGGCCATGTCGGCCGGTCAGCGAGGTTTCTCCATGATCCGCATCCCGAGACTCGCCGTGTGCCTCGTCGCACTCGGAACCCTGGGCGCCGCGCCCGCCGCCTACGCCGGCTGCAACTATCCGAAGGCGCCGAGCCAGATCCCCGACGGCAAGACGGCCAGCCTCGACGAGATGCGCGCCGCCCAGGGGGCGGTCAAGCAGTTCATGACGGACATGGACGTGTACCTGAAGTGCATCGACGAGGAGAACCCGCCCGCGCCCGCCGGCACGGCGCTCTCCGACGACCAGAAGAAGGCGCAGGACGCCCGCGAGCGCGTCCGGGTGCAGAAGCACAACGCCGCCGTCGCCGACGAGGAGGCCGTCGCCGACCGCTTCAATACGCAGCGCAAGGCCTACAACGAAGCCCATCCGAAGTCCTGACGGAGCCGCGCCGATGCTGACGCCGGCCGGCGCGGCGGCAGCGATCGCCGCCGAGCTCGCGCCGCTCGCGACCGAGTCCTGCGCGCTCGCCCGTGCCGCCGGCCGGGTGCTGCGCGAGGACCTCGCCGCCGAGCGCGACCAGCCGCCCTTCGACCGCGTGGCGATGGACGGCATCGCGATCGCGCGCGATGCACTGACCGCCGGCCGTCGGTCGTTCCGGATCGCCGGCACCGTGGCGGCGGGCCGCGAGCCGGTGGCGCTGCCGGGCGGCGACGCCTGCCTCGAGGTCATGACCGGCGCGATGCTGCCGCCCGGGTCGGACACGGTGATCCCGGTCGAGGCGCTCGAGCTCGCGGACGGCTGCGCGCTCGTGCACGATGCGTCCCCGCCCGCGCGGTTCGCGAACGTCCACCGGCGCGCCAGCGACGCGCGCGCCGGCAGCCTCGCGCTCGCGAGCGGCACGCGGCTGCGGGGCCCGGAGCTCGCGATCGCCGCCTCGGTGGGCCGCAGCGCCGTCGTGGTCAGCCGCGAGCCGCGCCTCGCCGTGATCTCGACGGGCGACGAACTGGTCGCCCCGGGCCTGCCGCTCGAGCCGTGGCAGATCCGCCGCTCGAACGCGTACGGCGTGGCCGCGACGCTCGCGCTGCACGGCTACGCGCCGAGGACCGACGACCACGTGGTCGACGACCTGCCGACGCTGTGCGCGCGGCTCGCGGCGCACCTCGCCGGGCACGACGCGCTGGTGCTGTCGGGCGGCGTGTCGGCCGGACGCTTCGACCACGTGCCGGCGGCGCTCGAGGCGGTCGGCGTGCGGCGCGTCTTCCATAAGGTGGCGCAGCGACCGGGCAAGCCCTTCTGGTTCGGCATCGGGCCGGCGGGCCAGCCGGTGTTCGCGCTGCCCGGCAACCCGGTGTCGACGCTCGTGTGCCTGATCCGCTACGTACTGCCGGCCCTCGCCCGGCTGACCGGCTGGGAGGCCCCGCCGGCGCCGCTCGTGGCGCTCGCCGAGGGCTACGAGTCGCGCCATCCGCTGACGGCGTTCGTGCCGGTGGACCGGGGCGGGGCCGGCCACCCGGCGGCGGTCACGCTGCACCCGACCCACGGCTCGGGGGACTTCACCGCCCTCGCCGGCACCGCGGGCTTCGTCGAGCTGGCCGCCGGCCGCCGGATTGAACCCGGCGAGGCCGTCCCGATCTACACTTGGTGACCATGACGCCCGTCGTCGCGCTGCACGATCCGAAAGCCCCGCTCGACCGCCGCGGGAGGCCGATGCACGACCTGCGGATCTCGGTCATGGACCGCTGCAACTTCCGCTGCCCGTACTGCATGCCGAAGGAGACCTACGGCGAGGGCTACCGCTTCCTCGGCTCGGCCGAGCGGCTGTCGTTCAACGAGATCACGCGCCTGGCGGCCCTGTTCGTCGGGCTCGGCGTCCGCAAGCTCCGCCTCACCGGTGGCGAGCCGCTGCTGCGGGCCGGCCTCGCCGAGCTCGTCGGCGACCTCGCGGCGCTGCCGCTCGTCGAGGACGTCGCGCTGACGACCAATGGCGTGCTGCTCGCGCGCCATGCCGAGGAACTGAAGGCGCAGGGCCTCGGCCGGGTCACCGTGAGCCTCGACTCGCTCGACCCGGAGGTGTTCCGCGCGATGTCCGGCGGCCTCGGCAACCCCGCCGAGATCCTCGAGGGCATCGAGGCCGCGCTCGCGGCCGGTCTCGCGCCGGTCAAGCTCAACTGCGTCGTGCAGCGCGGCGTCAACGACCACACGACGCTCGCGCTGGTCGAGCGCTTCCGCGGCACCCCGGTGATCGTCCGCTTCATCGAGTACATGGACGTCGGTACGCGCAACCACTGGGACCTGAAGCGCGTCGTGCCGTCGCGCGAGCTGCGCGACCTCGTCCACGCGCGCTGGCCGCTCGTGCCGCTCGCCGCCGGCTACCGCGGCGAGGTCGCCGAGCGCTACGGCTTCGCGGACGGCCAGGGGGAGGTCGGCTTCATCTCCTCGGTCAGCCAGCCGTTCTGCGGCGCCTGCACGCGCGCGCGACTGTCGTCGGAGGGCGTGCTGTACACCTGCCTGTTCGCGACCCACGGCCTCGACCTGCGCACGCCGCTGCGGGACGGCGCCGACGACGCCGAGCTCGAGGCGCTGATCCGCAGCGCCTGGCTCGGTCGCAACGACCGCTACAGCGAGGCGCGCGCCGAGCTGCACGCCGCTGGCGGCGAGCGCAAGATCGAGATGTACTACATCGGAGGCTGATGAGCACCCTGACGCACGTCAGCAGCGACGGCCGCCCGACGATGGTCGACGTCGGCGACAAGGCGGTGACCGCGCGCAGCGCGGTCGCGGAGTCGCGCGTGCGGCTGCCGGCGGAGGTCGCGCGCACGCTCGGCGCGGCGGGCTACACGACCGCGAAGGGGCCGGTGTTCCAGACCGCGATCATCGCCGGCACGATGGCCGCCAAGCGCACGCACGAGCTGATCCCGTTCTGCCACCCGCTCGGCCTCGAGAAGTGCCGGATCGAGATCGTCGCCGACGGCGACGACGTCGTGATCCGCTGCGAGGTCGGGGTCCACCACCGCACCGGCGTCGAGATGGAGGCCCTCACGGGCGCCAGCGTCGCGGCACTGACGGTCTACGACATGTGCAAGGCGCTCTCGCACGACATCGTCATCGATGGCACACGCCTCGTCGCGAAGCGCGGCGGCAAGAGCGACTACGGGGCGCAGCATGAGCGCTGACGCCCCGCTCGCCGGGCTGGTGCTCGCCGGCGGTCGCAGCCAGCGGATGCAGCGCGACAAGGCGGCGCTCGAGTTCGGCGGCGAGACCCAGCTCGGCCGCGCGGTGCGCCTCGTCGGCCGCTATGCCGCCCAGACCTTCGTATCGGTGCGGCCCGACCAGCGGGACGACGCCGAGCGCCGGCGCTTCCCGCAGATCGTCGACCGGCTCGCCGACGTCGGCCCCGCCGCCGGTATCCTCGCGGCCCACGAGGCGCTGCCGGACCATGCCTGGCTCGTGGTCGCGGTCGACCTGCCGCTGCTCGACGCGGCGACGCTCGAGCGGCTGATCGGCGCGCGCGACCCGGCGGCGATGGCCACCGCCTACCGCAGCGCCGCGGACGGTCTGCCGGAGCCGTTGTGCGCGATCTGGGAGCCCGCGAGCCGCGAGCCGCTCGCGGCGTTCGTCGCCGGCGGCAGGAGCTGCCCGCGCAAGTTCCTGCTGAACCATGCCGCGCGGCTCGTGGACCTCGCGACGCCGGACGCCCTCGCCAACGTCAACACGCCGTCGGACTACGCCGACGCCCTCGCCCGCGGCGGCACCGCGCGATGACCGCCGTCCACGTCCAGTACTACGCGGTCCTGCGCGAGCAGGCCGGCCGCAGCGAGGAGCGCGTGGTCACCGGCGCCGCGACGCCGGCGGCGCTCTACGAGGAGCTGCGCGCGCGCCACGGGCTGTCGCTCGCCCGCGCCCAGCTGCGCGTCGCGATCGACGGCGAATTCGCCGACTGGCAGGCGCCGCTCGCGGACGGCGCGCGCGTCGTGTTCATCCCGCCGGTCGCGGGCGGCTGAGATGGGCGCGTTCGCGTTCAGCGACCGGTCTCTTGACACCGTGGCGGAGCGCATCCGCGTCGAGGACCCCGCCTGCGGCGGCTACGCGAGCTTCGAGGGCTGGGTACGCGACTTCAACGACGGTCGCCCGGTCGAGCGGCTCGAGTACGAGGCCTACGCCGAACTCGCGGTCAAGGAGGGGGAGCGCATCGTGGCCGAGGCCGTGGAGCGCTTCGGCGTCCGCCATGCGCGCTGCGTGCACCGCGTCGGCGAACTCAGGCTCGGCGAACTTGCCGTCTGGGTCGGGGTCAGCGCGTCACACCGCGGCGAGGCGTTCGCCGCGTGCCGCTACATCATCGACGAGGTCAAGCACCGCGTCCCGATCTGGAAGAAGGAGTACTACGTCGACGGCGACTCCGGCTGGGTCAACTGCGAGCGTTGCGCGGCCGCCGGCGCCGCGTCCGCCGCCGCCGCGGACGACGACGCGCACCGCGGCAGCCACGACCACGACCACGACCACGCGCACGGCCACGCGCACGGCCACGCGCACGGCCACGAGCACGATCACGATCACGACCACGGCCACCACGCCGCGATCGCCGGCGGCGCGCGGCCGGCGGCGCATCCGCGGGGACTGACGCCACCCGACTACTCGCGCCAGGTCGTGCTGCCCGAGGTCGGCGAGTCCGGCCAGGTGCGCATCCGGCGGGCGCGCGTGCTGGTCGTCGGTGCGGGTGGCCTCGGCGTGCCGGTGCTCAGCTACCTCGCCGGCGCCGGGATCGGCACGCTCGGCGTCGTCGACGGCGACGTCCTCGAGCCCTCGAACCTGCACCGCCAGACGCTGTACGCGCTCGGCGACGCCGGCCGGCCGAAGGCGCTGCTCGCGGCCGAGCGGCTGCGCGCGCTGAACCCGGAGGTCGACGTGCGCGCCTACGTCGAGCGCGCGGACCGCGGGCGGCTGCCGGCGCTCGCGGCCGGCTACGACGTGCTGGTCGACTGCAGCGACAACTTCACGACGCGTTTCGTGGTCAACGACGTCGCGGTCGGGCTCGGCAAGGCCGCCGTGCTCGCGAGCGTGTACCAGTACGAGGGCCAGCTGCAGGTCGTTAAGCCCGGCGGCGCGTGCCTGCGCTGCGTCTGGCCCGAGGCGACGCGCGACGGCCTCGTCGGCAACTGCGCCGAGGCCGGCGTGCTCGGTCCGGTGCCGGGCGTGCTCGGCAGCCTGCAGGCCCTCGAGGTGCTGAAGCTCGTGCTCGGCCTGCCGAGCGCGGCCGAGGACGCGGTCGTGCTCGTCGACCTCGGCACGCTCG
>JBBINS010000044.1:6874-10412 GCA_037443765.1 Gammaproteobacteria bacterium
GCTGCGCGGGGCGCGACTGCGTCCGCCTGCCGGGCGCGGCGGCCGAGGCCGAGGCCGAGACCGCGATCGAGGTCGACCTCGCCGCGCTCGAGGACGCCGCCGCCAACGATTACGTCGTCGTGGACCTGCGCGACGCCGTCGAGGCCGCGCGCGAGCCCGCGCCGGGCCCGCACCTGCACATTCCGCTCGACCGGCTGCTCGACGACCCGGCGCAGCTCGACGCGGCGGGCCGCTATCTGCTGCTGTGCGCACGCGGCCAGCGCTCGCGTGCCGCGGCGCTCGCGCTGCGTCGCGCCGGGCTGCATTCGGTGTGGTCGCTGCGCGGCGGCCTCGCGGCCCGCCGCATCCCCTGAGCCAGGGCGCCGCGGCGATCAGCGCGGCCGGACGTGGCCCGCGCCGCGCACCAGGTACTTGTAGCTCGTGAGCTGCTCGACGCCGACCGGGCCGCGGGCGTGGAACTTGTCCGTCGAGATGCCGATCTCCGCGCCCATGCCGAACTCGCCGCCGTCGGCGAACTGCGTCGACGCGTTGTGCAGCACGATCGCGCTGTCGACGCCGCCGAGGAAGCGCTCGGCGGTCGCGGCGTTCTCGGTCACGATCGATTCGGTGTGTGCCGAGCCGTAGCGGGCGATGTGCTCGATCGCGCCGTCGACGCCGTCGACGAGCCGCGCGGCGATGACCGCGTCGAGGTACTCGGTGTACCAGTCGTCCTCGGTGGCCGCGCGGACGCGCCGGTCCGCGGCGCGGCACGCCTCGTCGCCGCGCACCTCGCAGCCGGCGTCGAGCAGCGCGCCGAGGATCGGCGCGAGCAGCGCGGGCGCCGCGGCGCGGTCGACGAGCAGCGTCTCGGCCGCACCGCAGACGCCGGTGCGCCGCAGCTTCGCGTTGAGGACGATCTCGCGCGCCATCGCGAGGTCGGCGTCGCGGTCGACGTAGACGTGGCAGTTGCCGTCGAGGTGCCCGATCACGGGCACGCGCGCCTCGCGGCGCACGCGCTCGATGAGGCCCTTGCCGCCGCGCGGCACCACGACGTCGACGTAGTCGGTCATCCCGGCGAGCAGATAGCGCACCGCCTCGCGGTCGGTGGTCGGCACCCGCTGGATCGCGGCGAGCGGCAGGCCGGCGGCCTCGAGGCCCGCCTCGAGGCAGGCGTGGATCGCGGCGCTCGAGTGGAAGCTCTCGGAGCCTGGCCGCAGGATCACCGCGTTGCCCGACTTCAGGCACAGCCCGCCGGCGTCCGCCGTCACGTTCGGCCGGCTCTCGTAGATGATCGCGATGACGCCGAGCGGCACGCGCACGCGCTGGATCACGAGCCCGTTCGGCCGGGTCCACTCGGCGATCACCGCGCCGATCGGGTCCGGCAGGAGCGCGATCGACTCGAGGCCGAGCGCCATCGCCTCGATGCGCTTCGCGTCGAGCTCGAGCCGGTCGAGGAGCGCGGCACCGAGGCCGCGCGCGCGGGCCGCGTCCATGTCGCGGGCGTTCGCTTCGAGGAGCGCGCCGGTGCGGCCGCGCAGCGCCGCCGCCGCCTGCTCGAGCGCCGTGTCCTTGACCTGACGCGGCGCGCGCGCCAGCACGCGGGCCGCCGCCAGCGCCTCGCGCCCGAGGCGCTCCATCGTGGCGCCGAGCTCGTTGCCGTCCGCAGCACCCGTGTTCATCGGCTCATCCTCCGCCGCCGGGCAGCACGACCAGGTCGTCGCGGTGGATCAGCTCCTCGCGACCGCGATAACCGAGCAGCGCCTCGATGTCGCCGCTGCGGCGGCCCGCGATCAGTGCCGCGTCCGCCGACGAGTAGGCGCTGAGGCCGCGCGCGACCTCGCGCCCGTCGGCGATTACGCTGACGGTGTCGCCACGCTCGAAGCGGCCGCTGACGCGGGTGACGCCGGCCGGCAGGAGGCTCTTGCCGCGACCGAGCGCGGCGGCGGCACCGGCGTCGATCAGCACCCGGCCGCGAGGCTTGAGGGTGCCGGCGATCCACTGCTTGCGGGTCGCGAGCGGCGTCGTGCCGGGCAGGAACCAGGTGCAGCGCTCGCCGTCCTCGACCGCCCGCAGGGGATGCAGCCGGCGGCCGCTCGCGATGCACAGGCTCGAGCCCGCCGCGAGCGCGATCCGCGCCGCGGCGACCTTCGTCGTCATGCCGCCGGAGCCGATCCCCGAGCTCGGCCCGGACGCCATCGCCTCGACCTCGCCGTCGACGGCGCGCACCTCCGGGATGAAGCGCGCCGCCGGGTCGCGGCCGGGATCGGCGGTGTAGAGGCCGTCGATGTCGGACAGCAGCACGAGGCACTCGGCGCTCGCCATCTGCGCGACGCGGGCGGCGAGGCGGTCGTTGTCGCCGTAGCGGATCTCGGCCGTCGCGACGGTGTCGTTTTCGTTGATCACCGGCACCGCGCCGAGGGCGAGCAGCGTGTTGAGGGTCGCGCGGGCATTGAGGTAGCGCTGCCGCTCCTCGGTGTCCTCGAGCGTCAGCAGCACCTGGGCGACCGCGAGTCCCCGTTCCTCGAGGATCTCCTGCCAGGCGCGCGCGAGGCGGATCTGGCCGACCGCGGCCGCGGCCTGGCTCTCCTCGAGGCGCAGCCGGCCGGCGGCGAGGCCGAGGTGGCGGCGGCCGAGCGCGATCGCTCCGCTCGAGACGACGATCAGCTGTTGGCCGCGCTTCGCCGCGCGCGCGAGGTCGTCGCCGAGGCTCTCGAGCCAGGCGCGGTTGAGTCGTCCGGCCTTGGCGTCGACGAGCAGCGCCGAGCCGACCTTGACGATCAGCCGCCGGGCCTCGCGGAGGCGCCGTGCACGGGCACGAAAATCTGATTGCGACATCGCTGGGAACCCGCGGCGAGGGGCCGCGGGCCGCGTCCGACTATACCTTTATACGCCGGCGGACGCCGCGCCCGGCCGGCGCCCGTCGCGCCGCCGGCGCCGGCGCCTTGACGACCAGCACGTCGCACGGCACACGCTCGAGCAGTCGTTCCGCCGTCGCGCCGACCAACGCCTCGTAGAGCCGGCCGCGCGACACCGCGCCGAGCGCGAGCACGTCGAGGCCTTCGACCTCGGCGAAGCCCGGCAGCGTCTCGACCGCGGCGCCGCGCAACAGCACCGGCTCGCCGGCCGGCGCCCCCCCGCCCCGGCCGAGCGCGGCGACTGCGCGGGCCGCAGCCGCCTCGGTCTGCGCGAGCCGGCGCTCGACCTCGGCCGGCGCGCCGGGCGAAAGGCCGAGGATCCCGGGACCGGCGATCGCGGGCTCGAGCGGCAGCCAGGCGTGCACCAGCGACAGCGACCCCTTGAGCGCGCGGGCGAGCGCGCGCGCGACCGACCAGCGCCGTCTCGAGCCGGCCGTGCGGATCGGCCGGATGGAGCGGGTCGACGGCGGCGGCGATCCGCGGCGCCGCGTGCCAGCGGCCGGGCTTGGCGTAGAGCAGCGGCGCCGCCCAAATAAACGCCAGCACCCAGATTGCCAAGACCTCCACCTTCTGCATCCGGTCCGACCCGCGGTTGATCACTGGTAGTGCACCCTCTTTTCCATGTACCGAAACTGGGTAATGGC
>JBBINS010000044.1:10422-18430 GCA_037443765.1 Gammaproteobacteria bacterium
GCAGCGGCGCCGGGCAGTCACGGATCAGCGGCCAGTCGGCCGGGCCGAACAGCGTCCGGCGCGCGGCGGGGTGGAACTCGGAGTCGAGGATCACGAGGTCGGGCCGGATGCGCCGCACGCGCGCCAGGATGCAGGTCGCGCGCGGGTGGCCGAGCTCGTAGCGCAGCTCGCAGCGGCCGCCGCGCAGGTACTCGCGCGCGAGCCGCCGCAGCGCCGCCTCGCCGGCCTCGACCTGGGCACGCCGCACCGCGGCGAGCGCCCCGCCCGGCCCGTCGAGACCCTCGCGGTAGTCGCAGGCGTAGAGCTCGACGCGCGCCCGGAACGCCCGGGCCAGCCGCTCGGCCTTCTCGAGCGCGGGTTGCGAGCGGGCGCCCGGGTCGACGATCGCGAGGATACGGTGGAAGCCGAAGCGGGTCGCGCGTCGTCGGGGCGTCACGCCAACGAGACTGCGGCAACTCCGGGATTACCGCAAGGCATATGGGCATTTGCGTATGTGTGTCGCGGTCTGCCCTCAAGTACCCTTGCTGCGCTGCCGGAGCGGCCTCGCACTGGCGCACCCACCTCAACCTGCTTTACGGAACGCCCATGCAACGCGCGGAAACGTATAACGATACGGTCGTCCGGCAGTTCGCCGTGATGACCGTCGTCTGGGGCATCGTCGGAATGCTGGTCGGCGTGCTGATCGCGGCCCAGCTGCTCTTCCCGGCGCTGAACTTTGACATCCCGTGGCTCAGCTTCGGCCGCCTCCGGCCGCTACACACGAACGCGGTGATCTTCGCGTTCGGCGGCTGCGCGCTGTTCGCCTCGTCCTACTACGTCGTGCAGCGCACCTGCCACACGCGCCTGTTCGCCGGCCCGCTGGCCTCGTTCACGTTCTGGGGCTGGCAGCTGATCATCGTCGCGGCGGCGATCACGCTGCCGCTCGGCTACACGAGTGGCAAGGAATACGCCGAGCTCGAGTGGCCGATCGACATCGCGATCGCCGTCGTCTGGGTCTGCTACGCAATCGTGTTTCTCGGCACGCTCGCGATCCGCAAGGTGAAGCACATCTACGTGGCGAACTGGTTCTTCGCCGCCTACATCATCACGATCGCCGTGCTGCACATCGTCAATAGCGCCGAGATCCCGGTGACGATGTGGAAGTCGTACTCGGTCTACCCGGGCGTCGTCGACGCGATGGTGCAGTGGTGGTACGGGCACAACGCGGTCGGCTTCTTCCTGACCGCAGGCTTCCTCGGCATCATGTACTACTTCGTGCCGAAGCAGGCCGGCCGGCCGATCTACTCCTACCGGCTGTCGGTCGTGCACTTCTGGGCCCTGATCTCGATCTACATGTGGGCCGGACCGCATCACCTCATCTACACCTCGCTGCCCGACTGGGCGCAGTCGCTCGGCATGGTGTTCTCGCTGATGCTGATCGCGCCGTCCTGGGGCGGCATGATCAACGGCATCATGACGCTGTCGGGCGCCTGGCATAAGCTGCGCACCGACCCGATCCTCAAGTTCCTCATCGTGTCGCTGTCGTTCTACGGCATGTCGACCTTCGAGGGACCGATGATGTCGATCAAGACGGTCAACGCGCTCTCGCACTACACCGACTGGACCATCGGCCACGTTCACTCCGGCGCCCTCGGCTGGGTCGCGATGGTCACGATCGGCATGCTGTACGTGCTGATCCCGCGCCTCTGGGGCCGCATCGAGATGTACTCGACGCGCCTGATCGACATCCACTTCTGGACGACCACGATCGGCATCGTGCTGTACGTCGCCTCGATGTGGATCGCGGGCGTCATGCAGGGCCTGATGTGGCGCGCGACGAACGCCGACGGCACGCTGACCTACACCTTCGTCGAGTCGCTGAAGGTCACCTACCCGTTCTACGCGGTACGGCTCGCGGGCGGCGCGCTCGCGTTCGGCGGCATGCTGCTGATGGCCTACAACGTCTGGAAGACCGTCACCGCCCCGAACGCGACGACCGCTGACCAGCCGGTGTTGCAGCCGGCGGCCGGCTGAGCGGCGCGCCTGAACTCGCAGTGGAAGTGAACCCATGAACCACGAAAAGATCGAGAAGAACGTCGGACTGCTCGGCGTCCTGACGGCGATCGTCATCAGCGTCGGCGGACTGGTCGAGATCGTGCCGCTGTACTTCACCGGCATGGGCACCGACCCCGCGCCGGGGGTCGTGCCGTACACGGCGCTCCAGGTCGAGGGCCGCGACATCTACGTGCGCGAGGGCTGCTACCTCTGCCACTCGCAGATGATCCGCCCGCTGCGGGCCGAGACCGAGCGCTACGGGCACTACTCGCTGGCCGGCGAGTCGGTCTACGACCACCCGTTCCAGTTCGGCTCGAAGCGCACCGGGCCCGACCTCGCGCGCGTCGGTGGCCGCTACTCGGACGAGTGGCATCGCGCGCACCTCAACAACCCGCGCGACGTCGTGCCGGAGTCGAACATGCCGGGCTTCCCCTGGCTGGCGACCACCAAGATCGACGCCGACGGCACGGCCGCCAAGATGACGGCGCTCCGGCACGTCGGGGTCCCGTACACCGACGCCGAGATCGCCGGCGCGAAGGCCGCCGTCGATGGCAAGACCGAGCAGGACGCGCTGATCGCGTTCCTGCAGGGCCTCGGGCTCGCCTCGAAGACCTGGAAGAACTGACATGAGCACGATCATCTACGGCTGGGTCGCCGGGATCACGACCCTGATTTCGATGCTCGCGTTCGTGGGCGTCGTCGCCTGGAGCTACAGCCAGCGACGCCACAGTGACTTCGCGGCGGCAGCGCGACTGCCGCTCGAGGAGGATGCCGGAATCAAGTCGGGAGCGCAGTCATGAGCGGATTCTGGAACTGGTGGATCGTCCTGCTCGTCACGGCCAACATCGTCTTCGCGATCTGGCTGCTGCTCGCGACCACGACCGCCAAGAAGGGCGACCAGGCAGCCGGTCCCGAGACCACCGGGCACGTCTGGGACGGCGACCTGCAGGAGTACAACAACCCGCTGCCGCGCTGGTGGCTGTGGCTGTTCTACTTCACCGTCGCGTTCGGAATCGGCTATCTCGTGCTGTTCCCGGGCTTCGGCGCCTTCAAGGGCACGCTCGGCTGGACCGAGGTCAAGCAGTGGCAGGCCCAGAGCGACGAGGCGAACGCGATCGCCGCGCGGGAGCTCGGCAAGTACAGCGGCAAGTCGATCGAGGAGCTGGCCAGGGATCCGGGCGCCATCAAGGTCGCCAAGAACCTGTTCGCCAACAACTGCTCGATGTGCCACGGCTCCGACGCCCGCGGCGGCAAGGGCTTCCCGAACCTCACCTCGCCGAACCTGACCTGGGGCCGCGACGCGGACGCGATCGTGGCGACGATCAGCAACGGCCGGCAGGGCGTCATGCCCGCCTGGGGCGCCGTGCTCGGCGCCGACGGCGTCGAGGCGGTCGCCAACTACGTCTACAGCCTGTCCGGCCGGACGGCGCCGCAGCCCGACCTGGTTGCGGCCGGCAAGGAGAAGTTCGACACTGTCTGCTCCGCGTGCCACGGGCCTGACGGTAAGGGCACCCCGGCGCTCGGCGCGCCGAACCTGACGGACGAGTACTGGATCTACGGCGGCTCGCTGTCGGCGATCAAGGAGACGGTCACGAACGGGCGGAGCAACAAGATGCCGGCCCACCTCGCGCTGCTCGGCGAGCAAAAGGTCCGGCTGCTGGCCGGCTACGTCTACAGCCTGTCGCCGGTGCCGTCGGCGCCGGCCGCACCGTCGCCTGCTCCGGCGACGGGCGCGGGCGGCTGAGGAGGGGCGGTGAGGCACGGCGAACCGGATTCGATCAGCGGCGAGCTCGATGAGCCCCCGGTCTCGGCTTGGAGCCGCGCGCGGCGCGACGTCGCGGTCGTGCTCTGGCCGTCGTTCCTGGCCGCGGCCGTCATGACGATGTTCTTCTTCGCGATCTTCGACCCGGTCGACATCGGCGAGGGCACGGCCCTCGCTGCGCTGGTGGCGAACCACAACGCGGGCTACGCCCTCGGGTTCTTCTTCTTCTGGGCCTTCACCACGCTGTCGAGCGCCCTCAGCCTGTACCTCGTGCGCACCGAGTCGCAGCTCGGCCGGACCGACGTCGGCGGACCGCGACCGTGAACGCCAACCGCGAGCTCCCGGCCGGCGGCCCGACCGAGCCGCCGGAAGAGCCGGTGTCGTTCTACGCCAAGCACGAGAAGATCCACCCGCGCGAGGTCAACGGGCGCTTCGACCGGCTGCGGCGCGTCGCGGTGTTCGTGCTGCTCGGGCTGTTCTACGTCGTGCCGTGGCTGAAGTGGGACGGCCGCCAGGCCGTGCTCTTTGACCTGCCGGCGCGCAAGTTCTACATCCTCGGCCTCGTGCTGTGGCCGCAGGACTTCATCTTCCTGACCTGGATCCTGGTGCTGCTCGGCCTGTCGCTGTTCTTCTTCACGGCGCTCGCCGGCCGGCTGTGGTGCGGCTTCGCGTGCCCGCAGACCGTCTGGACCGAAGTGTTCGTGTGGCTGGAGCACGCCGTCGAGGGCGACCGCGCGCGGCGCATCAAGCTCGACCGCGCGCCGTGGACCCCCGGCAAGGTCGCGCGCAAGGCCGCCAAGCAGGCGCTGTGGATCGGCTTCGCGCTCTGGACCGGGCTGTCGTTCGTCGGCTACTTCGTGCCGATGCCGTTGCTGACGCAGGACATCCTGACGCGCTCGCTCGGCGGCTGGGCGCTGTTCTGGACGCTGTTCTACGGCGCGGCGACCTACGTCAACGCCGGCTACATGCGCGAGCAGGTCTGCAAGTACATGTGCCCGTACGCTCGCTTCCAGAGCGCGATGTTCGACCGCGACACGCTGATCATCACCTACGACGCCAAGCGCGGCGAGCCGCGCGGCGCGCGCGCGCGCGGCGTCGACTACAAGGCCAAGGGCCTCGGCGAGTGCATCGACTGCACCTTGTGCGTGCAGGTCTGCCCGACCGGCATCGACATCCGCAAGGGCCTGCAGTACGAGTGCATCGCGTGCGCCGTCTGCATCGACGCCTGCGACGGCGTCATGGACAAGGTCGGCTACCCGCGCGGGCTGATCCGCTACACGACGCAGAACGCGCTCGACGGCCGGCCGTCGCGCGCCCTGCGGCCGCGAACGCTGGTCTACGCGACGCTGCTCACGATCATCTTCGCTGTCGGCTTCAGCGCGCTGCTGATGCGCAAGACCGTCGCCCTCGACGTGATCCGCGACCGCAACGCGCTCTACCAGGAGACCGCGCGTGGCGAGATCGAGAACGTCTACAACCTCAAGATCCTGAACAAGGACCAGCAGGCGCACACCTATCGCCTCGCGGTGGAGGGTATCGACGGCGCGCGCATCGACGCGCCGCACACGACCTGGCGCGTCGACGGCGGCGAGGTGTTCTCGGTTCCGCTGCGCGTCGCGGTCCCCGGGGGTATCGTCAAGGGCGGGCACGACATCCGCTTCGTGCTCACCGACGCCGACGGCCCCGCCGCGCGCGTCATCGAAAAAGCCCGCTTCATCGCGCCATGAACACCGAGAGGATCGCAATGCAGCAACCCCCCGGCCCCAGGCTCACCGAGCTCGCGCGGCCGTGGTTCCGCGAGCCGATGGTGTGGCTCGTGATCCTGCTGCCGGTGGCCGCCGTCATCGCCGCCGTGGCCTCGGTCGTGACCGCGTTCGTGACGCGCGACGCGGTCGTGGCCGACGACTACCGCAAAGAAGGGCTCGCCATCAACCGCGACCCGACCCGCGACCTCGCCGCCAAGCGTCTCGGCGT
The DNA here is from genome assembly GCA_037443765.1 of Gammaproteobacteria bacterium. GTDB lineage: Bacteria > Pseudomonadota > Gammaproteobacteria > Steroidobacterales > Steroidobacteraceae > CAIKZZ01. The sequence goes on from JBBINS010000044.1 coordinate 16,193, forward strand.
CAGCGCCGAGCTCGCGCTCGAGGGTGGCAGGCTGACCGTGCGGCTCGCACCCGGCAGCGCGCCTGCCCCGCGCGGCCTCGTCGTGATCCTCTCGCACGCGACGCGCGCCGAGCAGGACCGCCTCGTGGCACTGAGCGCCGGTGCCGACGGCGTCTACTCGGCGCCGTTGCCGGCGCTCGCGCCCGGGCACTGGTACCTCGAGGTCTCGCCGGCCGACCGCGCGTGGCGGCTGACCGGCGAATTCGTCGACACGCTCGGTACGCTGACGCTCAGGCCGGGGACGATCCCGTGACCGCGCCGGCTGAGGCCGGCTGCTTTCACTGTGGCGAGCCGCTCCCGGATCACACCCGCATTGGCGTGATCATCGACGGGCGCGAGCAGCGCGTCTGCTGCCTCGGCTGCCGCGCCGCCGCCGAGCTGATCGAGGGCGCCGGTCTCGGCGACTACTACCGCTTCCGCACCGCCTCCGCCCCGCGCCCCGAGCCCGCCGGCGGCGACGACGTCTGGGCCACCTACGACCGCCCCGACGTGTGCGGCCCGCTGCTCGGCCGCGACGGCGACGCGGCGGTCGTCAACCTGCTGATCGAGGGGCTGCGCTGCGCCGCCTGCAGCTGGCTGATCGGCGAGAGCCTCGGCCGGCTGCCGGGCATCGTGCGCGCCAGCGTCAATCCGGCGACCGCGCGCGCGCAGGTGGCCTTCGAGCCCGGCCGCCTGGGGCTCGCGGCGGTGCTGCGCTCGATCGCCGCGCTCGGCTACCGGCCGCACGTGCTCGGCGCCACCGACACGCTCGAGGTCGCGACCCGCGAGCGGCGCGGCGCGCTGAGGCGCCTGGCCGTCGCCGGCTTCGGCATGATGCAGGTCATGATGATCGCGACCGCGCTCTACATCGGCGCGGTCGACGGCATGGACCCCGTGATCCGCGAGTACCTGCGCATCATCAGTCTGGTGGTCACGGCGCCGGTGCTCGTCTACGCCGGCCGGCCGTTCTTCGCGGGCGCCTACGCGGCGCTGCGCGCGCGCCACGTCGGCATGGACGTGCCGGTCGCCATCGGCATCGGGCTCGCGTTCGCGGCGAGCGCCTGGAACACTCTCCGCCACGCCGGCGACGTCTACTTCGACTCGGTCGTGATGTTCATCTTCCTGCTGCTGCTCGGCCGTTACGTCGAGATGGTCGCGCGCCATCGCGCCGGCTCGACCGCCGAGGCGCTGCTGCGGCTCGTACCGTCGACCGCGCTGCGGATGGCGGGCGCCGCGCGCGAGCGCGTGCCGGTTTCGATGCTGGGCGCGGGCGACCGCGTGCTGGTACCGGTCGGCGAGTGCTTCCCCGCGGACGGCCGAATCGTCGCCGGCGCGACGGAGGCCGACGAGGCGCTGCTAACGGGCGAATCGCTGCCGGTCGCGAAGGGCGTCGGCGCGCCGGTGATCGCCGGCGCCCTCAACTGCGCCGCCCCGGTCGAGGTCGAGCTGACGGCCGTCGGCCAGTCGACCGTGCTCGCCGGCATCGTGCGGCTGCTCGAGCGCGCCCAGACCGAGCGGCCGCGCATCGCGCGCCTCGCCGACCGGGCGGCGACCTGGTTCGTGACCCGTCTGCTGATCGGCGCCGCAGTCGTCGCCGCGGTCTGGCTGGTCGTCGACCCGTCGCGAGCCTTCGAGGCGACGCTCGCGGTGCTGGTCGTGACCTGTCCTTGCGCGCTGTCGCTCGCGACGCCGACCGCGATCACCGCGGCGACGGCGACGCTGGCGCGCGCGGGCCTGCTCGTGACGCGTCCCGACGCGCTCGAGGAACTCGCGCACGCCGACACGGTGCTGTTCGACAAGACCGGCACGCTGAGCCTCGGCCGGCCGCGGCTCGAGCGCGTCACGACCTTCGGCGTCGGGCGCGACGAGGCGCTCGCGATCGCCGCGGCGCTCGAGCGCAGCTCCGGGCACCCGCTCGCGCAGGCCTTCGCGGCGATCGCGGCGGCGCCGGCGGAGGACGTCGCGGTGTACCCGGGCGCCGGCATCGAGGGCCGCGTCGGCGCGGTCGCCTACCGGATCGGCACGGCGGCCTTCGTCGCCGAGCTCGCCGGCGTTCGGCCAGCCGGCAGCGCCGAATCCGGCGTGCACCTCGGTCGCGGCGGCGCGTGGCTCGCGCGCTTCGAGCTCGGCGATGCGCTGCGGCCGCACGCGGCCGAGGTCGTGCGCGAACTCGAGTCGCTCGGCCTCGCGGCCCGCATCGCGAGCGGCGATCATGCCGAG